>JBEPVT010000053.1:0-31747 GCA_041690895.1 Gammaproteobacteria bacterium
CCTCCATTCCCGCAGCCAATTCCACACATAAAACCCCGGGCCTTGCCCACGCCCCACGCGCCCGCGCCCTGGCGGCTGGTCCGCGCCCCCACGGCCCCCGCCACGGCTGTCGAGCGGATGGTCGGTGCGGATTTCGCGCGCGATGCAACGCTGGCGGCCATTGCTGAGATGCTGAAATCGGGAATCACCTGTTTCTCCGACCGCTATTTTTTTCCTGAAGAAACGGCGAAGACTGCAAATGAACAAGGCATGCGCGCGATGATTGGCATGCCCGTGACCGAGGGTCCCACACCTTGGGCGAACGACGCCGCGCAATCATTGACACGTGCGCTGCGCCTGCGCGACAAGTACCAGGGTGAACCGCTGATTTCGACCGCGTTCGCGCCGCTCGCGGCAAACGCCATCAGCGATGCGACCTTCGCGCGCCTCGTGACGCTGGCGGACGAACTGGATGCCGGCATCATGATGGATCTGCATCAATCAACGCACGAAGTCGACGAGTGCGTAGCGAGATACGGAATGCGGCCCATTGAACGTCAATGGAATCTGGGGCTGCTGACCCCGGCGCTCAGCGCGGCTCATATGGTCCAGCTCAACGCTGCAGATATGAGTCTCATGCAGCGCACCGGCATCTCGATCATCGTGTGCCCTCAAGGAGACCTGAAACTCGGCCATGGATTGCCGCCTATCGCGGCCTTGGCCGCTGCCGGTGTCCGACTTGGAATCGGCAGCGCGGGCGCGCCGGCATTAGGCCATGACATTTGGGGCGACATGAAACTTGTGGCGCTATTAACCGATGCCTGGGAGGCGCTGCGCGCCGCAACCCTCGGCGGCGCCGCAGTGTTGGGGCTTGAAAGCGAGGTTGGCAGCCTCGAGGCAGGGAAATGGGCAGACCTGTGCTGTGTCGATCTATCGGGACCCGGCACGCAGCCGCTCAGCGATCCGCTGACGCAATTAGTTTTCGCCGGCGGTCGTGACCACGTAAGCGATGTTTGGGTCGCCGGCCGGCAACTGCTTTCTGGCGGCGAACTGACACGTCTCGATTGGTCCGATATGTCGGCGCGTACCGCAGCCTGGACAGCTCGAATGGCCACGCGAGGTTAGCCGATGAATGCTTCAACTCGAAATGCCGATCCCGCCGAGCTTGCCAAGTTCAGCTCGCTGGCGATGAGCTGGTGGGATCCTGCCGGTCCATCGAGGCCGTTGCACGAACTCAATCCGCTGCGCCTGCGCTACATCGAGCGAGCGGCGGCATTGAGCGATATGCGTGTGCTCGATGTGGGTTGCGGCGGCGGAATATTGAGCGAGGCGATGGCGAGCTTGGGCGCTCACGTGCTCGGAATTGATCTCTCCCAGGCGGTGTTGGATGTGGCGGAACTGCACGCGCTGGAAGGCAAACTGGCGATTCAATACCGAGCCATCGCGGCCGAAGAATTGGCAGCCGCGCAGCCAAACTCATTCGATCTGGTTACCTGCATGGAGATGCTCGAGCACGTTCCGGATCCTGCCGCAACGCTGCGCGCCTTGGCGCGCCTAGTCAGGCCGGGCGGCGATGTCATCATCTCCACCCTGAACCGCAAGCCGCTGGCATTTGCAGTAGCCATCATCGGCGCCGAATACATCGCGCGGCTGCTGCCGCGAGGCACGCATGAATATTTGAAGTTCATACGGCCCTCCGAGCTGGCTCGTTGGGGCCGCGATAGCGGCTTGAATCTCGTGGATTTGACCGGGATCAGCTACAACCCCTTGACTCGCGCGTTTCGGCTCTCGCCGAACACCGACGTCAACTACCTTGCGCACTTCAAACGTTGCGCCTGACATGGCACTCACCTTGAGAGCGGTGTTATTTGATCTGGACGGCACTTTGCTCGACACCGCGCCGGATATGGTCGGCGCACTGAACGCGCTGCGCCAGGAGGAATTGCTCCCCCCCCTGCCCTACGCTGCAGTTCGCAGCGCTGTGAGCCACGGCAGCGCGCGCGTCGTGAAATCCGGATTCCCAGATGCGGATCCAGAATCTTATCTGCGGCTTCAGCGGCGATTCTTAGAGATTTACCGCAGCGCCATCAGTCGCGAAACCCGGCTCTTTCCGGGAATGGATGAAGTTCTTACCACACTCGCGAGCCGGCGGATCAAAAGCGGGATCGTCACCAACAAGCCGGCTTGGCTCACCGATCCGCTGCTCGCGGAACTAGGACTGCGCGCGCGCTTCGCCTGCGTCGTCAGCGGCGACACGCTGGCCGAGCGCAAGCCGCACCCGCTGCCGCTGTTGCATGCGGCAGCGCTGGCCGAGGTCAGTCCCAGCGAATGCATTTACGTGGGCGATGCCGAGCGCGACGTGCAAGCCGCACACGCAGCCACAATGCCGGCACTGGTAGCGAGTTATGGCTATCTGCGGGCCGACGAGGACGCGACCGCCTGGGGCGGTGACGGCTACTTGAATCGACCGCTGGACCTGTTGGACTGGCTCAATGCCAGCGGCCGCTTATGAGCGATTTCACGCTTTGGCTGACGTTCTTGGTGGGCGGTGTGCTCGGCGCTTTGAGCGCTCTGTTGTGGCACGGCCGCCGCGAGCAGGCACTGCGCATTGAAGCGGAAGTGCTGCGCGCGCGTCTCAAGACCGAGGAAACTTTAAGCGCGGAACGCGAACCGGCCGCAGAGCGTGCGCGCGAGCAGTTGCATGGCGTATTCGGCGAACTGGCGCGCGAGAGCTTGCAAAGCAACAGCGAAGTGTTCTTGCAACTCGCTCGCGAACGCTTGACGCGTCAGCAGCTCGATGCCTCGCAAGTCCTGAAGGAACGGGAATCGGCAATCGAATCCCTGGTAAAACCCATCCGCGAAGCCTTGGCAAAGACCGAAGCTCAAATCCAGTCAATCGAGCGCGACCGCATCGAATCCTTTGCGAGCATGAAAACGCAAATGGACCTACTGGCGACGGGCCAGAACTTGTTATCGCGCGAGACCCGCAATCTCGTGACGGCCTTGCGTCGGCCCGGTGTGCGCGGGCAATGGGGCGAGATCACATTGCGGCGCGTCGTCGAGCTTTCCGGCATGACATTGCACGTCGACTTCACCGAGCAGCAGCACCAAAACACTGAATCGGGCGCCATTCGGCCCGACATGGTCGTGCACTTACCGGAGCAGCGCGACATCGTGGTCGATGTCAAGACGCCCTTGGATGCCTATCTGGCAGCGGTCGAAGCCCAGACCGATGAAGACCGAAACACGCAGTTGCGCCGGCACGCGCAAATCGTGGGCGCGCGGGTTCGCGAGTTATCATCCAAACAGTATTGGTCGCAGTTCGAGCGCAGCCCTGATTTTGTCGTGCTATTTCTGCCGGGGGACCAGTTTCTGTCAGCGGCGCTGCAAGAAAATCCGGGGCTGATCGATGACTCGATGCGTCGAAATATAATGCTCGCCACACCCACCAGTCTGATTGCACTGCTGAAGGTCATCTCCTACGGATGGAAACAAACGGTCTTGGCAGACAATGCGCGGGAAGTTCGGCAACTGGGCGAGGAGTTATACAAGCGCTTGGCGGTATTCGGCGACCATCTGGGCAAGTTGGGAAAATCGCTGGGCAGCAGCGTCGAGTCCTTCAATCGGGCGGTGGGTTCCTTGGAACAACAGGTGTTGCCGGCAGCCCGCCGCTTCGAGGCACTCGGGTTGCGTGTGACCCGCGAAATCGAGCCGATTGAGCCGATAGAGAGTTTGGCCCGCACGCCGCGCGCTGAGCCAGCCGAGCGCGAGCCTTCCGATGAGCCCAGCTCTCAAGACACTTGATGCAACTTATCGAGCACGCGCCATGCCGTTAGGATCGGCACGCTATTGGAGTTGGTTGTTCGCTTCCGCCGTGGTGCGCGCGCCGCTGCTTGGGATATATGCGCTGCTGGCGGAATGGCACGCACTGATGGACCCTGCAACCGAACCGAGCGCCGCACAGATCAAATTGGCCTGGTGGCAGGAAGAAGTTCGTCGCCTCATCGCCCGCGTGCCCATACATCCGATCGGTGTGTATCTGGCGTCGCTGCCGCGTGCCGGCGAAGTCGATTTTGCGCCCCTGCGCCAAGCCCTCGATGCATCGGTTGCGGAGGCCAGCGGCGTACCGCTGGAACGAAGCGCAGAGCTCGAACCTCACGCTTGCGCCATGCGCGCCGCTCCTTTGATGCTGGCATCCCGGCTCGCTGCCGGTGGCCTCGATGAGATCGGCCTGGGAAACTGTGTTCGCGCACTGGCAGTGGCGGATTACCTGGCACGTGCGACTCGCGACTACCGGCGCGAGGCGCGGCAGGGGCGCATACCGTTTGCTGTACAGGAACTGATGGCGGCGGGCATCGATAACGCCGATCTTTGCGCCGACCAGCCGCCTCCCAAGCTAGAAAACTATTTGCAGGAGCTGCGCACGCGTGCAGCACAAAGCTATGAAAGTGTGGCACAGGCGTTGCCGGCGGCGTGCCGCCCGCAGCAGCGTCACCTGCTGGTATTGGCGGCGCTGGGCGCAAAACACTTGCAGCGGCGAACTGCAGCACCTGGCTCTCCTCGCATGCAAGATATGCTGCTTGCGTGGTCAACGGCGCGCCGCTCCCAAGGATAAATTTTGATGTCTGAAATGATTCCGAAAGACTTTGTTCCCGACGGCACGCTGTTGAAGGGACGCTCGATATTGATAACCGGCGCCGGCAGCGGGCTTGGCCGAGCGCTCGCAATCGAATGCGCACGCGCCGGCGCTACCGTCATCCTCTCGGGTCGCAATAACCTCAAGCTGGAGCGCGTATACGATGAAATTGAGGTGCTGGGCGCACCGCAACCTGCGATAGCGGCTTTGGACCTGGCGGTTGCGACGGCAGTGGAGTACGACGCGCTGGCGCGCACCATCGACACCGAGTTTGGCAAGCTCGACGGCCTGGTCCACGTTGCGGCCTTACTCGGCGATCGCACGCCCCTCGAGCAATATGATGTGCCTACCTGGTGTAAGGTTTTGCACGTCAATCTAACGGCGCCATTCATTCTGACCCAGATCTTGCTGCCGAATCTGCGCAAGTCCGCCGATGCTTCGATCATCTTTGTCAGCAGCGGCGTGGTGAGGCAATCGCGGCCGTTTTGGGGAGCCTACGCAGTCTCGAAAGCCGGCCTCGAAGCGGTTCGCGGCATGCTGTTCGAGGAGCTGGAGCGCGAACCGAACATCCGCATCAACAGCGTGAACCCGGGGCGGATGCGCACCGCGATGCGGGCCGCCGCCTATCCCGCCGAGGATCCGAACACGGTGCCCGCGGCGAAATCCGTGACCGGCGCCTTTTTGTACTTGCTGAGCGAACGCGGTCGCGGTATTGATGGTCAGTTTATTGACGCGCAATAGCAATTTGAGGAACACACGCATGCATTTACACAAACTGTACTCTGGCGCCCTGTTGGCATTGAGCTGGGTGGGCGTGAGCGCGGCCGGCAACGCGGCGCCGTCGGTTGCGCGGCCGCTCGACGGCGACTACGTAATCCGCGATTTCCATTTCGCTTCCGGAGAAACGCTGCCCGAGCTGCGGATCCACTATAGCTACTTCGGCAAGGCGAAAAGAGACGCTCGAGGGCGTGTTACGAATGCGGTGCTGATCATGCACGGCACCGGAGGATCGGGCCGCAGCCTCATCAATGATAGATTTTCCGGCGTGCTGTTCCAGAAAGGGCAGCTTTTGGATGCGGATAAGTACTACATCATCCTGCCGGACGGTATTGGTCACGGAGAATCCAGCAAGCCGAGCGATGCCTTGCGGATGCGGTTTCCCCAATATTCCTACCGGGACATGGTGCTGGCGCAGTACTTGTTGCTCACCAAGGGTCTCGATGTGAATCATCTGCGCCTGGTCATGGGTACTTCCATGGGCTGCATGCAGACCTTCATGTGGGGTGAGGCCTATCCGGATTTCATGGACGCCCTCATGCCGCTCGCCTGCTTGCCGGTGCAGATTGCGGGACGCAACCGCCTGTGGCGCGACCTGACCATGGGCGCGATTCGCAATGATCCACAGTGGATGAAAGGCGACTACACCACTCAGCCGATAGATGCCATTCGCTCCGTTGCGGGATTGCTGTTGATTGCCGGCAGCGCACCGATTCAAATGCAGCTGAGCTTGCCGACCCGGGATGCCGCAGATGAATTCCTGGAAAAGTACATGCCGCGGGAGATGGAGAATTTAGACGCCAATGATTTTCTGTACCAGGTAAACGCGTCGCGGGATTACGACCCCTCGCCCGGTCTGGAGAAGATCAAGGCGCCGCTGCTGCAGATCAACTCGGGCGACGATTTTATCAATCCGCCGGAACTTGGCATTGCAGAACGGGAAATGAAACGCGTCAAGAATGGCCGCTTTATATTGCTGCCCGCCTCTGATCAAACGCACGGACACGGCACCCACACCTGGGCAGCGGTTTGGCAGCAATATTTGGCGCAATTGCTGGACGCCTCCAAGAACGCGACAGCCAATTAAGCAAGGTCTCTCGCGGCAGATGCGGCCTGCGCGGCGTCGATCTCGTTGATGAGCGCATTGCGTTCGCTCACCAGCAGGGCTCTGGAGTGTCCTCGCGGCAAATCGTGCGCGAGATGCACCGGCCCGAAGCGCACCCGCATCAGGCGGCTCACGATGATGCCACGAGCGGCGAACCAGTGCCGCACTTGCGCTGAACGGGTCGCGCGCACCGTCACACTGAGCCAGTGATTGAAACCCTCTCCATATTTTGCATCGGCCTGCAAAACACTCATTGCCTCGCCCTCGCAATCCGTCGCCAGACGGAATTCATCGACCAGAGCCTCGTTCAATGGGCCGCGCATTCGCAGCACATAGTCGATCGTCAAGGCGTGCGCGCCGCGAGAAACGCGGTGCGCCCACGATCCGTCATCGGTGAGAATTTCCAAGCCGCCGTCGACCGGCGGCATCGGCTGGATGGCGAGCCAACGGCCCGGCGCGCGCGGCAGGTTCAGGAGTTCCGCGGCACGCGAAGTGGCGGCCTTCAGATCAAGATTCTCGCCTGGCGAGCGGTGAAACAGCAGGACCCGGGATTGTTTGACGGCGGGCGTATGCAACCGAACCGGTCGGCCATCCAAGGTAATGCGATCGCGCGAGGTGAGCTTCGCGCCGAGCTCGGGCACCTCGCCGTTGACTTTCAAGCGGGATTCGCGGATCCAGCGCTCCACTTCTCGGCGTGAACCTATTCCCGCCGCCGACAGCAGCTTCTGCACACGTTCGCCGGCCGGCGGATCTTTAGGCGCAGAGGTTTCCTTGCGTGGAATAGCGGCCCCTCGCGTCCGTACCGCCTTAGGCCGAGGCGACATTAAATCGAGTCGTCTTGCGCACCGCTTGCAACCAGCCCTTGCGTTCGAGGCGCGGCGCTCTCCGCATGCGTCTCTTCATCGTCGTCCGCGGGGGGCTCGAGTTCCGCGTCTGTTTCCAACGGACTTTCCGCGTCCGTCAAGACTTGTGCTTCAGCGCCGGGCAGAGTTAATTGCACGCGCAAGTCCTCGAGCTCCTTGAGCTGCGCCAGGGTCGGGAGGTCATCCAGTTTCTTCAAGCTGAAGTAGTCCAGAAAATCACGCGTGGTGCCGAGCAGCTCCGGTTTGCCCGGCACGTCGCGGTGGCCGACCACTCGAATCCAGTTTCGCTCATGCAGGGTTTTGATGATGTTTGGATTGACCGCGACACCGCGGATTTGCTCGATTTCACCACGCGTGATCGGCTGACGGTAAGCAATCAGCGCCAATGTCTCGAGCAGCGCGCGTGAATATTTTGCGGGCCGCTCTTGCCACAGGCGCGCGACCGGCTGAGCGACGCTTGCCCTGATCTGCACGCGAAAACCGCTCGCTACTTCCAGCAATTCTAGTCCACGCGTTTCGTACTCTTCATTCAGGACCGAAATCGCGGCCTTGACTTCGTCGCCGATGGAGCCGTCGCGCTCGTCGAACACGCTCGACAGCTCTTCGAGCGTCAAAGGCCGACCCGCTGCGAGCAGCGATGCTTCAACCACATTTTTCACGTATTGATGGTTCATTGAGTTCTCGCAAGATCATCATTGGCGGCGCTATTGTCGGCAACCAGCGACAGGTGCCGAGCCGGATTGCCCAGGCGCACATGCAAAGGGGCATACGCTTCCGATTGCACTAATTCGATCAGCCCTTCACGCAATAGTTCCAGAATGGCCACGAAGGTCACGGTCACGCCGCGACGGCCTTCTTCAGCGGTAAATAGGCGCACGAAGTCCACGAACGCGTTGGTTTGCAGCGCCGCCAATACATCCGTCATGCGCTGGCGCACTGACAGCGGTTCACGCTGCACATGATGATGGGCGAACATGTCGCTGCGCGACAACACGTCCTGAAAGGCGATCAGCATTTCTTGCAATGTCACTTGCGGCGGGATGCGCACGACTTTTCGATCCGCCAGTTCGGCCGATGCGACCCACGTATCGCGTTCCAGCCGTGGCATTCTGTCGATACTCTCTGCCGCACGCTTGAAGCGTTCGTATTCCTGCAGCCGGCGCACCAGCTCCGCGCGAGGGTCCGCCTCCTCGGACGCATCGTCCGTGCCCACGCGCGGCAGGAGCATGCGTGATTTCACTTCGGCAAGCGTTGCCGCCATCAATAGATACTCACCGGCCAATTCGAGCTGCAGCACCTGCATCAGCTCGATATAGCGCATGTACTGGCGGGTAATTTCGGCGATCGGAATGTCGAGAATGTCCAGATTCTGCCGCCGAATTAGATACAGCAGCATGTCAAGCGGTCCCTCGAACGCCTCGAGGAACACCTCGAGCGCCTGCGGCGGAATATACAGATCTCGCGGCATTTCGATGATGGGTTGGCCGTCTACGACCGCAAATGGCATTTCACCCTGTGCCGGCGCGACCGCGCTAGCCGGCGGCGCCGGCGGCGCCGGCGGCGCCAGCTTCTGAACCAACGTTAATTCAGGTTTCATCTATAATTCATCGCCATAGCTTGCCGGACCGCATCCATTGTGTCGCGCGCCACTGCGCGTGCGCGCTCGCACCCCTCCGCGATGATACCGCGTACCAGGTCGGGATTCTCCTCGAACTCTTGCGCCCGTTTTGCAATCCCGGATACCTCTTCCACTATTTTCTCGATGAGCGGCGCCTTGCATTCCAAACAGCCGATCCCAGCCGAACGACAACCCTTCTGCACCCAGTCCTGGGTTTCCGCAGTCGAATATATTTTATGCAGATCCCAAACAGGACATTTATCCGGATCACCGGGATCGGTGCGGCGCACGCGAGCCGGATCGGTCTGCATGGCTTTAAGCTTTTTCACGATCGAGTCCGTGTCCTCGCGAAGTCCGATCGTGTTGCCGTAGGACTTAGACATCTTGCGGCCATCGAGCCCCGGGACCTTCGGCGTCGCAGTCAGCAACGCTTCGGGCTCCGGGAGTATCGCGATCCCGGCTCCTTCGAGAAAACCGAGTAAGCGGTCGCGATCGGCCACTGTGAGCCGGGCATTCGCCTCGACCAAAGCACGTGCTTTGGCCAGCGCGTCGACCTCGCCTTTTTCTTGAAACGCCTTGCGCAGCGAGCGGTACATGGCGGAGTTTCGCGACCCTAAGCTCTTGATGGCCTTTTCTACTTTCTGCGCGAAATCGGACTCGCGGCCATAGATGTGATTGAAGCGGCGTGCGACTTCGCGCGTGATTTCGACGTGCGCGACTTGATCTTCGCCGACCGGCACGTATTGCGAGCGATACAGCAAGATATCGGCGCTTTGCAGCAGCGGATAGCCAAGAAAGCCGTAGGTGCTCAAGTCATGCTCGGTGAGTTGCACCTGCTGATCCTTATAGGAGGGCACGCGCTCCAGCCAACCCAAGGGCGTAATCATGGACAGCAACAGATGCAGCTCCGCATGCTCAGGGACTTTTGACTGGATGAAGAGCGTCGCTACGCCGGGGTTGAGACCCGCGGCCAACCAGTCGACGACCATGCTCCAGGTGTTTTCCTCGAGCTTCGAGGTGTCCTCATAACCAGTGGTCAGCGCGTGCCAATCGGCAACGAAGAAATAGCACTCGTACTGATATTGCAGCTCAATCCAATTCTTCAGGGCACCGTGATAGTTGCCCAGATGCAATTGACCCGTGGGCCGCATGCCGGACAGTACGCGCCTGTTTTGTACGGGCCCGCTCATGTCGCAATTCCCATTTCCAGAGCGTTGATGAGATGACCGATAGCTCGATAAGTCGGGTTAAACAGCCAGCCAAAGAGTCCCAGCACTGCCAAGCCGACGACTATAAACATGCCTACCGGCGCCAATCTTTCGTAGCTTGCCCCAATGCGAGGCGGCAACAGACCCGCAAGCACACGTCCTCCGTCCAGCGGCGGAATGGGCAGCAAATTAAACAGCGCAAGAACCACGTTCGCCACTATGCCTGCCTGAGCCATGAGGACCAACCAATTGCTGAAGGTCAGTCCCGCTTTGATGCGGACAACCAACGCCAATACCACAGACCAAAATACCGCCATAAGAATATTAGCGACAGGTCCGGCGAGCGCCACGACAATCGACGCGCGGCGCGGATTGCGCAACGCGCTGCTGATCACGGGGACGGGCTTCGCCCAACCGAAGATCGGGAAGTGCAAGGCCAGCAGTATCCCTGGAATCAGCAATGTCCCCAGTGGATCGATGTGTCGCAACGGATTCAAACTTAAGCGGCCCAGCAGCTCGGCGGTGCGGTCTCCGAAATACCTCGCTGCTCGACCGTGGGCAACTTCGTGCAGCGTGATGGCGAAAAGGACCGGGATTGCCCAGATAGAAACAGTATAAAGAATCCCATTTAAATCCAATGCTTACACTCGTTATTTAAGGGAATTACGAGCACTGCTGCCCGCACGCAGAGCATTATACGGTGGCCGTCGGCGCAAAGGGGCTGACATCACCACGCCCTTCGCGAACCACGATGGCTCGGTCCGTCGACAGGTCGATGACTGAGGTGGGTATTAGGCCGCAATTGCCGCCGTCCAAAACCATATCAACGCTGCGCTCGAGTCTTTCGTAAATCTCCCTGGCGTCAGTGCGCGGCAGCTCTTCGCCGGGTAAAAGCAGGGTCGAACTCATCACCGGCTCGCCCAGCTCACTCAGCAGCATCGCAGTGATGGGATGATCGGGAACCCGCAATCCGATCGTGCCGCGGCGTTCGTGTTTCAATCGCCGCGGCGTTTCGCGCGAAGCCTTGAGCAGAAAGGTATAGGGACCGGGTGTGTGCGCGCGCAGCAGTCGATATTGCCAGTTGTCGACCATCGCATACTTTCCAACCTCCGCGAGATCTCGGCATACCAGCGTGAAATGATGGTTGCGGTCGGTCTGACGAATGTCGCGGATACGTTCGAGCGCAGTCTTATCACCTATGTGACAGCCAAGCGCATAGCAAGAGTCAGTGGGATAAACGATCACTGCACCGCGGCGCAGCGCTTCCACCGCTTGGCGCACATAGCGTCGTTGCGGCGTAACCGGATGTAGTTGCAGATAGATGCTCATCGCGTCGGCTATGATACGCGGATGAGTCAACTCCTCGAATGGTCGCCGCTGATCGTCTTTTTTGTGACATTTGAGCTGCGGGATATCTATTGGGCCACCGGCGCTCTGATGATTGCCTGCGTGCTGCAAATGCTGATACATCGCATGCGCGCCGGCAGCTTCAAGACCATGCACGTCATCAGCACCTGCGTCGTGCTGATCCTCGGCGCCGCCACGCTGCTGTTGCACGACCAGCGATTCATTCAGTGGAAACTGACGGTGTTGCTGGCGCTCACTTCGACCGTTTTCCTCGGCAGCATGGTAATCGGCAGGCAACCTCTGGTGCGGCGCATTCTCGAGGCAGCATTTAGCGAGCCGCTGGCAGTCTCGACCCGCGCTTGGCTGCTGATTAATTTTCTGTGGGCGGCGTGGTTTGCCGCTTTCGCAATTCTGAACCTATATGTGGCAAGGAATTTTGCCGTTGGCCTGTGGGTTAAATTCAAGGTCTTTGGATTTCCCGCTGCGACCCTGGTTTTCATGCTTCCGCAAGTCTTCTGGCTCGCCAGCAAGGCCTCCAATCAACCCTCAATCCATCAACCTTCCGTCACCCGCGCGCAGCGCTTGCGTGAGCGGCTGGAGAGTCGCTTTGCGCCGGCACAACTCACGGTCGTGGATGAGAGCCACTTGCACGAAGGTCACGTCGGCGCCGCCGGCGGGCAGAGTCACTTTCGGATACGTATCGTCGCTGAAGCCTTTCGCGGAATATCCTCGGTGGCGCGGCATCGACTTATTTACGCCGCCGTCGAGGATCTCATGAAAAGCGATATCCACGCACTTGCGATCGACGCGCTGGCGCCGGATTGACCGCAGATGCGAAGTGCTGCTATGCAGCAACACTCTTCTTGACATCCGCGCAACCCATCAAATATTGGTGAGATCGCTCTGTTGAGGCTAAACTGCCGCCCCCGGGCGCGCTGGCCATGTACGGCCGTAGTCGCTTTTTTTGCGTAGAGGACCAAATGAGCCAATTTTTGAGTACACCGTGGACCCGCATCGCCACCGTGACGGCATTCGCCTTAGCGATCACCGCCTGCGGCAAAGGCCCACAGACGGCGCCTGCGACAGCCGACAAACCGGCGACGCCCGCCGTCCCTGCGGTCGCAACGATCAATGGCACGCCGATCTCGCGCGTGGAATACGACATTTACTTAAAGAGCCTGCTGCGCGGCCGGCCAAACGCTGATCTGACCACCGACCAGAAGAACCAGGTTCTTGATGAACTGATCAGCATGCAGGTGCTCGCCTCTCAGGGCCTGAAGGACGGCGTAGAGAAGGACCCAGACGTCAGTGCGCAGCTCGATGTGGTGCGCATGCGCGTGCTGGCGGATGCCGAATCCGCGAAGTATCTGAAGGACAAGGATCCGACAGATGCGGATTTGCACACCGAATATGATTCGGCCATTGCCGCAATGGATAAGACCGAGTATCACGCGCGGCACATTCTGGTTGCCACCAAAGAGAAGGGCGAAGCAGCGATCAAGAAGATCAAAGGCGGCGCGAAGTTTGAAGACGTCGCCAAAGCGGAATCCACGGACAGCTCCAAGGCCAACGGCGGGGATCTAGGCTGGTTCACGCTAACGCGTATGGCCAAGCCGTTCGGCGACGCCGTAAAGGGATTGAAGAAAGGCGAGATGACTTCCGCGCCCGTACAAACGCAATTTGGCTGGCATGTGATCAAGCTGGAGGACACCCGAGAGACGGCGCCACCGCCGTTTGAGCAGGTCAAGCAGCAGGTCAGCAACGGCGTGGTCCAAAAGAAGCTGCAGGCCTATGTGGATAGTCTGAAGAAGAACGCAAAGATCGATAAATCGCTGTAATCCATTAGGACTGACCACGTAGCGGACTTATCTTGAGTCCGCTACGTTTTCAGCAGCTTTAGAAACGCTGCCTCATCCAGAATCTCGATGCCGAGCAGCTCGGCCTTTTTAAGTTTCGACCCCGCCTCCGCACCGGCCACGACATAGTCGGTTTTTTTCGAGACGCTGCCGCTCACCTTTCCGCCCAATCGCTGAATTGCTGCCGCGGCTTGTTCGCGTGTTAGAGATTCGAGCGTCCCTGTCAGCACGAATACTGTATCGCGCTGCACGCCGCCGGCGCTTGCCGGTGCGGTGGGCGGCCATTGGATGCTGGAGGCGAGCAGGCGATCGACGGCGGCGGCATTGTCCGGATCCCGAAAATAGGCCGCCACCTGCTTCGCGACAACCGGGCCCACGTCGGGAACGCGTTGGATTTCCTCTTCGCCGGCACGGCGCAGGTCCGCGAGCTGCGGAAAATATTGTGCCAGCGCCAGGGCCGTCGCTTCACCCACGTCACGTATGCCGAGCGCGTACAGGAAACGCGGCAAAGTCGTGTGCTTTGCGGACTCTATAGCCGATTGCAGTTTCTGCGCGGACTTCTCTGCCATGCGCTCCAAGCTCGCCAGCTGCTCCGCTTGCAGCGAGAACAAGTCCGCAGGCGTCTTCACCCAGTCGGTGTCGACGAGTTGCTCCACCAGCTTGTCGCCGAGCCCCTGTATATCCATGGCGCGGCGCGATGCAAAGTGCTGAATTTCTCCTTTGCGCTGGGCCGCGCAGCGCCGACCGCCGCTGCAGCGCGCCACGGCTTGATCGCCTTCCCGCACTACCGGCGAGCCGCATACCGGGCAGACGCTCGGCAGCACCACGAGCTGCGCGCCCGCAAGGCGGCGCTCCGGCAGCACCCGTGCCACCTCAGGAATCACATCGCCCGCACGGCGAATGACGACGGTGTCGCCCACGCGGACATCCTTGCGCGTCAATTCATCCATGTTGTGGAGAGTCGCGTTGCTCACGGTCACGCCGCCAACGAAGGTCGGTTCCAATCGCGCGACGGGGGTCAGGGCCCCGGTGCGGCCCACCTGAAATTCAACGCCGCGTATCACGCTCAGCGCCTCCTCGGCGGGGAATTTATGCGCGATCGCCCAGCGCGGTGCGCGTGAAATGAATCCGAGCTTGCGCTGCAAATTCACATCATCGACTTTGTAAACCACGCCATCGATTTGATAGGGCAGCGTGGCCCTCGCCACTCCCATTTCCCGGTAGTACTGCAGGCAACCCTCGATCGACTCGACCAGTTTGGACTGCGGACAAATCTTGAATCCCAGCGCACGTAATTGCTTCAACGTCGCGCTCTGATACGGAGGCAGTTCGCCGCCCTCGATCACGCCGATGCCATAGATAAACAAGTCGAGCGGCCGCGCCGCGCTCATGCGTGGATCGAGCTGGCGCAAGCTGCCGGCCGCGGCGTTGCGCGGATTGATGAAGCTTTTTTCGCCGCGCGCGGCCGCCTCCTCATTGAATCGACGGAAACCCGCCAAAGGCATGAACACTTCGCCGCGCACCTCGAGCACTCGAGGAATCTTGGCGCCGCGCAGTGTCAACGGTAGCGCCTTGATGGTTCTCAAGTTCTGGGTAATGTCCTCACCGGTTTCACCGTCTCCGCGGGTCGCGCCGCGCACAAAACTGCCATCTTCATAGCGCGCACTAACTGCCAAGCCGTCGAGTTTCGGTTCAGCCGAATAGCGGATAAGACAGTCCGTGGCGAGCCGCTCGTGAATGCGGCGATCGAAATCGCGCACCGCATCGTCGCTGAAGGCATTGTCCAAGGACAGCATGGCCACTCGGTGCTTGACTGCGCCGAAGGCGGACATCGGCGCGGCGCCCAGCCGTTGCGTCGGTGAGTTGGGAACCAGCAGCGCGGGAAATTTCGCCTCCAGAGCCCGCAGCTCAACCATGAGCTTGTCGTACTCGGCGTCCGGAACTTCCGGGTCGTCAAGCGCGTGATAGCGATAATTATACCGATCCAGCAGTTCCCGCAATTGTGCGGCGCGCGCTGCTGCCTGCTTCGGCGGCTCGGTTGACTTCTCGGCGCACACGCTTAAGCGAAGCCGCCTCGCGGCAACGATGCTTGGAAACGCGCGACATCATCGCGCATCGCAGCGGCACGCTGCGGCGAGAGCGGCATGCCTTTTTGATCCTGCACCATGCCCGACAGCTCCTGCGCCAGACCGTGCGCTGCGCCAAGCAGCTCATCGACGGTCAGAAGCGGCTCGACTGGACCTGGCAACACCGCGAACAGCGTGACGCCGCGAAACTCCTCCGACGGCATTTGTGCGACATCAAATGTCCCCGGCTCGATCAAACTGGCAACACAAAACAAACTGCGCCCATCGATGTGCCGCCGATGAAACACCTGATGGCGTCCATACGCGAGGCCGTGCAGCTCCAAAGCCGACAACAACGTGTCGCCGGACCAGCGCGCCTCGCCCGCCGCGCATACGCGCACGCTCACGATTTTTTGTTGCTCGCTGCCATCGGGTGATGAATGCGCCGGCGGCGCCGTGCTTCGCTCGGCCGATTCGGGCAGCAGAGTCGGAACGCGCGCCGGATAGAGTACGGCAGCGGGCGCTGCACTCGGTACAGGCGGCGCGACGCTCGTGGCGACCGGCGCGGCGGCAGCGGCCTCGGCAGGCGTCAACCTAGGGGCAGGATCGGCGCTCACCATCATCGGACCGTCCAACACCGGAACGCGTTCGTAATCCTGAGTATGGATGCTCAGCGGTTCGAAGGGCGGCACGCCCCACTCGCTTGCGGCCTCCGCTCGCTGCGCCACGGGCTCGGGCCGCTGCGGCTCGATGCTTGGCGTGATCTCGCGCAGCTGCGCGTCGCCCGATGCTTGTGATGAACGTCGCCGGCCCCACCACCAAATGCCGGCAAGCAACCCCAGACTTAAGGCCAACAGAATCCAACGTAGCTCGGCAGCCATGAGACTTGTGCGCTACATCGCTGCCATGCGCACAGCCTCATCAACATCCACCGAAACCAGGCGCGAAACGCCAGGTTCATTCATCGTGACGCCTACCAGCTGGGACGCCATCTCCATGGTGCTTTTGTTGTGGGTGATGAAGATGAACTGCACACTGCGCGACATGTCGCGGACGATGTCGCAAAAGCGTCCAACGTTGTTCTCATCCAACGGCGCGTCAACTTCGTCCAGCAGGCAGAACGGCGCCGGGTTCAGGTCGAATATGGCAAACACCAAAGCAACCGCGGTCAACGCTTTCTCGCCGCCTGAGAGCTGACTGATGGTGCTATTGCGTTTGCCCGGCGGGCGCGCCATCACGGACACACCCGCAGCATTCGACTCTTCGCCGGTCAGCTCCAGGTAGGCATGGCCGCCGCCGAAGAGGCGCGGGAATTTCTCCTTCAAACCGGCGTTGACGCGCTCGAAGGTATCCTGAAAACGCGTACGCGTTTCCCGATCTATTTTGCGCATCGCCGCCTCGAGCGTTTCCAACGCATCGGTTAGATCCTTGCATTGCCGATCCAGATATTCTTTGCGCTCGGACTGCTCTTTGAATTCACCGATGGCGGCGAGATTTACCTGACCCAGGCGTTCGATCTTGCCCTTGGTCTCTTCCAACTGCGATTCCCAAGTGTCCACCGAAGCGTCCGCCGCCAGTTGCGCCACCAACGCCGCGAATTCGTAATTCGTTGCGCTGAGCTGCTCGGCCACCCCTTCGCGCCGAACGCGCACCTGCTGGGCCGCCAAGCGCGCTGCATCGAGACTCGAGCGCGCCGCCTCCAAGCGCTGATCCACCGCAAATCGCGCCGCATCGAGCTCGCGCAGCTGGGCATCCAACTCATCGCTGGCAATCCGCGCCGCCCGCAGCTCCGCTTCGATCTCGGCGCGCTGGCGCAGTTCACGTTGTAGCTGTAGTTGCGCTTCGGCAAATGGCGCCTCGCCGTCGGCGATTTGCCCCACCAGCTCGAGACGGCGCGCATGCAGATCCTCGAGTTGCTTCTCAAGTCTACCCACAGTGGTAATGAGCGCCGCATGCGAGGAGCGCCGCGATTCCACCTGAACCGCCAAGTCTCGCGCATGCTGCTGCGAGGAAAGGGCCGACGTTCTTGCCTCGCCCATGGCCGCGCGCTTGCGCTCGCGGTCCTGCTCCAGTTCCAGGCGCTGCGGCTCGAGAGCTGCCAGCGCGTCAATTGCGGTTTCCATCCGCGCCCGAGAAGTCCTAAGCTCGGTTTCGCTACGCGACAATTCGACGCGCACGTCGGCAAGCTCGGACTCCAGCTGCTCCAATCGCCGTGTCGCATCGTCGGTTCGGGCTTGCGCGGAATTCAATTCGGCGCGCCGGTCGACGTGCTCGCGATGCAGTCGATTCACATCCGTTTGGTAGCGCTCGCGGCGATCTTCGTGCTCGCGGACCTGGTCCCGCGTATGTTCCAAGCGCAGTTCGAGCGTTTTCACTTCGCCTTGAAGCGAATCGACCTGACCGCTGAGCTCACGCAGAATTTCTTCACGCTCGATAACACCGGCATGCGGGTCCGCATCGCGCAAAACACGCAACCAGTCATTGCCCAGCCAGATTCCATCGCGGGTGACCACGGACTCGCCGGCCTTGAGCTGCCGCCGCAACTTGAGTGCCTGCGCGAGGGTTTCGGCGGTCAGTACCGATGCCAGCACTGAGGCGAGCACGCTCGTGCCTTGCACCTTTGCCTGCAGCGAGTCGGCAACCTCCACGACGGCCGCGCCTTCGCCAGTGCTCACGACTGCCAGATAGCCGCCATCGAAACTCGCTAGCAGATCCGTGATGCTGTCCAAGCCATCGACGCAAACCGCCTCGAGATAGGGACCTAACACTGTCTCGACGGCGCGTTCCCAGCCCTTGTTCACCCGCAACTGTTGCGCAACCCGAGGATGGCGATCGAGCGACTTTGACTTGAGCCATTGGCTGACTCGTCCGGAGGCTTTACCGAGTGCGGCCTGCTGCAGCGCCTCGGTCGAGACCTGTTCTCCGTGTAGTTGCTGCAGCCGCGCTCGCAGTACATTCAGGGACTGGCTCTCCTCACGCTCGCGGTCACGCGTCAATGAGATCTCAGACAATAACTCTTGCAGCTCCGCCGCAGCGCCTTCACGAGCGGCACGTGCCGCTTCCGCGTGCTCAGCCAGACTTTCCAGCGCCGCCGGCGGCTGCAGTTGCGCAAACGCTGCCCGCTCTGCCTCTTGGCGCTCTTGCTGTTGCAGCAGCCGTCGTTGCTGGCTTTCCAATTGCTCGATGCGTGCGCGTTCTACTTGTGTCTCGCGCTGCCGCAGCGCGACCGCCTGAGCATGATTGTCCCAGGAGAACTGCCACGACGTGAGTGCCTGCTCACAACGCTCCAGTGCTTGCGATGCAACTCGTTCACGATCGTGAGCCTCATCCAGGGCGGGAACCATCGTCGACAGTTCCATGGACAGTGATTCCAGCTGGACTCGGTCAAGCTGCACCACCCGAGCGAGTTCGGCGGACTGCGAATCAATTTGCTCCAAGTCTGAGCGCTGGCGTTGGCGCAGCTCGCGCGCGTATTCGAGGCCTTGCTCGATCTTACTCACCTCGGCGCCCGCCTCGTAATATCGACCCTGGATCGCACTCAAGGCGTCGGCCTTGGTCGATTGTTCGGCGCGAATACGCTCGATCCGTGCCTCGGCTTCACGCAAATCCGCGAGAATGGCTTGCATGGCGGTCTCACAGCCCGACGTCGCGGCATCGCGGACGCCAGCCTCCAGATCGAGACTTTGCAAGCGCAATACCAGCAATTCGGCGAACAACTTGCGCTCCTCTTCTTTGAGCGTCTGATAGCGGCGCGCCGTGGCGGCCTGCCGTTGCAAGTGGCGAATCTGCTTATCCACCTCTTCGCGCAGGTCATTTAGTCGATCGAGGTTCTCGCGCGTGTGTCCGATGCGGCTTTCAGTCTCGCGGCGGCGTTCTTTATAGCGCGAGATGCCCGCAGCTTCTTCGAGGAAAGCGCGCAAGTCGTCAGGCCGTGCCTCAATGACCCGTGAAATCATGCCTTGTTCGATGATGGCGTAGCTGCGGGTACCCAATCCAGTGCCGAGAAACAACTGCGTGATGTCTTTGCGGCGCACCTTGAGGCTATTAATATAATAATCCGAGGTGCCATCGCGGCTCACCGAGCGCTTTAATGCGACTTCGTTGTAGTTCGCGTAGGGTCCGCCGATCTTTCCGTCGGAATTATCGAATACCAGCTCCACCGATGCGTTGCCTAGCGGCTTGCGCGATGAAGAGCCATTGAAAATCACATCGGCCATCGATTCGCCGCGCAAATGCTTCGCGGAGATTTCCCCCATCACCCAGCGCACGGCATCGATGATGTTGGATTTGCCGCATCCGTTGGGGCCCACCACGCCAGTCAGGCTGCTGGGGAAAGTCACGGTCGTCGGATCAACGAACGATTTGAAGCCGGCAATTTTGAGTTTCGTTAAGCGCATTGTTCACGCGGTGTCGTGGGCCACTTGTGGCGCGTAGTGTAAAGTAAACGTCACATAGGTAAACCCCTCACGGCGATCGCCCCATCCCATGCCAGAGCCAACCTCTCAGCTCGAAGTGTTTGACAATCCCGCGCCGCAGCGGGACTACGCCATCCGCATGAGCATTCCTGAGTTTAGCTGCCTGTGCCCGAAAACCGGCCAACCCGACTTCGCCACGCTGGAACTTGAGTACGTGCCGAACGAGCGATGCGTCGAATTGAAGTCGCTGAAACTCTATATTTGGTCGTTCCGCAGCCGCGGCGCATTCCATGAAGCGGTTACCAATGAAATCCTGCGGGACCTGGTGGCTGCGACCGCACCCCGATTCATGAGGATTCTGGCCAAATTCAACGTACGCGGCGGTATTTACACCACGGTTGTGGCAGAGCATCGAGCCGCCGGCTGGGTCGCTGCCGCCACGGTCGAATTGCCCTAGGGACTAAAGACCTCATCAAGGGCCTGCTGGCCCCGCCGCGGGCTCCCGAGGTTTTGCTTCCCAATCATAGGCTTAAGTTCACGAAATATGTTTCGCGTGCGCCCTGTACAGGCCTGAATGCGTCGGTATAATCGCGCGCTCTTTCGTTAGGAGGCGGAAAATTCAAATGCCCTCGAAGAAACCAAACAAAGCGGCTAAGCGGCCAGGAAAGGCGACACCCAAAAAGGCGACTCACAAGACAGTCGCCCCTAAGAAGGTGGCTCGGCCGCCGACGAAAGCCAAGCCCATGGCCACATCGAAGGTAACAGTGAAACCGACCAAACCCGTACCCAAACTCGTGAGCGCAAAACCAGCGATCACAAAACCACCGCGCGCGAAGCTCGCCGCGGTCAAACCCGCGTCGGCGCCGGCGCCCAGAGTTACGACCGAAAAAGCCGCCCCCCTGAAATTCGATCCTCGCCCGCTAGTGATGCCGTCGCGCGTGCTGCAAAACGACGAAGACGGCGATGCCGAGGGATCTGTGCCCGCCAGCTTGTTGGCCGGTCCTCGCAATGTGAAGCCGTATATTGCCCGCCGCGGCGAGCAGTACATGAACAAGGAGCAGTTGGAGCACTTCGCGCGCATTCTGCAGAGTTGGAAGCGTGACCTCATGGTCGAGGTTGATCGCACCGTGCTGCATATGAAGGACGAAGCCGCCAATTTTCCCGACCCAAACGACCGCGCCACGCAAGAGGAAGAGTTCAGCCTCGAGCTTCGAACGCGCGACCGCGAGCGCAAGTTGATTCGCAAGATCGATGAAGCATTGAAACGCATCGAAGACGGCTCGTACGGCTATTGCTTGGAAACCGGCGAAGAAATCGGCATCAAGCGATTGGAAGCCCGCCCGGTCGCCACCCTGTCTGTCGAAGCCCAGGAGCGGCGCGAGCGCCGCGAGAAGCAGTACGGCGACCGCGACGACCGGTACCGATAGTCCGCCCTACGTAGGGCGGTTCGCGCCGACTCCGTCGGGCGATCTGCACTTAGGCTCCCTATACACGGCGGTAGCCAGTTATCTGGACGCTCGCGCGCACGGCGGACGCTGGCTGCTGCGCATCGAGGAT
Source organism: Gammaproteobacteria bacterium (assembly GCA_041690895.1). GTDB lineage: Bacteria > Pseudomonadota > Gammaproteobacteria > Steroidobacterales > Steroidobacteraceae > Bog-1198. The sequence continues at coordinate 21,428 of JBEPVT010000053.1, forward strand.
CTCGATCGGCCCAGAGAGATCCCGGGGGCCGCAGCCGGGATTCTGCGTACCTTGGAGCAATTCGGCTTCGAGTGGGACGGACCGGTCTTTCGCCAATATGATCGCAGCGAGCGCTACGAGGAGGCGCTGCGCCGGCTACATGCCCAACGGCGAACATTCGTCTGCTCTTGCAGCCGCGTGCAATTGGAGGACGAGCTGCGCTATCCGGGAACCTGCCGAAGCGGGCCGCAGGCGCCTGGCATACCCACCGCGATTCGTGCGCGAGTCGATCCTGGGCACGTCACCTTCACTGACCGAATCCAGGGTACTTATCGGCAGGACGTGGCCGCGAGCGTCGGCGACATCGTTCTTAAACGCCGCGATCAGATCTATGCCTACGTGCTCGCAGTAACCGTCGATGATGCTGCACAAGGCGTCAGCTACATAGTTCGGGGCGCCGATCTTCTCGACAACACCCCCCGGCAAATCTACCTGCAGCGCCTCTTAGGCTTGGCCGAGCCGAGCTATGCCCACGTGCCCGTATTGACGGAAGCAGATGGCAGCAAGCTGGCAAAGTCTCGCCGCAGCGTTCACGTGAGTGCGGAATACCCGCTGCCGCAGCTATGGTCCATCTTTTCGCTGCTGGGCTTGGCACCGCCGACTACGCTCCGATCTGCCACAATTTCCGCCGCTTGGAGTTGGGCGATCGCGCAATGGAACATCAACAAGGTCGCTAAACGCCTCCATTTACATGTAAGCGGCTGATAACTCTAATAAAAAATGCCGATTTGCCTTAGCGCTGCATTGCGCTATTCTTTGCTCTGTAGTCCTTGGATTGTTCAGACGTGGACTGGCACCAACCGGAATCCTCCGGTAGCGCCGGCCAACACGAGCGAGGAGCCCCATGAGCGAACCGCGAGTGATCAAGAAATATCCGAATCGCCGCCTCTATGACACGGTCGAGAGCCGGTACATCACGCTGGCCGACGTCAGGCGCTTGGTGGTCGAGAAGATTGAATTCGTCGTTGTCGACAAGAAAAACAGTGCCGACATTACGCGTAGCATTTTGCTGCAGGTCATAGCCGAACAGGAGCATTTAGCTGAGCCAATCCTGAGCCAGGATTTCATGGTCAGCGTGATTCGCTCGTACGGCACGAGTCTGCAAGGCCAGTTGAGCCCTCACTTGGAACAGAGCCTAAAGCAGCTTTTGAACCAGCAGCAATCGACGCCGCAGCTTCGGGATCGCGTAAAGACCGTGGCCAGCGGGGAAGCGCCTCGCGCGCGGGTCACGCCGAATTTAGTACGGGACGGTTAGTCTCAAGGCTAGCCCGCAGTCGTAGTGCGCGGCAGAGAGGACTGCCGCGCCCGTATCTTACCCGGCGTCGATGTTGCGCATCGACAGCCGCACGCGGCCCTGTCGATCCACCTCGAGCACCTTTACGCGCACGACATCGCCTTCCTTGAGCTTATCTCCCACGCGCTCGACGCGCTCCTCGGAAATCTGCGAGATATGCACCAGGCCGTCTCGACCTGGAAGGATGGTGACGAAGGCGCCGAAATCCATCAGGCGCGCGACCTTGCCTTCATACACCCGGCCAACCTCGACGTCGGCGGTGATCAATTCGATACGGCGCTGCGCCTCGCGGCCTGCCGCGCCCTGCACCGAGGCAATTTTCACGGTGCCGTCATTCTCAATATCAATCGAGGTGCCGGTCTCCTCGGTAATTTGACGGATGACCGCACCGCCTTTGCCGATCACATCGCGGATCTTCTCCGGATCGATCTTCAAGGTAATGATTGTGGGGGCCCATTCGGACATGTTCTCGCGCGGCTTGGAAAGTACTTTGTTCATCTCTCCCAAGATGTGCAGCCGGCCATCGCGCGCCTGCTCCAAAGCGACTTTCATGATCTCGCGCGTGATGCTTGTGATCTTGATGTCCATCTGCAGCGCAGTAATGCCGTCCTTGGTGCCCGCCACCTTGAAGTCCATGTCGCCGAGATGATCCTCGTCGCCCAAAATATCCGTGAGCACTTGAAATCGTGAGCCTTCCTTCACCAAGCCCATCGCGACGCCGGCGACCGGTGCCTTGATCGGCACGCCCGCATCCATGAGCGCGAGGCTGGTGCCGCAAACCGAAGCCATTGAGCTCGAGCCATTCGACTCCAGAATCTCCGAGACGACCCGAATGACGTACGGGAATTTATCGACGCCTGGCATGACGGCTTTCACGCCGCGCTTGGCGAGATTGCCGTGGCCAATTTCGCGCCGCTTGGGCGAACCCATCATCCCGGTCTCGCCGACGCTAAACGGCGGGAAATTGTAGTGCAGCATGAACGGTTCTTTGCGTTCGCCCGTCAGGCCATCGATGATCTGTGCATCGCGCCCGGTTCCCAAGGTCGTGACCACCAAGGCCTGGGTTTCACCGCGAGTGAACAGTGCCGAGCCGTGGGTTCGCGCCAATACACCCGTGCGAATATTGATAGCGCGCACCGTTTTCGTGTCGCGTCCATCAATGCGCGGTTGGCCGGCAAGAATCTTTTCGCGCACCAGCCGGTATTCCAGATTGGAGAATTCGGCGCCCACTTGTTCCGCCGTAAACGTCGGCGTCGCACCCTTCGACAAAGCATCGACGGCGGCGGCTTTGACTTCTTTGATCTTCGCGTAGCGCTGCTGCTTCTCGGTGAGCATGTATGCCGCGGCGACAGCGGTTTCGGCAAACCCAGTAACTGCGTCCTTGAGCGCCGTATTGGGCTCCGGTGCTACCCAAGACCACTTAGGCTTACCCGCTTCGGCCGCCAATTCGTTGACGGCCTTAATGGCGATCTGCATTTGTTCGTGGCCAAAGGTCACCGCGCCGAGCATGACCTCTTCGTTGAGGCCATCGGCCTCCGATTCCACCATCAATACACCTTCGCTGGTACCGGCCACAACCAGATCCAGCTTTGAGGTCGTCAATTGCGTTGTGGTCGGATTCAGTACGTACTTCCCGTCAATGTAACCTACACGCGCGGCGCCGATCGGACCTAAGAATGGCATGCCGGAAATCGCCAGCGCCGCGGAGGCGCCGATCAGGGAGGCAATATCCGGATCCACTTCGGCATTCACGGAAATCACGGAAGCGACCACTTGCACGTCGTTAATAAACCCTTCCGGGAACAGCGGCCGAATCGGCCGGTCGATGAGTCGCGAGGTGAGCGTCTCTTTTTCGGTCGGCCGTCCCTCGCGCTTGAAAAATCCTCCGGGGATGCGGCCCGCGGCGTAGGTTTTTTCTTGATAGTTCACGGTGAGCGGGAAGAAGTCACGCCCCGGCGTTGCTTTCCTCAAGCCGACGGCGGTGACGAGTACCACCGTTTCGCTCATGGTTACGAGTACGGCACCGTCGGCCTGCCGGGCGAGTTCGCCCGTCTCGATGGTTACCGTGTGATCACCATACTTAAAACTTTTTTTGATAGCGCTCACTTAGAGCCCCTTTGCGTAATCCGAAGTGAAAGACGCAGGCGCTGAGTTAAGCGCCTGCAGCGGCGCCCGTTAGCGGCGTAACCCTAAGCGTTCGACCAATTGCGTGTACTTGTCTGGAGTTCTGCTCTTCAAGTAGTCGAGCAGCTTGCGGCGCTGATTAACCATCTTGAGCAGTCCGCGACGCGATGCATGGTCGGCTTTGTGCGTGGTGAAATGCTGGCTCAAGCCGTTAATGCGCTCGGACAACAAGGCAATCTGAACTTCGGGGGAACCGGTATCTTGCGCGCTGCGCTGAAATTTACCGACGACGCCCGTCTTTTCTTCACGAGTAAGTGGCATTGAAATCAAACCCTCAATCAATAACTTAGGACCTTTTAAGAAGCCGCGCATTGTACGCGTCGCGGCACTTGCTCTCAAGCACGATTCGTGGCGGAGGAAATAAGCCGCAGGGGCTTGAGCAGGCCTGCGGCTTCAATTTCACCTAAGCCCAAAAACCCTAGGCCGTCCGCGTAGATACGCACCATTCCGGGGAGTTCGATTGCAACATTAAGCGTTTGGCCCTGTCGCAGCGCACTCACTCCACCGGCAGGCAGGTCAAATCGACGCCACGTGCATAGAGCAGCGTCCACGGGAAGCAGTGCCTGGTGGCGTTCTTCTAAAGTCAAAGACTCCAAGGACTCGAACGACCACTGACGTTCGGCCGCAAATGGCGCGACTGCAAGCCTGCGCAGGGCCGCCAAATGACCAATGGTGCCCAATTGCGCCGCCAAATCCTCGGCGAGCACACGGATGTAGGCACCCTTCGTGCACTGTACATCAAAGGATAAATCCGGCGCCTGCCAATCGAGCAGGCGCAGCTCGCGAATAATGATGGCGCGCGCCGAACGCTCCCGGGTGATACCGGCGCGCGCATATTCATACAAGGGTTTGCCGTCTTGCTTCAGGGCCGAACGCATGGGCGGAATCTGCTGATAATCGCGGGGAAACGACGCCAACGCCAGGTGCAACTGTTCGGTTGAGAGCGCGGCTAGCGGGCGCGTCTCGATGACCTCGGTCTCGCGATCTGCGCTCGGAGTGCGTTCGCCTAGACGAACGGTCACGCGGTAGGTCTTGTCCGCTTCCAGCAATTGCGTGCCGAACTTAGTGGCCTCGCCAAAGCAAATCGGCAAAAGTCCGGATGCCAGCGGGTCGAGCGATCCGGTATGTCCGGCCTTGCACGCATTCAACAAGCGCTTGGCGCGCGCAACCGCACCCGCAGAACTTAAGCCCAGTGGCTTATCAAGCAAAAGAATGCCGTGGATATCGACGGGCACAGGAATCTAGCCCTCATCAACAATATGGTCGTGCTCGTTCCCATCGCTGGTCAGCGCCGTGTTGTCACTGGGTTTTTTCAACGAGTCGATTAGCTGGGTCAATCGCACGCCATGCTCGATCGTGGTGTCCAGCTCAAACGTCAAGGTCGGCGTGTAGCGAATCATCAGGGCCCTCGACAAGGCATTGCGCAGGAAACCCGCGGCGCTCGTGAGACCCTGCTGAACCTTCGGATCCGGCCCTTGCTTGCCGAACACGAGGTAATAAACCCGGGCGGTTCGCAGATCTCCGCTGACGTTGACGGCCGTGATAGTGACGTTGCCGATGCGCTCGTCCTTGACGTCGCGACGCAGCAGTTCGGTGAGCTCGCGTTGGATCTGCTCACCCAGCCGCTTGGCCCGCGAGTTGTCTTTGGCCATAGCGCTGGAGCCTGTCCTAACTGCCGGCGAAAGTCACGCGCACTATAGAGTGCGCGCCACTTCCACGCGTGAATAGCACTCGATCTGGTCGCCTTCCTGGACGTCGTTGTAATTCTTGACGCCGATGCCGCACTCGGTACCCGCGCGTACTTCCGTGACATCGTCTTTGAAGCGCTTCAGGGACTCCAAGGCGCCCTCGAAAATTACCACGTTGTTGCGCAGCACGCGGATCGGGAAGTTGCGCCGAACATAACCGTCGATGACCATGCATCCTGCGACCGTACCGAACTTGCTCGAGCGGAACACGCTTCTGACTTCGGCCAACCCGACGATTTGCTCCTTGACCTCCGGCGACAACATGCCGGTCAGCACGGCTTTGATGTCATCAATGGCTTCGTAAATGATGCTGTAGTAGCGCACATCGACGCCATGCTCCTTGATGGCTGCGCGCGCCGCGGCATCGCCACGCACGTTGAAGGCGATGATGCGCGCCTTCGACGCGGCGGCCAAAGTAACGTCGGACTCGGTGAGTCCGCCCACCCCGGAGGCAACGATATTCACCGCCACCTCGAGCGTCGATAAGCCGTTCAAAGAATCGCGCAGCGCTTCCGCGCTGCCCTGCACATCGGCTTTCACCAACAACTGCACCAAGTCGGCCTTGTTCTCGCCCATGCTCGAGAACACGTCCTGCATGTTCGTTGCCTTTTGCGCGAGCTTCACGTCGCGCGACTTCGATTGCCGATGCATCGCCACTTCGCGCGCCTTGCGCTCGCTCTCGACCACGAGTAGCTCGTCGCCCGCATTCGGCGCGCCCGACAGTCCCAGCACCACGACCGGAATCGACGGACCGGCCGCCTCGACCGGATGTCCCGCCTCGTCGAACAAGGCACGCACGCGGCCGAATTCCTGGCCGATCAACAACGGATCGCCCAATTTGAGCGTTCCGCGCAAGACCAATACGGTTGCCACGGCGCCGCGACCCTTCTCAAGGCTCGATTCGATGACGTACCCGGCAGCAAGACCGGCCTTCGGCGCCTTAAGCTCGAGCACTTCGGCCTGCAGCAGAATGCTGTCGAGAAGCTGATCAACGCCCTGGCCGGTACGCGCCGATACGGGAACGAAGATATTTTCGCCGCCCCACTCCTCCGGAATGACGCCGTGCTTGGTGAGTTCCTGCTTGACCTTTTCGGCGTCGGCCTCCGGCTTATCCATCTTATTGAGTGCAACCACAATGGGAACCTTCGCCGCCTGCGCGTGCTGAATGGCTTCAACTGTCTGCGGCATCACGCCGTCGTCGGCGCCGACGACCAGAATGACGATGTCCGTAACTTGCGCACCGCGCGCGCGCATCGAGGTGAATGCCGCGTGGCCGGGCGTATCCAGAAAGGTGACCATGCCCTTCGCGGTCTCAACATGGTAGGCACCGATGTGCTGCGTGATGCCGCCGGCTTCGCCCGCGGCTACCTTGCTGCGCCGTATGTAATCGAGCAACGAGGTCTTGCCGTGATCGACATGTCCCATCACGGTCACGACCGGCGGCCGCGGCAGCATCTCGAGTGAGGAATCCGTTTCGCCCTGCAAATCATCCTCGATGACATTTTCCTTGCGCAGCATGGCCGTATGGCCCATTTCCTCGACGACCAGCACCGCGGTGTCCTGCTCGATCATTTGATTGATCGTGGCCATGACACCCATGTTCATCATCACCTTGATGACTTCCGTGGCTTTGACAGCCATCTTTTGCGCCAATTCGCCCACGGTCATGGCCTCACCGATCGCCACCTCGCGCACCACGCGCGCGGTCGGCATCTCAAAGCCGTGCTTGGTATCGGCATCGCCGCCCACCGAGCGCCGCCGACCGTCGCGCGATTTTTTCTTTTTATGCCGCGAACTCACATCGCCGACAATGTGCAATTCTTGTCGCCCGTAACGCGTCGACTTATCGTCCACCGCTTCTCGCGAAGCCTTGCCGGGCTTCGCCGCCGCGGTCTTGCGTTCCCGCTCGGCCACTTCGCGGGCCTGCACTTCCGCCACGCGCCGTGCTTCTTCTTCGGCGGTGCGCTTGCGGTTTTCCTCGTCGCTGCGGCGCCGGCTTTCTTCCTCCTGGCGCTCGCGGTCGAGGCGCTCTTTCTCCAAGCGTTCATGTTCCGCACGCTCGACAGCCGCCTTGGCCTGCTCCTCGGTCTCGCGCAGCTTGTCGATCTCTTCCTGTTGATGCCGCGCCTGGTCCTCGAGGACTTCGCGCTTGACGTAAGTGCGCTTGCTGCGCACCTCGACGTTCACCGTTCGCGCACGGCCTTGTGGGCTTGCCAGTTTCAGCTCGGACTGCGACTTGCGGCGCAGTGTAATTTTGCGCGGCGCTGCATCCCCTTGGGATTCGTCATGGCCATGGCTGCGGCGCAGATGCGTCAACAGTTCATGCTTCGCATCCTCGCTGATCAAGTCTTCTGCGCCGTCGATTTTGATGCCAGCCTGATCAAGCTGCTGCAGCAGCCGATCGACCGGAACCTTCAAAACCTCCGCGAATTGAGCGACGGTTACATCTGCCATACTTGCTCCTAGACCTTAGCTTCTTCCGCGAACCAGTGCTTGCGGGCATTCATGATCAGTTCGCCGGCCTTCTTTTCATCGATACTGCCCATCTCGACCAGTTCATCGACCGCCAAATCGGCCAAGTCGTCGCGCGTGCGCACGCCCTTGCGCGCCAGGGTCTTGCCCAAGGTCTCGCCGGTTATCTCAATTAAATCCGGCCCAGGCTCGGCACCCTCCATGGACTCCTCGCTGGCGATCGCTTGAGTCAACAGCACATCGCGCGCACGCGTGCGCAGTTCCTTGACGATTTCCTCGTCGAATTCTTCGATACCATTCAACTCGCTCGCTGGCACATAGGCGATCTCCTCGATGGTCGAAAAGCCTTCCTGCACCAGAATGCTCGCAACGTCCGCATCGACGTCGAGCTGCTTCATGAATGTTTCGCGTAGCGCCAGGGATTCCGTCTCACTCTTGGCTTCAGCCTGCGATTCGCTCATGACGTTCAATTCCCAACCGGTCAATTCGCTTGCTAAGCGAATGTTCTGGCCGCCCCGGCCGATGGCCTGCGAGAGCTTGTCCTCGGAGACGGCAATATCCATCGAGTGAGAATCCTCATCGACCACGATGGAGGTTACCTCGGCGGGCGCCATGGCATTGATGACGAACTGCGCGTTGTTGTCGTCGAACGGAATGATGTCGACGCGCTCGCCTGCGATCTCGTTTGATACCGCCTGCACACGCGAGCCGCGCATGCCGACGCAGGCGCCCACCGGGTCGACGCGCGAATCATTGCTGCGCACCGCGATCTTGGCCCGCACGCCGGCGTCGCGGGCGGCGGCCAGAATGTTGATCAAGCCTTGGCCTACTTCGGGGACCTCGAGTTTAAACAATTCGATCAAGAATTCCGGCGCGGTGCGCGACAGGAACAATTGCGGACCGCGCGGCTCGGTGCGCACCTCTTTAAGATAGGCCTTGATGCGATCCTGCGATCGCACCGGTTCGCGCGGAATCATCTCCTCGCGCGCAATGAATCCTTCGGCATTTGCGCCGAGATCGACATAAACGCCATTGCGATCGACACGCTTGACGATGCCGCTGACCAGCGTCCCGGCTCGGTCCTTATAGGCATCCACCACCTGCGCGCGCTCGGCTTCACGAACCTTTTGCACAATCACCTGCTTGGCGGTCTGCGCGAGAATTCGCCCGAAGGGCACCGATTCCATCGGCTCCTCCACGAATCCGCCCGGCTCCACGTCCTTGTCGACATCGCGCGCATCGTCCAGACGCAATTCGCGCTCGGGCGTTTCCAGCTCGCTGGAGTCGTCGGCGAACACTTTCCAGCGGCGAAACGTGTCGTAGCCGCCGGTCTTGCGATTGATCGAGACCCGCACGTCCAGCTCCTCGCCGTGCTTCTTGCGAGTCGCGGATGCCAGTGCGGCTTCGAGCGCGTCGAATATAATTTCCTTATCGACGCCCTTTTCGTTGGAAACCGCGTCGACGGCCATCAATATTTCTTTGTTCATAAACCTAAAGACTCCTCGCTCACTCCGGCCGCAATCTGGCCTTCTGAATCCGATCGAGCGGCAGGCTGTACGCCTCGCCGTCGACGTCCACTACAATCGTGTCGCTTGATGCAGACTTCAATACCCCGCTAAACCGCCGCCGGCCATCTATCGGCAGCTTCAACTCGGCTAAAATCCTCTGACCGACGAATCGCTCGAAATGCGCGCGCGTGCGTAAGATCCGATCAAAACCCGGCGAGGAAACCTCCAGCGTGTAATGCCCCTTGATCGGATCCTGGATCTCGAGCACCTCGCTCACGGTGTGACTTACGCGCGCGCAGTCATCTACCGTGACGTCGACGTCAGAACCTTCCGCACGTCGATCGATGAAAATCCGCAGCACACCGCCGCGCCCTTCCCGCGCAAACTCGATATCGACCAACTCAAATCCAAGCGCCTCGATCGGCGGCTCTAACAAGCGCATCAAGGCGTCACGCATTTTTATAAGGCCAACCTAAAAAACAAAAAAGGGGACCATCGGCCCCCTTCATAAGCTAATAAAAAGCCCCTAGAAGGGGCCAAACCTAAAAAAACCGTGTGCCGTGTCGATAGGCTTGGGCGAAAACCCCAGCCAAACGCCAATCTGCACCCCGCCGAGGGGCGCGATTATAGGCAATGCCACTTCGGGCGTAAACCCTGATTGCGCATTTGCCCACGTTAAAAACTTAAGGCCGCTTCGCAGCGGCCTTAAGGAATCGCTTAAATCTTAAGCCGTCGTTACCAGCGCTTCGGACCGCGAGATCCGCCGCCACCACCACCACCACCGCCACCACCGCCACCACCGCCACCGGTGCGCTCTTGAGCCTCATTGACCTTCAGCGCTCGCCCGTCGACGTCGTGGCCGTTCAAGGCCTGCATAGCACGCGCAGCATCTGCGCTGGCCATTTCAACGAAGCCGAAGCCGCGGGGCCGACCGGTGTCGCGATCATTGATCAACGCAACCGACTGTACCGCGCCATGCTTTTCGAACAGCGCGCGCACTGCGGACTCGTCCATTGAGAACGGGAGATTGCCAACATACATTTTCGTCATGTGAAGAATACCTACTACAAAAGAA
>JBEPVT010000054.1:0-29816 GCA_041690895.1 Gammaproteobacteria bacterium
TGCCTGAAACACGATACGCCGCGTAATGTGTACTAATCTACGTACTGCTTAGTAAGATCAGCGATGCGTCCATTCAGCGCACCTTTCGCGCGAGCGCGGCCTTGCTGCTGCCCGATGCCAGCGGCCGCTTGATCGTGAGCGCCCCAAGCAGCGATGCCAAGCGCGACGAGAACTGCTTGGCGGTGGAAATCGGAACTGAGCAATGGGCATTCGACAGGGGGCAGCCGGCCGGCTTTGGAACGGATACCCTGCCCGGCAGCGATGTGCTCTACATTCCGCTGCGCGCACCAACCAAGGCCCGAGGCGTGCTGGCAGTCAAGTCCCGCAATCGGCGCCTATTGCGCATCCCGGAGCAGCGGCAACTCCTCGACACCTTTGCGGCATTGATTGCAATCGCGCTGGAGCGCGTGCATTACGTCGGCGTGGCACAAGATGCGCTGCTCAAGATGGAATCGGAGCGGCTGCGCAATTCGCTTCTGGCGGCGCTATCGCATGATCTGCGCACGCCGCTAACCGTGCTTGTCGGTTTGGCGGAATCCCTTGCGCTCACAGCTCCGAAATTGACTGGCGCGCAACTGGAAACTGCGGCGGCGATTCAAGACGAGGCGCGCCGCATGAGCACGTTGGTCAGCAATCTATTGGATATGGCCCGAATCGAGAGCGGCGAGGTAACGCTGAATTTGCAATGGCAACCGCTGGAAGAAGTCGTGGGTGCGGCGCTTGAGGCCGCCCGCGGCATGCTGCAACGGCACAGCGTCGTGGTGCAGCTGCCTCGTGATTTGCCGTTGCTGAAGTTCGATGCGGTGTTGATCGAGCGGGTTCTGGTAAACCTGTTGGAAAACGTTTCGAAGTACACGCCGCTCGGCAGCACGGTGACTTGTCGGCTCAAGTGATCGCCGATCGACTCAGCGTATCGGTCGCTGACAATGGCCCCGGATTTCCCGCCGGGCGCGAGGAGGCGGTGTTCCAAAAGTTCACGCGCGGTGAACGCGAATCATCGACGCCGGGGGTAGGATTGGGACTCGCCATATGCCGCGCCATAATCGAATCGCATCAGGGCAAAATCACCGCCTCGACACCCCCCGGCGGCGGCGCGGTGTTCACCTTTACGCTGCCTTTGGGGACGCCGCCCCCTGCCGTCGAATCTGAAACGCGAGTCACCTATGGCTGAGCCGCTGCCGACCGCGATCTTGATCGAGGATGAACGCCAAATCAGACGCTTCGTGCGCACGGCTTTAGAAGCCGAAGGCTGGAGTGTTCACGAAGCCGAGAACATGCGGCAGGGATTGACGGATGCTGCAACCCGCAGGCCGGATCTCATCATTCTGGATTTAGGCTTGCCGGATGGCGACGGCGTGGAGTTCTTGCGCGACCTTCGCGGCTGGTCAAAGGTGCCTGTCATCGTCCTGTCCGCCAGAGTAGGCGAGCAGGATAAAATCACCGCGCTCGATGCCGGTGCCGATGACTATCTGACCAAACCTTTCGGCGTTGGTGAACTGCTGGCGCGCGTGCGTGCAGCTTCGCGGCGGCGGCTGGAAGCAGGCGCCAATGCAGGAGCGGTATTCGAGTTCGGCGATGTCAAAATCGATCTAAGCCTGCGTACCGCGCACAAGGGCGGCAGCGCGATTCATTTGACGCCCATCGAGTACCGTCTGCTGAGTCTCCTGATCGCCAATGCGGGCAAAGTGCTCACGCATCGGCAGATCTTGCGCGATGTGTGGGGACCCGCGCATTCAGAGGATGGACATTACGTCCGCGTCTATATGGGGCACCTGCGGCAAAAACTCGAGGATTATCCGGCGCAGCCCAAGCACATTTTGACCGAAACGGCCGTGGGCTATCGATTGCTCCAAGAGGCACGGCGCTAATTCGCACTCCCGCGGGAATTGCAGCTAGACTGATCGCTAGCGATTTTTTTGGCCGCGGCCAGTAAAATCCTACACACTAAGGGGCCCGACGATGACATTATTCTGTCGGACCGGCGCCTAGGCTGGAAAGTGCACATAATCGTGCATACTTAGCCGGGTCGCGCGGATCCCGACGTTTTGCGCGGCGCCTTGATCAGCGTGGCGACACTGAGGTGAATATGCTGCATCAAGAGAGCCGGCATTCGTGCTGACCGATCAAGATATCTATCTGTTCCGCGAGGGAACCCACGGTCGTCTGTTTGACCAGTTAGGCTCGCATTTCACTGCTGATCGCAGCGCTGTGCACTTCGCCGTTTGGGCGCCCAATGCTTCGCAAGTTTCGGTGATCGGAGATTGGAATGGTTGGAACGCAGAAAGCCACAAGATGGCGCCGCGGTCGGATCATTCGGGTATCTGGGAAGCGACGGTGCCGGGTGTCGAGCCTGGCCAGGGATACAAATATCTGATTACCTCTCACGTCGGCGGCTATCGCGTCGAAAAAGCAGATCCCTACGCCGTATTTTGCGAGCTGCCTCCTGCGACGGCCTCGCGTGTGTGGCAGTTGGATTACAGCTGGAACGATAGCGCCTGGATGTCATCCCGTGCCGCGCATAACGGCTTGGATGCACCCATGTCCATCTATGAGCTGCATGCCGGCTCCTGGCGCCGCAAGGACGGGCACTTCCTGAACTATCGGGAATTAGCGCATGAACTGGCCGACTATCTCACCGAGCTTGGCTTTACGCATGTCGAACTCATGCCGATTACCGAGCACCCTTTCTATGGTTCTTGGGGATATCAAACCACGGGTTATTTCGCGCCCACCTCGCGCTATGGCACCCCGCAGGACTTGATGTACTTCGTCGACCACCTACACAGCCAAGGCATTGGCGTCATTCTAGACTGGGTGCCTTCACATTTTCCTGCCGATCAGCATGGGCTGGTTTATTTCGATGGTACGCATCTCTATGAGCATTCGGATGCGCGTCAGGGGTTTCATCCGGAGTGGAATTCGGCGATCTTTAATTTCGGCCGCAATGAAGTGCGCAGTTTCTTGGTATCGTCGGCGCTTTTCTGGCTCGAGAAGTATCACATCGACGGGCTGCGTGTGGATGCGGTGGCATCGATGCTGTATTTGGACTACGCGCGCAAAGAGGGTGAATGGATTCCCAACCGATTTGGCGGGCGCGAAAATCTTGAGGCCATTGATTTCTTGCGCATCCTGAATCAGTCCGTATATCGGGACTACCCAAGCGCGACCATGATTGCGGAAGAATCCACGGCGTGGCCGATGGTGTCGAGACCCACGGATATGGGTGGGCTCGGATTCGGAATGAAGTGGAACATGGGCTGGATGCACGACACGCTCGCCTACATGCAACAGGACCCAATCTATCGCAAGTACCACCATGGCGAGCTCACCTTCTCTCTGATCTATGCCTTCAATGAAAACTTTGTGCTGCCCCTCTCTCACGACGAGGTTGTTTACGGCAAAGGCTCGCTGATCGGCAAAATGCCGGGTGATGACTGGCAGCAGTTCGCCAACTTGCGCACGCTTTTCGGCTACATGTGGGCGCATCCTGGCAAGAAGCTGCTCTTCATGGGCGGCGAGTTTGGACAGCGCCGCGAATGGACGCATGAAGGCGAGCTCGAGTGGTGGGTATCCGGATTGCCGGAGCACGCCGGCGTCAAGCGGCTCATCGGCGATCTGAATCGCGTCTACCGGCGCGAATCGGCGCTGCATCAGCTTGATTTCTCGCCTGCGGGTTTCGAATGGGTGGATGTCGGCAATGCTGAATTGAGCATCATCGCGTTTCTGCGCAAGTCGGCGGATGGTGGTCCGCCGGTGCTGGTGGTATGCAATTTTACGCCGCAACCGCGCGAGAATTATTCGATGGGCGTGCCGGCGCGGGGGCTTTGGCGCGAAATCATCAATACCGATGCGCGAGATTACGGTGGCGCCGGCTGGGGAAATTGGGGCGCAGTCGAATCCGTGCCGGTGGCGTCGCACGGACGCCACGAGTCGCTAAGCCTGACGCTGCCGCCGCTGTCGACCATTATCCTGCGCTGGGAAGGCCGTGGCTAGCGCCAAGCACAAGGCGCCGGGCAAGAAAAGCGTGGCCTCGACTGTCGCGCTCGACGCCACGGTCTGCATCACCGATGGCAGGTTGCGAGCCGTCATCGATGCCGTCATGCCAAGCGTCGATGGCGGCCGATTTGCTGCCAAGCGCATTGCCGGCGAGGAGGTCGGCGTCGAAGCCCATTGCTTCACGGACGGCCACGACAAGCTGCGAGTGGTGCTGCACTGGAGACGGGTAGGATCTGCCAACGCGGACTACGAAATCGACATGCAGGCGCGAAACAACGATGTGTGGACGGCGCAATTCACGCCGCCCGCGCCGGGCCGCTACCACTGTACGCTCATGGCTTGGGTGGATCACTTCGAGTCGTGGCGAGGCGAGTTCGAAAGACGCGAAGACAGGGGCGATATTCGGGTCGCCCTTGAAGTCGGCGCGCTGCTCATCGATGAAGCCGCGGCACGGGCTGAGGGCGGCGATGCCGCCATTCTCGCCGAATGGTCCGGACAGCTGCGGGCTGCCCTAACGGATACGGCCGCCGATATCACCAGCTTCAGGGCGCTGGCGCTGGATCCGGCACGTGCGAATGTGGCCGCGCGATATTCGGATCGCAGACTCGCGACTAGCGCGACGCTCGATCTCATCGTCGATCGCAAGCGTGCCGCCTTCAGTAGTTGGTATGAACTGTTTCCGCGTTCGGCCGCTGCGGAAATCGGACAGCACGGAAAATTCAGCGACGTGGAAGCTCGGCTGCCTTACTTGGCGGAGATGGGCTTTGATGTGCTGTATTTCCCGCCCATTCATCCCATCGGCCGGGTGAATCGCAAAGGCACGAATAACGCGTTGCGTGCCAGGCCCGGCGATGTCGGCAGTCCCTGGGCTATCGGTTCGGCGGAAGGCGGCCACAAGGACATCCTGCCGCAATTGGGCACGTTCGAGGACTTCGACCGGCTCTTGAACGTGGCGCGCGCGTTGGACATCGAAATCGCCCTGGACCTCGCGTTCCAGTGCGCTCCCGATCATCCGTACGTAACGCAGCATCCGCAATGGTTCAAGCACCGGCCCGACGGCAGCGTGCAATACGCGGAGAATCCGCCGAAGAAGTATCAGGACATCTATCCGTTCGATTTTGAAACGAGCGACTGGCGCGGTCTATGGAACGAGCTCAAAGGCATCGTCGATTTTTGGATTTCGCATGGGGTCAAAATATTTCGCGTCGATAATCCGCACACCAAAGCGTTCGCTTTTTGGGAATGGCTGATCAGCACAACCAAACAAGATCATCCGGACGTCATTTACCTGGCAGAAGCGTTTACCCGGCCGAAGCTGATGCACCGCTTGGCGAAATTGGGTTTCTCCCAGTCGTACACATATTTTACGTGGCGCAATACCAAGCATGAGCTTACCGACTATTTTACGGAGCTCAATCAAGGCCCAGGCCGCGAATACTACCGGCCAAACGTGTGGCCGAATACGCCCGACATCCTGCCGGAGACGCTGCAGTCGGGCCTGCGGCCGGTATACGCGGCGCGACTCATTCTCGCCGCGACGCTTGCGTCGAATTACGGCATTTACGGCCCGACGTATGAGCTGATGGAAAGCACTCCGCGCGAGCCCGGCAGCGAGGAATATCGCGATTCAGAAAAATATCAGTTGCGGCATTGGACCTTACAGCAGCCCGACAGCCTGGGGTCTTTGATCGCCCGCATGAATCGCATCCGAAGGGAAAATAGTGCGTTGCAATCCGATGTGGGGCTGCATTTTTGCAGGATTGACAACGATCAACTGATTGCCTACCTGAAGATCGATAAGGGATCGACCAACGTCATTCTCACGGTCGTCAATCTCGATCCGCATCGGCCGCAATCGGGCTGGGTCGATCTCGATGTCGGCGCCTTGAAGCTCGATCCCGATCAGCCGTACCAGGTGCATGATTTGTTGAGCGATCAGCGCTACATATGGCGCGGCCGCTACAACTATGTCTTGTTGGACCCGCAGCGAGCGCCGGCGCACGTGTTCCGACTGCGCCGACGCGTGCGCAGTGAGCAGGATTTCGACTATTACCTATGATATTGAAATGAACGAGGTCCAAGTTCCCGTGTTGGATACGGCGCCCGCGACCGGCATTTTCGCCGACGACTCTCTTTGGTATAAAGATGCCGTCATCTATCAGGTCAACGTCAAATCATTCTTCGACTCCAATGACGATGGCATCGGCGATTTTAAGGGCCTGACTTCCAAGCTCGAGTACATTCGCGATTTGGGCGTGAATACCATCTGGTTGATGCCGTTCTATCCCTCGCCTCTGAAAGATGACGGCTATGACATTGCCGATTATCAAAACGTGCACCCGCAATTTGGCACGCTCGACGACTTTCGCAGCATGCTGCGTGAGGCGCATCGCCTCGGACTCAAAGTGATTACCGAACTTATCATCAACCACACCTCCGATCAGCACTCGTGGTTTCAAAAGGCTCGCAACGCCCCTGCCGGCTCTGCGCTGCGCGATTTTTATGTGTGGAGCGACACCGACCAGAAATATCTCGGTACCCGCATCATCTTTACCGATACAGAAACATCGAACTGGACCTGGGATCCGGTGGCCAAGGCTTATTACTGGCACCGCTTCTTCAGCCATCAGCCGGACCTGAATTTCGACAATCCGCAAGTGATGCAAGCGGTGCTGCAGATCATGCGATTCTGGTTCGACATGGGCGTCGATGGCTTCCGTCTCGACGCCATTCCCTATCTGGTGGAACGGGAAGGCACCAATAACGAAAACCTGCGCGAGACTCATGTGGTCATCAAGGAGCTGCGCGCTGCCATTGATGCGTCCTATAAGAACCGCTTCCTGCTGGCGGAGGCCAATCAGTGGCCCGAGGATGTGCGCGAATATTTCGGCGACGGCGACGAATGCCACATGGCCTATCACTTCCCGCTGATGCCGCGCATCTACATGGCAATCGCCCAGGAGGATCGCTATCCCATCATCGAAATCATGCAGCAGACGCCGGACATCCCCGACAGTTGTCAATGGGCCATTTTCCTGCGCAACCACGATGAGCTGACGCTCGAGATGGTGACCAGCAAGGAACGCGATTACATGTACACGACGTACGCCTCGGATCACCAGGCGCGCATCAACTTGGGGATTCGCCGCCGTCTGGCGCCTTTGATGGAGAATGATCTGGACCGCATCAAGCTGATGAACAGTTTGCTGCTGTCGATGCCGGGTTCACCGATTCTTTACTACGGCGATGAGATCGGCATGGGCGATAATTTCTTCATCGGCGATCGCAACGGCGTGCGCACGCCGATGCAATGGAGTCCGGACCGCAATGCGGGATTCTCGCGCGCGGATCCGCAGCGCCTGTACCTGCCGCCCATCATGGATGCGGTGTATGGATATCAATCGACCAACGTGGAAGCGCAGTCGCGCGATCCCAGTTCGCTGTTGAGTTGGACCAAGCGCATGTTGGCGGTGCGCAAGACCAGTCAGGCCTTCGGCCGCGGCACGCGCCGATTCTTAAGGCCGGGCAACCGCAAGATTCTTGCTTACTTGCGCGAGTTCGGCGATGACACCATTTTGTGCGTCGCGAATCTCTCGCGCTCGGCGCAGCCGGTTGAGTTGAATCTCATGCCATTCAAGGGCCGCGTGCCGGTCGAAATGCTCGGGCGCACCGCATTCCCGCCGATCGGCGACCTGCCCTACCTGCTGACCATTTCGGCTTACGGATTCTATTGGTTTCGGTTGTCCACAGACGCGGCCGTGCCTTCTTGGCATGAACAGATTGTATCGGTCGAAGAACGGCCGGTGCTGGTGTTGTTCGACGGATGGACCAGCTTGTTTCGCGATCGCGTGGTGCCTTGGCGCATCGGCATGGCGGAGAAAACCCGGACCGAGTTCGAGACCGACACGCTGCCACGCTACATCGAAACTCAGCGTTGGTATGCGGCAAAGGGCACACCGATAGAACGCGCGCGCATCACGGAACATGTTCTGTGGCAGGAAGGGAAGCTATGTTGGCTGATCGCGCTGATCGATCTCGACGGGACCGAGCCGCGGGCAAATTACTTTGTGCCCTTGGCCTTGGCCTGGGAGGAGCGCGAAGACGATCGCGTGCGGAACCTAGCGACTTCCGCCGTGGCCAAGATTCGCCAGCAGGCCAACGTCGGTGTCATGGGCGATGCGTTCGCGGACGAGCTGTTCTGCCGCGCGGTTGTCGCGGCCATTGCGGCGCGCCGTGAAATCGTCATGTCCGCCGGCAAGCTGCAATTCAGGCCGACCGCCGCCTTCGCTGAGATTGCCGGCGCCGATTTCGCGGCGCTGCCGGTGGAGCGACCGCGCGGTTCCAGCTCGAACACCATCGTGAACATGCGCGAGCGGCTCATGCTCAAGGGCTATCGCCGGCTCCGCGTTGGGACGAATCCGGAACTCGAGATGGGTCTGTATCTCACTGAAGTGGCTCACTTTGCCAACTGTGCACCCTTGGCCGGCGTGCTGCAGTATGTAGCCAACGATGGCCAAACTCGCTTACTCGCGATGCTGCAGGCCTATGTGGCCAATCAAGGCGATGGCTGGACCTATTCGCTTGAGTATGTGCGGCGGCATCTGGAGCAATATCGCACCACGCCGGTGGGCGATGCGCTGCCGCCCAATGCGCACGAGGCGTACCTGACGATGATTCGGGTTTTGGCGCTGCGTACCGCCGAGTTGCATCGGGCGTTGGCCCGCCGCACGAGCGATGCGGCGTTCTCTCCACAGCCGCTGACTCGTGCCGACATCGATGCCTATCGCGAGCGGGCCCTCGACGAGGCGCGCGCCGCATTGGAGCTGTTGGCTTCCAACATAGATGCGCTGCCCGCAGCGGATCGCGAGCGCGCCAACGCCGTGCTCGCGCAGCGCGATTTAATCCTCAAGCGCATTGAGATCTGCGCGGCGCCGACACCGCAAGGCAAGAAGATCCGCATTCACGGCGACTATCACCTCGGGCAGGTGCTGGTGACGCGCAATGATTTCATGATTATCGATTTCGAAGGCGAGCCTGGCCACAGCCTCGAGCAGCGCCGCGCCAAGCACTCACCGTTGCGCGATGTCGCCGGGATGATGCGCTCATTCGGCTATGTGCAGCAAAGCGCATTGCGAAGCGTCGCTCACAACGAGGCGGAAGCTGCAAGATTGGCGCCGCTTGCAACGGGTTGGGAAATCGAAGTGCGAGCGGCGTTTCTTTCAGCTTACGATGCGGCCGCACGCGCTACGGCGCTGTACGAGTCGCTGCAGCCGCGGCAGGGACTACTGGGACTGTTCGAACTCGAAAAGGCGCTGTACGAATTGCGTTACGAAATCGGCAATCGACCCTCCTGGGTCGGCATCCCGTTGCAAGGAATTTTGGATTGGGGCAATTGATATTGGGGGACTCTCATGCAAAGCATTGATATGTTGATGGATGCAACCCGAGAGTTTTTGCACCAGACCGCCGCGTTCCTGCCGAAGCTGTTACTGGCGCTGCTGGTGGTCGCGGTCGGATGGCTGCTGGCCAAGGCGGTGCGCTTCGCCGTCGAGCGAGCTTTGCGTGCCATCAATTTCAACGTGTTGACCGAACGGGCGGGCACCGACAATTTCTTGAGGCAGGCTGGGATGAGCGGCGACAGCACGACACTGTTCGGGCTGGTGGCATTTTGGCTGGTGATTCTGGCGACGCTGATCATCGCATTCAACGGCCTGGGCTTGACGTACATCACCGACTTGTTGGGACGCGTCGTGTTGTTCACGCCAAAATTGCTAATTGCCATGCTGATCGTGGTATTTGGCTCCTACTTCGCCCGCATCGTGGGCGACGCCGTGCAAAACCACTTTATCGAGGCGCGGATCGCCGATGCCGACATGCTCGGCCGGCTGGTGCGTTACGCCATCATGCTCTTTGTCGTAATGATCGCCTTGAGCCAAGTCGAAGTCGGCGGCGACATCGTGCAGCGAACCTTTCTCGTCATTCTCGCCGGTCTCATGTTCGCGTTCGCATTGGCATTTGGTCTCGGCGGCAAAGCGTGGGCCGCTTCGTTGCTGCAGCGCTTGTGGCCGCAGCAGCGAAAGGACAAAGAGCTCTGAGGCTGCTTAAGCGGCGGCCCGTGCGGCGGGCGCGGGCGCGCCTTCGAGCGCTCTGGCGGTTAATGCCAGAGCAGACCCCTCAGCCTAAACGCGGTGGCGGCCGATCGACCACCTGCACGGTATAGCCGCCGGATTTCTCATCCGGCCGCAACTTAAGCACGCCGCGCTTTTCCGCATCGCCCAGCATGTCATTGAACGATCTAAAACCATAAAAGCGCTCGTTAAACCCGGGCTGGCGCCGCTTGATGGCCTGTTTGATCATCGAACCCCAAATAGGTTCGCTGCCACCGCGTTCCTCGATCAAGGCTTCCAGGGTATCGACAATCAGCTCCATCGCCTCGTTTAAGGCAGGTTCCTTTTTCTCAGCCGGCGCACTATCCGAGACGCTGTGCGAAGGCGTGGTTGCCGCGGCGCGGCGTTGCCCCTTGGGCTCCTTGCGGACTAAATCATCGTAGTAGATGAATTCATCGCAGTTGTTGATGAACAGATCCGAAGTGGAATTTTTAACGCCTACGCCGATCACGGTCTTGGCGTTTTCACGCAGCTTGCTAACCAGCGGAGAAAAATCCGAATCGCCGCTCAAAATGACAAAGGTATCGACATGGCCTTTGGTGTAGCACAGGTCCAGCGCATCGACGACCATGCGGATGTCCGCAGAGTTCTTGCCCGATTGCCTGACATGCGGAATTTCGATGAGTTCGAACGCTGCTTCATGCAAACCGCGCTTGAAGTCCTTGTAGCGCTCGAAATCGCAATAGGCTTTCTTGACCACAATGTGGCCCTTGAGCAGTAGACGCTCGAGCACTTTCTCGATATCAAAACTGGGGTACTTGGCATCGCGCGCGCCGAGGGCGATGTTCTCAAGGTCCAAGAAAACCGCCATGGTGGCATCCGAGGCTTTGCTCGTCATTCAATAATCCTTAAATCAGAACCAATTGAAGTTGAAGCTTACGCTGATTCGCTCGCCATTGACGGCGTTGCAGACGACTTCATGACGCAGCCAACTCTCGAACAACAGCAGCTGCCCGACCGCGACTTGATACGTCACCCAAGGGCGCGATTCGCGCCGCGCTCGGCGCCTGCGCGGCGGCGCGGCCATGAATCGATCCAAGCGCGGATCTTCGAATTTGATGCCGGGAGATCCCTTCGGGACTTGCACATAGTACGTGCCGCTTAAAGTTGAATGAGGATGCAGGTGCAGTCCGTGTAGCGTGCCGCGCGGGATAATGTTGACCCAACAATCGGTCATCTTAAGTTCGCGCTCGTGTAGATCCCATTCGACCGCAGCGGCAAACAGTGCAACGTGGCGCTTGAGCTTTTGCTCTAGCGCCTCGAAGCTGGGCGAAACGTTCTGCAGACGGTGCACGGAGGCATAAGAAGTGTAGCCGCCCGGATAGTTCTCCTGCGACCAGCGGCGCCCGGCCGCATCGTCCAGGCGAAGCTGGCGGCATTCTTTCAGGAGCTGGCGATTGAAATCGCCTGTAGGTCCGCGCTGCAGGGCGGACGTATAGACCAGTGTCGGAAACAAAGCATGAATGCTCACCGCAGGCGGCTGGTTTTAAGGCTACGGCGCCGCCGCGGAACCGGCGGGCGCCCGTGAGTCGTTTGCGCCGTACAGTAGGGCGGGGCGAGGAAAACCCAGCGCTTTCGCGGCGCTAGCGGTTGCAGGCGCGATGCCGATGGCCTCGACCGCGTTACCGGAGCCCCATGGTTCCAGCGGCACCACCTTGTAGCCCATTGCGACGAGCATCTTGATGGTGTCGGCTGAGAGTGCAAAGGGTTCCGCCGCAATCGTGTCAGGCAGCCATTGATGATGGATGCGCGGGGCATCGACCGCCTCTTGCAGCGTCATTCCGTGGTCGATGAAATTGACGATCACTTCAAGCACCGTCGTAATGATTCTGGAGCCGCCCGGAGTTCCGACAACGAGAACCACCTTGCCGTCCTTGAACACCAATGTCGGTGTCATGGAACTCAGTGGACGTTTACCGGGAGCCACCGCATTCGCCTTGCCCTGCACCAAACCGAATACATTTGGAACTCCGGGCTTGGCGGTAAAGTCATCCATTTCATCGTTCAGAAAGAATCCGGTGCCACCCGCGATTACTTTGGCCCCGAATGAATCGTTGATGGTGTACGTGACCGAGACCGCGTTGCCTGAATGATCTACAACGGAGTAATGCGTGGTAGTCGCATGCTCCTCGGCGGTGGCGAGACCTTGGAGCGCGGAGGATGGGGTGGCGCGATCGGGCTGAATCTGCGCTCGGATCGATTCTGCATACGGGGCTGACAACAGGCGCACAGTTGGATTATCGATGAACGCCGGATCGCCGAGATAGGTATTGCGGTCGCGGTAGGCATGGCGCATCGCCTCGATCATGACGTGAACGGCGCCGCTGGAATGAAAGCCCATGGCTTTGAGCGGGTATCCTTGCAGCACTTGCAGCATCTCGCACAAGGTGATGCCGCCAGAGCTTGGCGGCGGCGCGGAAACGATGGTGTAGCCTCGATAGAGGCAAGTGATAGGCGCCGATTCTGTGGCGGTGTATGCCGCAAAATCCTTTGCGGTCAATAATCCGCCATGCGCTTGAGAAGCGGCGCTGACTGCCGCGGGAATGGCGCCATGATAGAAGGCCTCGGTTCCGCCGCTGCTGATCGCACGCAATGTTGCCGCAAGATCCTTCTGTACCAATCGATCCCCCGGCGCGAAGGGTTCGCCGTGGTTGAGAAATACCGCCGCCACGTTTGGCTGATCGCGAAACTCCTCGGTGGCTTCTGCGAGAACGTCCACGTCGCCGCGAGTCAAGACGAAGCCTTCCTCAGCGAGCTTGATGGCCGGCGCGATTAGCGTTGCGCGCGGCAGGCTTGCGTATTTCTGTCGTGCCGTCTCCAGGCCCATGACGGTACCGGGTACAGCGACCGCCAGATATCCGTTGAGACTGCGGTTGCCGACAACCTTACCGTGCCCGTCCAGAAACATGTCGGCGCGCGCCGCCAGCGGTGCCTTCTCGCGAAAGTTGATGAAAGTATTTTTGCCGTCGGCAAAGTGAATGGTCATGAATCCCCCGCCGCCGAGATTGCCGCAGCAGGGATGGGTTACGGCAAGCGCATAGCCGACGGCGACCGCAGCATCAATCGCGTTGCCTCCCTGGCGCAGAATCGCTGCGCCCACTTGGGAAGCGAAATGCTGAGAAGAGACTACCATTCCTTGGTCCGATTCGAGCTCGAGGGGGGCCGCGGCATGAGCCGCCAGGCAGGGCGCGAGCAGGACAGCGATTGCGATTCGATTGCACATAAGCCTAAGAGTATCGCAATGGCGGCGTGCACGGCAGCTCAGTTTGGTGATCCATGAGCTTGCCAAGTATCCGACCCTGACCCGGGCGCTGTGGTGGTCGACGCTGGTGGAAGAAGCGATCGCGCGCGAGTGACGGCGCGCACTGCGCGGCGCTATAAGTCGACGAGCTGGAACTGCGGTACGAGACGCGGACTATCTCTAGCGCAGCAGCTATTTTGCCGCGGGTACCGGCGTCGCCATCGGCTCACCTTTGTCGACGATCCACGTCGACACCGCCATGCCGCCTTCTTGGCCGGGCGCCACCCCAAGACTGTGCACGGCGCCGCGCGGATTGAAAAAACTGTCTCCCGCTTTCAGCGCCCGATCAGGCTGTCCCTGAGTCTTCAGAATTAAATTGCCCTTCAACACATAGCCCGCTTCATCGCCGGGATGCGTGTGATACCCGATCGTGGAGCCAGCCGGCAGTGTCGCCGTGCCAATCACAATTTCCTTGCCGGGAACGCGCGATTGATCGTGGCGCTCCATGATATTGCGCACCGGTTGACCGGCAGGCTTCCGTTCATCGGCTGTCGCATTCAGCGATAACGCCGCGATGGCGAGCAGCGATGCGTGTACTAGTTTCATTGTCGTGCTCTCATGGTGATGGAATAGTTACATTAGCAAAATAGCCGCTGACCGCCGCGACGTCTGCGTCGTTCAACCGCTTGGCGATCGCGTTCAGCGTCAGCGCACGTACGAAATGCGGAAGATCACATTGTTGCCGTCCTCGCTCATCAGCAATGATCCATCGGCAAGCTCTGCAGTGGCAACCGGCCGACCCCAGACATGGGAGTCATCGACGACGAATCCGGTCAGAAAGTCCTCGTAGTCTCCCGTGGGCTCGCCATTTTTCATGTGCACGCGCACCAGCTTGTAGCCGGTGCGCAGACTGCGGTTCCAGGAGCCATGAAAGCCAACGATGGCATCGCCCACGTAAGCTGCGGGAAACGCGGATTTTCCCGTGCTCGCCGTATAAAACGTCATGCTGAGCGCCGCCGAATGCGATTGGTACAGGACATCGGGGACCGAGACCTTGCCGTTGAGATCGGGCCGCTCGCCCTTCAAGCGAGGATCCTGGTTCGACCCCACGTAGTACCACGGCCAACCGTAGAAGCTGCCACGCTGCACGCGGGTCGAATAATCTGGGACTAAATCATCTCCCAGTGCATCACGCTCGTTTGTCGTGCACCACAGTGCGCCGTTCGCCGGTTGGACCGTGAGACTCACGCAATTGCGTATGCCGTTGGCGTAGTCGCTTGCAGCCGCCGGCGCAGCCGCATCGAACTCGAGCACCGCTGCGCGATCCGTTTCCACGCCCCAGGCAGCGCCGAGACCGTGGGCGGCCTCCCAAGACTTTATCTCCGCGGCTGTTTTCTTCGACATCGATTCGGCAACATTCGATCCGGAGCCCACGGATACGAACAGCCGTTTGCCGTCCGGCGAGAATGCTATATCGCGAGTGGAGTGGCCGACGCCGCTCGGCACTTGCGCAACGACAATTTGGGCCGCGCCGCGCGGCTGCACATCGCCCGCCTGATACGCATAGCGCGTGACTCGATGAGTCTCAGCGACATAGAGCCACTGCGGATTTTGCGCATTCGGATAAAATGCCAGACCGTATGGTTGCCTCAATCCTTGCAGATACACATCGGTGCCGGCGACGCGGCTACCGTCAGAGGAGGGATGCAGCACCGACACGCGTCCGCCGCGCATCTCCGTGACCAGGATGTCGCCATTGGGCGCAACCAGCATTTTGCGCGGGCCGGATAGACCGTCGGCAAAAGTATCGATGTGAAAACCCGACGGCAGAGACAGCAAGGTATGTGCCGGCTTCGGCACCACCGATGAGTTGTTGCGGGACGAGGGGGTCGCAAACGGCGGGGGGAGCGAGTTCGCGCTGATGCGGTGGATGCGTCCAGGCGCGTCCAGGCGCCAGTTGGCAGATTGCGCACTGCTGTCGGGCACGACGAGGGCGGTCTCAGCAGGCAGCGCTTGATTCGAGACGCTTTGAAAATAGGCGATCAGGTTGTCGCGATCGGTTTCATCGGCAACGGCGAGCACCATCGCGGTGCCCGGCACTACAGTCGCGGGGGAGGCGAGGAAGCGCTGCAAGGTTGCTGCGTCCCAGGTCAGTTTCGATTCACGCAGCGCGGCGGTGTAGGAGAACTGCAGTGCGCCGGCCGTCCGCCCCACCACGCCAATCAGTGACGGTCCCTGCGCGCCGCCGTTATCAGTTGCTTGCGCCGTATGACAGACGCTGCAGCGCTCCCGGAATAAAGTCTTGCCGGCAGTTGCATCGGCGCCCAATGCGGGCGCAGCGGCCAACGTCCATCCCATCATGGGCCAAATCGTCATCGATCGTAGTGACATGGTCTTTACTCCGGTTTTGCCCTAGCTGGTATGCAAATATAGCGCGTCGTGGTTCAACCTTCGCGGCATGCAGCTATTTGAAGTTACTTTGATATTGCTGTCTCTCGCCGCGGTTTTAACCTTTGCGGCGCTCGCCGGAATACCGATTGCGGCGGCTATCGGCTTCGGCGCGATCGTGGCGCCCATGTCCAACACTTGGCTGGATGGCTAGGCATTTAACCGTTTACACCTCGGACGTCGAGATAACACAACGATTCAGCTGGAATCGAGATCTGCTGCTACCATGGCGTGCAAACCTTTAATCGGCGGCCGTGTCTGATCGTCGGCACACAATCATGGCAACCAAGGGAGCCCACGGATGTCTTCACGTATCTTTGCAATCGTAGCGTTGGGCACGTTGACCGCCCTCTCGGCGGTGTCGGCTGTCGGCCCGACGCAACCCACGCTTGTACGCCCCAAACAACCCGGCAAGTCGCCGCTTCATATGTTCGGTAATCGAAGCATGCGGCAATTGCAGAGTGCTGCCGGATCTAAGTTTGATGCGGCGCTTGCCGAAATCGCGCGTCATTCGAATCGGGTAAGCGCTGAGCATGCTCTGGAGGATCTCCATTCTTTAAATCCAGCCGCGAGGTTCATGCAGCAGCCTGCTAGTAGTTCACCGCTGGTATTAGTCGACGCCATTACTCGCGGAAATCCACAAGAACTAAAAGTCGCGTTGGTCGGGCTCGGCCTGCAAAGGGCGGCCCTCTTCTCTAATGACGTAAGCGGATGGTTGCCCATTGACCAACTCGATGCAGCATCTGAATTGGCCGAAGTGCATGCGATCCGGGCATCGATGTCACGAACGCGCATTGGTGCGGTGACTTCGCAAGGCGACTATGCGCAGAACAGTGATTTGGTACGGTCACAGAATGCGCTTACAGGATCGGGCATCACTGTCGGTGTCCTATCAGATAGCTACGATTGCTATCAAACATTCGCAGACGATGGCGTTCCTGCGAGTGGAAATGCCGGTTATGCCTTTAATGGAGTCCTTGCGACCGCATCAAACGACATTTCTACCGGTGATCTGCCTTCGACAGTCACAGTGCTTAAAGAAGCGACATGCATGAACGGCCCGAACTATAACGGCTATCCGCTGCAGCTGCCGCTTGGTGATGAAGGTCGCGCGATGCTGCAAATTGTCCATGATGTTGCACCTGGGGCAGCCCTTGCCTTTTATACCGCCGTCGAAGGAGAGGCGGATTTTGCTGCGGGCATCACGCAATTAGCGAGCAATGGCGCAAAGGTAATCGTTGATGATGTGGGCTACTTTGATGAGCCTTTCTATCAGGACGGCCTGATCGCGCAGGCCATCAATACCGTGCAAGCTCAGGGCGTTTCCTATTTCACTTCAGCCGGAAACGACGGAACCCTTGCTTACAACAATAATTCGCCGATCTTTTCCACCGCGGGTTCCGGACCGAATGCCGGCGAGCAATTATTGAATTTTGATACGTCGAATAACAGCGTTAGCGCTCAACTTCCCGTGACTCTGCCAGCGATCGCGCCGGGCGATTTTGTCGCTGTCGTTGTGGAATGGGATCAGCCTTACGTAACTGGCGCGCCGGATAGCGGCGGCGCTACAAGTCAGATAGACGTATGCGTAACTAATGTTGTAGGCAATGACGACATAACAAACGATAACCTGAATCCACTGCCAACACATTGCACTGGAGCAAATGCTCTTCACTCGGACCCCGTGCAGGTCATGCTAATTGGCAATCCCGCCAATGCTGCGGGAAACAGTTCCGCAGAGACTTTTAATGTCGAGGTCGGTCTTGCTGGTGGCTCCACCCCCGGTCGCATCAAAGTCGCAATTGAGGGTGATGGCATACAACTAACCATCAAGCAGTTCGCAACCAACAGCGGCACCGTTCAGGGACATTCGAGTGCCGCCAGCGCAATGAGCGTAGGCGCCGCGTTTTTTGCAAATACGCCTGCATGCGGATTGACGCCCGCGACCCTAGAGTACTTCTCTGCTGTGGGCGGCGATCCAATTCTGTTCGACAGTACCGGCCTAAGACTCGCAGCACCGCTATTCCGGCAGAAACCGGATTTAATTGGTCCTGATGGAGGCAACAATACCTTTCTAGGATTTACCCTTGCCCGCGGCGGAGTGACTGACAGTAGCAACGTCGCTGGTTGCCAGAACAACGCTAGTTATCCTAATTTTTTCGGCACTTCCGCGGCAGCGCCCCATGTCGGAAGCATCGCTGCTCTCCTATTACAGGCTGATCCCTCGCTGACGCCGGATCAGATTTATACATTTCTTCAGCAGAGTGCCTCGCCAATGGGGACTGTGCCGGTGCCAACTTCAGCCACCTTCAACTTCGCCGCGGGATACGGGTTTGTTCAGGCCGACTTAGCCGCGCAAATGATCCCGGCGATTATCCCTGCCGCGCCCACGCTAACGCTCGCCTCGTCCTCAATCGTAACGGGCAGCTCAACTACGATCACTTGGTCCTCGGCGAACACCACGGGCTGCACGGCTTCGGGAAGTTGGAGCGGCGCACTGGCAAGCAGCGGCAGTCAAACCGTCAGCCCGACCGCCGTGGGCTCGGACACGTACAGCATCCTGTGCTCAAATGTTGCTGGAAATTCGCCGGCCACCGCGACCACCCTGTCGGTCACCGCCGCAGCGCCGCCGGCCAGTTCAGGGGGCGGGGGCGGAGGGGGCCTCGGGCTTGAGTCGCTGTTGGGTCTATTTGCGTTGGTCTGGGCGCGAGCACAGCATTTGCTTCGCGCACGCGCCAGAGCTGCGATCTAATTGCCACGCATCTTAAAGATCCTCCCGGTAACACCCAAGAGGCAATTACCTACTCCGATGGTATGCATCGCGCGCTCGGACACCATGATTAAGTAGAGGAAAACGGCGACGCAATGGCCACAAATTTGATTGATCTAGCCCATCCAGCCCGACCCAGGTCCTGGGCTGCATTCGGCGCGCTGGGAGTGGTGTTCGGCGATCTTGGCACCAGCCCTCTGTACACATTGCAAACCGTGGTGCAGGCGATGGGCGGCCACTTCACGCCGCAAGGCGCGCTTGGCGTTCTTTCGTTGGTGTTTTGGACCTTGATCGTGACTATTTCGATCAAGTACTGCTTGTTTGTCATGCGGGCAGACAATCGCGGCGAGGGTGGGATATTGGCATTGATGACCCTGATCGGCGCCAACGGCTTTACGCCTGGGATGCGACTGTTGACCGGCATGGGACTGCTCGGTGCGGCATTGATCTACGGCGACGGCGTCATCACGCCGGCGATCTCCGTGCTGAGCGCGCTGGAAGGCGTCAACGTCGTCACCGATACCTTAAAGCCTTACGTGATGCCCATGGCGGTCGTTATCCTTCTGCTGCTTTTCTCCGCGCAGCGCTTTGGTACGGAAAAAATCGGCCGCGCGTTCGGACCGGTCATGATGCTTTGGTTTCTGGTCATCGCCGCGCTGGGAGTTGCTTCGATCCTGAAGCGCCCTGCAGTGATCGCGGCGGTGGATCCGCGCTACGCCGTCCGCTTCATGATCGATTCGGGCCGCGTCGGATTTTTGGTATTGGGCGGCGTGTTCTTGTGCATCACCGGCGGCGAGGCGCTTTACGCCGACATGGGGCATTTCGGCAAGGGTCCAATCCGCTGCTCGTGGTACATCGTGGTGTTGCCGGCGCTGCTGCTGAGCTATGCGGGACAAACGGCCTTTTTGCTCGACAAAGGCACGGTAATGGGCAATCCATTTTTTCAAATCGCGCCCGCGTGGTCTGTCTATCCTCTGGTGGTGCTGGCGACGATCGCCACCATCATCGCCAGCCAGGCCATTATTACAGGTTCCTTTTCCATGACGCGGCAAGCGATGCAGCTAGGTTGGCTACCGGGGGTGGCGATCCGCCAAACCTCGGACCGCATATACGGACAGATCTACATTCCGGTGGTCAATTGGCTGCTGATGGTGGCAACCATTGCTACCACCGTCGCATTTGGTGCATCCGATCGACTTGCCGGTGCCTACGGCACAGCCGTATCGACCACCATGTTGCTCACGACTTTTCTCTTGTATCGCGCCATGCACGACGTGTGGAAATGGCCGGCGATTGTGGCCGCTGCGGTCGTCGGTGTTTTTCTCGTGGTCGATACGAGTTTCTTTACGGCGAATCTCTTGAAGATTGCCGAGGGTGGTTGGTTGCCGCTGACGTTCGCTGCCATCTTATTCGTGATTATGATTACCTGGCGGGCCGGCATCGAGGCTATCCGCAAAACCCTGGTGCAGGCGCCGCAGTCGGCCGAAAAATTCTTATCGGATCTTCGAACTGGGGCGATCCCACGCGTCGAAGGAACGACGGTGTTCTTGACTCGCAGCGCACAGAAAGTCTCGCGGCTCATCATGGATCATGCACATTTTGTGGGAGTTCTGCCGCACAACGCGATCGCTTTGAGCGTTGTGTTCGAGACCACTCCACGCATCGCCGGTCCCACGTGTACCGTCGTTGACAACGTGGGCGAAGGGTTGTGGCATCTCGTTGCGCGTTTCGGCTTTCTTGAAATCCCAGATTTGCGGCAGGCGCTTTTGAAGACTCGCGGTCTTCCTGAGAGCGTCAATTTCGACAAAGCGACCTTTGTCGGTACGCGCGATTTGGTGGTTTCCAAACGAGAAAACGCCAGCCTTCGGGGCTGGCGTTTGGCGTTGTTTGCGTTTCTCTATCGCAATTCGGTCAAGATCGTCGACCGGTTCAATCTGGAGCCTTCCAATGCGATCGAGATTGCCAGGCAAATTGAGATCTAGCACCCTGCTGCACGACGCCGTGGTCGTGGAATATCGGACCCGGCTCACGAAACGCCGGTTCGTCGTGCACGGTTTTTTCCGTTAAATGGTGCACGACATTGATCAGCCCCCACGCCACCAATAGGCACAGCCACAGCAACAATAAGAGAACAATCGCGGTATTCATGGCGTTCA
Organism: Gammaproteobacteria bacterium; assembly: GCA_041690895.1. Lineage (GTDB taxonomy): Bacteria > Pseudomonadota > Gammaproteobacteria > Steroidobacterales > Steroidobacteraceae > Bog-1198. Next base: position 20,779 of record JBEPVT010000054.1, read on the forward strand.
CCAAAGAAATAAGGCCCATGCCGCGATTATAAAGTTTGAGTTGTTTTGGTCTGTAGGAACAACGCTGATAATTACGTCAGAGCGCAAAGTTCCGGGTGCGCTTAGCCGCTCACCGGCAGCACACAACCATAAAGATCACCAAATCCAATGGAGACGCAGTCTGGCCGTTCGCACCAGCCGCGGAAAACTACCGCATCTCCATCTTCCAGAAAGACTCGATGCTCATCGGCGCCGATCGGCAATGATTGGGTACCGCCCTTGCTGAGTTCCAGCAACGAGCCTGCCTCAGCCGGGGTCGGCCCTGACTGCGTGCCGCTGCCGAACAAGTCTCCGGGGCGCAGATTGCAGCCGTTGATGGTGTGATGGGCGACGAGTTGCGAGATGGTCCAATAGGCGTGCTGAAAGCTGGTTTGCGATAGCCGTTGCGGCGGCTCACCGCGTTCGCGCATCTTTGCGGTCTGCAGGAATGCTTCAAGCCGAATGTCGATTGCGCCGGCTGCACGGTTTTGTTGCGAATCCAAATAAGGCAAAGGTTGCGGATCCGACTCGGGCCGCGCAAACGGGACGCGAAAGGGTGCGAGGGCCTGTAAGCTCACTACCCAGGGCGAAATAGTGGTTGCGAAATTTTTCGCCAGAAAAGGTCCCAGAGGCTGGTACTCCCAGCCCTGTAAATCCCGCGCGGACCAATCGTTGAGCAGGCACAGCCCGAAAATGTGATTCTCTGCGTCGGTGATCGGAATGGGTTCACCAAGCGCGTTACCGCCGCCAATGAAAATGCCCATCTCGAGCTCGTAATCCAAGCGGGTGCTGGGGCCGACTGTGGGATTGCCGGTGCCCGAAGACCGCTGCCCTTGGGGCCGACGGAAATTCTGTCCCGACACGCCGATGGATGAACTGCGGCCGTGATAGCCGATAGGGATCCACTTGTAGTTTGGCAGCAGCGGGTTGTCTGGCCGAAACAGGCGGCCGATGGCGGTTGCATGATGAATGGAAATGTAGAAATCGGTGTAATCGCCAATCTGCGCCGGCAGCGAGAATTCTGCTTCGCTTTGCGGAACCAGGCACAGTCTCATTGAGGCTTCATGCACGGATCCATGCGCCATGGCGTCGAACAGGGCGTGGCGCAGCGCGCGCCACACACGAGGACCAAGCTGCATCAGCGAATTCAGTGACTCGAGACTGCCTGCAGCGACGCCTTCAGCGGCATCGCCGGTGAACACTTGCGCATCAGCGAGCGCGCGCAGATCGATAATCTGATCGCCAATCGCGACGCCGCCGCGAAAGCTTTGCACGGAACGGGCGCGCCGAAACACGCCGAAAGGCAGATTCTGGATTGGGAATGCACAGCCCTTGAGATTCGCGGCTGTCAGCCAGCTGCGAATCTTAGGATCGTGCGTCGTATCCCAGGACTGCATTGTCACGGCTTGGTCGGATCGAAGTGCTTCTTTAGTCCCAGCCAGTGGCTAAGATAATCAGCCTGCAAGCGCGGAGTCCCTCGCAGGGCGTTCCGAGCCGGTTTGAGCACGCTTCGAGATTCGAACATGAACGCCATGGTGTCAGCGATGCGAGCGGGAACCGACGTGTCGGCCGCGATCGCTTTGTCGAATGTGGCAGCATCGGCCCCATGTCCGCTCATGCAGTTGTGCAATGAGGATCCGCCGGGGACGAAGCCCTCGCTCTTTGCATCGTAGACGCCGCAAATGAGTCCCATGAATTCATTCGCAACGTTGCGGTGAAACCAAGGCGGCCGAAATGTATTCTCCATCGCCAGCCAGCGAGGTGGAAAAACGACGAAGTCGATGTTGCTGGTACCGGCGGTGTCGCTCGGCGAGTGCAGCACCAGAAAAATCGACGGATCCGGATGGTCGTAAGAGGTTGATCCCATGGTGTTGAAGCGCCGTAGATCGTACTTGTATGGCACGTAGTTGCCATGCCATGCGACCACATCCAGCGGCGAATGATCCATCCTTGCGGTCCACAAACGGCCGTCGAATTTTCCGATCAGCTCGCAATCTGCTTCGATGTCCTCGAAACGAGCAACCGGGGTCAGAAAATCCCGCGCGTTGGCGAGTCCATTGGAGCCGATGGGTCCCAAATCCGGTAGCTTGAATAGCTCCCCGAAATTCTCGCAGACATAGCCGCGTGCTGCGCCGTTCGCAAGATCCACGCGAAAGCGCAGGCCGCGTGGAATGACCGCAATCTCTTGCGGCTCGAGACGCACGCGCCCGAGTTCCGTGTCCAGCAGCAGCGTGCCTTCCTGCGGGACGATCAGCAACTCGCCGTCAGCGTCGTAAAAAAATCGCCGCCGCATCGGCCGATTGGCGGCGAATAAATATATCGCGCAGCCCGAGTGCGACCCCCGCGAGCCATTGCCGGCCATGGGAACCAGACCCTCAATGAAATCGGTAGGCGCGGTCGGCATCCCCAGGGGGTCCCACCGCAGCTGGTTCGGCGTCGCGCTTGTTTCGCTGTCGCTGTTGTCGAGCAGCGCATGCTCGAAGCGTTCGAACGCCTGATGAGTGAGCGCGGGACGAATGCGATACAGCCAAGAGCGTCGGTTGGCGGATCGGGGAGCGGTGAAGGTGGTGCCCGAGAATTGCTCTGCATACAATCCGAAAGGACAGCGTTGCGGGGAGTTGCGCCCCTGCGGCAGAGCGCGTGCCACAGCTTCGGTGGCGAATTCGTTGCCGAAGCCGCTCATGTATCCATCGGATTCGAGAATGATTGCGTTCACCCTGTCATTCTATGACACTGCGGACGCGATGACACTTGGCGGAGGTCGCTTATCAGGGCTAAGCGCTGTCAGGCCATGCGCTGCGATCCTTCATTAGGGGGCAGCGGGCCGCGCTGACGGAGCGCAGCGGCTAGGGAAATATCCTGGTCCATCGCGTCCTTGCCGCGCCTGCCCGCTTCATGAGGACTCAAGAAATCCAGTAGTTGCTGTCCGGCGGCCGCATTGCTGGCAACCACCTTGAGGGCCGCGAGCGTGGGGGTCGCCAGGATGATACCCGCAATGCCCCAGAAGCAACCACCGAACCACAATGCCAGAAACACCAACATCGGGTTCAATTGCAGCCTGCGACCCACCAGAAGCGGCTGCACGAATTGTCCTTCGATTGTGGCAATTGCGAGGTAGGCACCGGCCACGGTGATGGCGTGGCCTACGCCATCGAAGGAAATGATTGCCACGGCCGTCAACACGATTAAAGTCGTGGTAGCGCCGGCATAAGGAATGAAATTGAGAACCGCTGCCATGAAGCCCCACAGAAACGGATTGGGCATGCCGCACAACATCATGACGAATCCGGTTACGAGGCCGAGGCCGACATTGATGAACGCGGTCGTTGCATAAAATCGTCCGACCTCGCTGCGCACTTTTTCGATCACGGACAGAATATGGACGGACTTTAAGTCGCTGGCGAATGCGGCGGTCATTCTTGCCAGCATCGGGGGTCCGCCCGAGAGCAAGAAAATGGTAAGGATGACAATCGTTACGCACGACAGAACCACCGTACGTGCGCCATCCAGCAGCGTAGCAGGACCGCTGTCCTGAGGCGCGGGCGCAGGCGCCGGTACCGAAGTTACCTGGGCAGGCTGTGGTTCGGCGCCGAGGTTGCCTGCCGAATTCCGCAACTCCCCGACACGCGCCATGAAATGTTCGAATGGCCTGATTTTCCGCTCAATCAGCCTCACGGTATGCGGCGCAGCCGCGAACCATTTCTGCGCTGGCTCCGACATAAAGTTAACCAGCGCCACCATGACGCCGACGATGGCGGCCACAATAATAGCTGCACTAACGCTGCGCGCCACGCCGCGGGCGTAAAGGGCTTCAACGGGACCGGACAGCACCAGAAAAATCAACAGCGATAAGGCCACCGGAATAAATGCGATATGCGCGAAGTAGAGTAATAAGCCGATTGCAAATGCCAGTAACAGCCGCCCCGCTGTCACCCGCGATCTTATTTTTCTTACTTCCATCGGCGCCCCCTCTCAGGCGGGCTGAGCGTCAGCCCGCCTGAGAAAAGCCCTCAAATTTGATCTAGATTTCTTTGCGGGTCGTGTTGGTCTTATCGCCGCTCTTGCTGCGATCACGGTCTTGGCTGCCGCCGGTTTGTTGTCCGCTGCCGCCATGACCTTGATTCTGCTGACCACCTTGGCCCGGCTTGCTGCCTTGGTTTTGCTGGCCTTGGCTAGGGTTCTTCCCTGGCTGACCCTGATTCTTATCGGAACTTTGGTTGGTATTCGACATTGATAACTCCTAGGTGTTAATCACGCGACCACAATAAAACCAGACTGGCTATGGCAATGTAGGTCAACATCGACCGAGGACCAGCGAGCGCATACTTTGCCGCTGTAGGATGTCGCCGACAGGCCTTGCGCGCGTCCCCCGTGTTGCTGCGCGCAAGGCGAGATATTTGTCATATGGAGAGGTTGGGGATGCTGAGCTGCGGATAGTATGCGATCCTTTGCGGGACGAGAAAATCAAGGTTCTAAAAGGCATGCCACGCGAACACTTTCATTGGGATGATCCGCTGTTGCTCGACGCGCAGCTGACGGACGAAGAAAAAATGATTCGCGACGCGGCGCGCGACTATGCGCAGGGCCAGCTGGCACCGCGCGTGCTCGAGGCTTTTCGGCGCGAACACACTGACCCTGAGATATTCAAAGAAATGGGCGCGGTGGGCCTGCTGGGCGCCACCATTCCCGAAGCCTATGGCGGCGGTGGTATGAACTATGTCAGCTACGGCCTCATTGCGCGCGAGGTCGAGCGAATCGACTCCGGTTTCCGCTCGATGATGAGCGTTCAGTCCTCCTTGGTCATGCTGCCGATTTTTCAATTCGGCACCGAAGAGCAAAAGCAGAAATATCTGCCTTCGCTGGCACGCGGTGAGACCATCGGCTGCTTCGGTTTGACCGAGCCTGATCACGGCTCCGATCCCGGCAGCATGATTACGCGCGCGCGCAAGGCCGCCGGCGGCTATCGTTTGTCGGGCGCGAAGACCTGGATTACCAACAGCCCGATCGCGGATGTTTTTGTGGTGTGGGCGAAGACTGATGACGAGGCGATTCGGGGATTCATACTCGAGAAAGGGTGGCAGGGACTCACGACGCCGGTCCTTCACGGCAAGGTTGGCCTGCGGGCATCGACGACCGGACAGATTCTCCTGGACGAGGTGTTGGTCCCGGAGGAGAACATGCTTCCAGCCGTCAAGGGCCTTAAAGGTCCGTTTACTTGTCTCGACTCTGCGCGCTATGGCATTGCCTGGGGCGCGCTCGGAGCCGCTGAGAGTTGCTGGCACACCGCGCGGCAATACGTGCTTGATCGCAAGCAATTCGGCCGGCCGCTGGCAGCGAATCAACTCATTCAGAAAAAGCTCGTCGACATGCAAACGGAGATCACGCTCGCTCTACAAGGCTGCCTACGCCTGGGCCGCATGAAGGACGACGGCACCGCGTCGGTGGAGATCACTTCCATCATGAAACGTAACTCCTGCGGCAAGTCGTTGGAGGTCGCGCGCATGGCACGCGACATGCTCGGCGGCAATGGCATCTCCGATGAGTACGGCGTGATTCGTCATGTGGTGAATCTGGAAGTCGTTAACACCTATGAAGGCACGCATGATATTCACGCGTTGATCTTAGGCAGAGCGCAAACTGGGATTCAGGCGTTTTCGTGACTTCAGTGTCCTGCCACGCGCTGTCGCGCTGTCGCGCTGTCGCGAATCGCAGCGCCGCGGTTGTGGCCAATGCGGCTTGACTGACGCAGGAATCAGGCTCCAAGGAAATTCGGCACAGCGTTTTTCAGTGCACGGATGCCGCAGCCAATGGCTAACAGGAGCTGCTGAGTCAATGTTTTCCGTGTTCTATTTGGGGCAAAAATGCCGCAACCATTCCGAGCAGCGGCAGATAGGCGCAGATTCGGTACACATATTCGATGCCGTGTTGATCTGCTAGCCCGCCCAATACGGCTGCGCCGATGCCGCCGATGCCAAAGGCAAAACCGAAAAACAGTCCCGAGACGGCTCCCACATTGCCGGGCATTAATTCTTGCGCGAATACCACGATCGCCGAGAAGGCCGATGACAGGATCAAGCCGATTACGAAAGTAAGAATTCCAACCCACATTAAATCAACATAGGGAAGGATCAAAGTAAAAGGCGCAATGCCCAAGATCGACACCCAGATCACGCGTTTGCGCCCAATGCGATCGCCCAACGGTCCACCGAAAAGCGTGCCGAGCGCCATCGCGAGCAGAAACACAAAGAGATGGATCTGCGCAGAGCGCACCGAGATGTGAAACTTGTCGATCAAATAAAAGCTGAAGTAGCTCGTGATGCTGGCCACATAGAAATATTTGGAAAAGATCAATACGACCAGGACCGCAATGGACCAACGCACCCTCGCCGGCGATACCGGACGATGCACGGCCGCGGTGTGCGCAGGCTTGGGCCGATCAATGTGCTGGCGCTTGTACCAGGCGCCCACTCGCGCGAGCACCGCAATCGCGACTACGGCGGCGATCGCAAACCAGGCGAGACTGGGTTGCCCGTGGGGAATGATGATCCACGCTGCCAGCAATGGCCCCATGGCACTTCCGGCGTTGCCGCCGACCTGAAATATCGATTGCGCCAAGCCATGGCGGCCGCCGGAGGCCAGGCGTGCAATGCGCGATGACTCCGGATGAAAAATCGCGGAGCCGGCGCCAATCGATGCCGCTGCGGCCAGCACGCTGGCGTAATTTGTCGCGAAGGCCAATGTCAGCATGCCCATCAACGTGAAGCACATGCCCGCGCTCAGCGAATACGGCTTCGGATGCTTGTCGGTGTAAATGCCGATGATGGGTTGCAGCAGGGATGCGCAAGCCTGGAAGGTCAGCGTGATCGTGCCTATTTGCACGAAACTCAACTGGAATTCACCCTTGAGCAAGGGGTAGATCGCGACGATCAGCGACTGCATCATGTCGTTGAGGAAGTGCGAGAAGCTAAGTGCCCCCAACAAATTAAAACTCGTCTGCGCGACTGGAACGATCGGCGAATCCGCGGTGAAGCTTTGTGCCATGACTTGAACTCTTCAAATACGCAATTAATCTGCAAGCCAAACCACGTACCCTACTAGCTACTTCGTTGTCTGTCCTGAGAGAATGCGCTTATGAAGCGCTTCGAGCCTTATCTGTTTCTGCGCGATGTGGCCACTCGATGGGTCGTGCTGGCATTCATTGTGGTGATTGGCCTGGTAGTGTTCTTGGGCGAGACCTCGCGCGGCCTGTTCGCGCCGCTGAATCAGCTGCAGTTATCGCCGATCTCGCTCGATCCCTGGCATTTGCCGGAATACGCGGCGCGCACCACGTTCCGCATGTTTGCGGCCCTCGCGCTGTCGTTGCTGTTCACACTCACGTATGCAACCTGGGCGGCGAAAAGCGAGCGCGCGGGCAAGCTGTTGGTGCCGATTCTGGACATCCTGCAATCGGTGCCTATCCTTGGTTTTATTTCGATTACAGTCGTGTTCTTCATGTCGCTGGCGCCCGGACGAGTATTGGGGGCCGAGTTCGCGGCCATTTTCGCCATTTTCACCAGTCAAGCCTGGAACATGGCGTTTAGTTTTTATCAGTCCCTGCGCACCGTTCCGATCGAGCTGGCCGAGGCCGCTGAATCGTTCCGCCTGTCGCCTTGGATGCGTTTCTGGCAGCTCGAAGTTCCCTTCGCAATGCCGGCGCTCATTTGGAACATGATGATGTCGATGTCCGGCGGCTGGTTCTTCGTGGTGGCCTCGGAGTCGATCAGCGTCGGTCATACCACGGTGGCGCTGCCCGGCGTGGGTTCCTACATTGCACTCGCCATACAACAGAAAAATCTTGCGGCGATCGGCTGGGCGATCGCGACCATGTTGATCGTGATTCTCTTGTACGATCAGCTGATATTTCGACCGCTGGTTGCGTGGGTGGACCGCTTTCGCGTGGAGCAGGAGCCCGGAGCGCGGGTGCCGGATTCCTGGGCCCTAACCATGATGCGCCGCTCCCGGCTCATACAGGCGGCGACACTGTTCTTCCGCTCCACCGTCATGTTGACCAGTCGCGCCATCAAGCGCCGTGATGATGAGCCCATCCGCCCGGTATCGGACAAGCCCAAGCGTTCGCACGATCTGTGGTGGGTCTCGCTGATCGTCGCGGCCGTGGTGCTGGGACTTTGGCACATCGTCGTGGTACTCATTAAAAACACGTCTCTGCGCGAAGCGCTGCAAGTAAGCGGCTTGGCGACCATCACGATGCTGCGGGTATTCATTTTGATCGCACTCGCCAGCTTGATATGGGTTCCGATCGGCGTGTGGGTGGGCATGCGGCCGCGCGCCACGCAAATCGTGCAGCCCATCGCGCAATTCATGGCGGCATTTCCAGCGAATCTGCTATTTCCCATCGCGGTGTTCGGAATCGTCCGATGGAAACTGAATCCCGATATTTATTTGAGTCCGCTGATGATTCTTGGAACGCAGTGGTACATTCTATTTAATGTCATCGCGGGCGCATCTTCGATACCCGCGGAGATGCGCTATGTGGCGGCGAATTTTCGCATCCGCGGTTGGCTTTGGTGGCGCAAGGTCGCCCTGCCGGCGGTGCTGCCGTTCTATGTAACGGGCGCCATTACCGCTTCAGGCGGATCTTGGAACGCCGCCATCGTCGCGGAATTAGCAAACTGGGGGAATACTCAAATCGAGGCGCGTGGCTTGGGCTCATACATTGCCGAAGCAACGACGGCGGGAGACTTTCACAAGATTGTGCTAGGGATAGGCACCATGAGCCTGTTCGTGGTCGTGATCAATCGACTATTCTGGCGCCCCCTGTATTACTACGCCGAGCGCAAGTACCGGCTAACTTAATAGGGTTTTTGTATGAATGATTCTCCACTTCTGCAATGCAGCGACGTGCGCAAGGCGTTTCCGAAACCGGACGGAGCGGAGTTGCTGGTATTGGAAGGCATGAATCTGGAATTGCACGAAGGGCAGATCGTGGCCCGCGTTCGCGTAGGTCAGCGCGCCGGTCGCCG
>JBEPVT010000055.1:0-29530 GCA_041690895.1 Gammaproteobacteria bacterium
GATCAATGGCGGCATTTCAGCGTGAGATTCTGGTGCGATTCGGCCATTGCGATGCCGCCGGCTGGGTGTTTTATCCGCGCTATTTCGAGATGATCAGCGATTTCGTCGAAGATTGGTTCGAAGATGGACTCGCCGCAAGCGCGCCGGGATTGTTTCACCATAAACAGATTCTGACTCCGTCGGTGCATTTCACAGTTAATTTTCCCAAGCCGACGCGTTTTGGAGATCGACTGACGTTTAACCTCTGGACCCTGAACACCGGTCGGACATCTTGCGAAATTCGCATCGAAGCATCCCACCATGGCGAATTGCGTATGGCTGTAAAACAGGTACTGGTATTCATTTCAGGCGACACCGGTCGCGCAACGGAGATTCCACCCGAGTTGCTCAGCCGAATGGCACGCTTTGGCATCGATCCGGGAGTGGCTGCCAAGGAGACCCCGGCACCACGCGAAAGCTGATGGTAAGAGCCGCCTCGACTCGCTGCCTGCGGCCGGTTTCGGGCCCGGGCAAATACCGCCGCCGCCAACGCGAGGCACACACTGCCGGCAAAGAATGCCGAACCGGGAAAATAGGTCGGCGTCTCATCGCTGGCAAAATAACCCAAAAATTCGACAGTATCGGCGGCGCGGTCACTGAGGTAACCAAGAGCACGAAAGCCTGAATTTCGAAAAAAATGGACCGATTTGTAGAATCGTAACCATCGAAACTGAATCGATAGTGGACATCTACGCCGCCATGCTGCCGACGATGACGTTCGAGCCGGGTGTCCATGTGCGCTATCAGGAAACCGTATTGTCCACCCGGGACAGCAAGTCTAAATTCAAAGACATGCCGAAAGAGATGGACGGTTCGGGGGTCAATCTGGCGGAATAATCGGTTAGCCGCAGGCACGCTATGTCGGTGACAATCAAACGCATCTTATCAACCCGCTCAGGGGTGAGCGAGCTTTGCAAGCTCGCGCGCGCAAAGCGCGTCACCCTGCTGCCGCAGCGCGTGCCCCAAAGATTAATCGCGCCGCCGTGTTGCAGTCGATCTTGCGGCGTTTCCAGAGTACCGCGCCGAGAACTGCTCACAGGGGCCGCGCGCGGTTACTGACTCTCATTCCCTGATCGGTCTGATCATCCTAATCCGTCCAATCAGTGCGGCTGCTTGACGATGCGCAAATACGGCTTGGGGGCCTTCCAACCGGCCGGATAGATCTTCTTGGCATCCTCATCGGATACCGATCCTGAGATAATAACATCTTCGCCCTGCTTCCAATTCGCCGGCGTCGCGACCTTGTGCTTCGCGGTCAATTGAATTGAATCGAGGGCACGCAGGATCTCGTCGAAATTACGCCCGGTCGTCATCGGATAGGTCAACATCAGCTTGATCTTCTTATCCGGACCAATGATGAACACCGAACGAACAGTTGCGTTGGTTGCCGCCGTGCGGCCCGCGGCGCCCGACTCTTCAGCGGGCAGCATGTTGTAGAGCTTGGCAACCGCCAGATCGGTATCGGCGATCATGGGGTACTTGACGGCGACGCCTTGCGTCTCTTCGATATCCTTGACCCAACCGTTGTGGCTTTCCACCGGGTCGATGGACAGGCCAATCAACTTGGCGTTGCGCTTGGTGAATTCCGGCTCGATCTTGGCCATGTACCCCAACTCGGTCGTGCATACCGGCGTGAAGTCCTTCGGGTGGGAAAACAAAATCGCCCACTTGTCGCCAATCCATTGGTGAAAATCGATGGGCCCATGGGTCGTTTGCGCCTTAAAGTTCGGCGCCGTGTCGTTGATTCGAAGCGACATAGAAGTGTCCTTTCACGTTAGAGCTATATAAAGATATTAGATATTAGCCTGATTATACCGCATCCGTACGCCGGCGATTTTTATGGCCTCCACATTAGCTGGTAGCGACGGCTTTCAGCTGACGCTCGTAATTCTCTACGTCGAAATGACCCTTGGATTCGGCAATTAGACAATCGCCGCCAAATCGCCATTCCTCGTAACCGCTGATATGCACGAGTTTTCCGGTTCTGCCAGGACCGGTGTTCGTCCCCGCCAGAGTCCAATAATAGGAGATGCGTTCATCGACAATCGTGAGTCTGTTCATACTTATGATCGAATCCAGAAATGCAGTCATGGAACCCTGAGCGGCCGTGTACTTAGTGGCGATATCGTTCAGCTTGCGAGGTTCCATGGAGGGTCTCTCCGGTTGAGATTGTCGCCCGCCCGATCTGCGGATGCGATAGAAACCAAAGCCAATGACGTTGGTAAAGAGAGTTGTGACGATGATCTTGATAGCGAAGTGAAAAGGATTGGGTATATTCACAATAGTCACGTTCGCATCAGAAATCCCGCGCCACGGGTGCGCCTAATGATGCTAAAATACATCATAATTGATGCTAAGGAGTAGCCCCGGTGAGAACTACCGTCACCATCGACGATGAGCTGTATCAGCAAGCACTGGAAGTTGCAGATCCCGAGATGGATAAGACCGACGTGTTTCGCGAAGCGATGAAAGTGTTCGTCCGCGTTCAGACAGGCAAACGTTTGTCCGCTCTGGGCGGCAAAGCACAGCGGATGAAAGCGATTTCGCGCCGACGATCCCAGTCCGATACACGGCGTTGAGTCTTGTGCTTGTGGACTCCTCCGTTTGGCTTGCGCACTTCCGCAAGCAAAACCTAGTCCTGCAATCTCTGTTGGTTGCCGACCGGGTCCGCTGTCATCCCCTGATCGTAATTGAAATCGCTTGCGGCACACCGCCGTCACCCCGAAGGCGCACGTTGGCGGATTTAAAGCAGCTGCGGTCCTCGACGGTCGCAACGACGGATGAAACGCTCGCACTGATCGAGAAAGCACAACTGCAGGACTCGGGTTGTGGGGCAGTCGATATGGCGTTGCTTGCATCCACTATGCTGAGTCCGGATACCGTGATTTGGACCATCGACCATTACCTTGGCATTCTGACCGAGCGTTTTGATGTGGCGTTCGACGCCTTCAATTGACGCGATTTCAACAATTGAAAGCCACATGAGACTCACGCCGATCAACCCGAAGACAGCCCAGCTGCGTCTGAAGGTTATTCACAGGCGTTTATCGTGACGGATCCTCAACGCCCCCTGTTCATCAGAGTTTGATGGCGAGCCTGACCGCGATTTTTGCCGGCAATGAGGAAGAGGGACTGGCGCTCGTCGAGCGAGCCATGACACTGAATCCGTTGGATCCGGCCTATTTCCATTATCTGTTGGCGCAGACGCACCCATTTGCGTGACGGGGACTGCCTTCAACGCCTATAAATCAGCCATCGGAGAGGAGGACGGACTACGAAGAAAAGTAAGACTTGACAGGCAAGCATTACCTTGCCTATTATATAGGCAAGTAAACACTTGCGTGATTGACCGGTGACGAATCGATATGACCCTGATTTGCTCTTCAAGGCTTTGGCCGATTCCAGCCGGCGCAAGCTGCTGGACCTGCTGCATGAACACGATGGCCGCACGCTCAATGAGTTGTGTGAACACCTGGATATGACACGGCAGGGTGTAACGCAGCACCTTGACCTGCTAGAGGCTGCGAATTTGGTCGCCACGGTGAGGAACGGCCGGGAGAAACTGCACTTCCTCAATCCAGTTCCGCTCCAAGAAGTGTGCGAGCGCTGGATCGCCAAGTTTGAAAAGGCGCGCCTCAGGGCGCTTTCGGATTTGAAACTACGACTGGAGAAAGCCCATGGCTAGATCGAATTTCGTCTACGTGACCTTCATACGCACTACTTCGGAAAAACTGTGGTCTGCGTTGACCGAAGACACCGAGTTCATGAAACGTTACTGGTTTGGCATGCACTGCGAAAGCGAATGGACACCAGGCTCTTCCTGGAAGATGGTATCCGGCGAAGGCCAGATCACCGATGCGGGCGAGGTCGTCGAGTCCGAGCCTCCACGACGATTGGTAATCCGCTGGCGGCATGAGAAGAATCTCGACCTCAAGGCTGAGGGGGATTCGCGCTGCACGATGGAACTGGAACCCAGCGGAACAGCGGTCAAGCTATCCATTACACACACTATCGAGCGTGAACCCTCGAAGTTCATAGCGGCGGTATCCGCGGGCTGGCCAAGAATCGTTTCGAATCTCAAGTCCTTGCTGGAGACGGGTTCAACCGTCTTATGAAGCAATTGACTGATCCAGAAGCAGAGAAAGTCAATGAGAACTACCGTCACCATCGATGATGATCTGTATCAGCGGGCTCTGGAAGTCGCGGACCCGGAGATGTACAAGGCCGATGTGTTTCGGGAAGCAATGAAAGTATTCGTCCGCGTTCAGGCGGGTAAGCGGTTGTCCGCCCTGGGCGGCAAAGCGCCTCGGATGAAAGCGGTTCCGCGCCGTAAACTCCAATAAGGCACACGCCGTTGAATCTCGTGTGAGTCGACTCCTCCGTGTGGGTCGCGCACTTCCGCAAGCCAAATCAAGTCTTGCAATCCCTGTTACTCGCAGATCAAGTGCTGTGCCATCCGCTAATCGTCGTAGATATTGCCTGCGGAACTCCACCGTCGCCGCGCGACCGAACATTGAGGGACCTCAGGCAGCTGCGTTCTTCAAATGTCGCGACGATCGACGAAACGATGACACTGATCGAGCGGCAAGAACTTCAGGACGCGGGCTGCGGAGCGGTTGATGTGTCGTTGCTTACCTCCGTTTTGCTGACCCTTGGTGCGTGTTTATGGACACTTGATAAGAGTCTTTGGTCATTGGCTCATCGACTGAATGTTGCCTTCGCCGAATATGCCGAATGACCAGAACACGCCCTCTGGCAACCCTCAAATAAATGTCCAGCGACCACAGACTCTAGACGCCTTCCCGAAGTGCCGGCACATTGATGCCGAAGGTCCATTTCCAAGCATTGGCGTGCTTCACGTACACCGAAGAGCCCCAAACAGGGCCGACCTTCTGGCCGAAACAGGTTCCATCAGCACTCGAATCCTTGGGCTTTGTTTCTTGATCCCTCTCGGCAGAGCGGTGTTGGGGATCCCGAGAACTCTCCTGGGTACGCTGCTGTCGCAACTTCAACCAGTCTTCGCAGCCCTTCGCTCGAATCTCCTCAAGGGTCGGAGACGCACCCTTTTGCTCTCGCTGTGTCAACCATTCCTCGCGCTCTTCTTTCTTGATTCGATCAAGCTCGCTTCGAGCTTCAGTAACGGGAGAAACGGGACGTTGCTGCTCTTCGATATATTGGCTCTGGTCGCTTTCGCGCAAAGCATCGACATCAATCAAATCCTGTGCTCGGCCCGCCGAAAGCTTCGCAACCAGAAGGTCCTCCCGGGAGATAAATGGAACGGACAAATCATTATCTATCCGAACATCTACACGCCGTTTCCATGCTTCCTCAAATTCAACACCGATAATCTTCGGCATGATGTCGACCATCACCGGTGGCGTGCCTATTCGAAAGAAGTTATCGGGCTCGGCAAAATCCTTGGCGCTCAATCCTTCAATCGGTGCTCCGAACTTCGCCAGCGCCGCAAACACGGCTTTGCTGTTTTCAGCGTCTGCGCCAATCAAAATATCCAGATCTTTTGTCGCACGCGGCTGCGCATGAAACGAAACCGCGTATCCGCGAACAATCAGGTATCTAACTTGTCCGGCGTTGAAAGCAGATAACAGTTCTTTGAAGTCTTGGTGCATCCGTGGCTTGTCCTTTCATCGCATAAAGGTCAAGGTTGAGGTCCATTACAGCGCGAATCCGCTCGCTTCCCGTTAGACGTTGCCAGGAACGATATTCGTCAGACTTCATCGCCTTCAGGCTGCTGTACCGAGTGATTCTTTTGTCCATCCGACAAAACTAGCACAAACCGCCGAGGCGCACACTCCGACTACCTGGCACTCGCCTTGGTATCTTGGCGTGATAGTCCGCGATAGACCCCGTCACTCCCACTCAATTGTCTCCAGCACGTGTAAATGCGTGACTATATGAGCCTTTCTGATTCATCTCGGAACTTTTACCGTCAGTTCTACTGTCAACAAATGTTGCTTGAGGGCGATAGTCGCCGATAGATCGCGAAAGGTTCACACGCAGCGCAGTGGGAAGTCTGATCGCGCTGCGAATATTGGTCGGGTCGAGTGTCTCTGTAGTGCCATGGCGGTCCTCCGTGCCTCTCGGTAGCGGCCGTCCAAAGGTTGGAAAGCAGACAGCTGTAGGGCACGGGTCGGCGAGCGTTGCACTGAGGTCATGCCTCCCGCATCCTTGGGGTCCGGCTGACAAAAACTAATCAAGGGAGCCCGTGATGAGTCGAGCAAGGCGGTCTTTCTAGGTTACGCCTCACAGGACGCGGAGGCGGCACGGCGCATTCGCGAGGTGCTCCGGGCTGCCGGTATCGAAGTCTGGTTCGACCAGAGCGAGTTGCGGGGCGGAGATGCATGGAATCAGGAGATCCGCCAGCAGATTCACGACTGTTGTCGACGCAAAGAAATTCCGGTAATCCCCGCCGAAATTCCGGTAACAAGTTGGGTAAAATTCCCCAACTCTCTACCGAAACCCTGAATTCTATTGTGACTATACACCGCCGAAGTGAAACCGCTATTCCAATACCCTCCTAGGCTTCAGGCTTCTGCGAATTGCGTCAATCAAAGAGTGAAATGTGCAGTTCTTGTTTGGCACGAGTGAAGCCAACATGGAAGAGCTCGGCGCGATTCCAATGCTCGTTTAGCATCAACATTTCGCCAAGGAATTCGGCCGTAGTCGGCACGAATCGCTCATTCCCAATTCTTCCGGTTTCGGCCAGGAAGGGTTGGTCGAGGAAGCGACTCGGTTAGTTGTCTCACTTGTCGGCGGCCGTGACTGCATACCGGTTCACAATCGTGGTTTTTTCAGACATCATCAGCGCTTGATCGGGCCCGGATGCTCCGTTCGACCAATAGGCATTGCGGTGCATCTCGCGGCTGTACGGCTGCAAAGTCTCGGGGTCCACGACGAGCCGCATGGAAGTGATGGACCACAAACGCGGCACCTGCCGGCGTGAGGGTCCCACTCTGTTGCCCAGCTCGTGGAGAATCGAGTTGAGAGTTGCCGGGTCAGGCGTCGCGCGCATTATGATCTCGATGCACCTGGCATCAGCGGAGCCGGGCTCGCAGGGCACGGAGCGCGAGTACGTGAATTCCATTTTATGTGGCACGAAGAGGGGGGCGAGCGGCAACGAGAGCGATGCCGTCATGTCGTACCAGACGCCCTGTTCGAGCGTCGCGCCTATCCATGTCCCTGCTTCGAGGTTGTAATCCTCTGCCACCTGCGCTTCAAGGACGTCCGTCGACATCGCGACTTTGGTCGCAGGACCGATGCGGCGCGATACTGGTGCTGAGGCCGCTCCCTGTAAGTCGGCGTCGTGGATCAATACCTTGGCATCCGCCCGCACCCGGGCGGCGAACTTGAAATCGGCCAAGCCTTCGTTGAAGTCTCCTTGGTGGGCGATACGGAAATCGCGAAAGACCGTGAGCATGCGCGCGAGTGAGTTCGCGGTTTCTTCTACCAACAGTTCCTTGGTGGGCAGGTTCCCGAGGTCATGACTCCCGTCGCTCGGCTGGAAAGAGACAATCCAACCGCCCCGGCCCTTGCGTACTTCTTGCCGAGCGGTTCTGGAGCCTCGGATATGCGCGAGCTGGCCATCAGCGAATTGCACAACATCGGTGCTCACCGATACTGTGGCGTCGATCTCGCGCCATCCGAAAGTCAGCGTCGCAGAGCGTTGTGGGAAATCCTCCATGCGCGCCGCGATCTGGTCAGGTCCCGCTGCTTCATCGCGCCATTGAAGGAGTAGTCGATAGTTGTCCGCGGCGTCGTCCGCAAAGCCGTACTCGCGATCCAAGTCGATGGTCGCCTGCAGCGCCGCGATGCACGCGCCTTCACGCCCTAGATTGTGATAAGCCATGCTTGTGTTGAACTGCATGGTGACCATCGCAACGGCATCGAAGGCGTCGCGATACAGATCCACGGCGCGCTTCGCGGAATCGAGCGCCGCGAGCAACTCATGGTCGCGCATATCTGCGCTGCCATCGCACGCGGCCCGGGCAACATGTAATTGATACTCCACGTCCGCAACGCGGGCGAGCCCCGCTGGCAGCACCACGCCCAACGCCGGGCTTGCTTTGGCCGCATCCAGCTGATCTTGCGCGCGCTTAAGATGAGTGCTGCAGTCTGCGCCCTCGAGTTTCGCGAGAAAATCCGCGTAGGCGAGGCGAGCGTTCAGCGTCTCAGGCGATTGCGGATCAATGACGTTGAGGCGGTCAACGGCGTTGGCAAACTCCGCCGCGGTGATATTGGCCGCGTGAAGCGGCCGCACCGCGCTGCCCAACATCCCGGCGAGAAGCACGGCCGGCGCCGAGAACCTCATCGTTCAAAGTAGCAACTATTAGTGTCGATTTGCGGCGGTCTTGGTTGGGCCGCTGCACCACCAGTAGCTCGAGGAGCTTGGGGAGGTCGCGATACAATCACGATATTGCTCACCATGCGACGGGTTGCCGTAGACGGGTTCGCGGATGTTACGGCGGAGATTATTGTCCGAGGTCTTGGATGTCGAGTGCTCCACCATTGTGTTCCTGACCTCGACCGAATGGGTCGCGCGCACGCTGAGCGCGTGCGCGGCGCCATGGCCGGCTAGGGTCGCGCCGCGTGCGCGGGCTGCGGCTCCGCGCCCGCCCAATCCTCCGTTGCTGGCATGCCCAGCACCGCCGCGTCCTCCTGCATGTCCGCCGCCGGAGCCCCCGCCGCCATAGGACGCAGCTGGCGCGCTGCTGCGTGCAGTCGAGCTTCCCGAACTATTGCCCGTTGCTGCGAAAAGCGGAGTTGCAGCGAACAGTGCAGCGGCGAATACGATGAGTTTGGTAGTCATGCCAGCCCCAGCGATGCAATCAAGATGCTGCTTTTTCTACTCCGGTTGAGTTCGCTAGTCAACGTACCGGGCCCCTATTATTTCCTTTTTGGCGCATCGACATCGGTTCGTTTAGTCATTATCTAGCGGCGAGTTAATGTTGCTTAGCGTTGAACCTGCCGAACTGAGGTGCTCACAGAGGCTGCTTCCCTTCACGAGGTCAATTGAGAGTGACCGCTTCCGTTGGTACCGATAGAGGGCGATAGATCGCGAAGTAACTGTCTTGATCAGATCGCGGGCTTTGCCACGATCCGACAGAAAACGAAAAGCACCTCGGCCAACCTGGGTTGGCAGATTCAACAGCGCTACCGTATTCTTGCTGGCCGCTCAAGCTACCTTCCGCCGTCTCGCATTGCCTGTGCTGCACGAGATATTACTGTTTACGGCACCGAAAATCGCCGCCAGGTTATCCATGCTCGGATTGCCCCGCGGCGAAAGCATGCGATGCAGGCTCTTGCTCGGAACGCTCGTCAACTTCGCAAGCCGTTCGAATCCCAATGTCGCGTTGACGAGATCGCGCAGAATCACACGGGCCGTCTCGGCTTCTCCGCCGATGAGGAGCATCGTCGCCTCATCAAGAAGCTCCTTAGCAAACGTTGGATCGCGCTCGACCCGAGCAACGACCGTCTTTTTGAAATCACGCGTCAGTGCCATTGTGCCTACCTCTTCGATGGCTTCGATTTGTCGTCCGATCGGGCCGACGCCTTCCTCGCCTTGTATTCCGCGTGAAGAGCTTTAGCTCGTTCGATATCGGCTTGCTGTCGGCGCTTGGTACCGCCTCCGAACAGCGCGATCATTGCATCGCGGTCCTTCGCAAGATAAATCCCCTATCCCGGGCTCCAGTCGATGATGTCTTCGCCGATACCGGCAAACCACTTCACATTGGAAGGTTGCCGAGCTCCATGCGCAGCTTGGCTGTGACGACTTTCGCCGCGGCCTGTGCGTCGAGACTATTGAACCAATCTGCGTAGCAGCTCGATCCATCCGGGTGGATGTATTCCTCAACCCGGATGTTCATGATTGAATAGTAACTAAACGTTACCTTTCGGCAATTGCCCCTTTTGAGGAGACTCGATATGGCCGCTGAGTAGCGAGTCTATTTAACATATTCACTCCCACTCAATCGTCCCCGGCGCGTTTAAGTATCTGACAACACGAGACTTATTCTCAGGGTGCGTCGCATTTACCGTCAAATCTACCGCCAAAACTTTCCGCGTGGGGACGATAGACGGTGATAGATGCCGAAAGCAATTGTGTCAATTCGACGGTTCTCGCCGGATAACGCGGTGAACCGGCCAATCAGTATTCCATAAAATGGAATCCGCGGTTCCATTTTCGGGAACTCGGAGTTATGCTTTACGTCCATGATCGTTATCGGCACAGATATCGTCGAAGCCTATTTCAAGTCACGGGCTGGTCATAGGGGAATCAAGGCTGCGCGAGCGCAATATGGCGCATGGCTGGCCATCGCGGGAGCGGCAACCTGGAAGACACCGGAAGACGTGAAAAAGGCGCACCCGAAGGCGAGCGTCTTGAAAGGCGGTCGTGTGGTTTTTAATATCAAAGCCAACGATTTTCGACTGGTTGCGTTGGTTCAGTACGTGGATGGCGTGTTGATGATCCGATTTTTCGGGTCGCATGTGGAATATGACGGTATTGATGCGGAGACAGCGTGATGGAAACGACCTTGATTGTGATTCAAAATGAAACGGACCATGCTGACGCTAAGAGGCTTATCGAGAAGCTGATGGGAGCAAGCGATTCTCAGGATCGGGCACGGATGGTAGCCCAGGCTCGCTTGGTCGAGGCTTACGAACGCACGGAGTGGCCACGTACGGCGCCGACGCTTCAAGTTCTTCTCGCCTACTTAATGGACCAGCATGAGCTTTCACGCGCCGATCTCGTACCATTACTTGGCACAGCCAGCCGCGTGAGCGAGGTGTTGAGCGGAAAGCGCGACTTAAGCATGACAATGGTGCGCCGACTTCGCGATCGCTTCGACATCTCAGCGGACTTGCTGGTTTCGCGGCGCCGAGTTCGCAACAAAATTGCTGCTTAGCCTTGCCTTGACAAATCACCGGATCGATTCGCTCAGAAAGCTGGTAGGCGCCTATGAATGAATGCATAAATTGTTGAGGACCCCCATGATCTCGCCCAAAGCACTGCTCAATCTTCTGTGCCTGAGTCTGCTAGTCCCTGGGGCTGACGCCTACTCACAAGTACTTACCCAGGGTGGCGTCGCGCCGATGACTAAGATTCCGTCAGAGCGGTGGATCGAGAAAATTGTCGGCGACATGGACAAGCCCGGCCAACCCTTCGTCATCCGGATTCACCACGACGCAGGCTACGTCGTTTTGCCACACACCCACCCGGAAGACGAGAACATAACCGTATTGACAGGGAGTTGGGCCCTCGGAATGGGGTCTCGCGTCAATATGGCCGAATTGGAACCCATGGAGCAAGGTGCTTTGGGATTTGTGCCAAAAAAGATGGCGCATTTCGGATACGCGAAGGTCGAGACCACGCTTCAGGTGCACGGGATCGGGCCGTTTGTAAACCTACCGATTGACCCGGTATTCGAACTCACTAGTAGAGGCGTCTTTGCCAAACCATCGTTGCTCAAGCCGGGTGTCCCGACCGCATCCAGTTCGCCGGACTGCTTCAAGCTGGCGATCGGCGCGCGCATGCAGGGTGAGCGGGGCGAAGGCGTTATTGTCGGTGGACTATGTTCGCCGGCCAATCAGTTCACGCAGTACTGGATCAAGAAGGCGAACGGTGAGAGATTTTGGTCAACCCTCAACGAATTGAAGCCCCTGCACTAATTCACTGACTGTCGATTGGCGAACCGGCCTGAGAATTCCAGGCAGGCCCGCCGTTGATTCACCGCACGCGCAGGGCACACCGAGTTATTGCCAGTTTCCCCCTCGTTTTCGCGGTTACGGTTGGACCGCGAACCGTGGCAGAGTGCTCCAGGACCCTCTCACTCCCACTCAATTGTCTCCTGCAAGTTTAACCAGCTGAATTTATGAGACTTCGTAGACTGTCGCGTCATTTTTACCGTCAAATCTACCGACAAAAAATGTTGCTTTAGAGTGATAGCGCCCGATAGATGGCGAAAGGTGTGCGGTTAAATAGGTCAGTCAGTTCGGCACGCAGATCGGCCATCAAATGCCGGGACCAAACACCTTGATACGGCTTACCTGCGGCTACCCATCGCACTGTATGATCCTAGCCGAGGTTACGGTCGATGGTGGCGGAACGGAGCTGAGTGGAATGCACCTGAATGATGATTTATCCGTTCGTACGGTCGTCCACGCCGCCGCAGTGGACTGGGTCTCGAGTCCGGCGAAGGGCGTCGAACGCAAGATGCTTTTTCGCGTCGGTGACGAAAAGGCTCGCGCGACCTCTATCGTGCGCTATGCACCGAACAGCCGCTTCGATCGGCACAGCCATCCCGGCGGCGAAGAATTCCTGGTGTTGGAGGGCATCTTCGAGGACGAGACCGGGGAGTTTCCGACCGGGACCTATGTCCGTAATCCTCCGGGTACGGGGCACGCCCCCGGTAGCCAGAGGGGATGCGTGATTTTCGTGAAGCTTTGGCAGTTCCGGAGCGACGACCAAGACTGCGTCGTCCGCAGCCCCGGCAAAGCTCAAGCGAATGGATTACGTCCGGGCGTTACCTCATCGTTGCTCCTGTTTGAAGGATCCGAAGAGCGCGTGATGGTTGAGGATTGGCAGGCTGGCGCGGAGGTCGTATTAGCAAACACCGCAGGGCTTGAGCTATTGGTCCTTTCGGGGAACGTCACGCACGATGGCGGCATTCTGCAACGCTGGAGTTGGTTGCGCCTGCCCGCCGGTGACCCACTTCGTGCCCAGATGGGGCCTGAAGGCGCGCGCGTCTGGTACAAGTCTGCGCCGCTGCTCCACGCAGCGGTCTGCGTGATGGACATCAGCGAAGCCTTGCGATCATAGAACAAGGTCTTCGCCGACGGTCACTGTCATCTCGCCGGAATGATGGCCGAAGACCCATTTTAATATCGGGCGAAGCGGGCATCGACTTCAGTACGACCCGAACCGACCGACCGCAGTCGGCGCTGCCCAGCTGTGGATCGTGACGGATACTCAAGTAGCCGTTGTTGGTGCCGGTCTTGCTGGTCTTCATGCCGCCCGTCTGTTGCATAAGGCCGGTATTGATTTTGTCCTTTTTGAAGCCCGGGACCGCCTCGGCGGCCGGATCCAGACGGTTGACGCATCCGGTCGCCCGTCCGAGGACGGTTTTGATCTTGGCCCGTCCTGGTTCTGGCCCCGCATGCAACCATTAATCGGCGCATTAGTCGAAGAACTGGGCCTCGCAGACTTCCGTCAGACTAGCGATGGCGACGTGATGTTTGAACGAATGTCCCGCGAAGTTCCTCAGCGATATCGAGGAACGGAAGCCGACCAGTTATCTATGCGCCTGGTCGGCGGAACGGCCGCGCTTGTGCAGGCGCTTGTGTGCGACCTACCCGTCGAAAGAATTTTGCTGGGGACGCGTGTGACGGAACTAGCCCTCACAAGCGAGGGTGTCGCATTGACCGTCAAACGTGCAGACGAACTGGCCGTGATGCACACCGCCTGCAAAGCTATCGTCGCATTGCCACCCCGGCTGCTCGAAGCGACTGTGGCCTTCTCGCCTGATCAGGATCCGGCGGTCAAAAATTTATGGCGAGAGACACCCACGTGGATGGCGACGACCGCCAAATTCGTCGCGCTTTATGATCAACCGTTCTGGCGCGATGCCGGCCTTTCGGGCACAGCCCAGAGCCTAGTGGGGCCCCTGGCCGAAATCCACGACGCCTCGACGGCATCGGGCCAGGCCGCCTTATTCGGATTCCTCAGGGTCGGAGCCGACCAGCGCGCCGTCCGCGGGCAAGAGACATTGACGCGTGGCTGCCTCGCCCAATTAGCTCGCGTCTTCGGGCCCATGGCGCTCGAGCCTCACGCGACGCTCTTGAAGGATTGGACAGCGGACCCGTGGACCGCAACGGATCTGGACCGCGGCGCCGGAGCCCATGTTGTCCCGCGCGATGTCCGCTGGGTCGCGGCCCCGTGGAGGGACCGGCTTGCACTCGCCGGGAGCGAGACCAGTCCGTCCGAGCCCGGCTACCTTGCCGGGGCGGTAATCGCCGCCGAACGAGCGGTTGCCGACACGCTTCGCGGTCTTTAAATGGATAAAGACTTTCGAAGCCGACGGAACCACCGAGCGAGCGCAACGACGCTGATATTGCCCCTTTCGACGCTGGACGAGATTTAAATGCGCGTGATTCGAGGAAAAATGTTGCTCGCGGCGATAGATGCCGATTGATGGCGAAAGATTCACACGCCTCGCGGCGTGAAACGCGATGCCGCTGCGACTATCGCTCGCATCGATTGCACGAGTGGCATGTTCTGCTAATCCTCACCAATGCCCCCTGACACGAGGCCGCAACTCCCGACCAGCAACCGCCTATCCTCCAAAATGTGCCCGATGCTGCCGTTCGCAAGTGGGTTGCTGCGTATTTCGGCGCCTATCAGAACAAATGGAAAAAGATTTCGATTGGCTTCACCGTGATCGGGGACTGGGCATCGAGCGCTACTCGTACAAGTCGAAAGACGTCGACAAAAAAACGGGTGCAGTCACTCTGATTAAGACAAGGGCATCAACATTTTCCGGCGCGGTCCCGACGGAAAATGGAGGGTTGCCGTGGATGGATGGAGCTCCGACGTTCCAATTTCGAAATAGAGCTCTACGCTGATCGATTTCGACGTGCGCTCTTGGGCCGTTTGTGAGCATCGGAGCAGGATTTTTGGCATTTTCCCTGTCGATTTCCCGTTACGCTCAGATGCGCGCCGAGTCATCGTTCATCGAATGCCTGATCAACAATGGTCTGATTCGCAAAGTCAGTGGTGGCTAATTGCTGGCTGTGAGCATGCGAGCAGGTTTTGCCAGTTTTCCCGCCACCCCATTACGCGTAAGAGCGTGCCGTGGCAGACCCATTCGGGACCCACGTCACTCCCACTCAGTTGTCGCTGACCTCTAATATCAATGACTTAGGCTTGACGGGTAGGTCACCGGTACCAAATCGCCGCCATTCCAACATAAATACGTGAGACGATAGCATATAAATTGATGCTATTATGCATCTAATTTGATGCGAAAGAGAAGGCCAATGAGAACTACCGTCACTATCGATGATGATCTGTATCAGCGGGCTCTGGAAGTCGCGGACTCGGGGATGGACAAGGCCGATGTGTTTCGGGAAGCAATGAAAGTGTTCGTCCGCGTTCAGGCGGCCAAGCGGTTATCTGCCCTGGGCGGCAAAGCACCCCTGATGAAAGCGATTCCGCGCCGCAAATTCCAATAAAGGCACACGCCGGTGAATCTCGTGTTAGTCGACTCCTCCGTTTGGGTCGCGCACTTCCGCAAGCCAAATCAAGTCTTGCAATCCCTCTTAGTCGCCGATCAAGTGCTGTGCCATCCGCTAATCGTGATAGAAATTTCCTGTGGAACTCCACCGTCGCCGCGCGACCGAACATTGCGAGACCTCAGGCAGATGCGTTCTTCAACTGTAGCGACGATAGATGAAACGATGGCGCTGATCGAGCGAGAAGAGCTTCAGGACGCGGGATGCGGAGCGGTCGACGTGTCGTTGCTTACCTCCGTTTTGCTGACCCTCAACGCGCGTTTATGGACTCTCGATAAGAGTCTTGATGCCTTGGCGTCCCGATGCGGAGTGGCCTTCAGCACGGCTACCCCGTAGCCTACTTCAGAGGTTGCGGCTGCGTCCCCGCAATTCCCCGCCCCAGGCGCAAACCCGCGTGGTTTGTCGGTACAATCACGAATGATCGTCTTGCAACCGAAGCAGATTGCCGTCAGTGACTGAACTGAATGACGCGATTTTTCTGAGTTACACCTCCGAGGACACCGCGGCCGCGCAGCGAATTTGCGTGGCATTGCGGACGGCTTCTATCGAAGTCTGGTTCGACCAGAGCGAGTTGCGCGGCGGCGATCTCTGGGATGCTGGGATGCTGCCATACGCAAACAAATCAAATCCTGCGCGCTGTTTGTTCCGATCATCTCATCGCACTCGCGCGCCCGAATCGAAGGGTACTTTCGGCTGGAGTGGAAACTCGCGGTCGACCGATCGCATTTGATGGCGACGGAAAGGCACTTCTTGGTCCCGGTAGTCATCGATGACACTAAGGACGTCGACGCCCGCGTTCCTGACAAGTTCAGGGAAATCCAATGGACGCGCCTTCCGGACGGCGAGACCACGCCGGAGTTCGTAAATCGGATACGCCGCCTGCTGACGCCCGACTACGGCGTCCGCTCGACGCCGCCCAGCTGGTACGTGCCGACAATGGTTTCCATCTCTGGAGCGCAACCTACGACCGGGATCTGAAGGACGTGTTCAAGGTTCAGGACGACATTGCTCGCGTGGTCGTCGACAAACTCAAGGTGACGCTGGCAGGTGGTATCCCAACCACCGCAGCGCGCACCGAGAACACCGAAGCACACAATCTCCTGCTGCAGGGAAATTTTCCGCTATGACCCCTTGTTGGCCCGACTGAGCGGGGATCCACGCTACCGGGCCATTCTCAAGCGAATGAACCTGCGACCTTGCCATAGACGATCGACAGCGCTCTTCGTATAAAGAGCGCATTTGATATATTCACTCCCACTCAATTGTCTCCGGCACGTTCAAGCTTTTGAATGTATGAGACTTGGCGAGACGTCGCCGCATTTTTACCGTCAGATCTACCGCCAAAAAATGTCGCTTGGGGGCGATAGTCCGCGATAGATCGCGAAACCTCCCGCCGCAACCCAGCAGTCTGATCGCTGGACCAGCGATCAACCGCACCCCCGTAAACCATGGTTTACATTAGTCAGGTGCGCGAAATTCTTAAATCCGCGACATTCGATGCTTGGCTTGCCGCTCTGCGGGATAGACAAGCGAGGGCTCGAATCGCGGCACGCATCGATCGGCTGTCGCTCGGAAACCCCGCGGACGTAAAGCCGGTGGGCTTGGGTGTCAGTGAGATGCGAATCGATTACGGTCCGGGCTATCGCGTGTACTTCATTCAACGCGGATCGACGGTCGTTGTGATTCTGTGTGGCGGCGACAAGCGAATGCAAGCCGCAGACATCAAACGGGCTCTCAGGATCGCTGAAGACTGGAAGGAGTGAGCAATGGCGGCGAAAAAACGAGTTAAGGAGACTTTCTCGCGCTACGACACCGCGGATTATCTCAAGAGTGAGGCGGACATGGTGGCGTACCTCGAGGCATGTATGGAGGAAGCTGGCGACGATTCGGCCTTCATTGCAGTCGCACTTGGCAACATCGCCCGAGCGTATGGCATGGTCCGGCTGGCCAAAGACACGGGACTGACGCGCGAGGGGCTGTACAAGGCACTGTCAGCCGATGGCAATCCCAGTCTTGGAACGGTACTGAAGGTCGTGAAGGCGCTTGGGATTAAGCTGACTCCGCAAGTTGCGTGACCATCGATAGCACTAGCATGCACGCTGAGAGAGCCGGAGTTACACAAGTAAGAGCCTAGCTGCGATGGCGATCAGCGCGTTTTAATACACCTCAGGGACTCGAACCGCCGGCACCAATTCGCTGACTGTCGGTTGCCGAACGGACCAGCGGAGCTATCGTACGAGGCACATCGGCAAGCGCTTTTTGCACATCGCGCACAAAACCAGCGGGGTATGCCAGTTTGCGATGCTGCCACCACGCTCTGCCGCCCGGCGTAGTGAGGTGTGGCGTGTAGCCAGGGGCTACTTCGAGAAAAAAATAGCCCTCCGGGAATGAGCCAAGCTGTTCACGCTCCCAGATTTGCTGATAGCCGCGCATCATGGCGGTCAGCATACGGTCAAAGCGCAATTGATCCGCCGCGTCGAGTGCGGCAGCATCGGCTTCGCCTTTGATCAACATCTCCGCGAGTTCGCGATGCTCGCCAATGGCGATCTGGATTTGCAAATTCTGCTGGAACGTTGCGTCGCGGTTAAGACGTTCAGCCATCTCCGAGTTGTGGCGCATTTCCAATCCGATAAACAGGAGCGTCGCAGTCACCGCAACGGCATTGACGATATGCGCAACATGCGACCAGTATTCCATGCGCTTGTGCGGGAAGAGCCGCTGGAACCTGCCTTGTTGCTTTTCAGACGTCTCGGTTTGTTCAGTCATGCCCCGCCTGCTGTATTGTCATGAATGCCGCTGGCCCAGCGTGCCACGAAAAGAAAGGCCACATCGAGACGCCGCGAATAGCTGCTTCAAAGAGTTGTTTTGTGGGCTACCAGGCAGGAGGTATTGGCCAGTTTTACCCCAGGCCTCACGCTTGGCTGGCGCCACCGACCGCGTCAAACTAGCGAAGCGCTCCGGTCACTCCCACTCAATTGTCTCCGGCATGTGCAAGTACCTGATGCCGTGAATCCTCTTGATTTACCGTCGCAACCGTCAGATCGACCGTCAAAAAATGTTGCATGGGGACGATAGATGCCGATAGATCGCGAAAGGTTCACACCCGCGTGGCGCGAAACCGGATGCCGCCGCGGCTATCACTCATATCGATAGTCTCTGCAGTGCCCACTGCGGCAGTTCAGCAACGCACACTGCTGGACAGCTCATGGTTTCAGCTAATTGCAGCTGTCGCCGGCTTGAACGCAAACGCAAAGAATGCCGCAACGACCAGAAACAAAAACGACACGATGTAGTTCCAGGCGAGCTTTTCCTTGAGAAACGTAGTCGCAAAGGCAACGAATACCACGAGGGTCACGGCTTCCTGAATAAGCTTGAGTTGAAACCCAGAGAATTCCCCAAAGCCAATTCGATTGGCAGGCACCGCAAAACAGTACTCGATCAACGCGATGCCCCACGATACGAGGACCGCCTGTGAACGGGGATTCAAAACCGCGTGATTCTGGGGACGGGCGCGGTTTCACCACCGGTGTACCGGTAATCGATTGATGATCATCTTCCCGTTGTTGAGAGCATCGACGAGGCTGTATAGCTGCCGGGGTTGCAGCGTGTCGGTGAGCATTTGCGGACGCTGCGATCATGGCAATATTTTTTGTGCGAGCGAGTGCGCCGCGGTATCTCGCCGGGAGTCGGGTCGTCGCGCTGGCGCACGCTACCAGCGCACGCGTCGTGGAGCGCGCCGAGCTGCACCGACTCGCTCAGCAGCGCAGCGCACAGAATCGTGATCCCGACTACTCGCCCTTCGCCAGACCCGAATCCGATCCGCCGTTCTAACCCACACCTTCGCTGACAACCGCCACGGTCCCGGCCGTCTGTCCGCGTCGCTCAAATCCGCGAGCTATCCCCAATCCGCCGCGCTTTTAGGCCACCGCTAACACCGCCTGCCATAGGGGCCATGAGTGCCCATATTTCAGGTGCCCATACCAGGCAAATGTCATGAATATATTCGAACAGATAAGCAGCAAAACGGTCGTCATGGCTTTGCCTCGCGAGATTGCATGTCTTGGGTCTCAGACAAAAGGAGGTAAAGGATACCTAATGCCGCCAGCGCAATCGCCGCCAAGAAAAGCATTCCCGGTCAAAACCCATAGTGGTGGACGATGCCGCCCGCGGTCGTTTGAACTAGCGCCGCCCCGGTGCCTACCGCCGTGCTGATTGGCCGCTACGAGACGCCGATCATCCACACGTCACTAGCGCTTGCACATGCGGCCTTGGCCACACGCTTACCATCAGCGAGCAGGGCGCCACCTGCAGCACGAGTCCCTCGGGCGATGTGTGGGACAATTCGGCTATGGAGGAAGGCTTCTTCGGGACCCTGAAGAAGGAACGGGTCTATCGCAAGGAGTACCGCACGCGGGAAGAAGCCAAAGCCGATGGGTTCGATTACGTCGAGCGGTTCTACAATTCGAATCGACGACACTCACGATCGGATACGTCACCCCAGCCGAGTTCAAAAGGCTCGCTGAACAAACTTAAGGTGGTGTCCGGGGAAACGTGGTCATTCCAAGGACCGCGTGTTCGGCTTTACGCTCGATACTCGATGAGCGGGGGACAAACTTGCCGCGGCAATATGGTCCGGGGACCCCAGATAGATGTCGAGATGAGTTTCCGGTTCACCCCTGCTGTCGGGCGCTAGCGCTCGTCGCCCAATCCGATCGCCGGCTCAGAGTCGCCATGCTCAGTCAGGCTCGACGGCCACACCCAGCCCTTTCGCAGCTTGACGCACTCGCTCGTCTAGGCTCAGCAGCCGGAGGCCGACGATGGCGGAACGCGCAACGAGAAGCGATGCGAGATGTATGGCATCGAGTGTCCGAATCGGGTCACCGGGAAACGGCCGCCGCGCCCGATCGACTATCTCTCCAGCGATTCGCAGCACTTGCCAATGGGCTGAAGCCGCCAGAAGGTGCGCTCGCCGGTCGGCGGCTTCGGCCTCCGTCAGCTCATTGAGCGTCACGGCCCGCAGCAATACGCGATCACACTCGATCAACGTCAGGTCGGAGGCGACGATGAATTCGGCCTCGTCAAGTAGCCGGCGCACCGCGGGTGCTGTTGGCTCGTCGAGAAGCCATGCCATCACCGCACTCGACTCCGCGTAGACATTCACCGAGTGCCGCGCTCCTCGTCGAGCAATTGGGCGACGCTCCGTCGACGTCCGCCTTGCTTACGCTGCAGTGCGGGATACAAGTCCGAGCCGGCCGGAGCACCCAGGGTCAGTAGGCCGCGTTTAGCCAGCGACTGAAGTCCCGCCGGAACAGACGGATCCCCCTGCCCTTGCCCGGGTGGCAGAAGCTCAGCCACGACCTCTCCCCGGTCGGTGACTAGGACGCCCTCCCCCAGCCGCACACGGCGAAGGTATTCGCTCAGCTTGTTCTTGAGGTCACGGACGCCAACGGTTTTCATACCGAACATTGTAGCCACCGGTGGCTACCTCGTCAAAAATATATCCTCTGCCAGCCCACTACCAGTCAGACGCATGGTCGTGGCGGCTGATTCCTCGCGCTTTGACAGAGTTTTAGCTCGCGGTGAATACCGGGAGACAGATCCGGAGGTCAAGAATTCGAAGGCCGCGCCGGTGGGTTGAATTCGACCTCGGTCATTTCGTCCGGAGTGACCAGCAAAAGGTGCTTGTCTCTAGTCCACACCGACTGGGTCGGCTGGGGAAACGCGGGATCTGCGAAGCACCCGAGTGCGACACCGATGAGATCCGGCATTCCGCGCGGCTCCCAATATATATCCGACCCAAATCAGACGAGTGCCTCGCCGCGAACTATGACGGCGAGTGCTTCTTGGCACGTCGATGCGGAGTGAAGCGAATCATGAGCCACGCGCAGGAGGCATTCCTCATCGCACTCAATGAGCACACCCTTGCGGAAGTCAGCGGAATACGGCGCACGCCGTAGCGTTCACCAACCGCGATGGCATCACGAACGATGGCTATGCGAAATCAAAGTTGATCGCGCAGCCGCCTCGCTCTATTTAACATATTCACTCTCACTCAATTGTCTCCGGCACCTATAAGTGCCTGAAATAGCGAGATTTCTACCGAGGGCACGCGAAACTTACCGTCAGATCTACCGCCAGAACATTCCGCTTGGGGACGATAGAAGGCGATAGATCGCGAATGGCTCGAACGGTCTTGCACCAGCAGGCACGGAGTCCATGCTCAACCGAAGAAGTAAGCATGCGCATCCTCGCCTACCAGTGATGCAAATTCCTCGACGGATTTCACCTCCGGCGTCGGGTCGTAGCTGTGCCATTTCAAATCACGACGCTGCCAGAACACGCGCCACACACCACGAGATCTGACGTAAGTCGCCTTCGCTACCGGCGATTCGTGCTCCTCGTTGACCAGGCCCCGCCAGGCAGGTCGGGTTTCAAAAATCTCAACACTCTGACCCGTTATGCGGAATGCAAGATCCACGGACGAACGGATCTGTGCCGGCGGTCGACGACGTTGCATGAATGAATCCATCGCTCTGTGCACGCGCGCCAGTTCGATCTCAGCGAGCGGCACGACTGCTACGCCACTTTCTGCAAGTTCACCGTATGGGCCTTGAGGCTAACTTGGAGACACTTCCTTATTGCATCGAAAATTGCCGCCAAGTTATCCATGCTTGGATTGCCTTTTGGCGACAGCATCCTTTGGAGACTCTTGCTCGGCGTGGCCGTTACCTTGGCCAACCGTTCAAAGCCAAGAGTCGCATTCACGAGATCGCGCAGAATGAGACGTGCCGTCTCCGGCTCACCACTCAGAAACAGCGTTGCCGCCTCATCCAGAAGCGCCTTCGCGAACGCGGGATCCCGCTCGACGCGAGCGACAACTGTCTTCTTGAAATCACGAGTCAGTGCCATGGTCTTTACCTCTTTCGCTTCTTGGCATTGCGGTCGATCCGCGGAGGCGCCTTTCGCGCTTTGTACTCAGCGTGCAGCGCCTTCGCCCGATCGATATCTGATTGCTGTCGGCGCTTAGTTCCACCGCCAAACAACACGATCAGCGATTCGCCGTCTTTCCCCAGATAAATCCGATAACCCGGACCCCAATCGATTACGTATTCGCCGATGCCCGCAAACCACTTCACATTAGACGTGTTGCCGAGTTCCATGCGCAGTTTCGCGGTCGTAACTTTGGCCGCCGCCTGCGCGTCTAGGCTGTCAAACCATTCTGCGTATGGACTCGAACCATCCGGGCGAACGTATTCTTCCACCCGCATTTTCATGGATATATAGTAACCTTTACGTTACCTATAGGCAAGCAATGAACTGATCAATGAACTGATCATGGCGTGGGGAAGTTGGAGATAGAACTTAAGGATTCCCGCAGCCCGGTGAGACCCCACTGCGAAAATGCCTTTATTTGTAGGCTTTGGCGTCGCCTGGCACTTCGTCTGACGGTAAGTCCCAGGAGCAAACTGCCGAGAAAACTTTTACCGTCAGATTTACCGTCAAAAATGTTTGCTTGAATCGCGCCGAGATATGCAGGTGAAATCAAAAACCAACTGATTACTCAATGACTTAGCGAGCGCTTGATCGGCCTGCGACGATTGAATATCACTTGTCTCCGGCGCGACGCAAGACACTGTTTTTATTGAGATAAATAAGCCAGCAAAATATCTGATCACTCCCACTCAATCGTCGCCGGCGGTTTGCCTGAAATATCGTAGACCACACGGGAAATTCCAGGCACTTCGTTGATTACCCTATGCGCAACCCGATCGAGAAAATCATAGGGCAGACGCGCCCATCGCGCGGTCATGAAATCAATCGTTTCCACCGCGCGCAGCGCAATCACATGGTCGTAGCGCCGCCCGTCACCCATCACACCGACTGACCTTACGGGCAAAAAGACGGCGAAGGCCTGGCTGACCTTGTCGTACAAATCGTGGCTGCGTAACTCTTCGATGAATATCGCGTCCGCGCGGCGCAATAAATCCGCGTGTGATTTATGAATCTCTCCGAGGATGCGTACGCCGAGCCCAGGGCCGGGAAAAGGATGGCGATGCACCATCTCCTTCGGCAACCCCAATTCGACGCCGAGTTTTCTGACTTCATCTTTGAATAGATCGCGCAGTGGCTCGAGTAATTTCAATTTCATGTGCTCGGGCAAGCCGCCGACGTTGTGGTGCGACTTGATGACATGCGCTTTGCCGGTCTTCGCGCCAGCCGATTCGATGACGTCCGGATAAATCGTGCCCTGTGCGAGCCATTTGACGTCTTTGAGCTTCGCCGCCTCCTGATCGAACACTTCAACGAATACCCGACCGATGATTTTGCGCTTCTTCTCGGGATCCGCTGCGCCGGCCAGGGCAGCCAAGAATCGCTGCTCGGCATCGACCCGAATGACGTGCACGCCCATGTGCTCGGCGAATGTCGCCATGACCTGATCGCCCTCCCCTAAGCGCAGCAATCCATGATCGACAAATACGCAAGTCAGCTGCGCGCCGATGGCTTGGTGCAGAAGCGCCGCGAGCACCGAGGAATCGACGCCGCCTGACAACCCCAGCAACACACGGTCGCTGCCCACTTGCGCGCGGATGCGCGCGACATTGTCCTCGATGATATTGCGAGTGACCCAACTCGCGCTGCAACCGGCTATCTCGCGCACGAAGCGCCTTAAAATTTCACCGCCTTGCAAGCTATGCGTGACTTCGGGGTGAAACTGTAGCCCGTACAAGTGCCGCGATTCGTCGGCCATGGCGGCGAGCGGCGCATTGTCGCTGGCGGCGATGACTTTGAATCCCGGCGGCACCGCAGTCACGCGGTCGCCGTGACTCATCCAGACATCGAGTAAGCGCCGGCCGTGCGCGTCGCGATTATCCTCCAGTCCATCGAGCAGCGGCGAGGCATTGGTCGGCCTGACTTGCGCCGCGCCGAATTCCCGGTGCGATGATCCTGCGACTTCACCGCCCAGCTGAGCGGCCATGGTCTGCATGCCGTAACAAATTCCGAGAATCGGCACCCCCATGGTGTAAATCTCGGGCGACGCTTCAGGCCCCTTCGCGTCGTACACCGATTCAGGCCCGCCGGAGAGCACGATTGCCTGGGGGGCAAAGCTCTTGATGTCGCTGATGGGCGCATCGCAGGCGTAGATTTCGGAGTACACGCCGATTTCGCGGATGCGGCGGGCAATCAACTGCGTGTACTGAGCACCAAAATCGAGAATCAGAACTCGGTCCGCATGAACGTCGGGCATCAACCTATCCGGTAGTTGGGCGCTTCTTTGGTGATGGTCACATCGTGAACGTGACTTTCGCGAACACCGGCACTGGTAATGCGCACAAACTGCGGGCGCGTACGCATCTCCTCGATGCTGCCGCTGCCGGTGTAGCCCATGGCGGCGCGCAACCCGCCTGAGAGCTGATGCAGGATCGCCACCAGGCTGCCCTTGTAAGGCACCCGGCCCTCAATGCCTTCGGGCACCAGCTTTTCGAGTTCCGAGGTGGTGTCTTGGAAGTAGCGGTCGCTCGAGCCGTGCGTCTGCGCCATGGCACCCAACGATCCCATGCCTCGATAGGCTTTGTACGAGCCGCCTTGATAGAGTTCGACCTCGCCCGGTGATTCTTCGGTTCCCGCGAACATGCCGCCGATCATGACGCAGTGCGCGCCGGCCGCGAGCGCCTTGGCGATATCGCCGGAATAGCGAATTCCGCCATCGCCGATCACGGGAATACCGGTGCCTTCGAGGGCTTTCGCGACTCGCGCAATGGCGCTGATTTGCGGGACGCCGACACCGGCGATCACGCGTGTCGTGCAAATCGATCCCGGTCCGATGCCCACTTTGACCGCATCGGCGCCGTGCTTGACCAGATCGAGAGCCCCCTCTGCGGTGACGATGTTGCCGCCGATCACCTGCATGTCTGGATATTTCGCCTTTATCCTGGAAACTGTCTCCAGCACGCCGCGCGAATGACCGTGCGAGGTGTCCACCACAACAACGTCGACTCCGGCTTCGTGCAATGCGCCGACTCGGTCGAGCGTGTCCGGAGCAGTACCTACCGCGGCGCCGACGCGCAAGCTACCGACGCTGTCCTTGCAGGCATTGGGAAATTCGGTCGCTTTCTGAAAATCCTTGACGGTGATCATGCCCTTCAATTCATGGTCGCCGGCCACCACCAGCACCTTTTCGATTCGGTGCTTGTGCAGCAGCGCCAGCACTTGTTCTTTCGGAGCGTTTTCGCGCACGGTGATCAAGCGATCCTTCGGCGTCATCACTGAGGAGACCGGCGCATCCAACTTGGTCTCGAAACGAAGATCGCGATGCGTGACGATGCCGACGACCTTGGTACCGAGCACGACCGGCACGCCCGAAATGTTTTTCGCGCGCGTCAGTTCCAGCACCTGTCGGATGGTCATGTCCGGGTTCACGGTGATCGGATCGCTGATCACACCGCTCTCGAATTTTTTCACCCGGTCGACTTGCCGCGCCTGGCCATCGATCGACATGTTCTTGTGAATGATGCCAATGCCGCCCTCTTGGGCAATGGTGATGGCCAGGCGCGCCTCGGTGACGGTATCCATGGCCGCCGACACGACCGGGAGATTGACCCGGATCTCGCGGGTGAGCTGGCTTGCAAGGGAGACATCGCGGGGCAGGACTTCAGAATATGCCGGCACCAGCAACACGTCATCAAATGTGAGTGCCTCTTCAAGAATGCGCATAATAGTTCGCGGTCTAGGTTCGTCTAAGAGGCGGCGCATTGTACCTTGCGGGTGCGGCGCGGTAAACCGCAGTATCATGAGCATCATGGAAACGGCCGCAAAGCGCGACATTTATAGTGTTTCACGCCTCAACCGCGAGGTGCGGGTGCTGCTGGAGCGCGGTTTCGGCAGCCTGTGGCTCGAGGCCGAGATCTCCAATCTTGCCAAGCCCGGCTCCGGACATTGGTATTTCTCGCTGAAAGACGCAAACGCTCAGGTGCGCTGCTGCATGTTCCGGCAGCGAAATATGCTGTGTTCCTTCGCCGCGCGGGATGGGCAAAAGGTGTTGGTGCGAGCGCGCATCGGGCTGTATGAGCCGCGCGGCGAATATCAGCTTGTTATCGATCACATGGAAGACTCCGGGCTAGGCGCTCTTAAACGCCAGTTCGAGGAATTGTCGGCAAAACTCGCCGCGGAAGGATTATTTGCTCCGGAACGCAAGCGCGCGCTGCCCATGATCCCAAAGCGAATCGGCATCATCACCTCGCCTACCGGAGCCGCGATTCGCGACATCCTGCATGTGCTCGCGCGACGATTTGCCGCGGTTCCGGTGCTGATTTATCCGGTCGCGGTGCAAGGCGCTGCGGCAGCGGCGGAAATTACTGCTGCCGTTCGCTCGGCGGGCCGACGCGCCGAATGCGATGTGCTCATCTTGGCCCGCGGCGGCGGCTCGCTCGAGGACCTGTGGGCCTTCAACGACGAGGCGTTGGCGCGAGCCATTGTCGCCTCGCCCATACCCATTGTCAGCGGCATTGGCCATGAAATTGACTTCACGATTGCGGATTTCGCCGCCGATGTGCGGGCTCCGACGCCGTCCGCGGCGGCTGAAATTGCCGTGCCCGACGGCGAGGAATGGTTTGCCTCGCTGGGGCTTCTCGCGCAACGCTTGCAGCGCGCTCTGTTGCGCCGAGTCGAAGCGCAGCGTGAACGATTGCGTTGGCTTATCGGGCGCGCCGCTCTGGTCAGTCCCACTGCGAGGCTCTCACAGCAGACGCAGCGCCTGGATGACTTGGAGCTGCGCATGTCCAGGGCGCTGCGCCAAATCCTGGCGGATCGCCGCTCGCTCTTGGGTGAGCGATGCAGCCGGTTGTGGCAAGCGAGCCCTGTCGCTCGGGTGCGCAGTACCGCTGCCCGGCAAGCCGCACTTTACGCAAGGCTGCGCGCCGCAGCCCTCGCACGCCTGCATGCCGCGCGAGAGCGCCTCTCGCCGCTGGTGCGCACATTGCACGCGGTGAGCCCGCTCGCCACCTTAGACCGGGGTTACGCCATCGTCAGCCGCGCCGGCGGCGCAATACTGCGAAGCGCCGCGGAAGCGGCGCCAGGAGCTCTCATCGAAGCACGCCTGGCGGTAGGGACAATTCGCGCCAAAGTGGAGGAGCCTTGATTCGTTGCGCCGCGTTTCTGCTTTGCGCTCTGCCATCGCTTAGCCTTGCCTACGCGCTGCCGCACGAGAGCGCAGTTCCCGGAGGAATCAAAATACTGCGGCTCGATATTCATAGCGCTTCCATGCCCTATGTGGAGGTCGAGGGTCACCGAGCCCTGGTCATTCAGGACGGCGCCAATTGGATCGCAATCATCGGCATACCGCTCTCGGCGCCGCTCGCTCCAAGACAAGCCATCGTGCACAGCGGCGATGCCAGACAAGAGCTCGAATTCTCGGTTGAAGACAAGCACTACGCCAGTCAATCCCTCAAAGTGGCCCCGGGCCAGGTCAATCTGTCGCATGCCGATCTTGAGCGCGTGAGCCACGAAAAATTGATCATCGATCACGACCTGAGTCGCTGGAGCGATGAGCAACCGGAGATGCTGCGCATGCAACAGCCGGTCCCCGGCGTGCGCAGCAGCTCATTCGGCATGCGCCGCATATTCAACGGCGAGGCTCGCAACCCACACAGCGGCATGGATATTGCCGCCCCGATTGGCACGCCGGTGAAGGTGCCGCTCGCGGGCACCGTCATCGACACAGGAAATTATTTTTTCAACGGCAACACCGTCTTTGTGGATCACGGACGCGGCATGATCAGCATGTATTGCCACTTGAGCGCGATCGACGTGGAACCCGGACAGCATGTGGCGGCCGGAGCCACTCTAGGTGCCGTGGGCATGACCGGCCGGGTAACCGGGCCACATTTGCACTGGGGCTTGAGCCTGAATCGCGCCTGGGTCGATCCGGAATTGTTCGTCGCTGATTAGCTCTCAGCTCTTGGACCCGCTCAACATTTGATCGACACCGGTTGCCTCGAGTGGTGTCAGTGCGGCCTGACGCAGGCGCGCGCTGTGCTCTTGGACCGCTGCGCCCGAAGGCTGCATTTCAATTTGCCCTTGGAAAAACGCGCCTTCACTGATCCCGACACGCGGCGCAAACAGGTTGCCCTTGACCTTGGCGGTGGCGCGAATGGTTACTGACTCGGTCGCATACAGATCGCCCTCAACCTTGCCGTCGATGACGATGACGCGGGCCCGAACATCGCCCTTCATGGTGCCGTCCGTGCCGATGGTGAGGCTCTGTGTATGCGTGATTGATCCTTCGACGCTGCCCTGAACAATCAGGTCTTCTTGTGCCGATAGTTCACCGCGAAATCGCAGCGTGGCACCCAGAACTGAGGCCCGTGGAGCGCCCTCCACTACCTTGGGATCGGGCGTTCGCAACGGCTCAGCGGCGCGCGGCGCCGGCGCTCGTGGTTCGCCGCCGGGTACCCGCGGTTCAGGACGCGTCAGTGAAGGTTCGGGCGCGCCGGAGCGGCTGCTTGAGTTGGCATTCATCATGAGATCATCTCCATCGAGAGGTTTTTTGAACCACGACATTGTTAGGCGGCGCCGCCGGCGGCTTTGTGCGGGCGAACGGGATCAAATTTAGCGGACGGCTGTTGGCCGGCTTTCTTGCCGTCCATATCGATGCTGCCGCTGAAACTCGCGCCTTCGGTAATGCTCACAGTGGGCGCATAAATATTCCCGCAGACCTTCGCTGTCTCTTTCACGAAGACGGACTTCTCGGCCTGCAGGTCGCCGTCCACCGTGCCCTCGACAATGATGAGTTGCGCCTTGATATTTGCCTTGACCGTGCCTTGTGGGCCGACGGTCAAGCGCTGTGTATGGGTGATCGAACCTTCCACGCGGCCCTGGATCAACAGATCTTCCTCCGCGGTCAAGTCGCCTTTGAAATACAGCGTCGGACCCAGAATTGAAGCTCGCTCGGTCGCGCTGTTATAGGGATTGCTCATGCGGTGTTCTCCGTGGGCTTAGAAGGTCTTCTTACAAGGCACGCGCAGAGTACCTGGCATAATCGTTGCGAAAATGAGACCTTGATCACGAAACGTTTCGCTGCAAACTTATTGCAACTGCGTTTGTCGCAAAAAGCGGACGCCCCGTGAGGGACGGTCTACTGCGGCGCGGAAGCAGAATCGGGCGACAGCAGAAGCATGCTAGCTTTTTT
>JBEPVT010000056.1:0-29359 GCA_041690895.1 Gammaproteobacteria bacterium
CCGTGGGGGTGATTGTTCACCTGCGGAAGGGTGGAGGTGACGGCAGAGGGCATTGCGACTGATAACATAAACTATCCTCTTAAAAGTTGAATCACTGTCGAGCGGCAACGATTTGCCGCAGGCGGTCGGCAGCGGCGTAACCTTGCCGCCGCCCTAAGCGTCGAACCGACCTGAATCTCACTCGATCATTCATAGCCAGCATGATTCAGCAGGTTTCGTGCCAACTCCTTTCTCAGCGAGGTGGGCGGTGACCAAGAGTGTCAGCATGCGCCGACAGCGAGATACAAGACGCCGCAAGCGTCTATGCGGCAAGATACCCACGTGATTGGAGTGCCCATAGAAGCTTGCAAGAAACGTATGCCGCCGTCTAATCGAGTCTCGCGATGAATGATGCCGGCGTCCTTAAGGACGTAAAACTCGGCGAGCACGACCTTCTGTCGTTCCTAAAGCCCGATTCACTGTGGGGCGCGCTCATCTACTTGGTGATATTTGTATTCGTGGCATGGCTCGTCTCCCGACTATTTCGCGCGGCCGTACATGCGTCGATGACTCGCAAAGGCCACATCGACCGCACCACGATCAGCTTCTTACAGCAGTTCGGCTCGGTGTTGATCTGGGCGATCGCGCTGATCTTGTATGCGCACCTCATACCGATGTTGAGATCCATGGGCACCGCGTTGCTCGCGGGCGCAGGTGTCGTATCCGTGGTCATCGGTCTCGCGGCGCAAAGCACCCTGGGGAATCTGGTGGCGGGTATCTCGATTGCAATTTATCGCCCGTTTCGCTTGGGCGATACGCTGCAAGTCACCGCGCCCACCGGCACCGATATCGGCGTCGTGGAACTCATTTCCCTGGGCTACACCACTCTGCGCGCGCCGGACGGTCACATGATCGTTCTGCCCAATGCCATTGCTGCCAGCCAAGTCACCATCAACTTGAACACGACTTACGCACCTTGGCCGATTACGATCACCATTCGTCTTAGCCGTGATGCGGATATTGAAGCGGCGCGGCAACTAACGCTCAGTGTGGCAGCCGAAATCGCGGGTGAAGCCGCGGTGGTCGGCTGCTTTCTGACCAAGATCGATGCCGTCGCCATCACCTTGGAGCTGCGCTTCAAAGCTCCCGATGCTTCAGGACGCGATACCTTGCGATCGAAAATGCTGACCACTCTGCCCGTTCGGTTTGCGGAAGCAAAAATTGGATCGTTGGGTAGCGAACTGCCGGCCTACTCTTAGAACGGCAGCGGTTTCAGGTGCTAGCAGCGCCCGTTCTGTGATTTCCATAGGGTCGGCTTGTAACAGGCATACAGAGAGGTTTAGGCTTGCGCGCTATTTAGCATCAGGAACGGGAAATCTCATGAACTCATCCGTTGGCAGCAAAATCCGTTTATACGAACTCGCATTGGAGAACGGCCGCTCGGCCAGTCCATTCGTGTGGCGCATCCGTTATGCCCTGGCGCACAAGGGCATCCCCTTCGAAACCGTATATTTGGGATTCACCGAAATCCCGACGGTGTTCGGCGGTAAGTTCAAAACTGTCCCGATCCTGGAGCATGCTGATACCGCGCTCGCAGAGAGTTGGGACATCGCCGAGTACTTGGACCGTGCGTTCCCCGAGCATCCGCTGTTGTTCAATACACCGGCCGAACTCGCTCTGGTGCGCTTTGTGGACTCGTGGTTCACGAACGAAGTGTTGCGAAAAATGTTCAGGGTCTACGTCAAGGATGTGCACGATGCCGCCCGCCCGGAGGATCGGCCCTACTTTCGCGAGAGCCGGGAGAAAAACATGAAGGGAAAAACGCTGGAAAGCTTTACCGCCGATCGGGCGACCTACTTGCCGGTCATTCGTGCTTCCCTGGCGCCTTTGCGTTCGTACCTGCAGAAGTATCCCTTTATCGGAGGAAGCGCGCCGAATTTTGCCGACTACATCGCCCTCGGCGGATTTTATTGGGCCGCCAGTGCGGGCTCGTTGCCGTTGCTTGAAAGCGATGATTCTTTGCGCGATTGGCTCCATCGGGGCTTCAATCTGTACGGCGGCATCGCGCGCGACCCGGGAATCGAGCCACTGTTCGAATAATCTCTAGCCCCTGCGCCGACGCCATACTGCAATCGCCAGCAGCACCAAGGCGCCGATGACGACCGGATAGTTGCCAAGCTTCGCGAACGGCGTCAGACCGGTCATGGGTTGCACGTTGGTACGCATCACGCCCTCTTGGAACTGTGCCAAGCGAGCCACAATCTTGCCTTTGGGATCGATCGCCGCCGTGATGCCGTCGTTCGCCGCGCGCACGAGAAATCGGCCCGCCTCGAGCGCACGCATGCGCGCGATTTGCAGATGCTGATGAGGTGCGGTTGAGTCGCCGTACCAGGCGTTGTTGGTTACGTTGATGAGCAAAGTTGCCTGCCGCAACACGGAAAGCTGCTGGCTGCCGAAGGCATCCTCGTAACAAATGGTCAGGCCCAGCTTTTGTCCGGCAGCGCTCAAGATGGCCTGCCGCGAATTACCGGCGGTGAAATCATCATAGGGCAGGCTCATCAGACGCAGCCATGAACGCACGAAGGCCGGCACTGGGAAGTATTCGCCGAAGGGCACCAAGTGTCGCTTGTAGTACCAGCCGTCGCCGGCGCTGCCAAGCACCAATATGCCGTTGAAGTATTGTTTGGTTTCCGGCCGGTAGTCGACCAGACCGATTGCAAGGTCGGCGTCGTGCGCGCGCCCCTGCTCCTTTAACCGATGCAAAAAATCCGGAATGTCGGTTGACAGGACGGGTAGCGAAGCCTCTGGCCAAACGATGAGCCGTGAACCCCATGCTTCCCCGGTAAGCCTCAGATAGCGCTGCATGGTCAGATCGCGGTTCTTAGCCTGCCACTTCTGGTCCTGCGGCACCGCGCCTTGCACGGCGGCAATCGCTATGGGCGGGCCTGCAGCGTGCGTCCACTGCGCGTGCGACAGTAGCGCAGGCACCGCAAACAGCGCCGCGGCTATTATGAGCGCCATGCCACGTCGCCACAGCGGCGTGGCCGGCATGAAAACGACATTGATGGCCACGGAAATCAACACCGCGGCCCCGGTCACGCCATATATGCCAAACAAAGGTGCCCAGGCCGCCAAGGGCGAGTCGATCATTGCGTAGCCGGTGGACAGCCACGGGAAACCGCTCAGCAGCCAGCCGCGCAACCATTCGAGCAGCACCCACAACGCCGGCAACACGAGCCAATCGCGCGTCGACCCGGACTTGAGCCAGAATCGGTTTGACAGGTAGCTCAGTGCAGCTAAGTAAGTGGACATCGCGGCCACCAAGACTGCCTGCAGCACTAACGTTAGCCAAATCGGCACGAGGCCGAATACGTGCAAACAGGTATAGAGCCAGTAGGTGCCGAAGGCGAACAATCCCACACCGAACGAGGCGCCCGTCCAGCCTGCACGGCGCGGCGGCAATCCGCGGATGAGCGCAAACAGCGCCGCGGGTGCCGCCAAGGCCAGCGGCCACCAGCCAAACGGTGCGAAGCCGAGATTGAAACTGGCACCGGCGGCAAACGCGGCTATCAGGCGCGCCGCGACTTGTTTCCACTGCGCGGTCTGCGGGCCGCGCACGGCGACGTTCAAGCAGTCGACTCGTTGGCGACCGGCGGCTCGATATCGAAGGGAACAGTCACGTGCAGAAGATCGATCCGGCGTCGATCAGCACGCAAAATACGAAACTCGAGATCGCCGATCTTGATGGTTTCGCCGCGACGCGGCAGCCGCCCGAACTCCTGCATCAGCAGACCGCCGATAGTGTCGTATTCTTCGTCGGAAAATGCAGTGGAAAAATACTGATTGAAATTGGCAATCGGCGTCAAAGCGCGCACTGTGAATTCGCGCGGGCGCTCCTTGCGGATGGTCTGGTCGTCTTCGACGTCATGCTCATCATCGATCTCACCGACGATTTGCTCGATGACATCTTCAATGGTGACCAAGCCGCACACGCCGCCGTATTCGTCGACAACCATGGCAATGTGGTTGTGGCTGCGCCGAAATTCCTTGAGCAGGACGTTGAGGCGCTTGCTCTCCGGCACGAATACCACCGGGCGCATGAATTCGCGTATCTCGAAATCCTCATCCGCCGCAGCCTGCAGCCGCAGCAAGTCCTTGGCGAGCAGAATTCCCAAGATCTGATCGCGATCCTCGCCAATCACCGGAAAGCGCGAATGCCCGGATTCGACCACTAATTCGACTAGCTTCTCGGGAGACTCGTCGCGCTCGACGAAGACCAATTGCGAGCGCGGCACCATGATGTCTCGCACTTGCATGTCCGCCACGGCCAGTACGCCTTCGAGCATGACCAGCGCGTCGCCGTCGAACAGTCCCCGGTCACTCGCCTCGCGCAGATTCTCGACCAGCTCGGCGAGATCGCGCGGTTCGCCGGACATTGACTGCGTAATGCGCTTTAACCAGCGGCCGGTGGAGCCGCCCTGAGGCTGTTCGGACATGGGGCGAGAGCATACCGGATCAGCGGTAGGGGTTTGAAAACCCAAGCCGATCAAGGATTTGAATCTCGCGGGCGGCCATTTTCCTAGCTGCGGATGGGCGCTCATGATCGAAACCCAGCAGATGCAGGACGCCATGGATGGTCAGATGCGCCCAATGCGCGTCGAGTGTTTTGCCCTGAGCGTGCCCCTCAAGGGCGACGACAGGCGCGCAAATCACCAGCTCGCCGAGGAACAATCGTCCATCGGGTGCAACCCCTGCGCCGGCAAAAGACAGCACATTCGTAGG
The DNA here is from genome assembly GCA_041690895.1 of Gammaproteobacteria bacterium. Classification (GTDB taxonomy): domain Bacteria; phylum Pseudomonadota; class Gammaproteobacteria; order Steroidobacterales; family Steroidobacteraceae; genus Bog-1198. The sequence continues at coordinate 4,762 of JBEPVT010000056.1, forward strand.
CTTGTCCTTGCATCGATAGCGCGAGTTAAGGCTGCGGCTGCGTGCTTTGCCGACGATGCGCACTGACAGCACGAATGATTTTGCCGCTGGGGCAAGCGCCGCTTCCGCCCAGCGGCGCAAGAGCCTCGAGCTCGGTACCCAGGAGCTGCGGGACGCGTAGCTCACATCGAGTTCGAGGCGCCGTGCCACCTCAGGAGCCGTCGTTGGGAGCGCTCGCCTCATAGGCTTGCACAATTCGTTGCACCAGTGGATGGCGCACCACATCGCGCGAGGTAAACATCGTGAACGCGATGCCGCGCACGCCGCGCAGAATGTCAATCACCGTTCGTAAGCCCGACTGCTTCGAAGTCGGCAAGTCGACCTGCGTGATGTCGCCAGTAACCACCGCCTTGGAACCGAAACCAATGCGAGTCAAGAACATCTTCATCTGCTCGTTGGTGGTGTTTTGCGCTTCGTCCAAAATGACGAATGAGTCATTCAAGGAGCGGCCGCGCATGAACGCCAGGGGTGCGACCTCGATCACGTTGCGCTCGATCAACTTGGCGACTCGTTCAAAGCCCAGCATTTCATAAAGCGCGTCATACATCGGCCGCAAATAGGGATCCACCTTTTGCGACAAGTCGCCCGGAAGAAAACCCAATCGTTCGCCCGCCTCGACTGCCGGTCGAACCAGCACGATGCGCCGAACCTTTTCCGACTGCAGAGCCTCGACCGCACAGGCCACTGCGAGATAGGTTTTGCCTGTGCCCGCAGGACCGATGCCGAAGGTCAAGTCGTGCGTACGAACATTGTTGAGGTATTCGGTTTGATTGGCGCCGCGCGCGCGAATTGCGCCGCGTGCCGTGCGGACTTTCAACTCCTCCGATTCCGTTTTGGCCTCCGCATCGCCGCCATCCATGTCTAGCTCTAGCAATGCGATATGCACACGCTCCGAATCAACCGGTTCACGCTGCGCCCGCGCATAGAGGTCTTGCAATACCGATTCCGCGCGCTCAATCGCCGGCGCCAAACCCACCAATTGAAATCGATTGCCGCGCCGCCTCACTTCCACGCCTAACCTCGATTCGATCAGGCGCAGGTGCTCATCCAATGGCCCGCAAAGCTCCACGAGCCGCACATTGTCCGCGGGGGCCAGCAGCACGTCCCGAGTCACCGGTGCCGAACTCACGTCGAACCCACGGCGGCGAGACGCCCGCGCAGAGAATTGGGCATGGCCTCGGTTATGACGACGTCTGTGAAGCTGTTCATGAGCGACTCGGCTTTATTGCCCGGACCGTCGAAATTAACCCAGCGATTGTTGTCGGTGCGGCCGGCCAATTGCGCTGGATTTCGCTTCGCTGGGCGCTCGACCAGCACACGCTGGCGGCTGCCCACCATGCGCTGCGAAATCGCGCGCGCCTGACTATTCAAGCGCTGCTGTAAAAGTTCGAGCCGCTGTTGCTTGAGCTCGTGCGGCAACTCGTCGGACAAAGCCGCGGCCGGTGTTCCGGGCCTGCGGCTGTAAAGAAAGCTGAACGATTGATCGAAGCCAACCTCCGCCACCAAATTCATGGTCGCCAGAAAATCCTCATCCGTTTCGCCGGGAAATCCGACGATCAAGTCGGTCGAGATGCAGATGTCCGGGCGCACCGCTCGCAGCTTGCGCAGCTTCTGCTTGTATTCCAGCACGGTGTGTCCGCGCTTCATGGCGGCAAGAATGCGATCCGAGCCGCTTTGCACCGGCAGATGCAAGTAATCATTGAGTTGCGGAACGTTGGCGTACGCCTCGATCAGGCTGTCATTGAAGTCCAGTGGGTGCGATGTCGTAAAGCGAATTCGCTCGATACCCTCGATGGCGGCGACGAAATGGATCAGTGTCGATAGGTCAGCGAGCGTGCCGTCCGCCATCGGACCGGCATAGGCATTCACGTTTTGACCAAGCAGCGTGATTTCGCGCACGCCCTGGAGCGCCAATCGTCCAACTTCTGCCAACACTTGATCGAATGGGCGACTGATTTCCTCGCCGCGGGTGTACGGCACGACGCAGAATGTGCAGTATTTGCTGCAACCTTCCATGATGGAGACGAAGGCAGTGGCGCCGGTGGAGCGCGCTTCCGGCAGGCGATCGAATTTCTCAATTTCGGGAAAACTGATGTCGATTTGGGATCGGCCGGAATCCTTGAGCCCTTGGATCAGTGCCGGCAGGCGGTGCAGGGTCTGAGGCCCAAACACCAGATCTACGTACGGTGCGCGTGCGGTGATGCCCTCGCCTTCTTGGCTTGCCACGCAGCCGCCGACACCGATCACCACGTGCGGGCGCTCAAGTTTGAGGAGCCGCCATTCGCCCAAGAGCGAGAACACCTTTTCCTGAGCTTTTTCGCGCACCGAACAGGTATTGACCAGCAAAATATCAGCCTCTGCCGGGTTATCGGTGCTCTTCATGCCATGCGCGGCTTCGAGTACATCCCGCATCTTGCCGGAATCGTATTCGTTCATTTGGCAGCCGAAGGTTTTTATGTATAAAAGACCGGGCATTTAGACCATGTGCTCGCGCGGAAAAGGCCGCTAAGATACTAGGAACCATGGCAATACGCGAAGTTCTCAAAATGGGCGACCCCCGGCTATTGGCGGTAGCGCGGCCGGCAGGTGAATTTGGCACACCCGAGCTTGAAAACCTGCTGACCGATATGCGGGAGACCATGCGAAATCTCAATGGCGCCGGGCTCGCCGCTCCGCAAATCGGAATCGGTCTGCGCGTGGTGATATTCGGATTTGAAGAGAATCCACGCTTTCCGGACGCGGATCCGGTGCCGTATACCGTGCTGATCAACCCGGAACTGACGCCGATCGGCGAGCTGCAAGACGAGGACTGGGAGGGATGCCTATCGGTTCCCGGCATGCGCGGTTTGGTGCCTCGTTACCGCGAACTGCGCTACACGGGATTCGACGCGGCGGGGACGCCGATCGATCGCACGGTAAAGGATTTTCACGCCCGGGTAGTGCAGCATGAAGTCGATCACCTGGATGGCATTCTCTATCCACGTCGAATTCGCGATTTAAGCCAATTCGGTTTCAACGATGCACTGTTTCCTGGGGAAACCGTGCTCAACGACTAGCTCGGCGGCCGCCTTGAGATACCAAGCGATTTATGCGGCGTCGAAAAGAATGACTCCGCGTCCTTGCTTGCCTGCATTGAGATCCGCGAAGGCCTGCGGCGCTTCATCGATGGCATACGTCCGCGTGATCAGTTCGTCGAGTTTTAAGCGGCCGCTGCGATACAAGCCGATTAGCCGGGGAAAATCCAGCTGCGGTCGCGCAGATCCATACATGCTTCCGGTCAAGGTCTTCTCGGTGGTCGCGACCTGTTGCGCACTCAAGGTGATCTGATCCTTAGGCCCCGAGATGCCCACGATCACGGCGGTGCCGCCGCGGCGCAATACTCCCCACGCCATTTCCGAGATCCTGCCTACGCCTACGCAATCGAACGCGTAATCTGCGCCTCCGCCGCACAGCTTGTATAGGTCCTTGCCGACGTTCGCCTGCCCCGTCACGTTGTAGCCGTGTGTCGCACCAAATTGCTTTGCCATGACGAGTTTCTCATCGCTGGTGTCGACGGCCACGATCATGCCGGCGCCCGCAATGGCGCAGCCTTGAATGGCGTTCAAGCCGACACCGCCGCAGCCGAAAATTACCGCAATAGAACCGGCTTCTACCTTCGCAGTGTTCACGGCAGCGCCAACGCCCGTCATTACGCCGCAGGCAATCAAGGCGGCGCGGTCCAACGGCATTTTTTCGTCGATCTTGACGACATTGCCCGTGTGCACCGTCGCATATTCTGCCATGACGCCGCAGCCGCAAAATACGTTGAGGTCTTGACCCGACGAATCGCGCGTGCGGACGGTGCCGTCAGGCAAGGTGAACAGCGCCTTCAGAGACTGAACGCAGAGTTGCGGCCGGCCGGTTTGGCAATAATGGCAATGCCCGCACATGCTCACGAATGAGCTGACCACGTGATCACCGAGTGCGTAATTGTCGACGCCGTCACCGACGGCGACGATGACTCCGGCGCCTTCGTGGCCGAGCACCAAGGGCAGCGGATATTGAATCGTCCCATTGGTCGCCGAAAGATCGCTGTGGCACACGCCGCAGGCCGCGACGCGCACGGTCACCTCGCCGTGCCGCGGCGCTGCGACTTCGATTTGTTCTACCAAGACGGGCTTGCCGACTTCGCGTGCCAGCACTGCTTTCGCCAATTGAGCCATTAAAATGTTTCCTATTCCCGCGTGAGCGCAGCGTAGCGCTGCAAATGCGTGTCGCTGTCGCCAAACATCAATTCGGCTGCAGTCAGGCGTTTGAACCAATGGCTGACGATGAGTTCATCCGTCATGCCCATGCCGCCGTGCAACTGCACCGCTTGCTGCCCGACAAAGCGCGAAGATTGGCCGACCACAGCTTTGGCTGCCGACAAGGCACGCCGCCGCTCGGACACATTCTCGTCAGTGCAGCGCAGCGCTGCTAAATAACTCATCGATCGAGCTTGTTCCAGATGAATCAGCATGTCGGCGATACGATGCTGCAACGCTTGAAAGCGCCCAATCGCCACGCCGAATTGTTGGCGCGACTGCACGTAGGTCACCGTGGCATCGACGAGAGCCTGCATGATGCCAACGGCTTCGGCACACAGTGCCGCAAGGCCGATGTCCAGCGCAGCTTCGATCAGCGGCAGCGTCCCGCCTTCCGCTCCCAGCCGGGCGCCCGCGGGCACCTCGACGTCTTGCAAATATACGTCGGCGGCACGCTGTCCATCGATGGTCGGATATGGGTCGAGTTTCAATCCGTTCGCATCGCGCGGAACGCGAAACAAAGAGATGCCTTGTGGATCCTTGGGCTCGCCGGAGACGCGCGCCGACACCAACAAAGTATCCGCGGCGCCGGCATGCATGACCACAGCCTTGTGCCCATCAAGCGTGTAAGTGTCCCCTGATTTACGCGCACGGGAGCTTACCCACTGAGATTCAAAACGCGAAGCGGGTTCATAGTGGGCGAGCACCACAATCGCATCGCCGCTCGCCATGTGCGTCAGCAGCTCGTCGGCCGCCGTGTCATTCGCGCAAGAGCGCAGTGCCGCAGTCGCGATTACGGCGCTGCTCAAGAAAGGCTCGAGCAGCAAGCTCTTGCCGCAGGCGCCCATGACACTCAAAGTTTCCAGCGGACCAAATCCCAATCCCCCCTGGGCTGCAGGCACATTGAGCGCCAGCACACCTAGCTCTCCCAGTCCGGCCCATACCGCTTTGTCCCAGCCAGCGGTCGAGGCGTTGATCCCGCGGAATTTCTCGAACGTGTATCGGTCGGTCAGATAACGTTCGACCGTATCGTGCAGCTGCTGCTGCTCGTCGCTGAATTCGAAGTTCATGGTGCGGCCCGCTACAGACCAACGATCATTTTGGAAATAATGTTCTTCTGAATTTCGTTGGTGCCGCCAAAAATAGACAGCTTGCGCTGGTTCATATATGCCGCAGCCAGGGTCGAGGCGTAGCGCGGACCCGGCGCCTCGCGCATCGGGTCCGATTGCCACCCTGCTGCCATGGCCTCGCGGCGAAACGGCAACGCATACGGGCCGACCGACTGCATTAGAAGTTCGGAAATCCGTTGTGCGATTTCCGTGCCGCGGATTTTGAGAATGGAAGCTTCGGGCCCCGGCGCCTTGGAACCCCGCTCTTGAGACAGCACGCGCAGATTGGTAATTTCGAGGGCCCAGAGATCAATCTCGACTTGCGCGATGCTGGCGGCGAATAAAGGGTCATCGATCAGCGGCCGGCCATTCTTCTGCTCGGCGGTTGCGATGCGCTTGAGCCGCTGCAGTTCGCGCTTCGCGCCGCCGATGCCGGCGATATTGGTGCGTTCATGACCGAGCAGAAACTTGGCATACGTCCAACCTTTATTTGCTTCGCCGACGCGGTTCTGCACGGGTACCTTCACCTCTTCGAACCAAATCTCATTCACCTCATGGCCGCCGTCCAGGAGCGTGATGGGCCGTACCGTAATTCCCGGACTCTTCATGTCGATCAAGAGAAAACTGATGCCGGATTGCTGCTTGGCGGACGTGTCGGTGCGCACCAGGCAGAAAATCCAGTCGGCGTATTGACCCAGGGTGTTCCAGGTTTTCTGACCATTAACGACATAGTGATCCCCGGCCAAAATCGCGCGCGTTTTAAGCGACGCCAAGTCCGAGCCGGCGCCCGGTTCGGAGTAGCCCTGGCACCACCATTCGGCGCCAGAACTGATCGGCGGCAGAAAGCGCTGCTGCTGCCCGGCATTGCCGAATGCCATGATCACAGGCGCCACCATCTTGGTGCCGAAGGGAATGAGCCGGGGCGCGCCCGCCAACGCCGTCTCTTCCTCGAAGATATACTGCTGCACCGAATTCCAGCCGGGACCGCCGAACTCCTTGGGCCAACTAACCCCGCCCCAGCCACGCTCGTGCAGGGTGCGTTGCCACAGGACATGGTCCTCACGGCTCAATTCGAAGCCGTTTAGGACCTTATCGCGGATCAGGGCCGGCAGCTTCTCTTGAAGAAACGCGCGCACCTCCTCGCGAAACGCCTGTTCCTCATCAGTAAATTCTAGACGCATGGGAGGTTTCCGTTTAAGTTATGTTCTGCAGATCAGAATTTAATTCTGAAATGGTGCAAAATTATGAGGATGGCGATGAGGGGTTGTCAATGTTGCTGCTGAAGAAGTCGAACATTTCCGCCGTAACTGCGGCCGCCAAAGCCGACCGTCACTTCGTCAACGCCTTGGGCAGGGGCCTAGAGGTACTGGCCTGTTTCCGTCATGGCGATCGCATGCTCGGCAACCAAGATCTCGCGCGCGCCTGCGGTCTGCCGAAGTCCACGGTTTCCCGGCTGACCAACACGCTGACGAAGCTTGGCTACTTGGTATACGTCGAGGACAGCGCCAAGTACAGCTTAGGAGTAGCCACTTTAAGTCTGGGCAGCGCCATGCTGGCACGCCTGGACATCCGCAAGCTGGCGCACCCCCGAATGCAGGAATTGGCTGAGTTCGCTCAATGCATGGTGAGCTTGGGGACGCGCGACCGATTGTCCATGTTGTACATCGATGTCGTGCGTGGCTCGGGCGCGGTTACGCTGAGCTTGGACATGGGCGCGCGAATCCAAATCGCAACCTCAGCGATGGGGCGCGCCTACATCACCGCGGTGTCGGAAACCGAGAGAGGCGAAATCATGGAGCGAGTGCGCGAGTTGGTTCCCGATGATCGCTGGCTGGAAATCAAAGCGGGCGTCGATCGGGCCATGAGCCACATCCGCGAACTGGGCGTGTGTTGCTCGTTCGGCGAATGGCAGAAGGACGTCAACGGCATCGCGGTGCCAGTGCGGCCCGGCGGCGGCCTGCCGCCCATGGCGATCAATTGCGGCGCCCCTGCCTACATGGTTTCGCAGGATTTCTTGCTGGAAAAGGTGCGCCCGAAGCTCATCGCACTGGCAAACGAATTGGAAACCTCGCTCGGCACCCTGGGCTGAGCCTTTTCAGGCTCGTGCGCAATTGTCGGCGATTGCCGCGGTGATTTGCGGTATCGCTGACGATGTGACAATACCGCTGGGCCGAGGTCAGCTGTCGCGGCCAGCGCGATTTTCCACAGCTACCCGAATCAGCCGTCGGCATCCGCAGTGCTTTCGCGCCCAATTGCCCCCCAAAGCTTAGAACGGAATGTCGTCGTCGAATTCCTCTTTACCGCCGGCCGGCATCGGTGATTGGTCATAGTCATCACGCGGCGGCGCACTTGCGCCTGCGCTGCGCTCACCGCCGCCGGAGCCACCGGTTGCGCCGCCACCGCCGGCGCGTCCACCCAGCATCTGCATGTTATCGGCGATGATTTCCGTGGTAAATCGGTCATTACCCTGCTTGTCTTGCCATTTGCGCGTTCGCAGCTTGCCCTCAATGAACACTTGCGAGCCCTTGCGCAAGTACTCGGCGGCGATTTCACCCAGGCGGCCGAATAACGCAATGCTGTGCCATTCGGTGCGCTCTTGCTGCGCCCCGGAAGCCTTGTCCTTCCAAGACTCGCTGGTGGCGATCCGAATGTTGGTCACCGTCATGCCGCTCGGCATAGAACGGGTTTCGGGATCGGCACCCAGGTTTCCGACCAGAATCACTTTGTTTACGCCACGCGCCATGACCTTTCCCCGCCTCAATTCAGTGGCGCACATTGTACACGGCGAACCCGGCCCCAATATTGTCCTTGAGGCGCGCAATAGTGCAGATATACGCTGCCGTACCGCACCTTGTGCGCGTTTTACCCGGGCTTGACGCGGCGCGTATAGTAATCGGTTAGATGCAAAATATCCGAATCCGGGGAGCCCGGACCCACAACCTGAAGAATATCGATCTCGACCTGCCTCGTGATCGCTTGATCGTATTCACCGGTCTGTCGGGGTCCGGAAAGTCTTCCCTGGCTTTCGATACGATCTATGCCGAAGGCCAGCGGCGCTATGTGGAATCCCTGTCCACCTACGCCCGGCAATTCCTGTCGATGATGGAGAAGCCGGACATCGACACGATTGAAGGGCTCTCGCCGGCCATTTCCATCGAGCAGAAGTCGACCTCGCACAATCCACGTTCCACTGTCGGCACAGTCACTGAAATACACGACTACCTACGCTTGTTATTCGCGCGCGCCGGTACGCCGCGCTGCCCCGACCACCATATAGATCTTGCCGCGCAGACGGTGAGCCAAATGGTGGACACGGTGCTTGCGCACCCGGAAGGCACCGCCTTAATGCTGCTCGCGCCGGCGATTGCGGAACGCAAAGGCGAACATGCCGAACTGATCGAGGAGCTGCAAGCAGGCGGGTTCGTGCGCGCGCGCGTCGACGGCAAAGTGATCGAGCTGGATCAAGCGCCCAAACTCGATGTGCGCCGCAAGCACACTGTGGAGGCCATCGTCGATCGATTCAAAGTGCGGCCGGATTTGAGTCAACGGCTCGCCGAATCGTTCGAAACAGCCCTGCGCGTAGGCCAGGGAGTCGCGCGCATTGCTTATATGGACGGACCCGAACGCGCGGAACTCGTTTTCTCCGACAAATTCGCCTGTCCGATTTGCAATTATTCCCTGAGTGAGCTCGAGCCGCGGCTGTTCTCATTCAACAGTCCAATCGGTGCCTGCCCGACCTGCGATGGACTCGGCACCCAGGAGTTCTTTGATCCCTCCAAAATAGTCGCCAATCCGCATTTGTCTTTGGCCGGCGGGGCAGTGCGCGGCTGGGATCGGCGCAACGCCTATTACTTTCAATTGATCCAATCGCTCGCTCGGTACTCGAAGTTCGACATTGAGGCGCCGTTCGAGACCCTGCCGCAAAAGATCAAAGACCTTGTGCTGTTCGGCAGCGCCGATGAACAAATCGAATTCAAATACTTGGATGGCAAGGGCGGCACAGTTTCACGCAGACATACTTTCGAGGGCATCGTCCGGAATCTCGAACGACGCTACAACGAAACGGAATCCGTGGCAGTCCGTGAGGAGCTTGCCAAATACCGCTCCTCGCGGCCCTGCCCCGATTGCCTGGGAACTCGACTGAACCGTGCCGCGCGAAATGTCTTTGTCGACGGCAAGAGCGTTCCGGATATCTCATCGTTATCGGTGGGGCGCGCGCTGGAATTTTTTGGCAAGCTCAAACTCGCAGGCTGGCGCGGCGATATCGCGGTGAAGATCGTCAAAGAGATCAACGACCGCCTAGGGTTCCTGGGCAATGTCGGCCTTAGATATCTGACTTTGAATCGCAGCGCCGACACCTTGTCGGGCGGCGAAGCGCAGCGCATTCGTCTGGCAAGCCAGATCGGTTCAGGATTGGTCGGTGTGATGTACATTCTGGATGAGCCGTCGATTGGTTTGCACCAGCGCGACAACCAGCGTCTGCTCGACACGCTGATCAATCTGCGCGATCTCGGCAACACGGTCATCGTGGTGGAACACGATGAGGATGCCATCCGCCAAGCTGACTACGTGGTGGATTTGGGCCCGGGCGCCGGCGTGCACGGCGGCAATATCGTGGCGCAAGGAACGGCAGCCGAGGTGGCGGCGCACCCGGACTCGATCACCGGCCAATATTTGAGCGGCCGCCGACGTATCGAAATACCGGGGCGACGGCATGTTCCCGATACGAAACGCATGCTGCGCGTGATCGGTGCCACCGCCAACAACTTGAAGAAAGTCACCGCCGAATTTCCGTTAGGACTGATGACTTGCGTCACGGGCGTGTCCGGTTCAGGCAAGTCAACCCTGATCAATGACACGCTGTTTCGCGCGGTGGCCACGCAGCTGAACCATGCTTCGGCCGGTACCGCGCACTTCGATCGCATCGAAGGTCTGGAGCATATCGATCGGGTGATCGAAATCGATCAGAGCCCGATTGGGCGAACGCCGCGCTCGAACCCAGCCACGTACACGGGCCTGTTCGCGCCGATCCGCGAGATATTCGCGGCCGTGCCCGAGGCGCGCGCGCGCGGCTATGAGGCGGGCCGCTTTAGCTTCAATGTAAAGGGCGGTCGTTGCGAAGCCTGCCAAGGCGACGGCGTCATCAAGGTCGAGATGCATTTTCTCGCGGACGTGTATGTGCTTTGCGATGTGTGCAAGGGAAAACGCTACAACCGTGAGACGCTGGAGATCCGCTTCAAGGGCAAGAACATTCAGGAAGTGCTCGACATGACGGTCGAGGATGCGTTGCCGTTCTTCTCGGCGGTACCGACCGTGCAGCCTAAACTCAAGACGCTGCTCGACGTCGGTCTGTCGTACGTGCGTTTGGGACAAAGCGCGACGACCTTGTCGGGAGGCGAAGCGCAACGCGTCAAGCTGGCGAAGGAACTCTCAAAACGCGCCACCGGCCGCACACTGTACATCCTCGATGAGCCAACCACAGGTCTGCATTTCGCGGATATCGCCCAGCTGTTGGTCGTGTTGCAGCGCCTGCGCGATGAGGGCAATACGATCATCGTGATCGAACACAATCTCGATGTCATCAAAACCGCAGACTGGGTTGTGGACTTAGGTCCGGAAGGCGGCGATAACGGCGGCCGTATCATAGCCGTGGGCACACCGGAACAAGTGGCCGCCAATAAAGCTTCCTACACGGGTCACTATCTACGCGCCACGCTGGCGGCGCCGAGTAGTTTCGAGCGCAAGCGGGCATGAGCGCCGGGAGCCGGTCTGAGAGCGTGTCTAGGAGCCTGTCCTTGTGCGCGTGACCGGCCAGTTCGCGCCGCTGCGTGGCATACTGATCGGAGCGCTGGGTGGCGCAGTCTATTGGCTGGCGGCACAGATTTGGCCTTCGAGTGTGGCGGTAATCCTATCCATGGCCGTTACCGCAGTGATGACCACCGAATTTCGTGCGGTTCCGGCAACGCGCCGTGATCTATTGAGCCGCGTGTTGTGCCTGCTCATCAAGTACAGCGCCCTGATGGCCTTGTCCGCAGCCAAGCTTCCCTTTGCGGTCCCCGCCAACGTCTCACTGGCATTGATCATGATCTGCGGCTATGCCGCCAGCTTCGCACTGCTCGCGGCTGTCATGGCAACGCGAGCCGAAAAGCCGGCGCCGAAGATTGGGAACGCAGCGCTGAGTCTTGCGTTATTGATTGGATTCGCGCCCGCAGCAGTGCTTGGCATTCCGGGACTCATCGGGTTGGCCGCTGCGATTATCGCAGGTATGGGACTCATTGCCCTCCTCAAGTACCAAAGGATCGGCGCTTCCGGTGATGCGCTCGATCTGACCCAGCTATTTACCGAGGTGTGCTTTTATTTGGGCGCTCTGGCAAGCTGGAGATACATTTGAGCCACGCAGCAGTGGCCATGGCAGGCGCTGTGTTGCCGCTGCTCAGGCGCCTCGACCCCGAGCTGGCCCATGATTTGGGCTTGGCGGCCTTAAAATGTGTGCGGCCTCTGTGGCCGGCATTGGCAATTCCATCAGCACTGTCGGTGCGCTGCTTTGGATTGCAGTTTGCTCATCCTTTGGGATTGGCGGCGGGCTTCGACAAGAACGGCGACTATCTGGATGCACTCGGCTCGCTCGGATTCAGCCACATTGAACTTGGCACCGTGACGCCGCGTCCGCAAGCAGGCAATCCCAAGCCGCGTATGTACAGAATTCCGGGCAGCTGCGCCCTGATCAACCGCATGGGATTCAATAACAAGGGTGTGGACCACCTCGTTTCCCGCCTCTCGCGCAGCCGCTACAGCGGAATTCGCGGCGTCAGTATCGGGAAAAATTTTGATACGCCCATCGAGAATGCGCAAGATGACTACCTCGCTTGTCTGCGCAAGGTGTACGCCCATGCGGACTACGTTGCAGTCAATGTCTCCTCACCTAACACAGAACGCTTGCGCGAACTGCAAGCCCGCGATGGGCTGCAACGCATCTTAAGCACGTTGCTCGAAGAGCGTCTCATATTGCAACGACGCTTTACGAGACGCGTGCCCCTGTTGGTGAAGGTGGCACCGGACTTAGACCCGCCGCAGCTCTCGGCACTCGCACAAGAGGTGCGCTCGTTTCAACTCGACGGTGTGATCGCCACGAACACTTCGACCGATCTAAGCGTCCTTCGAGCGGCGCCGGCCGGCGAACAGCGCGGCGGTTTGAGCGGCGCGCCATTGCACCCTGCTTCTGTGAAAATCATCTCTCAGTTGCGGGCCGAGCTGGGGGCCGGCTTTCCCATCATCGGCGTCGGCGGCATCGTCAGTGCGGAATTGGCGCGCGAAACATTGAGCGCAGGGGCGACTCTGTTGCAGATTTACACGGGCTTCGCCTATCGAGGCCCGATTTTGATCGAAGAAATACTGCGTCTGCCGCCCACATGATTGACCAGGGCGGCGTCACCGGTACGCAGCGCCGCTGGAAAACATCGCCGGGATTTCCGGGGCTGGCGGACGAAGTGCTCTCGGGTGCGCCCATGAATCATCCTCTTTTCCCGGTCTTGTGGCGCTCAGGGCAATGAGCAGGATTCCATGGATTGCATTTGGGCTGCTATTACTGTTTGCAATTGTTTACTTCTGCAACACCGTGCCGCATTTGCCGCCGTTGGTGGCATCTCATTTTGACGCCGCGGGCTCTCCCACGGCCCACATGACCCGCGAGTTCTATGCAAAATTTCTGTTTGCGATAGGCGTTGGCTTGCCAATTGCCATGGTGGCGTTGCTGACCGGCGTGTATTCGAAGGCGAGCGATATGAAATTGCCGAATCGAGACTACTGGCTGGCGCCTGAGCGCATCGCGCAGACCCGAGCGTTGCTGGTAGCGCACAGCGTATGGTTCGGCTGCCTCATGGTCGCCATGGGTTGCTACGTGCAATGGCTGGAACTAGGCGCGCATCGCAGCGCCCCGCCGCATCTTTCGAATCAGCTGGTCATGGGCGGCCTGTTCGTCTTTATGCTGATTACGCTCGCCTGGATCATCGTAGTGCTGCGCGCCTTTCGCCTGCCCCAAGTCGTCACTTAGCTAAAATCGCCGTCAACGTAATCTCCGGCACGCTGGCCTCGAGCCGCAGGCCGATGTGTCCCTGCTTGCCGCATCCATCAGCTGTAAAATAGTCATAGGCCGCTCGCATAAAGTCTTTGCTCCGATCATTATGGCATTTGAGAACCTCAAGGCCGGTTAGTTCAGGTGATGTCCGTTGAGTCAGATAGATCGATTTTGTCGTTAAACGCTGACATGGGCGGACGGTCCTTGAGCAACTCTTGATGATATGTTCGTATGGCTGTTGGGAGCTTGTTCGTGGGTCTGGAGGCAGGCGATGACCGAGACCGAGATCTGGACGAAGTGGGAGAGCCAGGTGGTGAACGGCGTCTTTCCGCTGCGCCGCTTTTTGGGCAGATCTAACCACAGCGTCGTTTTTCTCACCGATTGCAAGGCGCACAACCTATCCAACGCCGCAATCAAGATCATTCCGGCGGATCCGCCGCGGGCGGAAGCTCAGCTTTCGCGCTGGCGAATGGCCGCGACCCTGTCCCACCCGCACTTGATTCGCGTCCTCGAATCGGGTCGATGCAAGCTCGGCGGACACCCATTTCTTTTCGTCGTAACGGAATATGCCGAACAAAACCTTGCTCAGATTCTTCCGCATCGGGCCCTGACGGCCGACGAAGTGCGGGAAATGCTGATTCCGAGCCTCGACGCTTTGGCCTTTCTGCATCGCCAGAGCTTGGTGCAGGGGCAGCTGAAGCCGTCCAACTTTCTGGTCGTCAATGATCAACTCAAGCTCGCGAGCGATACGGTTCGGCCGGCGGGAAACACCCCGGGTATTGACGCCTCCGGAGACATGCGAGCCCTTGGTGCCACCATTATGGAGGCATTGACCCGGACCCGCCCTGGGCTTGATGACTCGACCGACGCTCTCTCATTGCCGGCAACGCTCTCTCCAGGTTTGGCAAATGCCATACGGCGGTGCTTGAGACGCGACCCCGCGGAGCGTCCGACGGTTTCCGATCTACAGAACCAAATCAATCCCGCGCCACCGGCACCTGCGCCAGAAGTGCCTGCATTGCCGGCGACAGTGGCAGAGGAGCCTACTGCGCAGGTGCCCGCATCTCAGGTGGCCGCCGCGCAGACCGCGGAGCAGATTTCCGCGCCCCCAGCCTCCGCCCCGCCGGTTACTGTAACGCCTGAGCAGGCTCCGCCGGCGTCTCGCAGAGCAGTTTTAACTCCGAAGTCGTTGGTGCTCCGGCTGATCCCGGCGGCGGCGGTGGCAGCCATTGTATTGGTCGCGCTTTGGGCCGGAAACCGGGCGATGCGCAGTCATACTGACACCCGGCGCCCCCCAATTGCCGATCAAACCACTGCGCTGCCCGCCTCATCACTGCAGGCACCGCAAGCGGTGCCGATCCCCGCAACAGCCGCGACCGCCGCCTCGCCCGTGCTACATGAAGAGATCCCCGAGATTTCACGCGGCTCGCGCGAGTCGATCCGTGGTCAAATCAAAGTTGCCGTGCGCGTAAGCGTCGATCGTGCAGGAAATGTCATCGCCGAAAACCTGGAGGCTCAGGGGTCAAGCAAGTATTTTGCACGGCTTGCCACGCAAGCCGCGAAAAAATGGAAGTTTGCACCCGACAAACAAAGTTCGCGCGAGTGGTTAGTGCAGTTCGAGTTTTCTCACAGCGGTGTCACCGGACATGCGGTTTCGCGGGCCAGACAGTGATTGCCCTATCCATTGTCAATTGATCATATTCGGAGCGATCGCCGGTGGCCATGCGTGTGTGGCGTCTAGTTCGTTGCTGTCGTAAGCGCCTTCAAGAACTGATAGTAAAACTCCACGCCAGTGTAGTACGCGTCGATTTTCACACGCTCGTCTCTGCCATGCGCCTTGTCATCTGCACGTTCGATCGCGACGCCGTTAATACCGTAGCTTGGTATCCCAGCGTTCATGGTGTAAATGCTGTCCGACGCGCCGGCTTCCATGACAGGCAACACCACGAAGCCGGGAAATAGCTTGGCTGAGACGCCACGCAACGACTTCATGACATCGTCCCGCAGCGGCGGCGGCACCATGGCTTTGCGGTCCGAGCCATGATCCGTCAGTTCGCCGGTATCGCTGCGATAGCGAACCGTGAGTTTCGGATCGTTGAACAGCTTGACCAACTGCAAGCGAATCTCCTCCTGCGAATGGCCCGGGAAAATGCGGCAGTTCACGTTGGCTTCGGCGCGCCCGGGCAGCGCATTCGGCGCATGACCGCCGCTCAACATGGTCGCCACGCAGGTGGTGCGCATCACGGCGTTCGAGTGCGCATCCTGAGAGAGGCGCTCCACCGCTTTGGGATCGGGAGGCGTGGCCAGAATGGCCCGCATGTCGGCCGCCGTCTGAGCGGTTTCAATTTTGGCCATTTGCGTGAAATACTCGCGAGTTACGGCATTCAACTCGAAGGGAAAGGTCCACTTCTGCAGAACGGCGAGGGCGTCGGCCACGTGATAAATCGCGTTGTCCGGAATCGGCAGTGAGCTGTGGCCGCCCGGATTCGTGGCGAGCACCTGAAAGTCTCCGTAGAGTTTTTCGGTGGCCTCGAAGCCGACAATCTGCGGTTTGTCCGGCCTGACGCCGCCGGCGTCGGGGTTCAACGCGAATTCCGCATCGATGAGCTCGCGATGATTCTTGAGCAGCCAGTCGACGCCATTGGATTTGCCGTTCTCTTCGTCCGCCGTCAGCGCCAGGATGATGTCGCGATCGGGAACGAATCCCTGTTTTTTCATGCGAATGAAGTCGGTCACCGCAATGGCATCGCTGTTCTTCATATCCTGAGTACCGCGGCCATAGAAATATCCGTCTTTCTCGACGAACTGGAATGGATCGGTGCTCCAATCCTCGCGCTTTGCCTCGACCACGTCCAAGTGCGCGATGATCAGGATCGGCTTCAATTTGGATCCCGGCTTACCTCGATATCGAGCAACCATGTTGCCCTTGCGGTCATTGGGGCCCAGCACGACCACGTCCGCCTTGGGAAATCCCGCGTCGAGCAGCCGCTGCGCCATCGCTTGCGCAGCCACTGTGGTGCTGCCCACGGAGTCGGTGGTGTTGATTTCAATTAGCTGCTTGAAAATGTCGTAGGCGTGCTTGCGAGTGACAGCATCCCCTTGCGAAGTTTCAGGCGCGGCGGCTTGCGCACACAGCCCGAAGAGAATCGCAGCTAGAACACCGATGTCAATACGATATTTCAAGAATTGTTCCCCAACAGCACACCCGGATCGGGCCTTAGCGGCCATGCTATCGTATCCGGTCTTCATTTGGAGATCGCAAATGGCTAAGAGGAAGACTGGTGCGGTGAGCCGCGCGGCTGCGCAAGCAGCCGTCCAAACCCTGTTGCGCTGGGCCGGCGATGATCCGAACCGCGAGGGGTTGCGCGACACGCCGAAACGGGTCGTGAACTCTTATCATGACTGGTTTTCTGGGTACTCCAGCGATCCTGGCGCCTACCTGCGCCGCACTTTCGAGGAGGTCGAAGGCTACGATGAAATGGTGGTCCTGCGCGATATCTCATTTGAGTCGTTCTGCGAGCACCATATGGCGCCCATCATCGGCCGCGCGCATGTCGGCTACCTGCCGACCGACCGAGTGGTCGGCATCAGCAAGCTGGCGCGCGTCGTCGACGGCTACGCTCGGCGCTTCCAGGTTCAGGAAAAGCTAACTGCGCAAATCGCAGGGTGCATCAACGAGGTGCTCAAACCGCGCGGGGTGGGCGTCGTCATCGACGCGGTCCACCAATGCATGACGACCCGCGGGGTGCACAAACGCGGGGTGTCCATGGTCACCAGCAAAATGCTCGGCAGCTTTCGCGCGGACGCCAGCACGCGCGCGGAATTTCTGCGTTTCATTGCCATTGAAGGCAACAACCAAAAATAATTAACTTCGCGGGGCCTTCGGCCCGCGCACCGGCATCAGCTCGACCGAAAAGCTGTAGCTGTGCCGCTCTCCCGGCTGCAGTGCACCGACGCCGACGACTTGGCGCGCAATTTTCTCGCCCTGCGCGTTGGTGATTGCGATTACCACGCAGTATTCGCACTGCTCGCCGCGTCCCGGATGATGAATCGTCCCCTCGATGCGCATGGCGGACACGGCCTGAACGGCCGGTTCCGCATTGACCGTATTGAACCGCAGATGGTGGTGGCAACCCGGACAAATGTTCGCGCTTTGTAAAACCGTAGCCTTACAGTGCGGACATACCCGGGTCGCCCCGAGTGTGCTCTGGCGAGCGACGCTCATTGAGACTAGCTGCCGCTGCTGACCAAGCCCTTAATTTTTCCCTTTTCGTCTTCCCAGCCGAACTCGACGTGGCCGCGCATGCGCGAGCCGGCCGCGACCGTGATGGAGCCTGCCTTCACATCACCGACAATGATGCCGCCCTCGAGCACATCGACTCGCTTGGCGGATTCAATATTGCCTTGGAGTTCGCCGCCGACGACCACAATGCCGGCCAAGACTTGACCGGTCAGGTGGGCGCCGCTATCCATCGTGAAATTGCCGTCAATACGTACATCACCCTTGAAGCGGCCGGCCATGCGCACGTTTCCTGATCCCTCGATCTTTCCTTCGATCGAAAGATTCGCCGCGATCACGGACTCGCCGCCCTCGACGGCAGTTTTAGGGGTAGGACGACGCGACGAAACGGCCAATCCCGGATCGTTGTTGGTGCGTTCCGGCGGGCTTCTTTCCGGAGTCAATGCCGATGTAGGAACGGATGAACCCGCCGGGACGGGCGTGGGGTTTTCTTTCCAAAGCGCCATAAGGTAACTCTCCCGCTGATGACTGGCTAAAGCGTACACGCTAATCCCGGCAAATGTCATCGGCCTACTGTCTTTTATTGGAGACGGTGCGTTTTTAAGCCCTCGGAATCGGCGCGAACGATATAATGCGCGGCAAGCAAGACCGGGGCATTCACTTTTGTTTCAACATCTTGAGCGGCTCGTGTCCGATTCCATTCTCGGATTAATGACCAAATATCGAGCAGATCCTTTCAAGCAAAAGGTCGACCTCGGGGTTGGCGTTTACCGCGATCTTTCGGGCAATACGCCCATTCTGGACTGCGTCCGCAGGGCGGAGAAAGAGGTTCTGGCGGCCCAGACCACCAAGTCTTATGTCGGCGCCGCCGGCCGCGAGGAATTCAACGGCGCGTTGGAGGAATTGGTGCTGGGTGCAGCCCATCCGGCGCGACGAGATCGGCGTGCGCGCACGCTTCAGTGCCCCGGCGGCTGCGGTGCGCTGCGGGTGGGAGCGGAACTCATCAAGGCGGCCTCGCCCGGCGCCGTGGTGCACTTAAGCGACCCCACGTGGGGAAACCATGCCCCATTGCTGGGAGACTGCGGGCTCAAGCTCGAGCGCTATCCTTACTATGACGCTGCGGCACACGAATTGCGCTTCGACGCCATGCTGCAGCACCTCCAAGCTGCTCCTGCAGGCGATGTCGTGTTGATCCACGCCTGCTGCCATAACCCCACCGGCGCGGACCTGAGTTCTGAACAATGGCAGGCCGTGACCGAACTTTTGCAGCGGCGCAAGCTGGTCCCGTTTCTAGATCTAGCGTATCAGGGATTCGGCGCCTCGTTCGAAGCCGATGCCCTCCCCGTGCGGATGGTCGTCGAGCGAGTGCCAGAAGCGCTCATCGCGGTGTCTTTCTCCAAGAACTTGGGACTATACCGAGAACGCGTCGGCGGTTTGATCGTCGTCAGTGAAAGTGCCGCTCGCGCAGACGCGGTGCAAACCCACATGCTGCACATTGCGCGCAGTATTTATTCCATGCCGCCCGATCATGGCGCCGCCATCGCCGCGAGAATCTTTGCAGAGCCGCAGTTAAGACAGCAGTGGGTTCGGGAACTCGACGCCATGCGAACGCGGATCAAGGATATGCGCACCTTGCTGGCTGGCCGGCTCCGCGAGGTGACGGGCGGAAACTCGTTCGATTTCATCCGCACGCAGCACGGCATGTTTTCTTTGCTCGGGGTGCCGCCGGATGCAGTCGAGCGCTTGCGCGAGAAGCATCACATTTATATGACGTCCGATAGCCGCATGAACCTCGCGGGCATCATGCCGGGCAACGTGACTTACGTGGCCGAAGCGTTCGCCGCCGAGACCGCGGTACTCGAAGCCTAGTGAGCGAGGGCTTGGCTTAAAGCGGTAACTTCCGCGGCCGAATCCTGCATGACCGCCAGTGTCTTCGACTGATTCATTCCGAGTCGTTTCGCGGCGGGCAACTCTTGCAAGGTAAGTTCGAGACCGGCAATGTCCGTCCCGTACGATGCCATCAAGATCGCGACGCCGACCACATCGGTCAGGTCGGGCGAATCGATCTCGGTGCGGGAAAAATCATCCTGCCCCACCGCCCGCGCCATGGACTCGGAAAATTTCCAATTCTCTAAAATCGCCTTGCCGACCGAAGGATACCAATCGTTGATGATGTCATTCAATATACCTTCGCCGGCGAAGAGTTCCGGATGGCCGGTTGCGCGAGTCAATATGTACAGCTTGCCTATGCCGTGCATCATGCCTGTGAGCATTGCCTCGTCAGGATTGACGCGAGTACAGGTCCGCGCGAGCACATAGGCATATGCTGCGACATAAGTGCTGCGCTCCCACAGGTCGTTCAAATGCGGTGCCAAACTTGCGAGCTTGTTGGCCCTGCGAATTTGATTCATAGAGAAGGAAATCGAAGCGCTGCGGACCATGTTATGGCCGATGCGAGCGATGGCGGTGCGCAGGTCTGTGACGTTTTTACCGCTGCGGTTGATGGCGGCGGAATTTGCAATTCGCAGCAGACGTGCCGCCAACGCCGGCTCGGATCCCACCACACGCACAATTTGTTCGACCCTGGTATTGGGGTCGGACAGAATCCGCCTGACCTGCAGCGCTATTTCAGGAAACGACGGCAGGTCAACGTGACCGCCCGACAATTCCTCGGCCAGACTTCGTATGAAATCAAAGGCGACGTTAGATGGAGACTGCACAGGACCTAATGAATCGACCGATTCCACTCAATCTTGAGCGCAGCGAAGCGCCGAGGGACGTGTCGCGAATCGCTGCTGCACTTCGCCGTTGCGCGAGCTTTCCGCAAAGCGACCGGCGCTGTAGCGGGCCACGACATTGCGCCAGAATGCCACCGAGCCCGGATGACGCATATATTCGAGGATTTCCCATTCGCCGGCGAAACGGTCGAATATCAGTGTCGCAGCGTCACGGCCGATGCCGGCACGCCGATACTGCATGCGAACAAAAAACTCCGACATTCGATAGTCCGCAACTTTCTCACCCGCCTTCGGAATACGCGGACGGGTGACCAGCGCAAATCCCACCGAATCAGTTCCTTTGAGAATCAGCAGCGGGTGCGATTGATCGTTGGAAAACCAGTTGGCGAAAATCTCATCTTCATGCGGATTGTTCGCACCGATAACGGAAAATAGACCGGTGTTCAGATCGGCCAGGGATTCGATGTATTCGCTGTAGACACTCTGGATCCACTGGCGATCCCGTTTCGAATGTCTGACGTCGCGAATGCTAACAAGCAACGAAACTTCATCCTCATCTAAGAAAAGACACAGCCCGGACGAACGTGCCTGATGGCAGCCCGCCCGGGCTTGTGGGATCAACTATCTCCGAAGCTTATTTCGGCTTCGCAGCAGACGCTGCACTGGCAGCCGCATCGGCGGCGGCGCTCGCGGCAGCAGCAGAATCAGCCGCGGACTGAGCAGCAGCATCCGCAGCAGGTGCAGCAGTCGCAGCGGCCGGAGGAGGAGCGGCCGGGGCAGGAGCCTCGGTCTTGCTGCCGCAGGCACTCAGCATGAATGCAGCGGCAAAGGCAGTGAGAGCAAGTTTGGTCTTCATCTATCGATACCCCAGAAATTTTAAAGGTAAAAAATTTAGGCCGAGCTAGTTGTTTTTGGGCCTAGACCCAAATGTCCTGGCCGATTTTAGAGGGTTTTGGCGCAATTGCCTATCTCTTTCGCCAATCGCGCTACGCCTTTAACGCTGGAGTTCGCGGACGAGGTTAAGGGTCTATAGCTTAAGAGCATGCTGGCGCATAATTCAGCCGCCAATTTAAGCAGGAGGACCTGTGAGCGATTCCAGTCTCGATCAGCAATATGCCGCGCACTTGGCAACACTCATGCGGCGTACCGATCGCTCTTTGAGTGCAAGCGGCTTTGATGCTTTGGTGGTCTTCGCCGGCCGTCCGCCCCTGCAGTTTCTCGACGATCAAGATTATCCCTACAAGGTCAATCCGCAGTTCAAAGCGTGGGTGCCGATTGTGGACAATCCGCGCTGCATCTTGGTGTATTCACCGGGTGACCGTCCTACGGTGCTGTTTTTTCAGCCCAACGATTACTGGCACAAACCCGCCAAGCTACCCACGGCCGCCTGGACTGCTGCAGTCAATTTGATCGCGATGGAGGATGACACTAAGGCTGCGGCGCACTGGGACAAATTGGGCCGCGTTGCCTTTATCGGTCCTGAAGGCTCAGCTCAAGGCGCGGAGCCGTCGTGCGTCAATCCCAAAGAATTGCTGGCGCTTTTGGACTACGAGCGCGCCGTCAAGACACCCTACGAATTGGCCTGTCTGCGAAAAGCCAGCGCGCTCGGCGCGCGCGGACATGCGGCAGCGCTGGCGGTCTTTCATCGCGGCGGCTCTGAATACGATGCGCACATGAGCTACTTGGCGGCGTGCCAGCAGCGCGAAGAGGAGATGCCGTACAACAACATCGTGGCCTATGACGAGAATGCAGCGGTGCTGCACTACCAGCATCTGGAACGGACTGCGCCTTCACCGCTGCGCTCCTTTTTGATCGACGCCGGCGCTCAATACCGCGGCTATGCTGCGGATATCACTCGTACCCATACTCGCGGCGCCGGGCGATTCGCCGATCTCCTCAAAGCCATGGACAGGGCCCAATTGACGCTCTGCGACGAGATCCTCCCCGGCCGCGACTATCGCGACGTGCACCTCTTGGCTCATCGCGTCTTGGGCGATGTGATGCAAGGGGTCGGCCTGACGAAATTACCCGGCCAGGCAGCCCTGGAAGCTGGGGTGACTCAAGTGTTCTTTCCACACGGAATCGGGCATCTGTTGGGACTTCAGGTACACGATGTGGGCGGAGTCATGGGAGATCCGGCGGGACATGCACGTGAGCGGCCCAAAGGGCATCCCTATTTGCGCCTTACCCGAATGCTCGAGCCTGGCGTGGTGGTGACCGTGGAGCCGGGCATCTATCTCATCGACTCGCTGCTGGCCACAGCTCACGCGGACGAACGCCGCGCCCATATCGACTGGGGAGTCGTTGATGAGCTCAAGCCGTACGGTGGGGTCCGGATCGAAGACAATGTCGCAGCGACTGGCGGGAAGCCGGAGAACATGACTCGGGACGCCTTCGCACGAGTCGCTGCCGCGAAAGGCGCGGCAGCATACTAAAGAGCCTGGATCAGGCCGCTGCTTTTTTAGTCTTGCGCCGTTTAGGCTCCATCTCCGCCTCGCCCCGTTCCGCGGCGGGCGCGGCTTTCTTGCCCTTGGCTTTCTTTGGCTCGGCTTTCGGCGCTTTGGCGACCTTCTTATCTTCCTTCTTCTCCGTCGCTAGGGCGGCGGAGTCCACCAGCTGCATCAGAGCCATATCGGCACAATCGCCAGGTCGTGGTTCCATCTTCAGAATTCGCGTATAGCCGCCGGCACGCGCCTTGAAGCGCGGGCCCAAGTCGGCAAACAGTTTTTCGACCACAGTGTCGTCGCGTAAGCGAGCGTACGCCAAGCGGCGCAGGCCGATAGAATCCACCTTTGCGAGCGTGATCAGTGGCTCGACCACTCGGCGTAATTCCTTGGCCTTCGGCACAGTGGTGCGAATGGTTTCGTGCCGCAGCAGCGAAGCCGCCATATTGCGCAACATCGCATGACGATGAGAGGCATTTCGCGATAGCTGACGTCCGCTGTTTCTGTGACGCATGGTTCTTTAACTCTTAATCTTTACTTCAAATACCGTCGCGCTCATCGTCGCGCTTCAATCCCGGCGGCGGCCAATTATCGATCCGCATTCCCAGCGTCAAGCCATGGCTCTCGAGAACCTCTTTGATTTCGGTCAGAGACTTCTTGCCCAAATTCGGCGTGCGCAACAATTCGACTTCAGTACGTTGCACCAGATCGCCGATGTAGTGGATATTTTCCGCTTTCAGGCAGTTGGCGGAACGCACCGTAAGTTCCAGTTCATCCACCGGGCGCAGGAGGATCGGATCGAACTGCGTTTCGGTGGCCTTGGTCGTCGATTCGTCCTGACCCTGCAGATCCACGAACACCGACAGCTGGTCCTTGAGAATTCCGCCGGCACGGCGAATCGCCTCTTCAGGATCGATCGTGCCGTTGGTTTCGATGTCGAGAATGAGTTTGTCCAAGTCGGTGCGCTGCTCGACGCGCGCGCTCTCGACGTTGTAGGTCACTTTGCGCACAGGGCTGAACGAGGCGTCCAGCTGCAGGCGACCGATCGCGCGGGTTTGCTCTTCGAATGCCATGCGCTGCGCCGCCGGACGATAGCCGCGGCCGCGCTCTACTTTCAGCGACATCGACAGTTCACCGGCTTTCGTCAAGTTCGCAATGACCAGATCCGGATTCAAAATTTCGATGTCATGATCCCCGGCGATGTCACCGGCGGTCACGGGCCCGGGGCCCTTCTTGTGCAGGCGCACTTCGGCAACGTCGCGCGTGTGCATGCGAATCGCAACTGCCTTCAAGTTCAGCAAAATGTCGACGACATCCTCTTGGACGCCTTCGATCGCGGTGTACTCGTGCAGCACGCCCTCGATCTCAATCTCGGTGATCGCCGCCCCCGGCAAGGAGGACAGCAGCACTCTGCGCAGCGCGTTGCCCAGGGTGTGGCCGAAACCGCGTTCAAACGGTTCGATCACGATGCGGGCATGGCGCGGCGACACGGGTTGTACTTTGACGACCCGCGGTTTCAAGAATTCATTGATCGATCCCTGCATGGATTTCACCTACGTTAACTAACCGGGGACAATGCAGCGAAGCGCTGCATTGCGTTACTTGGCAATTCCTACTTGGAATACAACTCGACGACCAGGCTCTCGTTGATGTCCGGCAGAATTTCCTGCC
>JBEPVT010000057.1:0-28931 GCA_041690895.1 Gammaproteobacteria bacterium
CTCAAGTGCTCAAGGGCGCCGGACAATACGCAGCGATGTGCGTCGGATGCCACTTAGCGCCAGGCGTTAAGGATTCGGAACTCAGGCCCGGTCTTTATCCTATGCCACCCAATTTGAGCCGAATGCGCATTGACCCAAAGGAGGCGTTTTGGGCCATCAAACACGGGGTCAAAATGAGCGCCATGCCGGCTTGGGGTGGCACCCACGATGATCCCACAATTTGGAGCATGGTCGCCTTTTTGCAGACACTGCCCACCCTCAGTGCAGCACAATACAAAGAGATTGTTGCCAAAGCGCCGCCTGATGAAGATATGGATATGTCGATGAAACACTGACCAAGCCAGGCGCAAGTTACACTCGATTGTTTGGAGCGGTGATGCGATTCGTTGAAACAGTCGACGTGAGGGGGATGGTCACCTTAAGCAGAACGCACGCCGAACCTAGCCCGCATAGCATCGTGGCCTGCATCGAGCGGCGAGTTGGTCGATAGCGCGAATCCACGCGGCGCCAGAAGGCAGCGCCGCGTGGTACGGGGCTAGAGCCGCCCCAACTCCGCCATGCTGACACTGGTGCCGCCGGTGACAAGCCAGTGGTCCAAAACCCGGACGTCAATGCCTTGCAGGACGCTGGTCAGCCTTTTGGTGATGAGCTCGTCCGCCTGGCTGAACTCTCCCACCTGGCTGGGGTGATTATGAACGAGCAAACATGCAGCTGCCTGCTTGGCCAAAATCAGCTTCACGACTTCGCGCGGGTGAACGCTCGCCCCGTCGATGGTGCCGCGAAACAGCTCGACGTACTCAATGACCCGATGACGATTGTCGACCAGGATGAGTCCGAACACTTCATAGTCCAGATATCCGAGCCGCATCGAAAGGTATTCCCGGACTTTTTGCGGCGAGCTCAAGCTCGCTCCGCGCCGCACCCGGTGTGATAGCACCTGGCGTGCTGCAGTCAGAATCTGCTCGCTCGTGGCCGGTTCGGCGACGCCATCGGCGCCGTGAATAAAGAGGTTATGGTTCGACATCATCGCTCTCCTTGATCTCGGGCGGAATTGCTCGAGACTTCGAAGAGCACGCCGCAACAGAGCGGTCTCAAGGCTCGCCGCCGGCGACGCGGCGAGTAGAGGAACGGCCACCAGGCCGTGAGCAACGGAGCGCCTTGACCGCGATGACCGGCGTGGCAGCGTCATTGAACACAGGCAATAACGTCCCGTCCCTTTCTCCTCCGTGAGGTCGATTTTCCGATTTACGGGGATACCAATGCCAGGGGTGGGTGTTGATCGCCGCTGGTGTCGAATCCTAGGCGGTCGGCTTTTCAGAGCGACCACGCAAATTGGCGTTTGGGAAGGAATGCCCAGCTACCGAGCTCTCCTAACCATGCTGCTCACACGGCCTGGAGACCTACGCTTTCGGCCAGAAGCGGCATCGGCAGCCTAGCCTCAATGGGCGCTATTGCGGACCGTCGCTCGCGATAGCGCGATGACGCGTGCTACGGTGTACAAATCTAAGGACGTTGCGGGCGCGGCGAACCAATTTGTCAGCGCCGTAAGGTCGACGTTACCATAGGTTCTGAGGCAATCCAGACCGCGCTGACGTTATAGACCCGAACGCCCCGTCGCGCAGTTCGCTGCCGAGCTTTTCTCGATTAGTGGGTTACCGAGTTACTGACGGCGCCAGCGTCGGCACCGGTCTCGGCTTCTTATCCTCAAGCTCCGCCACCATCAAGCCGATCGTACCGACAGCATCGTCATTGCCGAGCCATTCACGGTAGTGTGGACTTAGCTTGGCCTTCACGGTTTGGACCAGCGCCTTGTCCTTAACCTCGGATTTCATGGCCGCCGTTACGGCCCCACGCAGTGCCTTGAGGTAGCCTGCGAAATCGGCCACATCACCTACATTGGCCACATCACCATGCCCGGGCACAAATGTCGTGCTGGCTGCGTGCGGTACGTGTTCGAAGGCCTCGTCAGTGGCGATCCATTGCCCGATGCTCCCGTCGATCAGGTTGGGGGACATATGTCGCCACAGAAGATCACCGCAAAACAGCACCCTGGCGTCGGGCACGCCCACAACCAAGTCGCCGCCGGTGTGGCCAGGGAAGTAACGGACCTCGAGGCGACGGCCGCCCAGATAGATCGTGATGTCCCGGTCAACCAGCAACTCAGGCGAGGTGATTGCCTCGACCGAGGCCTTCTGCTCGGACGTCATTTTGGAGCCGTAGAATTTTAAGTTTTCCGTGTGAATCCAATCGCGCACGTTGCGCTGCGCGATGATGGTCGCGCCGGCCTCCTTGAACACGCTGTTGCCGTTCACATGGTCGATGTGATAATGGGTATTGACCACATACTTGATGGGCAGCGGAGTTAGCTTGCGGATGTTGGCTAACATTTCCTTGGCCGCATCCGGGTCATAAAAGCTGTCCACTACCAACACGCCGTCATCGCCGATGATGAAACCCGCGTTGGAGCCGGCCTTGCCGGAGTCGATTGCAGCATAGACGCCCGGACCGAGCGGTTTGAGGGTGAAAGTCGATGGCGGGCCATCCGGCGTCTGCGCCTGGCTCATGGCGACGCTGCCAATCAGAAGGGCCGCGGTGGCTGCACTGAAATCTACCAATCGTTGTAGTGTCATGGTTCCATCGGGTGGTGGGGTGAATTTAAACAAACGTCACCCAAGTCTCTTAGAAATTGTCGCGCCGGTGCCGATGTTCGTGGGTCTTACAATCAGGATACTCTGGATCATGGATTGGCGCATGTACGGCGAGCTCACCGCGCCCCAACGTGATCGGGTTCATTCTCTACGGGTTCGCGCAGTCCTAAAGTCGACGCCGCTCGGCGAGCCCGTGAGCGATGTCCTGAAACAGGTGTGGAAGCGCTACTACGAAATTGAATCGTCCATTGCGATCCAGTGCCACAATTTGGTCGTCCTCGCGACTGCACGTGGAATGGAATTGCATCGACACAGAGCCAACAGTTCCTAAAGCGAGCGCGCCTCAGCCGGCAATGACCTATGGACGCGCGCGCATCAGCCGCGGGGGTCAGGGCCAGTCTTAGCGTCACATCGATTAAATCACGGTTCTCCGAATCCACAATCCCCAAAGCGGTGGCCTAAATCATCAATAGGCGTTGGGTTGTATGGGTAAGTTGACGACTTGAATGAGAACGATTATCGTTTGCATACAGGAAATAGGAGTGAACGTGAAGCTTTCGAGTTTAATGGCCGCCATGCTTGCCACTACCTTTGGACATGCCGCAGTTGCTGCAAGCATGCCGGAATTTACGCTGGTGATCAAAAACCATGTCTATCAACCGAGCGAACTTAAGATTCCTGCGGGCACCAAGGTCAAGCTTCATATCACTAACGAAGATGCCACTCCCGAGGAGTTCGAGAGTACTGATTTCAACCGCGAAAGCGTAGTGTTGCCCAATCACAGCATTGTAGTTTTTATCGGTCCTCTACGTACCGGGACTTACGGGTTCTTTGGCGACTTTCATCGAGCCACGGCGCAGGGCCGCTTGATAGTGGAGTGAACCGTGCCTGCCGTGGCATTACTCGTTTTCCGTGAGGTGCTTGAGGCCGCTTTGATCATTTCGATCATTTGTGCCGCGACCCGGGATGTTCCGGGCCGCGCAGCGCGGGTGTTGGGGGGCATAGGTCTCGGGGTCGCCGGTGCGCTATTAGTTGCGTTGGGAGCGGATTTTATTGCAAATCTCGCGAGCGGTGCGGGTCCGGACATTTTCAACGCGGCTGTTTTGCTGTTCGCTGTACTCATGATCGGCTGGCACGTCATCTGGATGTCCTCCCATGGCCGAGAACTCGCCCAGCAGATGACCAGCGTCGGCTGCGCGGTGAAACAGGGATCGCGTTCGCTCAATCTCTTGCTAACCGTGGTTGCACTCGCGGTACTGCGCGAGGGATCCGAGGTGGTGCTTTTCCTTTTTGGCCTGTCCGCCAGCGGTATCAACGCCGTGCAAATGACGGGCGGTGTCGCTCTTGGAATCATCGGTGGCGCCGCACTTGGATTCGCTTTATATATCGGGCTGTTGCGCGTACCAATTAACTACTTCTTCACCGTGACTAACATCATGTTGGTATTGCTGGCTGCCGGGCTCGCCTCCACCGCGGCCGGCTATCTTGTTCAGAGTGACTTGTTGCCCGCGATGGGCAGCCAGATATGGGACACCACGCGCCTTCTCTCGGATGACTCCGCTGCTGGCAAGATGCTCGGCGTGCTGATTGGATATAAATCCGCACCCGCAGGAATCCAACTCGCCTTTTACCTCACCATCGTGGCCCTGCTAACGGCTGGTATGCGCTGGCAACAGAAAAGAGTAACGCCACGCTCGCGTACCGCGTCGGTGCCGCGTGATACAGCGCCCAGACATCAGCATTGAACGCGGCCCAGAGCGCTCCGTCAATTCCGGTTAACGAGACGATGCCCATTGATGTCGAATTTCTCGGCGCTTTCCGTATGCGAACTGCTGTCTTTGGCATAGCTGCCATTTTCTGTGTCGGGCTGGCCCAGGCCGATGACTACAATGTTTATTCCCCCTATGTCATTGCGTCGCAGAGCGAAATCGAGCTGCGCGGTTATCATGATGTGGACTCTCGTCCGAATGTAGGTGGTGCCGCCGCGGAAGTATCGGTCGCGCACAGCGTCAATAGCTGGTGGAAGCCTGAAATTTATATAGCCGAATATCAGAAAGACCCTGGCTCCGCTGGCAGGCTGATCGGATATGAATTCGAAAACATCTTTCAGCTAACCGATCCAGGTAAGTACTGGGCGGACTTTGGACTCATTGCCGAGTTTGAGCACGTGACTAACGGGGGCAGTCACGATGCGATCGAAGTTGGACCCCTGATCGAAAAAACGATGGGCCGGTTTGCGCATATTGTGAATCTGATTTGGGAGAAACAGATCGGCTCTGGCGCCAGTGCCAACTACGGCTTCCGGTACACCTACTCGGGTACCTATGCGGTCTCCCAAGCCTTCCGACCCGGCATTGAGTTCTACGGCCGTCACGCCGACAATTCCTATCAAGCAGGCCCCATCGTTGCTGGCGAGTGGCACCTTGCGGGTACCAAAGCAAGCTTGGAATACCGAGTCGGCGTGGTGATCGGCCTCAACGCCGACGCGGCCCACCAGACATGGATCGGTCGATTGGAGTATGAATTCTTCTAGCCATTGGCCAAACGAACAGCGCTCGCCGGTGGTATGCGCGCCGGACCCCAATGATCAGTGACGCGCACTCGACACTCTGCCAGTTGCAATGGGGGATTCCCTGCATCTGCGACGGCTTTCCCGGCGATTCGAACCGTGAGTGTCGTGCTTTATGCGAGATACACTAATTGCGCGCGCGAAGCACTTTGCGTCGTTGCGTGGCGCTAAGCTCGTCGATCGAGGATTCGCACGGCGTGGATATACGACCTTGGCGCAGCAACTTGCCGGCGTCAGCCGCGGCCACCGCTCTGCTGAAATGAAATCCTTGTGCCTGGGTCATCGCATCGGTCGAGGTGAGCAGATCACGCTGCTCCTCCGTCTCCACCCCCTGCGCAATGATCACAATGCCAATGTCGTGCGCGAAGTTGACGATGGCGCGGATCGTGGCGGCGCTCTCAGGTCGGTGGTGGAACTGTTGATAAAGGATTGGGCAATCTTCAAATGGTTCACGCGGTAAGCTCTGACTCAGTCAAACGACGAGTATTTGCTGCCGGAATCATCGATCGCGATCTTCACGCCGAACTCGCGCAGCTGCGGAAGGACCTCGTTCTGCGTCCAAGTGAGTTGGGCCAAGGTCGCCTCGGTCACATCGAACTCAAGATCCGAAGGCGCGAGACCCCACTTCGCGAGCGTCTCGGTGACATCCCGCACCAGCTCTTGACCACTCTTCAGCTGGAACAAAGAAAGATTGACCGCGATCACCGGCAGCGACAGGCCTTCCATGCGCCAAAGGCTCATTTGCCGGCACGCCTGGTCTAGTACCCAGTGACCCAGCGCAAGAATGGTGCCGAAACGCTGGAACCGATTCAAGCGAGCCGTCGGTACATCGTGGCGGGTCGATGAGACCTACATTTCGATCAAAGCGAAGTGGCATTATTTATATCGGGCCGTGGACAAACATGGCAATACAGTCGATTTTCTGTTGCGGCGTGACCGTGGAATTGCCGCCACAAAAGTCTTGTTTCGCAAGGCGCTCAAATCGACTGGCCCGCGCGTACCGCGCAACGTGACACCCGCTGGCACGCATCGATGGCGGGTTCAAGTCCTTCAACAGCGTGGCCATCACCATCGCCGGTAGCGAGTTGGCCCATCGCATTCGCAAGGGACAGTTCAGCTTTGGCCGCGGCAGGCCTCACAACGGCCGCTCTCGGCCAATCGACTGGCAACGCGCTCGCGCGTAGCGATGACTTCTTTCAAAATGGCTCATTTGCCCAAGGTATCCCTGGATGCACCAGAACTTTGCCAAGCCGCAACGCTGGGTTTACCCCATCAACGAGGTGAGCGATTCTGCGGTGTGCGCTTCGATGTCTTGTATGTGCCCGGCGACAGGTATCGACAGGCGATATCCCACAAATTTGTCTTCACCTCCGCCACCTGCGCTGCCGTTGGCTCACCCGTAAGCAGCGCGTCATCCGGAAAGACGAGCCGGATCAGCAGCACGGACTTCACAACGCGGTAGAAATCCAGAGGCACGACGGAGCGAAACCGATGTGCAGTACGACCAGCGTCAAGCAACGCCGCCAGATTCCGGTGCATGATAGCCAGCGGCCCGGAGTGGAGAGTTTCGTGCAACGGGCCGCCTGAGGCAAGCGACAAGTATTCCATACCGCCCTCCGGAGTGGCGAAATCAATTAAGGACAAGCGAACGTACGCCGGATTGTCCAAATGGAAGTCGACAAGCTCATAGAGCCGGCACCTAAGCACGACCGCTGGATCCGTCTCAGCCCGCTGTATTGGCGCGAATTGACGCGAAAGGCCATCGATAAATCGCCGCGACAATTCGATAAGCACATCGTCTCGGCCGCTGAAATGCTTGTAAATGGCGGGCACCTGCAGGCCGAGAGGCTCCGCCACGTCGCGAAGTATAAATCCGTATACGCCTTTGCGGACGATCAGACGCTCCACCTCGTCGAGGATTCGCTCACGCGTCGGCTTAACAGCGCTGCGTCGCTTCTTCTTGGCCGGCATCGGTGCACTCCAGCGCGTTTCAGGTGGAAGTTGGATCAATTGCGAAACTCTGTCAGGTTTCGCGCCGCCGGACAACCGCGCGTTGTGGTTGCAATTCGCGCTCGGCTTAGTTATTTTCACCAATGAGGTTAATCCAGTTAACCCTAAATCAAGAGGCGCGGTACGTGCCGCGCCCGACGGGAGCCAATATGAGACATGCACACCGGATTCGCTCAATCTCGCAGACCATCGCCATCGCCATCGCCATCGTCATGGCGATGCCGGGCCTGACCCTGGCCGAGGAAACACTCCAGGAGATCGTGGTCACCGCGCAGAAGCGGACCCAGAATCTGCAGGACGTTCCAGTGGCGGTGGATGCCTTCAGTGGCGCGGCACTCGCCGAGGCCGGCGTGGTGCAGCCGGTCGACCTGGCAAACGTGACGCCCAATCTGACCACCAAGAACGCGGTCGGCAACACTTCGCCGATTTTCGCGCTTCGCGGCATCGGGCTCAACGACTTTGCGACCAACGGTACACAGCCAGTTGGCGTGTACGTCGATGAGGTCTACTTGGTGAACAATGCGGAGCTATCGTTTCAGACCATGGACATGCAGCGCGTTGAAGTGGTCAAAGGCCCGCAGGGCACCCTCTATGGCCGCAATACGACCGCCGGCGCCGTGAATTTCATTACCAACAAACCCACCTCGATCTTTGATGCCGGCACATCGATCACGGCCGGGGAGTGGGATCTGTTCGGGGCGGAGGGCTATGTCAACGGACCGCTTGGCGAGAACCTCTCGGGGCGTCTGTCGGTATCGGGTGAGCGGCAATCGAAGGGTTTTTTCGTCAACGACAACACGGGGCAAAACTGGGGCCAGTCGCGGCGCGGTAGCTGGCGCGGACAACTCCTGTGGGATTTTGGTGCGACCCATGTCCTTGTGAACTATCATGGCGGCATCGATCGATCCGACGATTGGTACTATAAGTGGGTAGCCGAGGCAGTGCCCGGCCAGACCGCGACTAGCGTTGCGGATGCGGCGCTGGCCGCGCTACAGAACCCCAATATCTATCATGGCAATCATGCGTTCCAGCCACAACCCTTCATCGACAACACTTCGAACGGACTGACCGTCACAGCGGATCACGATTACGGCTTCGCCACGGGAAAGTCGATCAGCTCGGTCGAGGATCTGGACTTCGTTCGCACCGAGGACTACGGTTCAATTCCGGTGCCGGACGGCTGGAACCGCTATTCCGGTCACCTCGCGCAGTACTCCGAGGAGTTGCGCCTGAGCTCGGACGGCGTGCAGCGTTGGAATTGGATCGCGGGCGCCTTTTTCGGCCGCGACCGCCTGCACGAGTACGATCATTTCGACGAAACGAACAATCCAATTTATAACACCTATATCTTCGAGGAAAAATACCACCAGACGACGACCTCAGCTGCACTGTTTAGTCACAATGAGATATCGCTGACCGAGGCACTGCGCCTCACGGCCGGTTTGCGTTACACCGATGAGCAAAAACACTTCACTGGCGGCACCAGTACGCTGCCCGGCGATCACACCAATAACGACATCGGACTGGCGAACGGGACGGTCTGCACCCCGACATGTCTGGTCGACACAGTGCTGAAGTACCACGAACCGACGGGCAAACTCGGTGTTGATTATCGAATCGGCGATGTGTTGCTCTATTCAAACTATTCGCGCGGCTATAAGTCCGGTGGCATCACCGGTGTGTATGTGACGGATATCGGTGCAAAGAAGCCCTATAGCCCGGAATTCATCAACTCCTATGAAGCCGGTTTCAAGTCGAATTGGGTGGACAACACGCTGCGTATAAACGGGGCGCTGTTCTACTACGATTACACAAACCTGCAAGCCTTTGGCCTGGTCGGCAACGAGTTCCGTATCTTCAACATCGCAAAGAGCCGTGTTGAGGGACTCGAGCTGGAGAGCAGTTGGCTGCCATTCTCTGGATTTAAGTGGGATACCGGGCTGGGGCTGCTCAATACCAAGGTCCTCGAATCCGACGTACTCGCGCAGGAACCGAGCGGTGTGTATGGCAGCATCGTAGGCCATCGTCTCGGCAACGCACCCAAGATCGAGCTCGATTCGCAGATGAATTATCATTGGCCTTTGAGCGAGACACTGAAGGCTACGGTTGTTCTCGATGCCAATTACCGGGGCGACACGTTCTACTATGTGCAGGGTGATCCGCGGCAACATATCGGCGGCTATGCACTTTTAAACCCCAGCGTCGCACTCAGCGATCCGACGGATCGGTGGAAAGTCTCGGTCTGGGCAAAGAACGCGCTCAACAAGCAGTACTTCCGTGAGATTTTCAACGACGGTGGCTCGGTGATCGGTTTTCCGGCAGCGCCGCGCCAGATTGGCGCAACGTTCAGCTACCGCTGGCACTGACGCAATGTAGACCGAACGCAGCGTATGTCCTTCGACATGACCATGCCGATACCGCGAACGGAGAGAGCAATCGACGGCACGGCAGCGCTGCTCGCGCTGCTGCTGGTCGGTACCGTGACCGAAGCGATGTTCTTGCTGCTTCCTTCGTTCGTCGGCGCGCTGGGCGACGTCCTGCATCTGTCGGCGACCCGTACCGGTCTACTTGCGTCGGCCGATCTGACCGGAATCGCTTTGATGACTGCCACGGCGCCTTGGTGGCTTAGGCGCGTATCGTGGCGACCGACGGTGCTCGCTTCACTCGCCGCGTTTCTGCTGACCAACATGGTGTGCTTCGCCGTCCGTTCATTCTGGCCACTGCTGTGTCTTCGGCTCCTTGCAGGTCTCACCGCGGGTGTCGCCTACCCCATAGCGCTCGCCGGCGTCCTCGATACCACACGCGCCGATCGCAATACCGGACTTCTGATCTCCTTGCAGGTCGTGTTCGGCGCCGCCGGGGTATACGCCATCGATGCCGTGCGACTGGCCTGGCGGCTCGATGCGTTCTACGTCTTTCTCTCAGGTTGGCTCCTGATCACCCTCGTTGTCAGCGCTCGGTGGTACCCCGAGGATCCGGGGGATCGCCCGCCCAGTGGTCCGATGGCGTGGCGCAGCCTCGTAGGTCGCGGCAGCTTGGTTGCCGCCGGCACCGGACTCTACTTCCTCATGATCGGTGCGGTATGGGGCTATCTCGAAGGCATCGCCCGCGAAGCGGGCTTGTCGCTCGAACAGACCGGTACGGCGCTGAGCGCGGGGCTCGTCGTCAGCCTTCTGGGCTCCGGCGCCGCGGCTTGGCTCGGGCTGCGGTTCGGGCGCGCGCGTCCGTTGCTGTTAAGTGCATTGGTGCAGGTGATCTCGCTCGGGCTCCTGACTCGCTTAAATCACTATGCCGACCCCGTCACTGCGTTCTTCGTGATCAATGCGGTGTTCCAGATCATGTGGAGCTATGTCGTTCCCTACTTCATCATCATCTTCAACGACGTCGATGCGTCGGGCCGCTTCGTGGCCGTATATGGTACGGCTAGCCATCTGACGCTCGCGATCGGGCCCTATGTGGGAGGATTGCTCATCGTCAATCGTCCCTACACGCCGCTGTTGTGGTTCGGGATCATCGCGGTCAGCGCCTGTTATGTTTGTTTCCTCGCGGCGATAGTGCTGGGTCGCGCTGCGCGCGGGACGTCGGCAATCATCGCGCCGGGACAAGCCACTGTCCACGCCAAGCGCCCCGCGTGAGCGCGACCTAACAACCTGCACGAGCAGCGAGGAAAGCACCGAGATGGATAAAGCCAAACTTCAGGCCCTGCGGGCGCGCTACGTCGATGGCGGCGCCTTCGACGCCACGGACCCGGTGCTGAGCCGCGCCGCTGAGCAGGTCCAGACGCCGGACGGACGCCGCCGCGCACCTTATGCGGGCATGCCCACCTTCCTCGACCTACCGGCCACAGACGATGCTGCCGGCCTTGACGTGGCCGTGATCGGTGTGCCAATGGACTTGGGCGTGTCGAATCGGCCGGGGGCGCGGTTTGGACCGCGCGCAGTGCGCGGCATCGAGCGCATCGGCCCCTATCACCCGGTTTTCAAGACGGTGCCGATGGCGGACGCGCGCGCCGCCGACTTGGGCGATGTGCCGTTTCGCAGCCGCTTCAGCCTGGAACAGTCGCTCGAGGATATCGAGCGCTATTACACTGCGCTGCACGCTCGGAATGTGCGCCCTCTGTCCGTGGGCGGCGACCATTCGATTACCTATCCGATCTTAAAAGCGCTGGGGCGAAACACGCCCGTCGGCCTCGTGCACATCGACGCGCATTGCGACACCATGGGTGCGTTCGACGGTTCGAAATTCCACCACGGCGGGCCGTTCCGGCTCGCCGTGCTCGACGGAGTGCTCGACCCTGAGCGCACCATTCAGATCGGCATCCGCGGTTCCTCGAACATGTACTGGGAATTCTCCCACGCGTCCGGAATGACTGTCGTGTACATGGAGGCATTCATGCAGGCTGGCGTCGCAGCCATCGCCGAGCGGGCGCGCGAGGTCGTTGGCGCGGGACCGGTGTATGTTTCGGTGGACGTTGACGGCTTCGATCCGGCGTTTGCCCCGGGAACGGGGACGCCGGAAGTCGGGGGACTGTCGCCGCGCGAAGGGCTCGCTCTGTTGCGAGCGCTTGGAGGTCTCGACATCGTCGGCGCCGATGTCGTCGAAGTCGCGCCGCAATATGATCCAACGACGAACACAGTCCAGTTGGCGGCGCAGCTGCTCTTTGAAGAATTTGCGCTCATGACCGTCGGGCGTGCTGCACAAGCGGGCCAACCATGAGTCTTATTGATAGTGTCTACGACTGCTCCGGCAACTAGTTGGTTCGAGCGTCGACGCATCGGTGAGGTGACCCTGCTCTGGGAGCCGCACGTCCATCCGCTGCTTCGCTGTAACATCTGGCATGTCCCCGGTAGAGATGCCGATCTGCTGGTTGACACCGGGCTTGGCGTGGCAAGCTTGCGGACGGCGGCGGCGGACCTGTTCGGCAGCCATCTCATGGCAGTTGCGACGCATACGCATGCCGACCACGGAGGTGGCATGCACGAGTTCAGCGAGCGCTTGGTGCACGCCAAGGAAGCCGACATGGCTCGCTCTGCGCACTACCATATCCCGCTGGATCTTGACGCTTGGACGCCCGAGCGCCGTGCAACGATCGAGCTTTCCGGATACCACATCGAAGGTGGCCTTCTGACGGCCGTGCCGGCACCGGGCTATCGTGTCGCCAATTATCGGCTTCGAGGCTTCGAGCCCACCCGGCTGCTGCAGGAAGGTGAGATGATCGATCTCGGCGATCGCGACTTCGAAGTGCTGCACTTGCCCGGCCATTCGCCCGGCAGCATCGGTCTCTACGAACGCAGCACGCAGATGCTTTTCTCGGGAGATGCGATCTACGATGGACCGCTTCTCGACACCCTGCCGGATTCGGATGTCGCCGACTATCGACGCACGATGGAGCGGTTGCTTGCGCTGCCCGTCTCCATCGTGCACGCAGGGCACGATCCGAGCTTCGGTCGCGAGCGGCTGCAGGCGCTCGCGCGGGCCTATCTCGATGCAAGGCCGCCGACGTGAATTACGAAGCGCTGCTCAGCCTGTCGGCAACCGACGCCGTGGCCGCCATGATACGTGGCGAGGTGACCGCGGAAGCCTATGCCACGGCGCTGCTGCGGCAGTGCGAGGCAGCCAAATCACTCAACGCCTTCATTACTCTCGATCCAGAAAGAGTGCTCGAGACGGCTCAGCAGCACGACCGGCAGCGC
Source organism: Gammaproteobacteria bacterium (assembly GCA_041690895.1). Classification (GTDB taxonomy): domain Bacteria; phylum Pseudomonadota; class Gammaproteobacteria; order Steroidobacterales; family Steroidobacteraceae; genus Bog-1198. The sequence continues at coordinate 12,921 of JBEPVT010000057.1, forward strand.
CGCGCAGGCAATCCACTCGGACCACTGCACGGGCTGCCCATTCCGGTCAAAGACAGCATCAACACTCGGGACTTCCGCACTACGGCCGGAACGCCGGCATTGCGCCAATTCAGGCCGCGCGACGATGCACCGATCGTACGCACGCTGATTGATGCGGGCGCTCTCGTACTTGGCAAGACCAATCTTCATGAACTGTCATTCGGCTGGACAAGTAATAACCTCGCTTTCGGCGCCGTTCGCAATCCCTATGACCCAACGCGAATTCCTGGCGGCAGCAGCGGGGGTACCGCAGTCGCCATCGCGAGCGGCATGGCGCCGCTCGGCCTCGCTGAGGACACGCAGGGGTCCATCCGCGTTCCGGCCGGCCTGTGCGGCATCGTGGGGTTTCGCCCAACGACGAGGCGCTATCCGACGGCTGGCGCCGCGCCGATCACGGCGCTATTTGACCAGGTTGGGCCCATGGCCCGGACGGTGCGCGATGTCGTGTTGTTCGACTCAGTCATCAGCGGTAACTGGACGCCCCTCGAGGAACGAGCCCTCGTCGGCGTCAAGCTTGGCGTCGGTCGGGGTTACTGGTTCAGCGGTCTCGATTCGGAAGTTGAGCGTATCGTCGAAGAGGTGTTGCGCAAGCTGCAAGAAGCCGGCGCGGAATTAGTCATGGCAGACATTCCGAATCTTGACCGCCTCGTCGCGTTGACGACGATTCCCATTCAGAATCATGACCTGCGTCTGGCACTCGCAAACTACCTCGAACGCTATCACGCAGGCGTCAGTTTCGACGACCTGGTTGCGAGCGCGAGTGCGGACGTGAGACGCGACTTTGCCGTCGGCGTTTTGCCGGGCGGTCGTGACTTCGTGACGGAGGCTGCATACCGCGAGGCGCGCGACATTTATCTCCCCGCATTGCGCGCGAGCTACAAAGAGTACTTCGCGAATACCGGCGTCGCTGCAATCGTGTTCCCGACGACGATGGTCCCCGCGCCGCGCATCGGGGACGATATTGAACTGATGGTCCGCGGCAAGACGGTATCGTTTGAAACTGCGATTGCCCGCAACATCGCGCCTGGAAGCACCGCAGGCGTGCCCGGACTGGTGCTGCCGGCTGGACTCACGTCGGATGGACTTCCGGTTGCCATTGAGATTGACGGCCGCGCCGAAGCAGACCGCGCCGTGCTCGCGCTGGGCGTTGCAATCGAGCACCTGCTCGGACGTTTGCCACCTCCCCCCAAGACGCTAATCAGCCGGTAGGGCCCTCGACTTTACGGTACAACCACCGCGGCCACGAGACTGGGTCTCGGAAGCATATTTACCACCATGCGCGGCACAACTGGCCTCAGAACGTAGTGGTGTCGTAGAACGCTTGGCTGCGCGCCTAGGCCAATCCATGTTCGTACCCGGCGTCGAGTTCGGCCAGCCGATGGGAAAGAAATTGAACAGTATCCACAGCAACAACCCGCCGTTATAAGGCCAGAAAGCCCATTTGCCGGCCTTCTCACTGAAGGCCTGAGCATCACCGGCAATATAGCGCAGGCAGAAATAGATGAGGCCGAGGCCCAGCAGGCCAAAAGCACCGAATAGCGCCGTATGGGCGTGGTTAAGAGTCAAGAATGTGCCGTGCTCATAGTAATTGATCAGCGGTGCGTTCAGAGTCCCACCGCCAAAAACACACGCCCCGACAAAATTCCAAAAAGCCGCGCCGATGATATAGAGGTATGCAAGTCCGTATTTGAACACGCTGCTCCCTTTGATCAACCGGTGATGCCGGATCGCCTCGGTCAGGAGCAACACGAGCGGCAGCACTTCGATGAATGAGACGAGCCCGACGGCCATCAGCAAATCAGCGCTGATCGCAGCGGCAAACAATTCGAAGGACTGCTCGACCCACAGGATGCACCACTCACCAGCGCCAAAAGTCTGTGATCGTGAAGGATTTCTCGATGCCCGCCAGGGGGAACCATACCGAACGTATAGAGTAGTGCGATGTTGGCCGTCGACGCCCAGATGAGATGTTCGAGCCGAATCCGCTCCGGCCAGAATTGTCGCGTGGCCAATAGCAATGTTGTGCGGGTCGACTACAGTGCGCGAAATACCAAGCCGCACCAGATGCAAAGACCCGCAAAGAGGCCGATTTGCCATGCCCGCCCGAGTTGAATGTAGGAGAGACCCAGATTGCCGAACCAAAACCAACCCTCGTGAATGTATCCCATGATGCCGAGGTAATTTCCGACCAAGGCTCCCACCATGACGAACAAAGTGACCCAAAAGAGCAGGTCGACGAGAAACGCCTGCCCTCGAGGCTCGCCCGCGGCTAATGGCTGGCGCAAGGAAGAGCGCCGCGCCGATCCAGGAGAGTCCGATCCACACGATGGGGGTCTGAATGTGAACGTCTCGCAAGAAATTGACCGGCAGAAAGCGGTCGATCTCAATGCCATAAGAAGCTGGTTCGGTCCGTGTAGTAGTGCGCCATGATCGAGCCGACGAGGACTTAAAGCAGTAAAACTGCGGCGACAACCAGAAAATACTTGTCGATGATCGCCGCTGACTGAGTGTCAGGGGCCGGAACGTTGTGCCCAGCAGCTTCTCAGGTTGCTTCAACCGCGGTTCAGTGGTGCTCTTGAATTAGCCGGACTTCCCGTCGACTCGCGGCGAACATAAGATCGGTACATAGACCCACAGAAACAATGCAAAGGCAGAGGTCCAAAGCGATGCACTGAGCAAAATGACCAACGAGTAATTAAGCCCGGCGCTCATTCCGAAGACGCGGGCAAACCCGGCAAGCAACAGCAGCACGTAGGCAGCGACCGTCAGCGGTTGAGCGACCACCGGCCTGCCCGTATGGCCTAGCGCGGCTCGCGTCATGACACCAAAAATCATGGTTGCGAGCACACCAATCGTAAGCGCGTGCAACCAGAAGGCGGATACGGCAAACCCGACTAGCAGGGCGAGGCTCTTGAGGGCGAGCCCTAGCGGCAACCAGGCATACGCGAGATGCAGGACCCATAGGATGGGCTGCCTGAACGTCGCGGTCGTTCGCCACTGTGCCAGTCGTATGGTCTGAATGATCGCAGCAACGCCGGCCAGGACTCCCGCGCCGCGGCTGTTCGGCCATAGTAAGTCGACAAGCGCCACGGCCACCATGACTCCGATTGCGGTGGTAGCAGTGAGCGGCCACACTCGAACCGTCGCTTTGCTGCCGCTCGCTCGCAGCCCGCTTGAGGTGAATGCGGGCAGAATGCGCCCTCCGATGACAGTCACCATCAGCAGCGCGATGTCGATCGCCATCAGCAAAGCGTGCGAGGCCGCAGAAGCGTCGCGCCGCATGAGCGCCCAATGAAAAGCAATATTGCAAATTACCAACAGCCCGAGCACGAGCAGCAGTGGTGTGTTGCGATTGCGTGCGCGCAGCAAAGGAGGCGCCAGCAGTCCGGCGAGGAGGGTGAGGAAGCCGACGTCAATCGCAAGCACGACTCCCGCGGGCCACGCGCCACCGGTGACAATGACGAGTCGACCGGAGAACCATACCGCCACTAAGATTATCAGCGGCGTACCCGCAAAGCCACGATGTCCCGTCCAACTGGGCACGGCGGTGAGCAGAAAACCTGCGATCGCGGCAGCGACGAAGCCAAACACCATTTCGTGCGCGTGCCACAAGGTAGGCGGCCAATTACTGCCGAGCGGCGCACCGAATATCCAGACCGCGACCCAGGCCGGTACGAGCGTCAAGGCGGCCAGCCCCGTCATCAGGAAAGCCGGTCGGAATCCGCTCGCAAATAGTCGAACCTTCATTCCAGCGTTCTCTCGTTCAACAGTCTGGTCGCGTCACCCTACGCCCTTTGCGCCCTGATGTATGTGGCCCAACCGACGGAACCAACCGTCACGATACCTGACTCGTGCCACTCGCGACGCAGACGATCCAGGGGATTGTGTTGGTTCGCTCCGCCATCGATGAGATCCGCACTCGGCGGGAAGGTGCGCAGACTGCGATCTATCAGCTGAAAGAATACGGCGAGGAGCGCTACGCGACGTTGGTCACCATCGTGCTCGAAGCGACCGCTACGTTGACCGATGAAATCCTGGACTGGCACGATCGGATGATCGGTAAGATCTTCGCCAAGTCGAGGCACAAACACCAGCGGCTGTTCGCCGAGAGTGTCCCGGACCGGCATGAAAGGGTGCGGCTGTTTTGCCAAAATTTGGCGGCGCACTCTCAAGGCCAAGAAACACGCAGCGGATCCCTTTGCGCGATCGAGAGTGTGCTGCCTTGGGTCGACTTCGAGGCCGCATTGCCGCCGCCGAACTCGCCGCGGCTCGCGAGGTCGATTTCATTGGGCTTCTCGGCGCTCATTATGGACAGCTTCGCCACTCTGCTCCTGCGTTGCTCGAGGCCTTCGACTTTAAGGCGGCGTCGCGCGTGCGCACCTGCTGCTGCAAGTTCGGTTGAATGTCCTTAACAAGGATTTGCAGAACGCATGAACGCATTTCAACGCTGGTATCCCGGCCTCTGGTTCGCAGCAGAATAGGCTCGCGGCATAGCACCCGCAGGATCCAGTTGCTTTCCCCATAACCCTGTCGGTCGACCCTTGAGCCAAGTTGTGGGAAGTGTTGCTACCCGAACCGATGGGGTTGATGCAGTAGTCAACATGATCTCAAAGCAAACGAGTGCAGAGATAGCCCCATTTGCTTACGATAATCTGAATCGCGGGATCGGTGAAGGTTGCGTGCAGGGATCAACTACTCATAATAATGGCTTTGGCTATGATCCCAATGGGAATCGCTTGAGTGAGGTGCGCGATGGTGCCACATCGCCATTAAGTTACGCCCCCAGCAGCAATCGCCTAGTACCGGTCGGTTCCGCTGCACTTATCCTATATCAGTTTCGAGCGCGTCGAGGCCTTCGCACTAGAGCGGCCACGGGTGAAACGGACCGCACGATGTGCTCTGCCTTAAAATTTCTGTCCGAATTTAATCGTCAACGTGCGCGGCTGCACGGGAATGACGTAAGGCTCGGTGCAGACAGCCGCGGTGCACGCCTCGAATCGCGACAGTTGAGCTAGTTTGTCGGTGGCATTCGTGAGGACCAGCTGAATGGCCGTCCCGTTTCGCTCCATGCCGCTGGACAGATCGAGCAGACCGTAGGCCGGCACATTGCCGAAGTGAGCTGCATCGGCCAACCGCAACTGCGGCGCCGTTTGTGTCTGATAAACGAATGCGGCCTGAGCAAAGGGTTTCCATTCATGCATCTCAGGAAGATTGTAGCGCGCCACGACGTTGCCCTTGAACTTCGGCGCCACGGGCAGATTGGTCCCCGAGGGGGCTTCCGGCGAATAGGGAACTGGACTCGCGTCGCCAACCGGGCAGGGATTGGATGTTGCGGGTCGTCCGGTGGCGGGATCCGCTTCACCGCAGTAGTTCTGCGTAAGCCGCGGATCGACAAAGGTGAAACTGCTGCTCAGGTTCAACGCATCCGTGGCCGCCCACTGCAGCTCATTCTCAATGCCCCGGATTCGCGCGTTACCGGCGTTTTCGATGATGGTCACGCTGCTCGGCCCCAGGAATGCAAACTGGAAATCCTTCCACTCCTCGTCGAATAGGGCGCCGTTCCAACGCAAATGGTGCCCGAACCACTCGGTCTTCCAGCCGACTTCGTAATTGGTCAGAAAATCAGCCTGGTACGGCGTGATGCCCGCCGCCTCCGTGCGGTTGACGCCGCCCGGCCGGAATCCTTTTGACCACGTCGCGTAGACCATTGCGTCCGGCGTGATTTTGTAGGTGAGGTTGATCCGCGGCACATGGCCGCCTTGAGCGACCCGATTGTCCAAATCGGTGCAAGGGGCGCCAACTGTGGTCGGCGCTCGCCCATGACACAGCGACTCGCCGGATCCACTAGAACTATAAGCCTGGGAAAAGCCATAGAAACCTTCCAGAGTATTGTCGTACTTGTAGTAACGCAGGCCCCCGCTCACTTGCCATTGCGACGTCATGTCCCAGGTGACCTGCGCGAACACCGCCTTGTCGCGATCGACACGCGTTTCTTCGGTGAGCCAGATGGTGTTGTCGTGACCCGGCACTGACAAGGCCGTAGCGAAGCCGTTGGGATTGCCGCCGGCGAGGCTGGTAAAGCCATAGCCCGGCATCAGGTAGTCCTGCAGGATATTGTGCTGCTGGCGCTCGACGAACACACCCGCGGTTGCTTTGACGGGGTACTGCTCCGGCGTGGTGACGCGAAGCTCGTTGCTCCATTTCTCGAATGCGTTCGCCCCGATTATCAGTTGCTGCGGCATGATGGGCTTGCCGTCATTGCCCACCCAACCGGCGCCGGAGCCGGCGACGTCGTAGAAGTAACCATAGTCGGCATAATCTGCGACCGAGTGTCCCGTGCGCTTCATGTAGGCGCCGGCGTACACAATGTCGAAGTTCGACACCTTGCCTTCGACCGTCAGCGCAGACTGCACCCATGAGTCGTCCGAATACTCGGGGCCGAAGTGCGTTACCTTAAGATTGCCGATCGTCGGGTCGTAGCCGAAGAACCCTTCGGTAGTCAGTTTCTGCCCCATGACGGTGGGCGTGATGGTCCAACTGTCATTGAGATCGAGTGCGAGCGCCAAGCGACCCCCCTTGGTCTGCACCGTGTTGTAGTCTTTCTTGACATAGGCCGCATTGCTGATCGAGCCTGCACCGATGGCGCCAGTACCGCCATTGGCGGCATTCCAGGTGGGGAACGTGCGCACGCCACTGACTATGCCGGCATGGATACTAGTGCCTGCCACATTGTCGATATAGCCGGCGTCCTTGACGTCCCATCCCACCAGGCGTATCGCCGCAATGGGCGACAGCGGTAGGTTGACGAAGCCCTCGATCGAGTAGCCAAGACCACCACCGTGCTGGACCGTGCTGCCGCTGACGTCGTAGCCGGCCGCGAACTTGCTGGGATCCGCCTTATTGGAAATGAGGCGGATGGTACCCGCCTCGGAACTCGCACCGAACAGCGTGCCCTGGGGGCCCTCGAGCACTTCGATACGCGCCATATCGTAGATATGGATTTCGGGCGTGCCGTCGATGGTCGTTACCGGCTGCTCGTCGAGGTAGGTGCCTACGCTCGGCTGCGAGCCAGAATGATTGCCGTCGCCGCCGCTGACTACGCCGCGCATGTACAAATGCGTGCTCCCAGGCTGACCGTTGCCGCCCTGACCCTGGCTGCGGACGTAAGAAACACTGGGCGAGTACTTCACGTAGTCATCGACATCCGTGATATGCAGTTGTTCGAGCGCCTGACTGCCGAACACCGAAATACTGATGGGAACGTTTTGCAGATTCTCGCTCTTCTTCTGCGCCGTTACCACGATCTCATCCAGCGCGCTGTCCGCGTCGGCAGCGGCATGCGCCACCGCCATGCCGCTGCCGAGAATCACCGAAATGGCCGAAGCGAGGGGCGCATGCCGCAGCGCCAAGCGAGCGCGTACCGGCGCGGCGATCAGGCCGAGAGGTTTGTTGTGTTTCGAACAATGAGTCATTATTGCCGTGCTCCCCTAAGATTGAACGGTCAGAGATATTGCAAATCCTGTGGCGACAGAAACGCCGGGACCGCGGGATAGGCCTCGAGTACCGACCCGAGTGCATCTTTCAGCGGCATCAGCCATGGCTCATAGTGTCGCCAGTGATCGACGCCATCGCGGAAGATAGGCTGCCTCACCTGCTCTGAACTCGCCGTGCGCACGGCTCGCTCATTCTCGTAAAACCGCAGACACCGCTCCTCGAATGCCAGCCCGCAATAAGCGAGCAGACTGCGCACTTGTGGTTCTGTTTCCTCGATCATCTTCTCGTGGAATACTCGATGCACGCGACCCGGCAACACCGCATCGAGGTGCGTCATCAACTCCACATAGTCGCGGTAATACCGACCGATTGCCTCGAGGTCGTAGGTGAAACTTTGGCCACGCGCAAAATGTTGCTTGAATCCGGAAAAACAACAACCCATCGGGTGGCGCCGCGCGTCGATGATTTTGGCATTCGGCAGCATCAGGTGAATCAGAGGCGTGTACAGATAATTGTTCGGCATCTTATCGATGAAGAACGGCTTGTCGGTTTTTCGCCGGCTGCGCGTATCTGCGAGGTAGCGTTCGCCCAACTCGCGCAACTCCCGTGGCGTGAACGCGGCAACGGCATGAGCGAACCCCTTCGCGTCGCTCGGCGCTTCGCGGCGGAAGATCTCGGCGGCGATCCGCGGCATCTCCGGCAATTCCATGGTGCCCTCGACCCGCGAATGACTGGCCAGAATCTGCTCGATCAAGGTCGAGCCGGCGCGGGGCAAGCCGATGATGAAAATGGGATCCGCCGCCTCGGCTCCTCCTCCGGCGCGCGCTGCGAAAAAATTGGTCGTGAACACCGATTTCGAACGCCGCACGAATTTCTCATTGTCCTCGGGGTCATAAGGGTTGAGTCGCTTGCCGATTGCATTGCCGTGCGCATAATGGCCGAAGGACGGCTCGTACTCGCCTTGATCCTCGAGCGCCTTGCCGAGTGCGAACTCGAAGTGCAGACGATCGTCATCCGATAGTTGCTTCGACTTGAGCGCGGCGCGCATCGCGCGCACGTCCTCGCTCTCGAAGCGGAACGTTTTCAGGTTGGCAAGGCTCCAATAGGCTTCGCCCAGCGTGGGCTCCATCGATATGGCGCGTCGATAGGCAACGACACCTTCCGCCCGGCGCCGCTGCGTCTTGAGCGAATGACCATAGCTCATCCACACTTTGGACTGCAGAGGAAAATCCTTGAGCACGGCCTCATACGCCTTGATCGATTCGCCGTAGTCGCCGGCATTCGCAAGTATCGCGGCCTTCAAGTTGCGATAGCCGGGATTGCGGGGATCCTTGGCCAACAGTTGCTCAATGTGGGGTAGTGCCTGCGCCGCTTTGCCTTCTCTGTTGAGTACTGCGGCGTAGTTGTGGCGGGCGCCGTCAAAACTGGGCGCCAGTTCGATACAGCGTTCGAACAATATCTGCGCTTCGGAATAACGTTTCAGGCGAACTGCGACTTCCCCCAGCATCCGCAGCGCCGCAACATCGGTGGGATGCATCTTGAGGTAAGCGCGCAAGCGCGCTTCCGCAATAGCGAGGTCGTTTGCAACAAGCGCCGCTGCCGCTTCCATCAAGCGTGGATCTTTGGTGCTCGCCTTGATATGCGCGGCGCGCGCGCGATCCGCGCCATCCGCGTCGCCAATTTCGTCAAGTTGATCCGCCAGCAGTCGCCACGCATCGACCGAATCCGGCTGCAGCTGCAGCGCGCGCCGCAGCGCCGAGAGCGCTTCGGTGGCGCGGCCGACTTCGCCCAGAGCGAGCGCCAGTTCGATGTGGGCAGGAGCGGAACGGGGTTGCTCACGCGCCAGCGGCACAAGAACTTCAAGTGCCGCCTGCGTTTGCCCTGCGCATCGATACGCAGCGCCCAGTATGAGCCGAGCATGCGGGTGCCCTGGGACGGCTGTCAAAATTTCGTGCGCCTGCTCCACTGCGAGCCTGGGATCCCGCTCCAGGAGCCGTGCAGCATGCCCCAGAGCAACCTCGAGCGTTCCCACCGGCTCCGAAACGCTGTTCAATTGAACATCCAGTTGATCCCCGCTGTTGCTGTAGCTTATAAGAGTCCCCTGCAGCGGCTTTGTCAATCTACAACATATCCAATGCGAGCATGATCCGCGCATCGCATTGTATCTATGGCTCGGCTTATCGATAGGGACAACGATCGCAACGGTCTTGGCAGCATGGGAGGGTTGATTACAGCCGATCCTGTGGGCTTGACCATGCCCATGTTGCGCCCCATGGAGCTGAACCTCGAACTCGATCGCGCACTCGTTATGCGGTCGATCATCCTTGCTGGTGTTATGGGTGCAATATTTGGGCTGGTAAGCGTCGCGATCGCTCACGTAATCGGGTCACCAAAAAATCCTGGCACGCTGCTTCAACGGCTTTTGACCACTCCGGTCGGGGCGGTCGTCACTCAAGTGGTTGCGCACCTGCTGCTTTGGGCGCCATCGTCCGTTGGCTCAAGAATTGGTAGATCGCGATTGTGCTCAGTAGCATTGCGTTCACTCCTATTTTTTCGCAGCGGTGGGGCGGGATCACCCATTTTCACGAATTCGTATTCGCACTTAACTTTCTGTTTGCAACTCTGGCGGGCTGGATGTATGCCCGCTACGGACTCGTAAGCGCGATCGTTGCCCATGCTGCGGGCCACGCGATTGCCTTAGGGTTTAACTGAAAATCGCCAAATTTGGTCCATTGACGCGAAACGCTTATTCGACTTCAACACCCTGCGTCATGACGCGATCGACTTCTTCGAGCCGATGCAAGTCGCGGCATTGGATTCAACTCGCGAACACGAGTTGCGGATCGGATGCCATGCCGTTAGCTACGACTTCTACGAGGCTAAACCCGCGCTTTTGACCGGCTGGAACGTCAAAGTACGTCTATGAAACGCGCTCCGAAGTCACGGCCATGCTGCTATGGTCGTGCGTGCGGCTCTGTAAACCACATGCTGCGTTGACCAGATGGGTAGTCCTCACCAGCGGATAGTGGGTGGCATCCTGTAACTCATCCCCGAAAGCCGATCCTGGCGACATCCCGTCGAGGCGAATTCCTTCGAGCCGGTACGATCCATCCGGCTTGACCACCCTCGGCCGGAAGGTAATCACAGGTTCTCAATCCTCATGGTGCGGTCGGCGCTCGCCGCCTCGATGAACATCGTCACCGACCTCGCCGGCGCGCGGCGGCTCGCTCGGTAATCCTTGTACCGCGGCCACTGTCAATGCAACAAGTGAAGTAAATGCTCGCGGTTTTGCGATCGCTACGGACATCGTCGCGTGGTCATCCGATGTCGCAACGATCATCCAAAAGGGGCACGCGCGAAGTCGCGGTTTGAGCGCGCCGTGGATCTCTACCAGCCCGCGACGCTCCCTGCCGTCAACGAGTATGTGATCGCGCACCGGGCAACGAACAGCGGCAACTCATTTGTGTTTCTGATCGGCGGGCATGGAACTCATCGAACGGAGACATTGAGCTATGAGATGAACCTCATTGAGATCACCAATTGCTATGGCATGCCCGAGACCAGTTCGGTTAGTTTCAGACTGCGACTGATGAGGGCTTCGAGCGGCGCGTCAGTACTGTCGGACGGGTGCATCCGCATGTGCAAGTCAAGGTCGTCGATCCGCATGAGCGCTGTGTACCTGGCGGCGTGCAGGGCGAATTGCAGAACCGCGGTTATTCGGTGATGAAAGGATATTGGGAGGAACCCGAAAATACTCGCGACGCGATTGATGATGCGGGATGGATGCATACCGGTGATCTTGCCGTCATCGGCGCGGAAGGATACGGACATGTCACGGACCGACTAAAGGACCTGGTCATCCGCGGTGGCGAGAATGTATATCCGCGCGAGATAAAATTGTCTGTACAGACACCCGAAGGTGCAAGCAGCGCAGGTCTGCGGGGCTACCGGACATCAAGCTCAGCGAGGAGGTATGCGCGTGGATTCAGCTGAAAGCCGGTTGTTCTGCTTCCGAGGATGAGATGCGCACGTTCTGCGAAGGGCAGATTGCGCACCACAAGATTCCACGCTACATCCGCTTCGTCGGCGAATTCCCATGATCATCACGGGCAAGCTGCAAAAATTCCTGCGGCGCGAACGCAGGAGCAAGGACTTGGAGCTGGTGGAAGATAAAGACGGCCTGAGAGTCAGGCCGTCTTGTGTCAAATTGAGATCAACGCGGTTTGCGAAACTTCAAAACGTAGTTGTCGGATTCACCGATGGCGGTGTACTTGGCCTTGTCCTTATCGCCCTCGGCGTAGGACGGAGGCAGAGTCCATACGCCTTTCGGGTAATCCTTGGTGTCACGCGGGTTGGCGTTGATCTCCGACTTGCCGACGTATTCAAATCCGGCTTTCTTGATCAGCGCCGCGGTGTAATCCTCGCGAACGTAGCCATTCTCGGCTTTCGGATCCTGGGGGACATCGTTGCGACCGCGGTGTTCCTCAATGCCAAAGATTCCGCCCGGCTTCAATGCCTTGAAGATTGCAGCGAACGCCTCGTCGGCAAAACCGCCATCCATCCAGTTGTGAAGGTTGCGGAAGGTCACAACCAGATCAGCCGAACCGGGCGGCGCAATGTTGAAGTGTCCAGGACCAAGAACAGTCACTTTTAGGGGACCTAGACGGTCCTTTTCGGCAGCGATCCGCGTCTGAAACTTCGCGATCACCGCATCTTCTTTTGCATCTTCTCCCGGAGCGATCTCGGAAACGTAGTAGTGACCGCTCTTGGCCAGATACGGACCGAGAATGCCGGTCCAGTAGCCGCCGCCAGGCCACAGTTCCACCACTGTCATGTTCGGAGTCAAACCAAAAAACGTCAGCTCCTCAACCGGATGACGGACTTTGTCGCGAGCGACCTGTTCCGGTTTGCGCGCGGGATCGGAGACAGCGCTCAGCAATGCCGGGTCAGGTTTCGAGGCCGTGGCCGCGGTCGCGGTTATCAAGCTACCCGCAGCGAGTACGGCGGTGGCGAGCCACATATTCAGTCTGAGTTTTTGCATGAGTTGCTCCTTTGTTATGAGAGAGAGGTGTCGCCAGTGAAGCTCATCGGTGTTGCGCCAGTGATCGTGCCAATCGTGGCTTTGTCGGTGACGAAGAGACGTACCTGTCGCCCGAATCGCAGTTCGCCCTGCACGGTCACACCGCGTCCGATGATAATGGTTGGATCGTCACTGCTGAACAGGCTCCCGGATGGCTTCTTGACCAGGATTCCTCCTTCGACATGAGAGGCACTGCTGATGGTGCTGTTTCCACTGACCGTATGGATGCGGCCGGCCACGTGTGCAGCCGTGAGATTGATTTTGCCATTGATGTTGGAAATACCGCCGGCGACGTCGGCGCCGTTGACGGCATGATCGCTTGCCGCCTCTTTTTCTGCGGCAACGTGCTCAGAACCATTGACCCCATTACCTTCGCCGCAGGCCGACGGCGCCGTGAAGGGATTGCGGACTGCGCACAAGCCCAACAGCCGCGCCATTCCTACCGGATATTTCGACATGCGGATGACTTCGCTCATGAGCGTTCGCCTTAATTGAGTTCTGCTGCTACTTTACCAGATGACTGCCGGCTAGAAACTGTTGGCCTGCGCTATGGCACGCTCCTTCGTGCGCGCAGCAGCGAACTCGCTTGCTGTTGAAGCGCCCTGTCTGGACTTGGCAAGGTTGTCGGCGCTACCACGCGATTATCGAGGGCTGAAACCGCGACCAGTGAAGAGTTCTTCTGCGATTTGTCGCGTTGTTTGGTACGGCATTGCTCCACGGTATCGGAGGACTTGCAGCTGGCGCAGCCGGTAACGGCAAGAATCAACGCGACGCAGATGAGGTTTATCATAGATCTCCCTCATGAGCGCATGTCTGCCACAAATGAAGCGAGCAATCGAGTTACTGCGGATGGCGGCGTGGAGTCATCCGGAATCGCAACGCGGATGCAAGATTTGCTATCGGGCCTATCGATAGCAGTGAATTGTCGCGACGAGCGGCCCTCCATAGTGCACCCCCCGAAGTGACACGCAAATTATTGATTTTATTGGTGCCGACGAGTCGATCGAGCGTGCGGCATTAGTCGCAGTGAACATCGCGAGTCTGGTGCACCTCGCATCTTCAACACACATGCGGAGGTCTCGATGAATAGCATACAAGGGCCGGCGTTGCGGTCATCGAATTCGCCGGAATACGACGAGTTGGGGCTGCGCGGGCGCACCTTAGAGATGAACCACCTTTATGATGCCCTTCAATGCTTCAAAGTCGGAAGGATTCCGAGCGTATAGAGCCAGATTGTTGGCTGCGACAGTGGAGGCAATGAGCAAGTCCGCGAACCGGGAGCGGATCGATTGTCCTGCGGCTCGCGCAGCCGCATACATTCGGCCATAGATGCGCGCTGCTCGGCCGATCAGGCAATCGCTCGGGCACAGCAGTATGCGGCCGAGCGCTGCACAGCCGCCCCCGTGCTACGACGAGATTCCTACCTTGCGGCTCGGCCGACGATCGATTCCTTGAGCGGCCAGCGAGCGGTGGTCAATACGGGCCGTGCCGCCGCTCTTAGTCAAGTATACGTTCGCCAGATCAGCTCACTGTTGCCGCCATCGCAGAAGGCTCTCTATATTGCCCCAGGCTGCATCCTTCAGTCCGAAGCCGTCTTTCGTGATGATCCGGGTGCTGAGCAAGAGATGTGCATGGGGGTTTTGCCGATCCTCTCGGTGAATCGCTACATCCGCAATCATCCCATCGGCAACAAAGCCGACCATCGCGTAGTCACGTACGAGTTCGACTTGGTCTGCCAAATCGAGTTCGACGGGCAAGGCGATTTCGATTTCGCGCGCGAGTTGCGCGTCCTTGCGTCGCTCCATCGTCTCCACCGTATTCCACAGTCGTTGGCGGTCATACACCCATTCGGGCGCGTTGGGCGGCGCCACAATTTCGGCGTGCTCGACGCCGGATTTGCCCCGGTAGTCGTGGATGATCCCGAACGCTTCATCGTGCAACGCAGAGGCCGAGCGGTACGCCGCCGCGGCGACAATACTGCGCGCACGCTTGCGGGAAATGATTTTGACGCTGAGATGGTAAATAGCCACGCGGTGCGCCTCCTTCAGATCGTGCAGCGGCACACAGCGTGCGGCTTGACCAGGAAGTTGCGATAGGGCGCATCTGTTGTCACTTCGAATTACTGCTGCGTTGATCGAACTATCGGTGTGCCGTTGTCTCCATGGGTTCACAGCCGACGCCTGCGGCGTCCCCAGTGGGGGCGGGGTGAGGCAGGCTACGCCACGTTCTGAGCTTCTTTAGTGCGTCTGGCCGGAGTGGCAGACTCGGATGGACCATGCGCTCAAGAAATACGTCGCGTCGCAACGGCGCTGAAGAGGACCCAGATATGCCGATCAATATTGATCACTTAAGTAAGTCTGAATTGGTGGACTCAATCATCGAGTGGTGGCGCGGCTGCGGTTGCTGAGGCAAGTCGAAGCGCACTCGAGCATGCTCGAGTTCCGCATCAGCGAACGGGTCATGTTTCATCCTGACGGCCGGCGCCGGTGACGGGGATGATCACGCGTTACAACAAGAAGACGGTCAGTATCGTTACGGACGATGGTCACGGCTGGAACGTGGCGCCACAGCTATTGCAGAAGGTCGGCGCCTCACAGGGAGCAACGGTAAGCGGCGGCAAGGGCAACGTCATCAGCCTGACGCGGAATGAAAAGCATTCCCGATAATGGCCTGAAATGTAGCTGTGCGCGATGCTCGGACACCTCGGTGGTGTAGAGTTATCAAAAGACGCGGGTGATCGAAAAGCGGAACATGAGGAGATTGCCGGCATGAGGGTGGGTATATTCTTTTTAGTATTGCTGACTGTCGTCACCGCCATCCCGGCTTTTTCGGATGCCGAGCTAACTGAGCAAGCGCGATCCGAAGTGGCTCCACTTTTGGCCCAAATGGGTGCAGCGGCCAATCGCCACGACGTAGAGGCGCATGTGAGATTCTATGCGAACGATTCTTCGGTAACGCTTATTTTCAACGGCACGCCAATCGTCGGGTGGGAGAACATCCGCGACAAACAGCGCGAATGGTGGAAGAACGGTAAAACCGATGTGCTCTACACCGTTCAAGGCAAACCGGATTATCGTGTGCCTGCGCCGGGTGTTGTGATCACCACCATTTTTATGAAATCACGTCGCACAATGCGTAGCGGCAAAGTAAGTGAAGGCGAGTTTGCTGTGTCTTCCATCTGGCAGAGACGCGCCGAGGGTTGGCGAGTTATCTATTCCCACGAATCGACGACGCACTGACATTTCTTGATGCAAGTGAACATTCCCATTTTTCGCCTGAACAAGAAATGCGCCATGGCGACACTCAATTTGCGCGAACGTTGGGTTTATAGGTTTCTCGCATTTGGGCTTGACCCGCTTTAGTGGACACTTCATGTTGCTCAGGAAGGAGTCCAGGAA
>JBEPVT010000058.1:0-28150 GCA_041690895.1 Gammaproteobacteria bacterium
CAACCTCCGCGCGCATTGATTTTCATGATATCGCCGTGGCGCTAGACGACTGTGAAGTGTTGGAAATAGGACTCGCGATAGCGGTGACCGTCTGCGTCATCCCAGAACGACAGTGGCATGGAAGGAAACGGACTCGTGACCACGAGTTCACCGACTTCGTCGTGGACCGGTCCGCCAGCTTCGTTCCAGACATGCACGTCCATGCCCAGCATACGGGCCTGAATCTCACCCGCGTAGACGGGCAACGTAGGAACAGCGCCAACGAAACCACTGCAGATTTCTGTGCCACCGGATTGCGACGTGACCCACAGGTCACGCTTGACGCAGCGATATAGCCACGCAAACGTTTCAGGCGTGCTCGGCGCGCCGCTGACGATGATGGATTCAAGCCGCGACAGGTCATAGTGCGCTTGAGGCTGAAGCTTCGCCTTTTCCATCATCTGGACAAAAGTTGGACTAGCGCCAAAGCTTGTTGTGTGAGTTGCCGCGGCCAGCTTCCACAGCAACTCCGGCCCCGGATAAACAGGATTACCGTCGTACAACACGGCGGAAGATCCTGTCAGCAGCGAAGCGAGAAGGATGTTCCACATCATCCATCCGGTGGTGCTGTAGAAAAACATTGTCGATTGCGGCCCGAGATTGATATGAAAATGCATGAGCTTTAAATGCTCGAGCAGTACTCCTACGTGACTATGCACGATCGGTTTTGGCAGCCCGGTGGTACCAGATGAAAATACGATCCATACTGGGTGGTCGTGGTCAACTCGCTCGAAACTAAAAGCTTCTGCGGGAACGGCCTCATGCTCCATCAACTGCCGCCAAGGCGTCAGTTTTGGAAACTCTGGAATCACATGATTTGCATTGAGATACGGCAGCCAGATCACGTGTTCCAGGGATGCCAGTTCGGCGATGATTTGACGTACTTCCGCGCTGCGAGTGAAGCTCTTGCCACCGAACCGATACCCGTCGGCAACAAAGATGATTCGAGGCCTGATCTGCGCGAAGCGATCGACGACCGTATTCACACCGAATTCGATAGCCGCAGACGACCAAACCGCCCCTATTGCCACCGTGGCCATCATTGCAATGGCCGTTTCTGCCACGTTAGGCATATACGAGACAACCCGATCACCAGGTTTCACGCCTAATTTGCGCAATTGGGTTGCGAGTACGCGAACGTTTTTACCGAGTGTGCGCCAGGACATACTCGTCAGCGCGCGGTTCTCGGACAGATGGTGGAGCGCCACATCGCCGGATGCGGCGCGCGCTTCGTGTCGAAGCAAATGTTCTGCATAATTGACGCGCGCCCCCTCAAACCACTTTACGCCGAGCATCTCGTGTGAGCTCATGGCGCGCGAGTAGGTACCATCGTGTCTGATCTCAAAGAAGTCCCAGATCGCCTTCCAAAAAGCCTCGGAATCGTCTACCGACCAGCGCCACAGCGACGCGTAGTCCGTGGTGTCTACGTTGCGCCTCGAGCGTAGCCAAGACTGGAAGCGCACAATGTTGGAAGTCGAGGCGTACTCTGGGCGCGGAGTCCATAGGAGTTGGCCCTCCTCTACTAAATCGTCAGCTACCACTGAAAACATTGCAGTTGACCTCCTTAAGGTTAATTGGCTCCCGCCAGTTCACGCATCGCTATCTCAACTCCGCGAGTCGATCGAGTACCATTTCAGGTGGAATGCCGAGCGGTATCTCGACGAATCGAAAGTTAGCAGACGGAAACTTATCGATTCCCCCGCCGTCCCAGAATTCTCTTGGAACTGCGTGGCCATAGAACGGTGCTTTCGAAGGTCGAGGCGCGACTATGTATCCGACGCTACCGGCTGGTGCACCGACAAATCGATTGCCCGGTACCCGGAGTCCGATGACCCAACGGAAGTGCTCCCCTACGTTCAGAACGGATCGATACCATTCGACCTCGCCCTCCGACGCGGGCTCGCTCTGTACGGACTCTTCCAGCAACAGCGTATCAACTCCGGCCGCACCAAATTCGCGTAGGAAATCTGCACAGTGCAGCGTCGCCATATCCACTTCCTGTTGATCGAACGTGACCGATTCGAATTGCCCAAATGCCATGAGATAGGCCTCATGTACCCACGCGCGCGGTGAGGGGCATACAAGCGCAAGAGGTTGACTCGAAAAGCGAGCGCGAAGCGCGGTCAAAAGGTCCATCACGTGACTGCGGAAGCCTGCGCCGGCCAAAAACGTTTTGAGCGGGTAGTTCGGACGCCGCTTGGCGCTTACGGCGGCGCGCAAGGAGCTGTCGCCTTCCAGCCATTTCCTGAAGAGCGAACCCAATGGCAGCGCTATAACGTCGGATTTTAATAGGCTCTGCGCTCGCTGGCGCCACGCCATGTAGCCCCCCACGTCGAGCCAGGGCGCCTCGCCACCAGCCAACAACGCGGCAGAGTAGCGGCTGTCATCCAGCCACAGAAACTTTTCACCGTTCGTTTTCGCTTGCTGTAAGAATGCGGGCATGGCTGCCTCACGACCCTCCGGCTCATGCCTTCAAGGCCAACAATTGCGCCTCAAGTTCAGCGATCCGAAGATCTTTTGGATTCGGCATGAAAACGCCCTGAAGTTTATCTGCATCCATGAGTAAGCGTTGACCACCGTTGGTCGCGTATATCTTCGTGTTGTCGTTCCAGGATCCTAGGTATGGCAGGTGTGTCGGCGGCTCAGTCGTCACCCACTCCTCGCAGAAGGCGTCAAAGGGTTTGCCCCGGCGAATGCGCATCTGACGGTACTCTTCCCGCCGTTTGCGCGTGGCTTCAGCGTCAACCACCAGCGCCGCCTCGTCATACACGACCTGATAAATATCCCGCGCGTTTTCGTGAGACATCAACCCTTCCGCGAGATCCTTCATCACCAGAGCCGGATCGCGTTCCAGCACGTCGCCATAGCCCCCGCCAGAACCCTGGCAGATCATGTAGATCTCGCCTTCTGCGCAGATTTCAAAGGTCATGCCCATATCATTGCTGGAGTACGTACCACCGGGAATGGGCTGCTCGTTCATCAACCGAACGATATCGAACTCCTCTACAGACTGCGGATTCTGCTTCAAAACTTCAAAAATATTGATGCCCTTAATTTTAAGAAGTTGGTAGGAGGGGCATGAATACCCGCCGAACAACCCCTGGGCAGACGGGAATTTTGAACCTTCACAGCCCGTCATAAATCCCCAAAGCCCCGAGCCTCGCGCCGTTGCAATTTGCTCGTAGCCCATTCCAGCGCGGTACTTTCCCCATCCTATGCGATCCTTTGCCAGACGTTGGGCACCCAGCCGAATGATTGGCGTGTCCTCTTCATTGATCTCGTGCTCGCCGCTGTCACACATGAAACCGAACACTGGAGACACGGAATGCTCACCATCTGCGTTGCTTCGCGCGCCTTGGCCGTTGCCATTGATGTCAGCGCAAAAATTGCCGGTGACGTCCCCATGCTGGGTCACACCGCCGTATATAAACGTGGCCGCCTGATCGTATTGAGACGCTATGACGGCCGAATAGCGATGCGGCAGGCTGTAATTCAACTTGTTCATCGGTATGGTCCACACCACGCAGGCCTTGAACAATGGCATCAGACTCATGGCCTGCGGCATCTCGCCTTCCGCGTCCAGTATGGAATTTCGGTCGGTGATGATGTCGATCGGAGACAGTACCGCCATGGTATGCGGTAGATCCGGCCAGATGTTTTGCAGCAATCCCGTGCATAACGCCGCCTTAAACGAGGCTATGTTGGTATTTACCGAACGATTCATAAATTGCGGAGCACTTCCGCGAAAATCCAGTGTCATCCGGTCGCCCTTTACCGTGATCGCGAGGCTAATCTTTTGCATCACATTCTCGCGCAAGCTCGAGTCCATGAATTGCACGACGCGAGTTGTACCGTCGGGCAGCTCACGAATCCTGCGCCTGATTTCGGTCTCGACGTCTTCAAGATGTTTGCGCAATGTTCCAATTAGAAGCGCTTCCCCGTACTGATCAAGAATCGAGATGATGCGCTCTCGCAGCCGCATCACTGCATGTAACTTGACCTTCATATCCTCCAACTGAAGCTTCGGGTCGCGGACTGAATTTTGGAGAAAAGTAACGAGGTCACGCTTGAGTTGGAAGTTCTCTACAACTTTGAAGGGCGACATTTTTAACCCCTCGTCGTACTTGCTCTCTGCAGACGCGGGCAAGCCCCCGGGCTCACAGGCGCCGTTTTCGCCCTCGTGAATGGTCGCGGACAGCCAGCAGAGTAATTTGCCCTTATAGAAAAGCGGCATCATCATCGATTGATCGGTGTTGTGAATGCCGCCGTAGCGCGCATCGTTATGGATGAAGCCGTCGCCGTCCTTAACCCCCACTGTCGGGTCGTTGACCCAGTATTTTACGATGAAGCGGATCGGATAGAAGCAGCATGCGGCGAAAGCGATGATTCCGTGGGGCGCGATCATTGCCAAGTCGCCCTGCGCCGTAAAGATACCGGTGACCAAGTCGCCCCATTTTGCGCCTGGCGCGGCACCCATTTGGTTGCACATGGTGAAGGCTTCCGATAGGGCCGCGTTGATCAGTCCCCGTACATGGTGAATATCGTGCGGGTCAAGTCGCGATCTAAGAGCGGCATCTTCAATTCTCGATCGCGGTAATACCGAATGGTTGCGCATGATCTCTGGATCAGGGCCTAGAAAAAGCGTGTTATCGGCAAGAAATTTCTCGCGAAGTGCGGCATCGTCATCGGAAGAGTTGTCTATCATGTGTGTCTCGTGATTTATTCGCGCAGAAACCATACGGACTGCTGTGCGGCGGCACGTAAATACCAGCCTGGTTCGACCAGATAGGTGGTCGCCCGTGTTGTGACGATGGCCGGTCCTATTATCTGAGTTCCCTCGCGCAGCGCCCGCTCGTCGTATAAGGTGACGCGGACCGGCCCGGTGTGTCCGACGAAGTGACACTCCCGCTCACCGAGCGAGGCCGGCGGCGCAACTGATTTTCCATTTGGCTGGAGATTGGCGAACTGAACGGTCGGTTGCTCGACATACGAGCACACTCGAAGGATATTGATTCTCACGCCGGCTTCGGGTGATTGACTACCTTCGCCGAAGCGTTCGCCATACCTTCGGTAGAACTGATCGATAATGTGCAATACATCGCGCTGGCTTCGCATTCGCGAGATCTCGGTCACGACAGCGGTCTGCACGCGTTGATTGCCGTAACGCATGTCGATTTCCAGGCGATAGCGAATCTGTTGCGAGGGCATGCCTTGACGCAACAAATCTTCTCGGCCTCGCCGTTCTAGTTCTTCGACACCGCGATTGAAGGACTCGTAATCGGTAAAGAAGCCTCGTGTGTTGGGGTTAAATAGCACTGTCCAAGTAGACATTTCGTGAATGTGCATCTGGTTTACATTGCCAGCGCCACAGGCGGAAAAAGTGGACGCGAACGGTGGCGCCAGGATTCGATTGATGCTGAGGGCATTGGCGATTCCGCAGGCATGCAGAGGGCCGTTGCCGCCGTAAGCGAGAATGTTGAAGTTCTGCGGATCGTAGCCACGAGTTCGCAATTCGACGGCAATTCCACTTGCCATATTGGCATCGACGGTACGCTTGATGAGCTTGCAGATGTCGATAACGTCCATGTCGAGATCATCAGTCAGCTTGTCTTCAACAGCTTGCAGGGCGCGGCGCGGACTTAGGGAAATCCGGCCATTTGCATAATTCTTCGGATCAAGATATCTCAGTAGCAGATCGGCGTCCGTCACGGTAGGTTCCAAGCCCCCGCGATCGTAACAAGCTGGTCCGGGGTCGGAACCAGCCGACTGCGGCCCAATCTCAAGTGTCTTATACATTTGCTCGAACCGGGCGATTGAACCACCGCCGGCACCTAGGGTCACGAGATGCATCATGGGAACGCTGACCAACCAGCGATCGATGACCGGGTTGAAGTCGTAGTACTTGAGTCCGCCCTGAACGACGATACCGATGTCGAAACTGGTGCCGCCCATGTCGGTCGCAACCACGTTGCCGAGGTGCGCCTGACCGGCCAAATGTTCGGTGGCGGCGATGCCCGACACGGGACCGGAGTGCACCGTTTGCAACGCGTCGGTGGAATTCAGCTGCGCCATGCCGCCGGAGTTGTGACTGACCAGCATCGGTTTATCGTATCCCTGAGCCCGCAGGTTGAGCTCGAGCATGCCGAGGCCGTGATACATGGTCTGGTGCAGAAAGGCATCCAAAATCGTGGACGTGCCGCGCGCGTATTCACCCTTCCGACCCGCTACTTGATGCGATAGAAGCATGGGAATGGCCCCGAGCAGGTGCGCTGGATAGTCCTCAAGAAAGATTTCACGCACACGCAATTCATGTGAAGCATTGATCACGCTGTTGGTGAACATGACCACCAGCGCCTCAGCCCCCTGATCCACGAGCTCGCCTATACGAGCCCTGACGTCATCCTCGTCTAACTCCCAGAACACCTGACCTAAATAATCAACTCTCTCCCTGACTTCGCGGATCATCGGAATTGGAACAATGGGCTCGGGTCGACGCGCATTTGGAATGTCCATCTGCTGCGCTTCGGTCAGGCCTTCGCCGTAGCCGCGGGCGCGCGATAGAGGGATGGTATGTTTGAAGCCCGCAGTGACGAGCAATCCGATTCGCGGACCTTTGCGCTCAATCAGCGCATTGGTGCCCAATGTGGTCGCATAACGAACCGAGTCCACCTCCGAGAGAAGCTTTGGGGCCTCGACGTTCAGTTGCTTACAAGCGTCAGCGAGTGATTCATTGAAACCCAATGCCAGGTTGTGATGCGTAGTTAACGCCTTGCCCTCGACGTACTGCTCATTCCAGACAACGAAGCAATCCGTGAAGGTGCCGCCTATGTCTACCGATACGCGCTTCACACTGACCCCTTAGCCGAGCCATGTTGATGGTCGGCATGCAATGCACGCAGGTTGCGTAACTTCTCGAGTGCCAAGTCGGGTCCGATAGGTGGCTCGGTTACCTCAGGTCGGTCCTTCCATTGCAATTTGAGGGCGGACAGGTCTAGTTCTATGTCGTGAACCGGCGGATGCCCCGGCGGAAGATATTCGGTCTCCACCAGCGTGCCGCATTTTGGACAGTAGTATTCGAGAATGCGACACCACGTAGGGTCAGGCGAATAAGTGCGGGCGTACTTGGCAGGGTCGAGCAGTGGCTTGTGAATTTCGCGCGGATCACGGTCATACACCAACAGGCCACGTTTATAGTTATCCTGGGCGCTGTACAAATTGAAGTTACAGCGTCGACATTCCCACATTTCGCTTTCAAGATTGATCCGCAAGTATTCGGTAATAAGTATTTTCATCACTTAAGCCCTCCGGGACGCTTGCCGCTGTAACCGAATGTCACCTGCGCCATTGATTTCGAACTCCCAGCCGGCCTCGACTCGACAGGTAAAAAAGGCCTCCTCAAGGACAGCGGGTCCTGCGGCGCTCGCGCCCGCCGATTGTTTTTCTGCCTGGTACAAAGGCGCATCGACATCTCGTCCAGCCATGCGTAGCGATCGCGTGCCGGAAGACTGCGCGGCATGCCCAGCGCCGCCGAATTTTCCGTTGAGCGTTGCATGCTGCAATGGCCTGACGGCCTTAAATGCCAACGACAAGCGGGCCCCTGCCGGAACCGCATTCGAAGGTTCCTTGCCGTTCAACGGAATCAGACGAATTTCCCCGTTCGCCTCAACGTTCAGTACTTCTTCCACACGACATTCATCCATGTCAGCGCCTTCGGCGACCATTGCTCGCTCTGCGCGATCACGCAGGCTGTCCCGCGCGGATTGCAGTACTGGGGGCTCTGCGCTTTCCAAACGCATGGTGAATTCGTGGCCAATGTCCGAGAAGCCAATGCCGAACGCGGAAAAGACTGCGGCCAGACCAGGAATAATGACCTGATTGATCCCCGCGGCCTCAGCGATTTTGCACACTACGAAAGGACCTGCACCGCCGAACGCCGCGAGCGTTGTGTCAGGTCTTATACTGGCATGGCGCTTTAGACCCTCGGCTACGGTGTCGACCCAAGCTTTCTCCATCGCATCCGCGGCATCTAGATCGCTCAGACCAAGAGGTGTTGCTACCTGCTCGTGAATGACTGCGCATGCACGTTCAGTGTCGATATTCATGTCGCCGCCGAAGTAGGACTTCGGATCGAGCAGGCGTTGTAGAAGGAATGCATCAGTCATCGTGGCTTGGCGCCCGCCTAGACCGAAACAGGCGGGACCCGGCGCGCTACCGACACTGTCCGGACCCACTACAATTCGTCCATCCTTGACACGGATGATGGAACTACCGCCTACGCCAGCGCTTACAACATTGCACAGCGGAAACGAAGTTGCGATTCCCTCTACCATTCCATAGCGAAGTTCGCTGACGTCCAAGTTCTCCACCATACCTATATCGGTGGTAGTGCCTCCAATGTCCATCGTAAGCAGATGTTTAAAGGCGTATTGTGCGGCGAGTGCTTTGGCACCTTCCATGCCGCCGCGAGGTCCAGAACTGTAGGTCTTGATGGCGACTGTCTTCGCTACACGGGCTGAGTAGCCATCGTTACGAAAGATCAAAAGCGGGTTGCGAGCCTTGCTGGCACGCAACTTATGTTCCGTCGTATATAGAAATCTCTCCATCGACGGATGAAGAAAGGCGTTGAACAAGCACGTCCAAGTGCGACGAGCGTCATTGGGGTCATCGCACAATTCGTGAGAATAGAGCATGGGTAAGGCCCCCAGCAAATGAGGCGGAAAGGCGCGCAACAGTGCGCGCTTTAGTTCAATCTCGCGGGCTTCGCGCGCGGGTACGGCGAACGCCACTACGATTCGATTGGCACCCTGCGAGGCGAGCACATTCACGGCACGCACCGCCGCTTGCGTCAATTCTTCGCGCGGTCCGTCAAGACTCAATTTCTGTGAGCGCGTTCCGACCAACGCCGAAAAGAGTCCGCGCGCGTTTTCGTCGACCTGTAACGCCTGCGGATCACAGGCGTCCCCCGCATAGATTAGCCCGAGCCGGGGTCCCTTGCGTTCGACGAGGGCGTTTGTTCCCTGAGTGGTTGAGTAGCGAATGTAACGGGTTGTCCGCAGGAGTTTCGTCAGATCCTCGTCGCCATAGATCAGGCGAGAAACCTTGCGCAGACCATCAAACAGACATTTGGACAGGTCGTGTGGTGTCGTGATGGTCTTGGTTCGGTACACTTGCGCACCGTCGATCACGCAAATGTCGGTGAGAGTGCCGCCGTTGTCGATGTTGATGAGCTTATCGCTGCTCGTTGTTGCATTCATCTATTGGAGTTCCTTAACTATTGCTAAGCGGCCTGCGGGGTCGGTCGCCTTGAATCTCCAGAAGGTGCAATGCCGTTGGGCTATCGGAAGCGACCCCCGTTACCCCTCGGTCGGGAACTCAAATACCGGTAGTCGTTTCCACGACAATTGCCTCTTTCTACCGGAAGACAATAGACGGCGAGGTACGCTTTGGCGCCACACTAAGGGGTAGTTTGCTAGGCGTTTTGACGTGGTGAAATTTGCGTACTGCCGAGCGTTCGCCACCCTATGCTCTTCTGGCTAGCCGAGTTCCGACCAAAACGTCGCCAAACCCGCGGCACTACGCTCCGGGTCTTCGAACATCCACCAATGGGCCAGTCCCTGGAGCGTTACGATGCGGGCCGTTAAGCGCTCTGCCACGTCAAACACCATTTCGGGCGGGACGTAAGGATCGGCGGTCGCGTGAAGTAGCAATGCCGGTTTTTTCGGGGCGGCCGCAAGCTGATTGCCCAGATCAAGCATGTGCGGCTGCACCGCTGAGCGATACAAGGCGAGAATGCACTTGCCCATGCGCTCGTCCAGATTCCTGGCCATGATTGGCGCAAACTTTGGTGGCACACCGAACAGCTTGACGAGTTCGTAGGCGCTGAGCGAGATGATCTGGGCGATGGAGGCCTGCCTTCCCCTTGCCGCTGCCAAACTTGTGCGGCCGGATGCCATTCGTAGGCAGGATGTACAAGTCCCGCGCAATCGGCTGACCAAGATCTCAACAAATCGGGTCGGCACGCGACCGCGGCGTATGTATGGCCTGCGCCCCAGTCATGGCCGACGAGATCGATCTCGCCGCCAATCTTTTCCAACTCGGCAATTAGCCAGTCCCGATATTCGATCCGCGTCGAGCCAAATCCGGCCGGTACTGCAGCGCCGAAACCTGGCGGCGAAAGAAGAACGATGTCCTGAATACCGCGCCGGTTCAACGCAGGAACCAGCTCGCTCCAGACTTCAGCGGTTTCCGGATTGCCATGAACGAAGACTTTGGTCATGTCCGACTATCCTTCCTTGACGCCTGCAGGCTTTTTAGAAACTCGAGCATCGCCTTGTTTGTTTCCTCAGGCCGCTCCTGCTGGGTCCAGTGACCGCATCCCGGCAGTAGCAGATTGGTGCGCAGCCTTGGCACCTCGTTGGGCATACCATTGTAGATGTCCTCATTCATCAGAATGACGAGATCCCGGTCGCCTGCGACGAAGCACGCTGGAACGGTGATCGATGCGCCGCGAAAGGCTGCCATTTCTTCCCATGTAGCATCGGCCGCGCGATAGTAGTTGAGTGCTGAAGCAAAACCGGTGCGCTCAAATTCTGCAGTATAGAAATTGAGATCCTCTTCCTTTAACCAATGCGGTAATTGCTTCGGCCAGCCGAAGGCCTCCTCGAGTCGATCGCCGCGAACCAGCTGCGCGAGCTTGATTTCCTCCGGCGAGGCATCGCCGGAGGCAGTGAAGAAGAATCCCGCCAACCAGCGACGGACATCTCGCTCCAAATCGCGTTCGGCGCGACCGACCTCGTTGAAGTAGAGCTGATAGTGGAAGCCGTCGCCCGTGGCTTCTCGCATTGCCTGACTCGGCGGGATCGTGTGATCATACGCAAAGGTCGTGCGGCCGCCATAGTAGGGAACGCTCAGTCCGATCACAGCTGGAAACAGGTCGGGCCGCATAAGTGCTGTGTTCCAGGCAACCGGCGCGCCCCAATCGTGGCCCGCGATTACGGCACTCTTGTGCGGTAGCGCGGCAAGCAGGCCGACAATGTGACAATGTCGCCTACAAGCTTGGGCTGCGTATATTTCGTCGAGTCGAGCGGTCGGGATGATCGACCGAAGCCGCGCATATCGGGCGCGACAGCATGGTAGCCTCATCCCCTAAGGCGTGGAGCTGGTGACGCCAGGAATACCAGGATTCCGGAAATCCGTGGCACATGATGACGCACGGGCCGTCCGCGGGTCCGGCTTCCGCGATATAAAGCTGGATTCCGTTCGTTTGGATATGGCGATGCATGATCGGCGCCATTAACGTCTCCCAATTGAGCGAGCGAGATTCTGAGGGTCTCCTCGCTCTTAGTTATTTATGCTCTTAATAGAGCAGATGCGCAGATGCGGCAAAACTACTTGCGCCATCCTTTGGCATTACGGCCTCCCACGAGTCCAGCCCTCACCCGCTGCTTCAACAGCGGTCGTGGCCGAAATCGCTCTCCATAGGCTTCCTGCATGATTTCTTGCGCCTGCAGGCACAGGCTCGAAGTGGTTGCGTCCATGAGCTCGAATGGACCCATCGGATGGCCAAGCCCCAACCGGCAAGCCGTGTCGATGTCCTCCGGGGTCGCTACTCCCTCTTCCACAAGTCGCACCGCTTCAATTAGGAACACGTGAAGCATGCGGTTTACGGCGAAGCCAGCGACGTCCTTGATGCGTACCGGGGATTTACCTATGCCGGTGCACGTGCTTAGAGCGATGCTGATGGTCGACTCGCTGGTTTCGGAACCAGGAATGACTTCGACAAGTCGCATCCGAGAAACAGGGGAGAAGTAGTGAGTACCAATGAATCGCTCACGGCGCTCGGCACCAACACGAGCCGCCAATATTGAAATCGGAATGGTAGACGTGTTTGTGGCAATGACACATTCCGGCGGACAAATGCGGTCGAGGGTCGATAATACGTCGGCCTTAACCGCGAGATCCTCAAACACTGCCTCCGTAACATAATCCCGATCAGAAAATCCATTTATGGATGACGCTGCAATGCGCTCAAGCGCGGCGAACCCTTCGGCTTCCTTGTAGAGGCCTCGAGCCACACCCTTGGCAAGTAGTCCGCGCAACCGGCCGAGCGCAGCGCCCACCTCGGCGTCGCTGCGATCTGCCAGCAACACTTCGTGACCACCCAGCGCGAACACGAACGCAATCTCGGAGCCCATGAGCCCCGCCCCGACGACCCCTATTTTCTTCATGCAGGTTCCTCGTAGGCTGAACTCTGTAAAGGCCAGCGACACCGCAGCCGTCTATCCCATAGTGTCCTACAGGATCGTCGGATGATCAAGAGAGTACCGTCGTTTGTGCGATCGGCTGTTTAGGCTGTGGAGCGCCTGCAGGAACATGAACTTGGGTGCCAGATTGCTCTACAATTTTGTACTATGGTTATTGACAAGCGTGGCCGTCCCGGCCACGCTACGATCTCCGTCAGAGTATCAAGAGATGGTGCGCGGAGACACTGTCCAGCAAAGGGATTTCGATGAACAAACCATGTGTCTGTGAGGACAATCTCCTGATGGTCCCATACCCGTGCTAGTACGCGGCGCTGCAGACGCCCCTAAGTGGGTCAGTCAATGAGCCTGCATCTAATACTGCACGCGCTTGCGGTCAAAAAGCACGTAGATGCTGCCGTCATCTCAGACTTCACCGGGCTGCCTGTGACAGACGTTAGTCGCGTGTTGGCGGGAGCTGTCGCCAGAGGCCGCGTCATTGAGGCGCAGAGGAAGTTCCTGCTGGCGCCACTCGCGCGCGTGGCGCTGGAAGGCCAGTATTCTCGAGAGTACGGCGGACCTCGCAGTGACACCTCGTTCCTGGAGGCGTATGGGGCTTTCGAACGTCTGAACATCCAGCTCAAAGCCTTGATCACGGATTGGCAGACAATCGAACTGGGCGGCACGCGTGTCCCAAATGACCATTCCGATTCAGAGTACGACGCGAAGATCGTCGATCGCCTCGGTGAACTACACGCTCGCGCGGAGCGAATCCTGACGCAGCTGGCGCGCATCGTGCCTCGTCTTGCGTATTACCAAAGGACACTCACAGGCGCGCTCGAGAAGGCCGAGGACGGCGCATCGGAGTGGGTCAGTGACGCCCGCCTGCCGAGTTACCACACATTGTGGTTCGAGCTTCACGAGGACTTGCTACGAATCCTCGGCCGGCAGCGTTCAGAGTAGCCAGTGGGCGGCAGTGCGCTCAACGATGGTCGCTGGGTGCTGCCGATCCACGGCAGCCGCCTGCCCTCGAAAGAGCTCATCGGCGGCAAGGCATGGTCGATTGCACGCATGAATGCGCTGGGTCTGCCGGTGCCGCCAGCTTTTGTCATCACGACTCGGGCTTGCGGGGTATTCCTGGATACGGGTGCATTTCCGCCCGAGTTGCTCGGGGAAATTGCTGCAGGAATAGCCTGGCTGAACTCGGAGACGGGGCGCTCATTCGGGTCGGGCCCGCGCCCCCTACTCGTGTCGGTTCGATCGGGCGCGCCGGTTTCGATGCCGGGAATGATGGATACGATCTTGAATCTCGGCATCAACGAAGTCACCGAGGCCCTGCTGGCGACCGAGTGTGGTGATCGGCAGTTCGCGCGCGACACTCACCGTCGCTTCATCGAGTTATACGCCGGTATTGTGCTTAAGGCCGAGGCCGGTACTCTGGGCAGCAACGAGAAGATTTCCTGTTGGCGGCGCTCGATCGCGCAGGCTGCGGGCACACCGGTCCCGGAAGACGTGACAGAGCAGCTGCACGGCGCGGTTAGGGCGGTTTTCGAATCCTGGAACTCGCGGCGCGCGCGACGCTATCGCGAACACCACGCAGTCCCCAGCCATCTTGGAACCGCGGTCGTCGTTCAGGCGATGGTATTTGGGAATCTTGATGAGCAGTCCGGCACCGGGGTTCTATTTACGCGTAATCCAGTCTCCGGCGCTCGAGAGGTATTCGGCGAATTCTTGCCCAAAGCTCAAGGCGAGGACGTCGTGTCCGGCCGATACACCCCGCTGCAGCTTGCTTCGATGCGCAGCTGCGCACCAGATGCCTTCGAGCAACTGCATCGAGCTGCACAACTGCTCGAGCGCGAAAACGGCGACGTCCAGGACATCGAGTTTACGGTGGAGCGCGGCCGCCTGTACCTGCTTCAGTCGCGCGCGGCGAAGCGCGCCCCCGTTGCGGCGGTACGTATCGCCGCTGAGATGGTGCGTGAGGGGGTGGCCGATCAGGACACGGCGTTCGGAAAGCTTACATCGGAGCAGGCCCGGCTCGTTTTGAGCCCGCGGCTCTCTGCAGAAGTCGCCAAGACTGCGGTCGTTATTGCCCGAGGCGAAGGGGCTTCGCCGGGCATCGGCTTTGGATGCGTCGTTACGGATCCGGATGAGGCCGAGGCTCGCGCCCACCGGGGCGAAGATGTCGTACTCGCAAGGGCAACAACAAGCCCCAACGATCTGCACGGCATGATCGCTTCCCGTGCTATCGCGACCGAACAGGGCGGCTCGACGTGTCATGCCGCTGTTGTCGGGCGTGCACTTGGACGCCCCTGCGTGGTGGGATGTGGTCCAGGTACGCTGGTGATGCAGGCCGGGAGATCCGTTACGGTGGATGGTGCATCCGGAATTGTGTACGACGGTCGCCTCGAACTCGTTGTTCCGGACGAAGATGCCGACGAGTCGCTTGCAGACCTGCTGCGATGGGCGGAGCGGCGCTCTCCCGTGGTGGTGGTTCGCATTCCACCGCAGCACGCAACGCTGGTCGACCTTGATGAAATTGACGATGGCATCAACCCGGACGTTCTGCGCAGCTATCTGGGCAGCATCAGCCCCGATGTCGCCATCCAGGGGCGATTGCTCTCGAGCGAAGCAGCCGTAGAGGTGTGCGTCACGTCGGGCGCCAAGGTCCTGATCGCCAATCCGCGGTTGCCAGTGTTACTGGCAGCCATCCGTGCCGCAGCCCGTACGACGACCGACGATTCAGAGGAAGTAAAGCGGTGAACAAAGTCACTCAGAAGGATATCGAAGCGCTGATTGAACTGTTCGATAAAAGTGATTGGCGCGAACTCAGTGTGTGCGGCGAGGGGATCGACTTGT
This sequence comes from Gammaproteobacteria bacterium, assembly GCA_041690895.1. Lineage (GTDB taxonomy): Bacteria > Pseudomonadota > Gammaproteobacteria > Steroidobacterales > Steroidobacteraceae > Bog-1198. The sequence goes on from JBEPVT010000058.1 coordinate 15,138, forward strand.
TTCTGTCGAAAGATCCGAATGCCCGCCGCCCTCGTGATCGCTCGGCCATGCCCTCGGTAGCCGCCTCCACGTCGGATCCTGCAACTGCGCCGATCGCGACCGCGATTGCGGCTGCGCCAAGAGCCTCCCCTTACGCCAAGCCATCGAACTGGGTAACAGTTCTTGCGCCGACCCTCGGCACGTTCTACAGCGCGCCAAAGCCGGGCGCGCCGCCATTCGTCTCAGTAGGACAGCATGTGAGCGCGGAGACAGAGATCTGTCTGGTTGAGGTGATGAAGCTGTTCACAACTGTTCGCGCCGGAGTAGCGGGCATTGTGCGCGAACGGCTCGCTACTGATGCCCAATTGGTGGAATACGGGCAGACACTATTTTTCATCGAACCCGATGTCTGACCAAGCCTCTACGTCCCGAATACTGATTGCGAACCGCGGTGAACTCGCGGTGCGCATCGCCCGCGTGGCTCGATCGCTCGGGATTCAATCTGTATTGGCAGCCTCGGATGCAGATCGCGACAGCCTGGCGGCGAAAGAGGCCGACCGCGTTGTCGTCATTGGCGCAGCGCAAGCCCGTGAGTCGTACCTGAATGCGCCGAGGATCATGCATGCTGCGGTGGCGACAGCGTGCTCGGCATTGCATCCAGGATACGGCTTTCTCTCGGAACAGCCGACGCTCGCGGATTTGTGTGCCGAGAACGGAATCGTGTTCGTCGGACCGACGGCAGCGGCAATGCGCAGGGTCGGAGATAAGCTCTCAGCTCGCGCACTTGCGCGCGCCACTGGGATCCAGATGACCTCGGGTAGCGAAAAAATAGCGACCACTGATCAGGCATTGGCAATCGCGGCGCAGATCGGTTTCCCCGTCATCACTAAAGCGTCTGCTGGGGGAGGCGGCCGGGGCATGGTGGTTGCCACCACGTCCGAAGAGCTTGCGGCTTCGTTCGATCGCGCCTCTAACATCGCGCGCGAGGCCTTCGGCGACGGTACGCTTTACCTCGAGCGATTCGTTGAACGAGCCCGTCATATTGAAGTGCAGCTGGTGGGCGATGGGGAAGGACGCGTGGTCCACTTTGGAGAGCGCGATTGCTCATTGCAGCGCCGGTACCAGAAAATGATCGAAGAGGCACCTGCTTCGATTCTGCCGGACGCCGTTCGTACTCAAGTTCAACAAGCGGCCGTCGCCCTTCTCACCACGATCCAGTATCGCAATGCCGGTACAGTTGAATTCCTGTACGATGAGACGACGCACGAGTTTTTCTTTATGGAAGTGAACGCGCGACTTCAGGTTGAGCACCCGGTGTCGGAGCTCGTCACTGGGACTGATCTTGTGAAGACGCAGCTTCTGCTGGCGATGGGAGGCGACATTCCGCCCCCCCAAAATACGATTCACGTCAGTGGACATGCAATCGAGGCGCGCATCGTCGCCGAAGACCCGCGTCGCGATTTTCTACCCTCTCCCGGGCGTGTCACTCACTGGCGCCCCCCCGAGGGGGACGGAATCCGAGTAGACACGGCCATCACGGACGGTACGCTCGTACCCCCCTATTACGACAGCATGATCGCCAAGCTGATAGTTCATGGCCGGACTCGTGACGATGCGGTGGAGCGATTAGCCAGCGCGCTCGCCAGATTTGAAATACAAGGCGTTGAAACAAACTTAGCGCTACTTCGATTCATAGTCGGCCATCCAGACTACCGCAATAACCGAGTAGACACGCGCTGGTTGGAGCGCGTATTGCTGCCAAACTTCCGCGAGCAGTGTGTGACTTAATGACGGGAGTGCCATTCAATGGTCGCTATCAATCGTAGATTGTTGCTCCGCCGACGTCCTGAGGGGCTGCCTGCCGAAAGTGATTTCGAGCTCGTCAAGGAAACGATACCCGAGCCACACGACGGCGCGGTGCTGGTCCATAACCACTACTGCTCGCTCGACCCGGCAATGCGTGGTTGGCTCAATGACGCCCCGTCCTACATGCCTCCCATCGCACTCAATGATCCGGTCCGTGCTGTCAGCATCGGCCGGGTCGCGGCGTCGCGCCACCCGGACTTCAAGCTCGGCGAGTGGGTGTTCGGAATCACGGCGATGGAGGACTACTCGATCGCCCATCCGGACGGGTTCCTAAGGGTCATCGATCCGAGCAGGGTTCCAAGCGTCACGCAATACCTGTCTGTACTCGGCGCTACTGGCCTTACCGCGTATTGTGGCTTATTGGAGGTTGGCCGTCCTCAAGCTGGAGATACGGTTCTTGTCAGTGCGGCGGCAGGCGCTTCGGGATCGCTCGTTGGACAAATTGCCAGGATCAAGGGATGCCGCACGATTGGGATCGCCGGCGGCCCTGTCAAATGCAGAAGATTGGTCGAACGTTACCGCTTTGACGTGGCCGTGGATTACAAGGGTAAGACGCCAGAGGAGCTGTCAGCAGCAATCGGCGCAGCTGCGCCCGACGGGGTGGACATCGTTTACGAGCACGTTGGCGGAACGGTACTCGACGCGGCATTAATGAACCTCAAACTAAACGCCCGCGTTGTTCTTTCCGGGCTGATCTCCGAGTACAACTCACCGACCGGTCCCGTGGGTGTGCGCAATCTATGGCAACTCATCGTCAAGCGCGCCAGTATTACAGGACTGTTTACCGGAGATTTTCTTGACCGATTCGAGCAGACGCAGACGGTGTTGGCGGCCTGGCTTGAACAGGGCCTGATCGTCGTCGACGAACACATAGAAATGGGATTGGAGAACGCCGTTCCAACATTCTTGCGATTGTTTTCAGGCGCGCATGACGGCAAGCTGATACTGCAAATCCGCTAGAGTGGCCAGCAGTGTTGGCTGATTGACTGCTAGGACTAAGTTCGCCGTTGTCTGACGCTCTTAGCGAGCAAGAGCGTCAGACAACTGGCCGGTCAGTGAAACTTGTAGCCGACCGAAACTCCATATGTGCTCGGCTGGCCCAGTTCGCGCACTATGATGTCATTGTACGAGATGGAGTTCTCGACGATGGTTTTGTTGAGCACGTTCTTCCCCCAGAACGTGACATTGAAGTGGCCATCCAGCGGGCGATAGCCGATACGGACATCCATAGTTGTGTAGCTGGGAATGATGAACGGATACGCGTATTCCGTGCGTACAGCAGCGTGACCGTCAATGCTGGGGGGAAGTGGGATTTGGCTCGCGCCAATATAAGCGTCTTCCACCGCGCGGTAATTCACCGTTGCACCGACGAACCACTCGCCGTCACCGCCCGGATGCACCGGAAGGACGAATTCGCCATTGAAGGTGAGTTTCCATTTTGGCGCAAAAGGCAGCGAATCACCGGCGAAATTTGTTGGCACACCATAGACGCTGATGCTCGAATATTCCTGCACCTTTGTCGTAAGATAACTGACGGCAACATCCAAGGTTAGAGGCCGAATCGGCCGCGCGCTGATATCCGCCTCGCCACCGATAATGCGCGACTTTGGCACGTTCTGCAGATCCTGCAGCAAGCCGAAGAGCCCTGAATTGACTGTGCCTTGAATCTGCTTGTTCAGGTAATCGTCGTAGAAGACTGCAGCATTGGCCTGGACCAGGCCATCCAGCATCTTGGACTTGACTCCCGCCTCGTACGACGTCACCTCTTCCTGCTTGGCAGGTGCATACACACTCTGAACCGACGCCGTGATCGTCGGAAAACTGCCAGCCTTATATCCGCGCGATACGTTCGCGTAGAGCAGCGTATTGTCGGTCACACGATAATCAGAGCCGACCTTCCACGAGACGTTGTCTTCGTTCAAGCTTGCAGCGTACACAGAGCCCGGGTGGTTATTGGCATCGAGCGTATAGCAGCTGTTGGGCCCAAGGGCAATCGTTTCGGGAGGATTGCCCAGCAACTGCCCCAATATCGTGAACAACGTATCGACACGCCCATCCCCCGGGCTGTAGCCGCAAATGGTTGTGTCGTTGTCTGATCTCGTAAAGCGCGCGCCAGCACGCAGCGTGAGACTTGGCAGCACATCGTATTCACCGTTGGCAAATACGGCGTAGTTTTTGATATGAGCGTAGGAGTTAATGCCGCTCAGATCGATGTTCAGATTAGCGGCGTCACTCAGCCCGTTATCTGCATAGGAGATCCATTGATCCTCGTGAACCGCGGTCTTGTCGTAATTGCCGCCGAACGTCCACCGATACGGCACTCCGCTCTGGTTCTCATTGGAGACTCGCAATTCCTCATTGATGTTGGAAATTGTGCCGCGATCTCGAGGCTCGTCCACAAGCTGATAAAAAGAACCGTCAAGGTCCGTCACCGGCGCCTGCTGCATCCGGTTATAGGTGGTCAGCGAAGTGATCGTTGCACCAGGGCTTAAGTCATAGTCAACGCGCAGCGAAGACTGCAATAAATTTCGATCGCCGTGCGGTCGCGGCAATGGTGACCAGTCAGCGGCCCGGTTGCTATTCGGCGGCGCAAGACGTGCCGCGAGCTCGGCTGCGGACGCCACTGTTTCGGACGGCAATACAGCAATTAGCTGCACCGCCTGGGGATCCGAGTGGTCGGACGAGCCATTGATATTGAAGGCTACTTTCAACCCTTCTATCGCATGCCAATCGAGCTGAACGCGGGCGGCGGCATAGCTCTCCTGCCCGGTGGTGTCGTTTCGAGTGAAGCTGTACTGCCAATCGTCTCGATGCAGCACATCATATGACACGCGAGCGGTCAGTCCATCGGCTAAGGGTCCACTGATGTATCCAGTTAACTGTAGGAGATTGTAGTTGCCGTACGTTACGGTATCTCCTGCCGTGAACGTATCAGTCGGTTTGGCAGCGATATAATTGATCGCTCCTCCCGTTGAGTTCTGACCGAAGAGTGTTCCCTGCGGTCCCTTGAGAACTTCCACCCTCTCAAGGTCGTAAAGCGTATGACCGGCCAGCACCGGAAAAGGCATGGGTGCCTGATCCAGATAGATGCTAACCGCAGGGTATACCGCCAGAGCATCCGCGTTATAGCCTATTCCACGCAGCGTGTAGACCGGCGTGTTGTGCGTCGACGTCGCGTATTCCAAGCCCGGAACGATGGACGCCAATTCGTCCGGGTTCTTGATCTGTCTGCTTTCAAGTTCATCAGCCGACAGCGCCGTGATCGTCAGGCCGACCTTCTCAATATGCTCCTCACGCTTATTGGCCGTGACGACAATCTCTACAAGGGCATCGCTACCCAACGCTTTCGAAGCGTCCGCGTCCGCATTCGCAACACCCGTGCCAATTACACTCGTGACGGCAGACGCCACAAGGAAAACCCAATTCGCAAATTTCATGATGCCCCCGGTTTGGCCAGCGCTTCTTCTTCTGAACCGTCTATTCGCAAATGCATCCCCGACGAGATCGCATCTCCAATGTCAGCCAGCAAAAGCTAGCGCCGGCCGTGCAGGAAGTCAACCTAAGTCTGATGTTTTGCTATGACAATCTCGTCAGACAATCTTGCAGGCGCGTGGCGACGGATCATTTTCAGCAGTCTGTCAGGAAACCCGGGCTTTGGACCCTACCCATGCGGGTAGCCGATCAAGCGCTTCTGGCTATGTAAAACTGCCGACGCGGAATGATGAGGGCTCGAGTCCCGTTACCGCCGCTGACCGCGATGCACAACATGCAGCGCAGTAAAGCTACCTGCGCAAGCTGATAGACAGCGCCTCGGTTCTCAACTGAACCACTGGAGACTGGGCCACGCTCATGAGCTTTCGGACTTGCTCGAGTTCAGGGGACGACAACAGCGGAAAGTCGCGTCTTATTGGTCCGGCGGCGCGCATGCTTTCCAGGTCTGGTCCTTTTACTAGAGCTCGTAGAATCAACTCGTCGTCGTCTTCGGTGCCATATCGTGCGCGTAACTCCTCGATACTTGGCTGTTCAGGCGGGGCTCCGACAACCTGTTTCGCACGAGACGCAGACATGATTTTGTCAAGTACATTTCCATTGATTGGCGCCGCGGTCTGCCCGTAGAATCCCGCGGCATATTGGATCACTTCGTCCGGGACGATGCCATAACGCTCGCCGGTAACGACGTTGAGTACTGCTTGAATGCCGACTAGCTGGCTAAAGGGCGTCGCCATGCCGGGATAGCCGAGTTCTTGACGCACCTTGGCGGTCTCGCGCAGCACATCGTCCAGTCTGTCGGTCATCTTGTGCCGTTCAAGCTGCGCCAAGAGCGTTCCAGTCATGCCCCCCGGAATCTGGTGGCGGATCGATAGGACGTCGTATTCGTTGTATTGATTGACCGGGAATCCGGCTGCCTTGCCGACCTTCTCGAAATGATCGGCTACCGGCGCGAATAGAGATTTATCGAGATTGTGGGTATGGCCCAGCAGTTCGATGTTGTGGACCATGATTTCAGTCGATGGCACGGACGGGCCATTTGCCATGGGCCGGCTCGCCGTATGCACAATGGTCACGCCGAGCTCAATGGCATCCAGGTAGGTCTTGGCTGACTGGCCAAGAATGTTATTCGCGTGGAATTCGATGGGCTTGCCACGGGCCTTTTCTTGAATTGCCGGCAGCAGAGTGGACAGCCGCTCTCTGTCCAAAACGCCCGCCGTGTCGTATAAAAGCAACGTATCGATATCCGGACAGGCAGACAGCTTGTCGGCCTTAGCGGCGAAATACTCGTTGGTGTGCACTGGGGAGAGCGTGAACATGATGGAACCGGCGATTTCCGAGCCAAATTCCTTCGCGACTCGCGCCAGACGGTAGATCTTGTCGAAGTTGTACAGCACATCGTAGATCCAGAAGCTGCGACAGCCGTGCCGATTGAGCTGCCGCATCCAGGCGTCCATCAGCGAATCCGGCGTCACTCCGAATGTCACCGAGGCGTTTGCACGCATTCCCCCTCGTATACGCGAGGTGGGCATGGCCTCGACGAGCAGATCCAGGCCGTCCCAAGGATTTTCATGGCAGATCCGGATCATGACCTCGAACATCGAGGATCCCACCAGGTCGATAACACGAAAACCAGTCCGATCGAGTAATGGTGCAACAGGCAGCGCCATCCCGGCCTGCATACGCATACCCCACAGGCTTTGCTGCCCATCGCGCATGGTTTCATCGAGGAATTCAATATGGGCCATATCGATGTCTCGCTGCCTTACGCGCGCAGTCTCTCGATATCCGCACGCCGAAGTGTGGAACCTTTGCCCTTGAGCAATCTTGATTGGGCTTGAGCTAATACGTATAGCTCATCGGCCAGCGGCGTGCCCGCGTGGTACTTGAGCCAGCTCTCGCACAGATACCGGTACTTGGGATCCGTGGTCCTCGGTCGAAATTCGCTCGCTAGCTTGTTATATGCCTGCAACGTCAGCACGCCGCGGGTGGTCATATATCGATCATTCTTGGGATCCAGGTGGTTCTTACCTGGGTAGACAGGTCCACAGCTCGGAAGATAATCCTCACCCTGCAGGATTGAATACGGAATCAGAGTGTACAGGCGTTGCGGCTTGTTGGAATGCTGCATCATCGTGTATTCGTTCGTTGCGTGGGAAGGCAGCGAGCCTACACACAGCGAGACCAGCACATCGCGGGCGTACTCATCATTGAAAAGCGGCCGGAATCTCTCGGCGCGTTCGTCGATCATCATCCAATCGTCTACATCGTAAACTCCCGCCACATGGGCAAGATCCTTGATGATCGCGAAATAGGTGATGGCGCCAGCATCCATCATGGTGTCACGCGACCACCCCGCTATGCGCCGCCATAATTTATTGCTTGCGTCCTTGATTTTCTCTGTGAGCGACTTAAAGCACGTGGTCAACTCTTCTCTGGAGTTCATGCCGACCGGTATATACGTTTCGGACAGGGAATCGGACGTATACAGGCCGACGCCCACCAGTTTGTCGGCTGTGAAATCAGGCTTGGATTCGAAGCTGCCGAAGTCATCAACAAGATAGAAGTGGCAGTCTTTTACAGCCATCGACACGGTTAGGTTGTTATACGGAATATCGCTCGCAACGCCATCAAGCCAGGGAAAGTCGCCCTCTCCCAGGTCCATGAAGTCGCGCACAATCATTTCGCGATCCTCGGCGATCTTATAGGGGCCGGTATTGTTCAGGCTGATGCGGCTTTCGCAGGAGATCAGGAACCCGTATTGCGAAGCCGCCGCCATGAACTCATGAGCCGCATGATGCAATTCGTCACCGGTCTTGCACTCGAACATATCGGCGTGAAATACCTGCACTACGCGCTCCGGCAATATCTGAGCGCGATGTCCGAATTCCTTGTTATAGATATGTCCGTCGTTGCGATGCCAGGAAAGCCCATACCTCTTCCAGAAGTCCATGACGTAGATCAGATCTTCGACCGCATCCTGCGGCCGAATCAGGCCGAGATTGATGAGCCATTCGCGGCCGAGCAAGTAAAACCCCGGGAGGGCCCAGCCCATCGAAGGATTCTGAATTTTGATCCCCATGCTTCGAATGCGATCGCCAATCTCTTCGGCGCGCATTCGCGATTCGATCTTTCGAAGCAGTGACGGATAGCGAAAATAAGCCATCATGTAAGACAGCATCATGTAGGCTGGAACCGGAAACAATTTCGACTCTTGTACTGTTCGCGTCACGCACAACCAGTATGTTTCATCGGCGCTGGCCTGGATTAAGTTGTTGGTCTCGAGTAGCTGTGAATAGGTCAGTGTTCTAGTGCTCATATCAACCCCCAAAATGTGCTTGCCCGGCGATTCGCTTGTTCATTGTCGCAGGCGCCAGACGCGGGCAGTGGCTGCAATGCCTTGCTGGTAATCTTCAGCAGTCTTAGCGATGGCGCTACTTTCAATCTCAACGCGATCACCTTCCTTGATGCCACTGATCTTGGCATTCATCAAACAAGGAATTCCATATTCGCGCGTCAGTATCCCAAGATGTGACCGGACCGTGCCGCCAGCGCATATGACTCCCTTAAACTGTTCAAGAATTGGCGCTGTCAGTGTTCCCCCGCTGTCATCAATGATGGCGACGGTGTTGGGCGGTACACCGCCGTTCAACAGCTCGAGTACGTGATGGCTCGACCGGATATATAGCGCGACGCCGGCCAGATTCTGTGGGTATCTGACGACGTTGTCGCCGATTCCACGCTGTTCGCGGCCGTTGGCATCGGCGGGCGCTGTCGTTGCCATCGGGTGCTCGAAGCTGAAGTCTTTCGCTGGTGCGTCGATGCCGGGAGCCGGCTTGTAGGCATCTGGACGTTCCTGAACCGAGATAATCGCGGACCAATCGAACCGATGCCCCGTGGCCAGCACTTGCTTCTCGATATTGGAGAATTCTCTGGCACCGACCAGATCGTAGGACTTATCGAAAACGAAGCTGGCCCAATCACCACCCAATTCCGACAGCCGTTGTCGAATAGTTGATTGAATCGCGCTGTGATAGGCCTCGACCAGCAGCGACGCCAGCGGTTGTGCGTATTTGTCTGCGTCAACGTGAAGTTTGGCCATTACGTTTGCTCTCGAAGTGATGTTTGATATGAATGCACGTCATAACTGGATGCTGAGTCGATAATTGCAGTCGCTGCTATGCCTTAACTTCCCCCGTGTATTTCTGGCGGAGTTCCCGTTTAAGCACCTTTCCCGCAGAGTTCCTTGGCAATGAATCTATCACGCGCCAGTGTTTTGGCCGTTTGAATCGAGCGATTCGGTTGAGGCATAGCTGATCCAGTTTATCGATGTCCGGGGTTGCACCCGATGTTCCAACAATAATTGCCATTACGCTCTCCCCCCATTCGGGGTCCGGTATACCGATCACAGCTACCTCAGCCACTTGGCCGTCCTCGAGCAGAACTTCCTCGACTTCGCGAGGATAGATATTCAATCCACCGGATATAATTAAGTCCTTAGCGCGGTCGTGCAGTGTCAGAAAGCCGTGGTCATCAAGGCTGCCAAGATCGCCAGTGTGCAGCCAGCCGCCGCGCAAAACCGCTGCGGACTGCTCCGGGAGATTCAAGTATCCCGCCATCACCGTTTGGCCTCGGACAACTACCTCCCCCACCTCGCCGACCGGCAGGATTTTGTCATCGGTATCGACAGTCGCGAGCTCTATTCCTGTGCGCGCGATTCCGACCGATGAAAGACGGGATTCATCAGCGGATCTGACCGCCTCAGCGAGCAATTCCTTTGACAACGCGGTGATGGTGCAGGGACTTTCTCCTTGCCCGTAGCCATTCCATAAGCGCGGCCCTAGTAGCTCGAACCCGGCTTTCAAATCGGCGGCGTACACAGGTGCTGCCCCAAGCAGAAGCGTGCGCATGCGCTCAATTGGAGCGCGCGCGAACGCGGGGTCGCGCAGCAGGCGACGCAGCCCAGTGGGCGGTACGAAGAAAGTCACCGACTGGTAAATATGTAGAAGCTCCGCGAGCTCGGCGGCGTCGAAGCCGCCGCTGGGAGGCATGACCTGATGAGTCGCCTTAGCTATATGTGACAGTCCAAACAACCCCGTCGCGTGAGATTGTGCCGCCACATGAATGAAGCAATCGTCCGCAGTAAGCCGATCCACGTCGGCCAAGTAGCCAACCGCCATGGCCATCAGATTTCGATGCGTAAGGATGGCGCCCTTAGGTCGCCCCGTGGTTCCGCTGGTGTAGAAAATCCAAGCAGGCTGTTCCGGTGTGGCGGGCGAGATAGGTGCCGGCTCTGAGGCAGCGAGATTCCGCCAATCTTGATCGCCGGGTACCAGCAGGCGCACGCCGGGGAGCACCAATGGCTCTAGTGAGCCGGCGATCTCCGCGCCGCAAAAACACAAACGGCTATTGCTATCCGCAACGATATAGGCGATTTCACGCGCATGTAGCTTGGCGTTTATCGGTACCGCCACCAATCCGGCGTGCCATATGGCAAACAGGATTGCCAGGTAATCCGGGTGGTTGCTCATTGCAACGGCAACGCGGTCCCCCAGCCGAAGTTCATACTCTTTTTGCATCCCCCCAGAGAGGCGAGCAGCCAGCCGCGCGTACCCTTGATAGCGGTAGACGAGCCGGTCGCCGATGGAGACAGCAGGCCGTTCCGGAAAGCTGCGTGCGGCTTCCGATAGCAGATGCGCGATGTTCACAACTTCGCCTCCTACCCTCAGACGCTAGGCGCGTTCGAGAATCGTGATGGCCACGGCCGCTTCTTCGATGCCGCGAAGCCCGCCGCCATTCTCGGCCAAAGCCACGCGTGCACCTTCCACCTGGCGGCTCCCCGCTTCGCCGCGCAACTGCTGCACCAACTCAAAGACCTGTCCCAAGCCAGTGGCGCCGATCGGATGACCTTTTGACTCAAGTCCGCCCGAAGGATTGAAGGGGATCCGGCCGCCTATTCGGGTGTCGCCGCGCTCTGCCGCCGGGCCGCCCTCTCCAAATGGAACGAAGCTGAGTAACTCGGTCTGCAGTATTTCTCCGAATGCAGTGGCGTCGTGACATTCCGCTACATCAATATCGTTCGGCCCAAGGGCAGCTATCTCATAGGCCCGCTGCGAGGCTTGGCGCGCAACATGTTGCTCGATCCGATCGGGATCGCGATGAGCACCTGACATCAAAACGGAAGCCCGAATGCGAACCGCGCGCTTGCCTTGGCCCAGACGGTCGAGCATGGAGCGCGAACACACTACGGCCGCTGCAGCACCGTCGCTTATGGGACTGCACATCGGCAGCGTCAGCGGCCACGCGATTGTGCGAGCGGACAGGACTTCCTCAATCGTGAATGAGCGTCGATATTGGGAACGCAGGTTGGCGACCGAGTGAGCGTGGTTTTTGGCACTCACGGCTGCAATCTGGCGCTGGGTTGTGCCAAACATTCCCATGTGATGTCGAGCGAAGGCCGCATAAATATCCATGAAAACACTGTGGGGATCAGCCTTGCCCACGCCGGCCGGCAATGGGCCTCGTTTGGCCATGGCTGCCAGGTCGCCCAATGTTTGGTCACGGCGACTGATGTCCCAACTTCCCTCAAATGCCGCCATGCTGCGCGCTGGGTCGGGCATAACCATTTTCTCCGCCCCAATTGCCAAGACACACTCAAAGGCTTCTGAGCCGACCAGAAGGTGAGCCAGATTCAGTGCTGTCGAGGCCGAAGCACACGCATTCTCGACGTTGATCACCGCAGAGTTACCGAAACCGGCACCATCGAGTGCTGCCTGCCCTCGAATACCGTGTTGTCCCTCCAGGGCGCCCTGGGTCGCGTTGCCAAACATAACGCCCTGAACGAGATGCCTTTCGATCCCGCAATCGGCGACTGCTTCGTCCACCGCCTGTCCGGCAAGCGTTGCAAGGGTTTTGTCGGGAAAGCGGCCAAACTGGGTCATTCCTACGCCAACAATGTACGTGTCGCGCATCAATCACACCCTATGATTGTTATTCAAGTTGTCCTATAAGATTGTAGTATATTCTGCACGAGGCGGTGCGCAATTGTTGCTCGTTTCCTCAGTTCACCCTAAACACTCGTCGAGACTGTCGGAGAGAGACCGTGTCCAACCTGACTGCGCCGGCCCGGCTGCGCGACCATCGCGTGCTGCTAGTTAATGACGACGGAATCCATGCTCCAGGCATTCAACTCCTCGAGGAGATCGTACGGACAATCATTGATGACGTGTGGGTTGTAGCTCCTGATGAGGAACGGTCGGGGGCGTCACATTCGCTTTCGCTGACCGTGCCGGTGCGCGTACGCCGGATAGACGAGCGCCACTATGCCGTCAAAGGCACTCCAACCGACTGCGCGCTGCTCGCCTTCTGGGAGCTCATGAAGGACTGTCCGCCGACCGTGCTTCTTTCAGGTATAAATCGGGGAGCCAATCTGGCCGAAGACATCACCTATTCGGGAACCGCGGCGGCCGCTATCGAAGGCACGCTGCTCGGGATCCGGTCCATCGCCCTAAGCCAGGTGTTTCCTGCGGGTGGCGAACCTCATTGGGACACCGCACGACGTTTTGCCCTGCCCATCCTCGAAAAACTGCTGGGCTGCGAATGGCAGCCAGGTAGCTTTGTCAGCATCAACTTCCCAGACGCCGCTCCAGAGGCCGTGACAGCAACGCAAATCACTACAC
>JBEPVT010000059.1:0-27654 GCA_041690895.1 Gammaproteobacteria bacterium
TGCATGAGCTGGGCGAAGATGACGCCGCCGTTCGCGTGGACGGCGTCGGTGACGTTACGCCAGGCGGAGACCTGGACGTCGCTGTGGAGGCCGGGTGTGTTGAGGTAGCCCTGGCCGATGACGCTGGGCTGGGTGCCTTCGGTGATGATGAGGCCGGCGGAGGCGCGTTGGGAGTAGTAGAGTGCGGTGTCGGCGGTGGTGGAGAAGTGGGGGCCGTAGGCTCGACTGCGGGTCATGGGGGACATGACGATGCGGTTGACGAGGGTGAGACGGCCGAGGGGGATGGGGGAGAAGGGGGAGGGCATGGGGGTCTACCTACTAACTATATGAGTGGAGAGGTCGGGGATATTACGTTCGGCCGGTTAGACCGAGATTAGTTGGCCGGACATGTGTTAATATGGCGAGTTTTCCTTGTTCGGGCAACCTTTTCTTTGCCGACAGGTCCGGGAATGAACGAACCAGTTTCTCCGATTGTCGGTTTGTTGCAACCGATGGAGGCGGTGTCTGATCCAAGTGAGTATGCATTCACGAGGCGTCCGGCGGGTTTGCTAATAGATCCTGGAGTGGGGGTCGCGGCGGTGAACGATCCGGAGCGATGTTAGGCAGTCAGCGAAGCGAGACGGCAACGATGATTCGGGCTGACCGGTCTTGCTTTATGCGCCATAGATACGGCCGGGGCGCAGTCAGCCATGAACGCGCCGCAACTTGCTGCGGCGTTCCGTTGCGCACTTGCCGACTCGTGGATAAGCTGCCAGCTCGTTGTCGAGTCTCAGCACTCTCACGTCTTTGTGGCCGAACAGTCGGTGAAAGATGCAATGGTCGTGTCACCGGGGCGGCGGCACGCGGGGCGAGGAGGCGAGCGAGAGCTGACGTAAGTCGGCGCAATCGAGGATTGGGTTGCGCTTGCGGTTGGAGGCTGCATGTTATTGGAATCAGCTAGGGACTTTGAGAGCGCGGAAGCAGCGATTCATTCGCCCGTTTGAAGGACGGCAGCACCGAGAAATCCGGCCGCGGTTTCTGCAGCTTCCCCGACTAATCCATCACCAGCGCTATCGGCGTCTCTTACGCTGTGACGCGGTGCGTTGTCCACTGGTCGTAATTTCACAATCGAGTATGCAATTTCGACTAGCAGCGGCGCTTTCCATATTCGTCGGTTCCTACCTTCCGCTCGCGATCATCCTCGCGGTGCAAGACATTCCGCACGTCTGGTGGGGGAGGCCGGTCTGCACATTCACCAGGTTTGATGTGACTCAGTGTTCATTCATACCGTTTCAACATCCCGGGTACGCACTGACGTTTTTAGTACTGGCAGTGCTATCCACAATCATCGGGAAGATTGTCCTAAGTGCGATTGCATTTCCCCACGAAGTTACGGTGACATCCGCACGAGCAATACCGAACGAAATCATCAATTACACGTTCCCATACGTAGTCGCCTTTATGGGCATCAGTTACGCCGAGCCAGAAAAGCTGCTCGGTTTCTTAGTGTTCCTAATTTGGATGTTCGCCATAACCTACAAATCCGGACAAATACTGATGAATCCCCTCTTGTTGATCTTTGGCTGGAAACTGTACGAAGTATCCGCTGTCGTCGAGGGAGAGAGACGCGATATTCGCGTCCTGCTTCATGGGCGATTGACTGCTGGCCAGTACAATGCGCAGCGCATACAGGATTTTTTTATCTTGGCTGAGGAAGAATAGTGCAAGCTGACTTCGATGCATTGCGAAATTTCGACTACGACGCAGCGAAGGTTTCGTTCTGGGTCTTTAAGAAATCCGCGAAAATACAGGGCTTTACTGCCCACTACGTCCAAACGGATTTGGGGCTGAGCAATTTACTGCTCGGCTTGGTCAAGCAATCGATTAATGGGGCGACGACCCAAGGGACGGGTATTTCAGAATTCGCGCCTTATTCATACCTCGCGGAGGTTAACGAAAATAGCTGTCTTTCTTTGCCAATAGAAGGCGAAAGGTTCGCACTCCTAAAGGCGCAAGTCGATCGGCCGGCGGATCAGTGCATGCTGGAGTCGAAGGTGCAACTCTATCAAGCCACTGGATACGTCGTCAAACTGAAACAGGGCGATCAAGCGGTGTACGCGGTGAAGCGATCAAGCTCCGCATGGAAGCCTAGCTTTCACGTGAGCGTCATCAATCTGATCTTCAAAGACGGGGTGATGTCGGCGGTAGAAGACGATACTCTCACGATAAAGCGGAATTTTGATTTCTATTGCGTCAACGCAACACTCTTCATCGCATCAAAGCGCGATTTTGAATCGACGATGGAATATCGGACGGCGTTTACAGGCGCATTTGCCACTTTGCTACAGACTAAAGATTTTGCAAACCTGTTTGTTGATACGCAGCCGCTTGCGGATTATATCGGGGAGAACATGATCCACTTGCGCCGGATGGCTACGGTGCAACAGAGGAATATTTTCTCCCAGCCAGACTTTCTCAAAAAACTAAAGGAGGTCAATACTCAGCGAGGATGGGGACTTAATTTCGAGCAGGGCTCTAGTAGGATCATCGCCTGCCCCAGTACTACTCGCACAATTATGCAGGTCCTACTGGACCATCGCCTTCTGAGCGAAATTACGAGTAACGTATATGATGTCCCGGACGCTACGAAGATATAATTGAGCGCGGATGAGCATCTCCAAGTTGCGCCGATGTTGCTGCCGGCCCTGTTTGAGACGGATCGAGGTCGCAAACCATTCGGGACCCTTTGGTGTTTCTCGATGACTCGACTCGCCGTCGAATGACTGATCGTAGCTCATCCGAAATTGTCCCGTTGAATTGGGGCGCAGAGCACTTGGTATCGCTGCGTCAGATCGGGTTCGAGATTTTGGCCAGCCCGGAACTCACCGCACTAAGCGCCGAGTAACTCTGCGATGGGGACGATCGGTGTCAAGCCATGCGCCGTGCGCACACGGCGCGGCCTGACACCGAATCAGCCTGAGTACTCGCCCGCCGCCGAATCTAGGCTGTATACTGTGAACACATCCTCTTGGAGGGTTTAACATGAGCGGTCGATTCAGCCATCTCAACGCCCTCGGCAACGCGATCAGCGTGCCGATTCCCAGAGATGATGACGGATTCGTTGGCCGCGAGTGTCCAATCGAAGAATGCCTCGGACACTTCAAAGTGAAATTCGGGACCGGGCTGACAGGTCCGGGCCTGGAATGTCATTGCCCGTACTGCGGCCACTCTGGTGACCCAAATACGTTCTTCACGACGGAGCAGATCGAATACGCGAAATCAGTTGCGATCCGACAGATAACGGGTGCGGTACGCCAAGACCTGAAGCAATTCGAGTTCAACTATCCCGCACGGGGGCAGTTCGGGATCGGGATCAGCATGAAGCTGCAGGAGGGGCCGTTGCCTGCAATCAGGCATTACCGCGAGCAGCAGCTTGAGACAGACGTCGTCTGCTCGAATTGTACGCTTCACTATTCTGTGTTCGGCCTGTTTGCATACTGCCCAGATTGCGGCATTCACAATTCCCTGCAAGTGCTCGAGCGGAACCTCGCTCTCGTTGAAAAGCAGCTTGCCCTTGCGTTGTCGGTGGAGAACGGCGAGTTGGCACGCCACTTGGTCGAGGACGCACTTGAGAACTGCGTGTCCGCGTTCGACGGGTTTGCGCGCGAAACCTGTCGCGTACGCGCTGCCAAGAGTTCCGACCCTAGTCGAGCGTCGAGTATGACTTTCCAGAATCTTGTTAATGCGGACTCAAGCTTACGAAAACTCTTCTCGATTGATTTCGCGGGAGCAGTCGAGGTTCTGGAGTGGGAGCAGGCGAAGCGTGGCTTCTCCAAGCGGCATGTTATTGCGCACCGCGCGGGAGTGATTGACGAGAAGTACGTGAATGAGGCCAACGATCCTCAAGCGGTAGTCGGCCACCGGGTTACAGTCACGCCTGACGAAGTGACGGCAGTGGCGCATGCAGTGATGGCTCTGGGTAAGGCACTCCTCATCGTTCTTCCGTCTGCGTGAGGAATCTGATTGCCGGCAACGGCGCCCTTAACGTTGTGTTGCAGCCGACGTGCGGTCCAAGCAAGACCTTGGCGTTCACCGGCGCTTTGATTGACCTGCCCACAATTGGATTCGGCCCTTACATCTTGCACGCGCCATTCACCGGGTGAACAAACGCGCGACACTCGACGAGCATGCCGCTGCAGAACTCATCGCCATCGCAGAAACGACGCGCGACTCACTGCTGGAACCGACAGTTGCGATCTACCAGGGCGAAAACCGTGGAGTTCCTCAGGTCGTAGGCTCTGGCGTACTCGTGACGCTTGCTAACCTGCGGTTTCTCTTGACCGCCGGCCACGTTCTCGATCTTCGTAAAGAGGGCCAGCTTGTGGTTGGGTTATCGCCGGAACTGTTGAGCATGGCGGGTGACCCAATGCGGCTGCGAACTCCCGGGTCGAAGCAAGCATCGGCCGACCGTATCGATATTGGCGTGATTCACCTCCGTGGCGGACCGTGGGACGATATTCCATTCGACCGCTTTCTGGGTTGGGAACAGCTGGATGCTGAGATACCGATCATCGCTCGACATAGTTACGCACTCGTCGGCTACCCGGACTCAATGAATCGTGCGCGCGTGACAGGGGACCGAATTAAGGCCCTCGCGATCAGTATCGGGGGGCTTGAGTGCGGCGCGGAGTCGTACGAAGCAACCGGGACTGATCCGGAACTGAACGTGATGATCGGAATCGATCGAGAAGCGCTTTGGACGGTCGACGGTCAGCGCACAGGACCAGACCTGTACGGCTCAAGCGGCTGTGGGCTGTGGCGTTACGGCCGGCACGTTCGAACGAGCAAGGGGCCGCCTAAATTGTCTGCAATTGGCATTGAATGGCATCGCAAGGGGGTACATCGCCACATTCTCGGAACTCGGATCACCTTTATTCTCGGCGCGATCGCAGACAAGTACCCCTTGGTGGGCGAACTCATACGTGGGAATACAGCCCAATAACACATATCCGTCGTTGAACCTGATGTATCCGGGACCGCCGAAGGCCACGCCGAACGACACCCCGCTTTATCATTCCTGGGACGCAGTACCAAAGACAGCCATGGAGCACTTCAGATAGTGGATCAAGCAACGCACAACAAGATCGTTTCCTTCATCTGGAACATCGCCGACGATGTCTTGCGCGACCTCTTCAGACGCGGCAAGTACCCGGATGTGATTCTACCAATGTGCGTCATCCGACGGATGGACGCGGTGCTGGAACCCACCAAGCAGCAGGTGCTGGCCACGAAGAAAATGCTTGATGATGCGCGCATCACAGAACAGCGTGCGGCGCTGTGCGATGCATCTGGCCAGGCTTTCTACAACACATCTAAGTTCACGCTCCGCGACCTCAGGTCCCGAGGCAGCCAGCAGCAACTCCTGGCCGACTTCGAGGACTATCTCAACGGGTTCTCGCCGAACGTCCAGGATATCATCGAGAACTTCAAATTCCGCAATCAGCTTTCCACGCTCTCTCGCGCCGACGCAATTGGCACGTTGATCGGCAAGTTCCTCGATCCCACGATTGACCTGTCGCCAGCCGGCATTGACAATCATGCAATGGGCACGGTCTTCGAGGAACTGGTGCGCAAGTTCAATGAGGACAACAACGAGGAGGCGGGCGAGCACTGGACGCCGCGCGATGCCGTACGCCTGATGGCGAACCTTGTTTTCCTTCCTATAGAAGCCGATATCAGGTCCGGCACGTATCTGCTCTACGATTGCGCCTGTGGCACGGGCGGCATGCTGACCGTGGCTGAGGAGACGCTGACCAGCATTGCCGCCAAGCACAAGCAACAAGTCAAGAGCCTGCTCTACGGGCAGGAAATCAACCCTGAGACCTACGCTGTCTGCAAGGCAGACATGCTGCTCAAGGGTGAAGGAGAAAGCGCCGATCACATCGTTGGCGGCGCGGAGTGGTCCACGCTGTCGCACGACGCCTTCCCGGCCCAGGAGTTCGACTTCATGCTCGCCAACCCACCGTATGGGAAGAGCTGGAAGAAGGATCTGGAGACGATGGGTGGCAAGGACGGCATGCGCGACCCGCGCTTCAAGGTCATGCACAAAGGCGAGGAGTTGTCGCTCGTAACGCGTTCGAGTGACGGCCAGATGCTCTTCCTGGCCAACATGGCGTCGAAGATGAACGACAAGTCCGCGCTCGGCAGCCGCATCGCAGAGGTGCACAACGGCAGCTCACTCTTCACCGGCGACGCTGGTCAAGGTGAGAGCAACATCCGCCGCTGGTTGATCGAGAACGACTGGCTCGAGGCCATTGTTGCTCTACCGCTCAATCTGTTCTACAACACTGGTATCGCGACCTATATCTGGGTGTTGTCCAATCGGAAGCCCGAGCATCGCAACGGTAAGGTGCAGTTGATCGACGCGACTCAGTGGTTCAAGCCGTTGCGCAAAAATCTTGGCAAGAAGAACTGCGAGCTTTCACCTGAGGATATTGAGCGCATCAGTCGCGTCTTTCTCGATTTCAAGGAGACGCCTGAGTCGAAGATTTTCGAGAACGCCGCATTCGGTTACTGGAAGGTGACAGTTGAACGTCCCCTGCGTCTCCACAGCCAGCTCACGCTCAAGGCCATTGAGACGTTGCGCTTCAGTTCCGGCGACGAGGACATCCGCGCCCTGCTCTACGAGGAATTCGGCGAAAAGCTGTTTACCGGCTTCGCAAAAATCTCCGGAGCATTGCAAAAACGTCTGGATGACTGGGGCAGCGAAGAGGATGAAGATGACGACGAAGCTGCTGGGAGCGCTAAGAAAGGTTTGCCGGACAAAAAGCGAAAGAAACTGCTTGATGCCAAGACGTGGGAACGCGACGGACGGCTCGTCAACACAGCAACCAAGCTGCGCGAGGCGCTAGGTGATAAGCTGTTCGTGGACCATAACGTCTTCCGAGATCGTGTCGACGCGGCACTCGCCAAACTCAAGATCAAACTCAGCGCACCGGAACTCAGGCAGATTCTCAAGGCGGTAAGCTCGCGTGATGAGTCCGCCCCTCCTGTGATCGCGAAGATCCACAAGCCTGGGAAAGCCAAAGCCGACCCGCTACGTGGGTTATTCGAATCCACCTTAAACGGCAAGACAGCTGTGGTCGAATACGAGCCCGACAGCGACTTGCGCGACACCGAGCAGGTACCGTTGCTCGAAACCGGCGGTATCGAAGCGTTCATACGACGCGAAGTGCTACCGTACACGCCGGATGCATGGGTCAAGGAAGGCGCAACCAAGGTTGGCTACGAAGTGAGCTTTACAAGGCACTTCTACAAGCCGCAGCCACTCCGTACTCTAGCGGAAATCAGCGCCGAGATCGTCGCCATCGAGAAAGAGGCTACCGGAGTGTTGGACGGGCTACTTATGGGAGGCGAAGTTTAGGTATGTCAACACAACGATACTCCGTTACACCTCATCCAATTGACACCTTACTTACCTGGGTCAAGTCCGGTGAGATAGCCATCCCCGAGATCCAGCGCCCGTTCGTCTGGGAGCCTACGAAGGTGCGCAATCTTCTGGACTCATTGTACCAAGGTTACCCAGTTGGATATCTGATTGCTTGGCGCAATCCGACGGTGAAGCTCAAGGATGGTACGCCGGCGGCTGGCAAGCGTATCCTGATTGATGGACAGCAGCGTGTTACTGCGCTCATGGCGGGACTCTTGGGATATGAAGTTCTGACCCAGGACTACGAGACTGTCCGTATACGCATCGCATTCCATCCGCAGACGGAGAAGTTCGAGGTGGCGAACCCTGCAATTCGCAAGGATGCAGCTTGGATCGAAGATGTCGCGTCGCTGTTCGCACCAGAAGCGGATCTCATTGATCTCACGGAGAATTATGTCGCGAAGAACCCCGGCGCCGATCGCAAGCTTGTAGGTAAGGTTCTTCAGCGGCTCGGCAAGATAGTTAACAACCATGTCGGTTTGATCGAGCTGGCCGACGATCTAGACATCGAAACTGTTACGGAGATCTTCATCCGGGTGAACTCTGCTGGTACGGAACTATCGCAGGCAGACTTCGCTATGTCGAAAATTGCCGCGAACGAGACGTACGGTGGCAATATGCTGCGGAAGGCGATCGATTATTTTTGTCATCTTGCAGTCGCACCCGACTTCTTTAGCCGCATCGAAAAGGGCGACAAGGCCTTCGCCGCTTCCGAATTTCTTCCGGCGATGCGATGGCTCAAGGATGTGAACGACGATATTTATGACCCTACCTATACTGATATGCTGCGTGTGGCGTTCACTGCAGAATTCGGCCGCGGCAAGCTCGCCGATCTCGTAGCGCTATTGTCGGGCCGCAATTTCGAGACGCGGCAGTTCGAAGATAGCATCGCCGAAGCGTCATTCGCACAGCTGAAGCAGGGGATACTTCGGTTTATTAACAAGACACACTTCGACCGGATAACCATGATCCTGCGGTCGGCTGGATTCGTAACCAGCGATCTTATTGGCGGCCAGAACGCCGTCAACTTCGCGTACATTCTTTATCTGCGAGGTCGAGTTGAGAATGTCCCCGCAGCCGACCTTGAGCGCGTCGTTCGGCGTTGGTACGCGATGTCCATTTTACGCGGACGCTACACGGGAAGCCCCGAGACTGCATTCGACTTCGACATTCGTCAGGTTGCGAGCCGTGGCGTCGTCGCCTACGCCAACTCTGTAATTGACGCGGAGCTGCCTGAGAGCTTCTGGACCGGAATGCTTCCGCAACTCATGGATACGTCGTCTGCGCGAAGCCCATACTTCCTGACTTACAAGGCGGCGCAGGCGAAGCTCGGCGACAAGGGTTTTCTCTCCCGCGATATCAGTGTACTCGACCTGCTGATGAATCGAAGCGATGTGCACCATGTGTATCCGCGGAACTATTTAAAAAAGCAAGGCCTCGCTCGCGGCCGTTACAACCAGATCGCAAACTTCGTCGTGGCCCAGAGCGAGATCAACATCGCGATCGGTGACAAGGCGCCCGACAAGTACTTCGCTGAGCTTGCCGAACAATGCGCGGGAGGTAAGAAAAAGTATGGTGGCATTACGAGACGCAGCGAGCTGGACGAAAACTTCGGCGCACATTGTTTGCCCAAATCGCTATTGGACGGTAACGTTGCCGAATACGACGAATTCCTAGAAGAACGCCGCCGGCTTATGGCGCTCAAGATCAAGCAATGGTTCGAAGTACTGTGATGGCGTATGACGTCACTTTGCTCGGCGAGCTGCGGAATGCAAAAGCCCTCGTGCGGCAGTCTTACGAGCGACAGGTGGGTTGCGGGAGACAGCCATGATCGCCGAGCTTGAACCGTATACGGAGTACAAGGAGTCAGGCCTGCGGTGGCTCGGTCAGGTTCCGCGGCATTGGGACGTGCGACCTGCCTTCGGCGCCTTCGTGCCCAACCATGAGCGCAACCGCGGTATGAAGGAAACGACAGTGCTATCTCTTAGCTATGGTCGCATCGTTATCAAGCCGACGGAGAAACTCCACGGCCTCGTCCCGGAGTCTTTCGAGACGTACCAGATCGTTAACCCGGGCGACATTGTCCTTCGGCCCACCGATCTTCAGAACGATCACACCAGCCGGCGTGTTGGGTTGGTGCGCGATCGCGGGATCATCACCTCGGCTTACTTGTCCCTACGTGCCGCGCGTGACGTTCACGCAGATTTCGGATTCCAATTTCTAACTGTCTGGGACACTAGCAAGGCCATCTACGGTTACGGCTCAGGCCTGCGTCAAAATCTCGATTTCTCTCACTTCAAGCGAATGCCTGTGACGGTGCCCTCGCCCGCCGAACAGGCGGCGATTGTGCGGTTCCTGAACTGGGCGAACGGACGGCTGGAGCGGGCGATCCGGGCGAAGCGGAAGGTGATCGCGCTGCTCGGCGAGCAGAAGCGGGCCATCATCCACCGCGCCGTCACCCGCGGCCTCGACCCGTCCGTTCCTCTCAAACCCTCCGGAATCCCGTGGCTCGGGGATATTCCGCAGCATTGGGAGGTGCCGCTCAACCAAAGGATTTTTCGGGAAGAGATTCGCGATCACAACAATCAGCCGGAAACGCCGTTGTCACTTTCACAACGGGATGGACTGATCGCCACGAGGAACATGCAGGAGAAATCTCTGAAAACAGCGACGTATGACAACTGGAAGGTGACTCTACCGGGTGACTTGGTACTGAATCGCTTCAAGGCGCATCTTGGTGTGTTCTTCGCCTCGACACTGCGGGGGATCGTGTCTTTCCACTACGGTGTTTTCGCCCCCAGACGAGAGCTCTGTACCAAGTACTTTGAGCTGCTGTTCCACACCACACCGTATAGAGCGATTTATGCCGGCCGTTCGAATGGCATGACTGTCGGCCTGCAGAATCTATCGAATCAGAACTTCTACAATGTCAGGTGTGTTGTACCACCGCTCATTGAACAGGTAGCCATTGTCGCCGGCACGGAGATACAGACGCGAGGTTTGAATACCGCAATCGCTCGTCTCGAGAGCGAGATCAAGCTCCTCCGTGAATACCGCACGCGCTTAGTCGCCGATGTCGTCACCGGCAAGCTCGATGTGCGCGAAGCGTCCGCGCGCCTGCCGGATGTTGCAGGAGTGGATCCATCCGAAGACGGTGTAGAGCTCGAAGAGGAGATCGAAATTGTTGACGACGAGGGGTTCGCAGCATGAGGCGGTTGGTTGCGCGCGCCGCTATTCGAATCGACGAATCCGACGATCAACCGCGCGTTCGAAGCTGCATGGTCGCGCACACACGTAGTATTGCCGCGTGACACCGCCGCCGAAGCATCCCAAGATTTATCACATCACGCACGTCGACAATCTCCCGTCGATCCTGGCCGCTGACGGCCTCTGGTCCGATGCGTTGATGCTACATCGGGGCGGACCGACGTCCTCGATCGGAATGAATGTCATCAAGCAGCGCCGCGCGCAACTTCCGGTGAAGTGTTACCCCGGCGACAAGGTTGGCGAATACGTTCCATTCTACTTCTGCCCTCGTTCGATCATGCTGTACTTGATTTACATGGCGAATCACCAGGAGCTTGCGTACCGCGGCGGTCAAGGCCCGATCGTCCATCTCGAGGCGGATCTCAATGAGGCTATAGCATGGGCCAACGCGGAGGGCCGCCACATGGCATTCACCCTTTCCAATGCCGGTAGCGCCTACGCGGAATTTCGTGAAGATCCGAAGCAGCTTGCCGAGATCAATTGGGCCGCAGTCGCGGAAACCGACTTCCGCGACGCCGAAATCAAGGAGGGCAAACAGGCAGAGTTTCTGGTGCGTGACTTCTTCCCGTGGACGCTTGTGCGCCGCATCGGAGTTCAGTCGCCTGCGATTCATTCTCGCGTCATCCGGACGACCGCTGACGCCAGGCACCGCCCCTCTGTAGAAGTGCTCCCGAACTGGTATTATTAGGCATGGGAGAATCCAAGGTCCGATTCACCACCGGCGACATTCTGCAGGCCGGGACTGAGGCGCTCGTCAACACCGTCAATTCGGTCGGCGTCATGGGTCGCGGTATTGCTCTGCAATTCAAGCAGGCTTACCCTGCCAATTTCAAGGCATACGCTGCTGCCTGCAAACGCGGCAAGGTCGAGCCCGGCAAAATGCTGGTGTTCGACACCGGGGAGCTGACTCTCCCACGCTACATCATCAACTTCCCGACCAAGCGCCACTGGCGCGGCAAGAGTCGTATCGAGGACATTCAGTCCGGTCTACGTGCGCTGATCGAGGAGATCAGACATCGCGACATCCGGTCCATTGCTATCCCGCCTCTTGGCAGCGGCCTTGGCGGGTTGAGCTGGTCGCAGGTCCGACCGCTCATCGAGGACGCATTCGCGGTGTTGCCCGGCGTTGAAGTCGTCGTATTCGAGCCGCGCCCCAATGGCGACGACGCCGTCAACAGATCCACGAACGTGCCGCAAATCACTCCGGGTCGCGCTGCGCTTGTAGGACTGATGGAGCGTTACCTCGGCGCGCTCATGGATCCGTTCATTACGCTACTCGAAGTTCACAAACTGATGTACTTCCTCCAGGCGGCCGGCGAGCCTCTCAGGCTTCGGTACGTCAAGGCAGCATACGGGCCATACGCCGAGAATCTCCGTCATGTGCTGCACGCGATCGACGGACACATGATCGCTGGCTACGCGGGCGGCGGAGATCGCCCCGACAAGCAACTCAAGCTGGTTCCGGGGGCAACGAAAGATGCCGCAACGTTCCTCGCAACACGTCCGGCGACACGTGATCGATTCGATCGTGTCGTCCAGTTGGTAGAGGGATTCGAAACGCCCTACGGCCTCGAGCTGCTTGCAACTGTGCACTGGGTAGCGACTCGGGAGGGAGCGAGCGATCTGAACGAGATCGCCAAGGCAACGCATGATTGGAACGAACGCAAGTTGCAATTCACGGCTGCGCAGATCGAACTTGCCACAGACCGGCTGCGTCGCGAAGGATGGCTGGACGCAGTCGTAACCCTCCAGTGAGTAAGCTGCCGCTGCATCTCGCGTGAGTACCGACACCAGCGAGAAGGGCCTCGAAACTCTGATCATGCGGCACATGACCGGCACGGACGGGGTCGCCGTGCCGCCGAACCGAGTCGCAGAACGTCCACCACCATACGGCGGCGTCGGCTACGCTGCAGGGAGCGCGCAGGACTATGATCGCGCCCACGCGCTTGATGTGCCGCAACTCTTCGCGTTCCTGGGCACTACGCAGCCCGATGCATTCGAGAAGCTTGCGATGGTTGATGCAAGCGACGCCAAGGATATCAACCGACTCAAATTCCTCAGCCGCCTTTCGAGCGAGATCGGTAGGCGAGGCGTCATCGACGTGATCCGGAAGGGCGTCGAACATGGGCCGCTGCACTTCGACCTGTTCTACGGCACACCATCGCCGGGCAATGCCAAGGCCGAGGTACTACATGCGCAGAATCGGTTCTCGGTCACGCGGCAGCTTGCGTACAGCATGGACGAGACACGCCGCGCGTTGGATTTGGGCCTGTTCATCAACGGCCTGCCCATCGCCACGTTCGAGCTAAAGAACAGCCTCACAAAGCAAACAGTGCTCGATGCTGTGGAGCAGTACAGGCGCGATCGCGATCCGCGCGAGCGACTATTCGAGTTCGGCCGCTGCGTTGTGCACTTCGCAGTCGATGACAGTTCCGTGCAGATGTGTACCAGGCTCGCGGGAAAGGGATCGTGGTTTCTTCCTTTTGACAAGGGTTACAACGACGGCGCCGGCAATCCGCCCAATCCGAACGGAATTAAGACCGATTATCTCTGGAAGGAGGTGCTCACGCCAACTGGCCTCACCGACATTCTCGAGAACTACGCCCAGATCGTCGAAGAGAAGGACCCGATAACGGGGAAGAAGAAGCGGACGCAGATCTGGCCGCGCTACCACCAGCTCGGGGTGGTCCACAAAGCGTTGGCCGATGTCCGCGCCGCCGGAGCGGGCAAACGGTACCTGATCCAGCACTCCGCGGGCAGCGGCAAGTCCAATTCGATCGCGTGGCTGGCGCACCAGCTCATCGGTGTGAAGCGTGATGACAAGGCAGTGTTCGACTCAGTGATAGTCGTCACCGATCGACGACTGCTCGACTGGCAACTTCAAGCCACCATCAAACAGTTCATGCAGGTCGGCGCAACCGTCGGTCATGCCAAGAAATCCGGCGATCTGCGCACGTACATCGAGGACGGGAAGAAGATCATCATCTCCACGGTGCAGAAATTCCCTTTCATCCTGGACGAGATTGCGACCGAACGCGGCAAAAGTTTCGCGATCATCATCGACGAGGCGCATTCGAGTCAGGGAGGTCGCACCTCGGCGGCAATGAGTGAGGCGTTGGGTGACGACGACGCGCCCGAGCCAGAAGACATTGTGAACGACGCCCTGGCGAAGCGCATGGCCGCTCGCAAGATGTTGACGAACGCGAGCTATATCGCATTCACCGCTACTCCCAAGAATAAGACGCTGGAGATGTTCGGCGACGCATTGCCGGCCGATGCGGAGGGCAAGGTTAAACACCAGCCCTTCCACAGCTACACCATGAAGCAGGCGGTTGAGGAAGGATTCATTCTCGATGTCCTTCAGCAGTACACGCCGGTGGACAGCTATTACAAGCTCATCAAGAAGACCGAGGATGATCCTGAGTTCGACATCAAGCGAGCCAATAAAAAGTTGCGCTTCTACGTCGAGAGCCACGACCATGCGATCCGCCTCAAGTCAGAGATTATGGTGGATCATTTCCGCGATCAAGTAATCGCAGCCAACAAGATTGGTGGACAGGCTCGCGCTATGGTCGTCACCAGTGGAATCGAGCGGGCAATCCAGTACTTCCACGCGTTCAAGGAGTACTTGGTGGAGCGCAAGAGCCCGTACCAGGCAATCGTCGCGTTCTCCGGTGAGCACGACTACAAAGGCACGAAGGTCAGTGAGGTGTCGCTCAACGGATTCGCGAGCAATGATATCGCGGCCAAGATAAAGACCGATCCATACCGCTTCTTGATCTGCGCCGACAAGTTTCAGACTGGCTATGACGAGCCGTTGTTGCACACGATGTACGTAGATAAGGCGCTGTCAGGCATCAAGGCTGTCCAAACACTGTCGCGGCTCAACCGTGCACATCCGCACAAGCGTGACTGTTTTGTGCTCGATTTTCAGAACAACGCCGCAACCATCACGTTCGCGTTCCAGGACTATTTTCGCACCACGTTGCTGAGCGAGGAAACCGACCCGAACAAACTACACGATCTGAAAGCGGCGCTCGATGCGATGCAGGTGTACACGCCTGACCAAGTCACTCGCCTTATTGAGATCTTTTTGGGCGGTGCAGAGCGCGATCAGCTCGACCCAATTCTCGACGCTTGCGTGGTGGTGTACGAGACGCTCGACGAGGATGGCCAGGTAGCCTTCAAGGGGAAGGCCAAAGTCTTCTGCCGTACTTACGGTTTTATATCGTCGATAATCGCGTATAGCAATGCAGATTGGGAGAAGCTGTCGATTCTGCTCAATCTGCTGGTGCCCAAGCTTCCGTCACCGCCTCCGGAACCGCTTGATGGCTTGCTCCAAGCGATTGACATGGACAGTTACCGCGTCGAGAAGAAGGCGGTACTTAAGATCGCCCTGGTCGACGAGGACGCGGCAATTGAACCGGTACCGACAGATGCGGCCGCACACAAGCCGGAGCCGGAATTTGATCGGCTCAGCAATATTCTGAAATCCTTCAACGAACAATTCGGAACGCTGTTCACCGATACTGATCGAGTGGCGAAGCGGATTCGCGATGATATCGCTCCGAAAGTGGCCGCCGACGCCGCATACCGGAACGCAAAGGAGAATACGCCGCACACGGCGCGGATGGCGCACGATCAGGCGTTGGCGAAAGTGATGCAGCATCTATTGAAGGAAGACACGCAGGTTTACAAGCAATTCGTGGAGAATGATTCGTTCAAGCGGTTCGTCGGCGATATGGTGTATGCGATAACGAGTCAGGGTTGATGGGAAACATGAGTGTCGAATCGTTTAAGGCTTTTGCTGACCTTGGGTCCCCTGATTTTCGAAGTGCGTCGTTCGCGCGGCGAGATAACCAAACGGGCAAAGTCCGTCCATTGACATTGGATTTAATTCATGCCGATCTTGCAGAGCTTACCGTTACCTTGAATGGTTCCGTGCCAGAGGAAATTCAGAACCACTTCCTTACCGCCAAACATCTGGCACTCTATTCGTGGTTCGTTTATCGCTTTACGATGCCCGCGCAACTCCAGGCGTTCGCAAGCATTGAGTATGCGCTGAGGGAGCGATTCAAGGAGCTTGCCTTGCCTGCGCCAGTTAACCTTCGGGGTCAGCTGGAGTTTGCCACGGCGCACAACTTCCTTACGAACCAGGGGTTTCGCGATTGGCCGGGCCACTTAAGCCCCGCCGATCGGACGAACCGAACGTGGCTTGAAACTTGGATCGCCAGAATACCTGCAACGGTTTCGTACTTCAGAAATGAACTCGCACACGGATCGTTCTTACTCTATCAGCAGCACGATTTTGTGCTACGTTTTGCCGCCGACGCGATAAACCAGCTTTATCCGAACTAGTATTCGGACGCGGCGGCTAACGAACCCTTCGCTTGTTGAACGACATCGGTGTACGGGGGCGGATCTTGCATGATACAAATGATCTGAACGCTGTAGTCGGGCGGCGTAACGAACAAGGCATCTGAGGAGCGATCTGTGGTGTGGTGCGGGGGCCGCCCGCACCCTCGATTTGGTTCGCTTGCACTTGATGCCGAACGGGAGGCGGAAGAACCGTGAATCTACTCGAAGAAAGCCTACCAGAGCCGACTCTTACGCCGGATGTGGACATTGTCACGTTCTTCGACCGCGGCGAGGCAATTGCCCAATCTCAGGGTTGGGAGATCGACCGGCGACGAGAGGATGCGGGCCCAGGCTACGAGCAGCTGAACATCCATCTGGGGAGCACCGACGGTGGCTATCCAATACTTCGAATGGTCTCTTCGCCGCGACACCTAGGGAAACTCTCTCTCGACGTGATCGCGCCCTGGACGACGCATCCGATTGAGTACGACGAGTATACGCAGACGTTGCGCGCTTCCTACACCCAGCTTCTAGCCGCGTACAAGTTGGCTTATGGTAAGCGCCTGCGTATTGGAATGCCGCGCCGCGGGCCGCGACTCGAGATTGAAACCATCGACTGCAATCGCATTCGGTATGCCGGCGAAAAGCTCGGCGGACTCGCCCGAACGCTTGCAACCGGGGAAGGCGACGCGCGCGACCGCCTGATCAAAGCGTTCTCTACCTTCCACGTCATTCGGCCAGCTGACCTTCCAGATCCGCTAAAGTTCCATATGCAACAGGTTTACGATCGAATTACGCGGAAGCCTGCCCGTCATCGCATGGAGGGGTCGGTGGAAGCAACTGTACGCACGATGAAAAACGCCACTGCGGCGACCGTCATTGACCATCTTCTCGATATTGCCGACGCCGTTCAAAGGCTCGAGCACATCTGCGAGCGCCGTCACACCGTCCCAATAAATTCTGAAGCTGACAAAAGTAATTGTTGACGTGCTTGCCGCTGCGTGGCAAACTTGTTTTTTACTTCCCTTCCGCGTAGCAGGGCGTTGGACCCCATCCGGAGGCACATGTTCACTGTAGCGACTTGGATCTGGTTCAAAGCAGGAGATCGTCTTGATGAGGGATCCAGCCTGATCGCTAAGTTCGTTTCCGAAGTCGGCCAAGGTGCAAGTTTAGCCAAGGTGAGCATCCGGCTCGGGCACGCTCCTGACGGTAAAGCGATCACTCTCCTGGTTGCCGATCATCCCTGGTGGAATGTGCAAATGCGAATCCACCCGAATGGGTGGCTGGGCAACTCCCTGGCAGTTATTTCGGAACGCGCTGCTGGCTAGTATCGTCAGCGCTCGCGCGCGGTCGACCTGACTCTTCAACCACCGGCACGTCGGAGTTTAGATGTCTCGACGCAGAAATACGGGTCAGATACCGTCTTGAAATGCAAGGCCGCGCATCGGGATTTGCATATCGAAGTAGGTTCCTGACTTGATGACACCGTAGATCAGATGGACGAGTTTGCGCATGCTCGCACCGACGATCACGTTCGGTGCCATGCCACGCCTCTGTAGGCGCTTCGTTATGGCCATTAGCAAACGAGGGTCAGATTGCAATTCTTCGCGAAACTACACTCTGACGCCGCTTCTTTCTAACGAACCAGACATTCACTCACATTTCCTTACTAACAGCAATGGACAAAGGCGCGCATTTCTACCGCTGTGATTTTCAAGTACATACTCCACGAGATCGGCAATGGTGTGGTGAATCAGCCACAACAGAAGAGGAGCGTCGCGCGTACGCGCGCGACTTCGTTGCGGCATGTATAGAAAGGGGCATCGATGCGGTCGCGATAACCGATCATCACGATATGACACTTGTGCGGTACATCCGAGATGCGGCGAACGCAGCACCAGTCGGGTCTCGTCGGTTGACAGTGTTTCCTGGTATGGAATTAACGCTTGGCGTTCCATGCCAGGCGCTCCTGATATTCGATGCCACGTTCCCTGACGATCTATTCGCTCTGTCGATGACCGCCCTCGCGATTGCGCCTGCGAGTGACGCGGCGGATAAAACTGCCGAGACTACACGGCTCAATCACTTAACCTCGCTGAAAAAGGTACAAGAGGATCTCGACAAGCACACTTACTTGCGTGGCAGATATATCCTGTTACCGAACGTTAGTGAAGGTGGAACATCGACGCTGCTTCGCTCAGGCCATGCAGCGCACTACGCGGACATGAATTGCGTCGGCGGGTATCTGGACGGAGATGTCTCGCAGCATGGCGCCGGTAACAGACGTATTGTAGACGGAAGGGATCCATCGTATGGTTCGCGCAGCATCGGTCTCTTTCAGACCTCCGAC
This sequence comes from Gammaproteobacteria bacterium, assembly GCA_041690895.1. GTDB lineage: Bacteria > Pseudomonadota > Gammaproteobacteria > Steroidobacterales > Steroidobacteraceae > Bog-1198. The sequence goes on from JBEPVT010000059.1 coordinate 18,444, forward strand.
AACCGGCGTCGAGATTTTGCAACTCTCGGGACCAGCACTACCTGGGTAAAATGGGCGGAACCGACGGCTGAAGCGCTGCGGCAGGGGTGCTTGGCCCGCGAATCACGTTTAAGCCAGTCTGTACCACAACTTCCGCAAATCGTCGTGACGGCACTCGAAGTGTCGAATAGTAGTTTTTTGGGCCCGCTGCGAATCGAATTGAATCCGCAGTTCAATGCGTTAATCGGCGGCCGCGGCACTGGGAAGTCGACAATCCTGGAATACTTGCGCTGGGGTCTTTGTGATGTAAATGAAGTCGACATTTCCGACGGCAACCGTCGCAGCGATCTCATCGCACAAACGCTTACGCCGCTTAACGCGACGGTCGATGTGCATCTTTTGCTGAACGGTGTGGCGCACGTAGTTCGCCGTCAGTCGTCAGATGGATCAGTTGCTCTCAGGATCGGAGCTGGCGCGTTTGAACCGTGTTTAGCACGCGATATTTGTTCGCTTCTACCAATTCAGGCGTATAGCCAGAAACAATTAAGCAACGTCGGCGTGCGCCTCGACGAACTCAGACGTTTTGTTCGCGAACCTATACGTGCCGATCTGGTAGAACTGCAACGAGCGTTCCACGACACTGCTGGCGCGATTCGATCAGCCTATTCGAACTTGGTTGCCTACCGTCGATTAGAAGCAGAACGCCTCGACGACGAGCGAAGCCTTAGGTCGCTGACAGAGCAATCTGCAGCGATCCGAGCCGACTTATCAGGAATCAGCGAAACCGACCGTCTGATTTTAAATAGCAAACCAGCACGCGATTCTGAAGCGGAGACCGTCCGAAGTATCAGGGTCTCGGTTAGCCGAGTTCGCTCGGCACTCGTCACCGCGAGCGATTCCCTTAAGTCGCTCCGGGCGGAAGACTCACCGAATGCAGAAGTCCGCGCTGCGGCCGAAGCGCTAACCGTGGTAGTGACGCGGATCGTGGGTGCCTTGAGTGATCAGATGAACGAACTTGAACAATGCGAGAGATCTAGTGGCGCAATCGGCAACTCGCTAAGTGGCTGGCAACTCAACCACGATGCCTTTCTAGAACAGTACGAGGCGGCCAAGGCTAGATCGTCGACTCAACAGGGGAAACTCGATCAGGTCACGATGATCGAGGATCGTGCCCGTGAAACGCGCGAGCGAATGGCGGATCGCCAGATCAAACTCGACGTATTCGGAGATCCCGTGGAGGTGTTGGCAAACGCTAGGGCCACTTGGTGCGGGCTGCACGAGCGGCAGACCTCGCTTCTTGCGGCACAATGTGTGGCGTTAACCGAGTTGTCAGATGGTCACATTCGGGCGCTGTTAGCACCCGGTGGAGTGGCGGATTTGCTGGAGGAGCGTCTTCGCGCATCTCTCACGGGCGCTAATATTCGCCGTGAGAAAATTAAGGGCGTGGCAGACCGCATTGGGAGTGCTCCGATCGCTGCCCGGGAAGCACACAAGATACTGGACGAATTGGAAGCGCTCGTCCGCAATCGAGACGCGGTTGATAGAGGGGCGCTCACGGGATTAGCTCCGACGTTCGTTGAGCTGGGTTTCAGCGCCGCCGACTTGCAACGCGTATCTGACAAAATCACCGTCGACTCTTGGATTGAGCTCGCTACTACTCAGATAGAGGATCAACCTGCGTTTTCGTATCGCTTGCGAGAGAATGAGTACATCCCATTCGCAAACGCGTCTGCTGGACAGCAGGCGACCGCACTTCTTTGGGCACTCCTGAATCTGAAAGGTCCGCCACTCGTCATCGATCAACCGGAGGACGATCTCGATAACCAAATCCTTCTCCGCGTCGTCGAACAGATTTGGCGTGCGAAAGAGAGCCGACAGCTGATCTTCAGTAGTCACAACGCAAACGTTGTGGTCAACGGTGATGCCGATCTTGTTGTTTGTTGCGACTATCGAATTGTGGGCGAGCAGGCCGGAGGCATGATTAAATCCGAAGGAGCGATCGATCTCGCTCCAGTTCGACAAGATATCGCATCGATCATGGAGGGCGGTAAAGCTGCCTTTCGGTTGAGACAAGACAAGTATGGGTTCTAGTGCACGCGCCAAAACGACCCATACGTTTGCGTATGCTCTGTGTTCGCTTGGACTTGGCTCGTTCACAGTTTCACGCTGGCGTCATCAGGTCACATACTCTATTCGATGACTAAATCGCCACCGGGTCTCCAAGCGTACGTCGCGCGAGTTGTAGACCACGAACGCCGCACCCGACCGCGCTTCGAGCAGCTCTACCGGTCGGACGTCATCACGCACCCAATACCGTTCTTTGGCGACATTTGCACAGCCTCGATTCTGACGGTTGGTGTCAACCCGTCAGCCACTGAGTTTATCGACCGTCGATGGCCACAAAACCTGAGCGCGGTCGAGCTAGCAGATCGCTTGCATGCTTACTTTCTCACCACAGCACCTCCATCGCATGCATGGTTCGAGGGCTGGCAAGAAGCACTGGCAATTTTGGGCGTGTCGTACCGCAATGGGGCCGCACATTTGGATCTCTCCGCGCGCGCGACCGTATCGATGGGCGCCACGGATCAGGTACAGTTCGCGCGCATGGTAGAGGAGGACGTTGAAGCGTTTTTCGACGCGTTGCCGTTTTGTCGTGCCGCTCGTGCGCTGCTTCTAGCTGGCTGCGTCACGAAGCGCTGGTATGCGGATGATTTCCTCCGGCGTGTCGCGCCGCGGTTCGGATTTACACTCTCCAAACTGTCCGCGACTTCTGGGCGAGCGCGGACCAGTCACCTTCAACTCGATGGCCCGAACGTTTCGCTGCCCGTATTTTTCTGTAGTGTTTCACCCAGCGCCCGCGAAGGAAAGGCATTCCTCGCGTTGCGGATCCGAGAGAATGCCAGCCTGATAGGCAGTTGGCTGGCGACTCCTACGAGCAAACACGGGTCAGAGCCGACTTTCCCCGGGTGACGGCGGCGGCTCGGCTAAGGGAAATGCACGCCGACCACAGCGCAGCGGGTGCGAGGCAGGCGTAAGGGTATTTAATTATACCCTTGACAGAATATACCTTTGACAGTATTATTCATCCTATGGCATGGGAGATAGAAGGGACCGAGACTTTTTCTGACTGGTTCACCGGTCTCGATGATGCCGAAAAGGAGTCGGTAATCGCGTCGGTGGACCTGCTTGAAGCGCGCGGAACAACGCTCGGATTCCCACATACGTCGAGTATTGAGTCGTCACAGTTTGGGCAGATGCGAGAATTGCGGGTTCAGCATAAGGGGCATCCGCTTCGGGTGCTCTATGCATTCGATCCGAGGCGTGTTGGTCTGCTTCTACTCGGAGGCGATAAGACTGGCAACGATCGCTGGTACGAGACCTTGGTACCACAGGCGGACAAACTATTCGCCGAGCATCTGGCGGAGCTGCGGGAGTAACAAGCTCGGCATGGACTATACGCAATAATCGTAAGCAACATCACTTTTAACTGGCAGGAGGAATGCGCATGGCGCGTTCTTGGAAGGAAATCAAAAAGACTGCATCGCCTGAAGTTCGTGCAAAGGCAGCCAAGCGGACTACGGAAATGCTCACGGCGCTTCCGCTGTCTGAGCTGCGCCGTGCTCGTGAGCTGTCGCAGGCGACACTCGCCGATCTACTCCAGGCAACCCAGCCGGAAGTATCGAAGATCGAGCACCGTGCGGACTTGTACATCAGCACTCTGCGCCGGTATGTCGAGGCGATGGGCGGCGAGCTCGATATCATCGCCAGATTTCCCGATGGGGATCCGGTGCGGATCAATCAGTTCGAAGACCTCGCGCAGGCGTAGAGGGGAAATACGGGCCGGAGTGCGGTTTTCTGATCCTGGATGCTGTAATCGACTGAACGCCGAGGTTTCCGCTACCATCACACGAGGACTCTGTGGGACGGGCACTGACAGGCATTCCCAGCAAGAGTCTTCATCGGATGCGCGCGTCGAACGGCAATCCCGACATGGACGATGTCGCAGCAATCTTCGACGCAATCCGGCAACGGCTCAAAGTCGATCTTCGTACTCGCTCGGTGGTTGCGGCCTGAGCAATCCGCATCAGGAAAGGTTGCTCCGACGCCTGTTTTCTCGTCAACAAACCTTGATCAGCGGCTCCGAGCGCAGCACTCTGACACCCTTTTTACTTCGTTGGTGCTAGTAGCTCAGCAATATCGACGTTATCACTGGCTCACACATGCCACTGACTCGTGATTCCAACGAAACCGTTGTCGCACGCGCGCCGCGTGATCCGGTTGCCAACATGTCCGAATCGAAATTCACTCAACGCAACCTGATCGCCGGCATTGTCGCGGCGACGCTTGTCATACTTGTCCTCGTGATCGCCGACCTCGCAATCGGCGGCCGTCCTGATCCACCGGCCCTACGCGCCGCAGCGACGCTGCTGAATGGCTCTTGGCGATTCCACACCGGCGACGATCCTCGTTGGGCGGACGCCAACACCGACGATAGCGCCTGGGAGACGATCGATTTGACCGCGGCGCCGGGTAGCCACGACGGCGATGTCGGCCTGCCCGATTACGTCGCCGGGTGGATGGCGCACGGTCATCGCGGCTACACCGGGTACGCCTGGTACCGGCTCGCAGTCAATGTGCCGCCCGGGCGCGCGTCGTGGGACATCCTTGGACCGACGCTCGTCGAGGACGGCTACGAGCTCTATTGGAACGGGCAATTGTTGGGCGGATCGGGGAGGCTCGGTGCACCCCAGCGCGTTGTCGGCACGCGGCCGCAGCGATTCGTCCTTCCGGCCGCCGCGGCAGGTACCAGCGGAGTGCTCGCCGTCCGAGTCTTCATGCTGGCGAGATCCGCTCCCAGCGCAGACGGCGGCGGCATGCACAGCGCGCCCGTGCTGGCTCCTCGGCCGATCGGCGATGCGCTTCACCGCGCGCAGTGGAACCGAACCATCGTCGGCTATGTCGTCGATGCCGTCGAGCCGTTGGCAATGTTCGCGCTCATCATCCTGGCGCTCTGGTGTTGGCCGCGCAGCAGCCACAAGAGTTTCCTGATCTTCGTCTGCGTCGCGCTTGCGCTGACCGGAGCGCGACGCCTCAACAATGCGATCGTCTCGTGGACCGACCTGATGGATCTGCGTACCTATTCGTGGTCGGCGAAAGTGATGTGGATCCCGCCGGTCGCCGTCTGGACGATGGCCTGGAATCGTTGGAGCGGATGTGCGTGGCGCAGCATTGATGTGCTGGCGGCAGGGCTGGCGGTGGTCGGAGTTTTCGGCGCGTTCATGCCATCAGCCAGTGTGGCGAGCGCAGGTCGGCTTGCATCAATCGCGTTGTTTGTCGTGATCGGCGCTCGTATTGCGCGCACCGGACCCATGCGCATCATGGCACTCGTCACGATGGCCCTGGTTGTCGCGGTCACATTCGGCGGCGAGTTGCTCGATCCAATCGGCGTACCGGGAATCTGGTTTCCGTTCGGCATCGGCGTGTCGCTGTCGCAGTTCATCTACGCCGTGCTCATTCCGGTAGTCGCGATTCTGATTGTGCGAACGTTGCCGCTGGCTACGCAACCCTTCGGGCGAGGGCCGTCGCCACATCCTTAGAAGAAATTCGGGTCAGAGTGCAGTTTTCTGATTCCGGCTGTTGCAATGGACTGAACGGCGAGGCCGCCACCTCACGGTATTGTGCGACTCCCCTCACAGGAGCTTCGCCATCGCACGCCAGCCGCGCCTGGATGTCCCCGATATCGCCCAGCATGTGATCCAACGGGGCAACGATCGCAGGCCATGCTTCTTTCGCGAACCGGACTACTTCCGGTATCTGCAAGCTCTCGGTGAGCTGTCCGCACGGGAACACTGTGCCGTCCATGCGTACGTGCTTATGACGAACCATGTCCATCTACTCGTCACGCCTGATGCCAAGGGGCAAGTCTCGCGCATGATGCAGTCGCTTGGGCGCCGCTACGTGCGTTACGTCAACGATCGTTACCATCGCACGGGGACTCTGTGGGAGGGCCGCTACAAATCATCCCCGGTGGATAGCGACAGTTTTACCTGCTTTGCTGCTATCGCCGCATCGAACTGAACCCCGTGCCGGCGCGGATGGTGGCGAAGCCCGAAGCTTATCGCTGGTCGAGTTCTGGGGCCAATGCACTCGGTGCCCACGATCCATTGATACGTGCGCACCCGAGCTATCTCGCGCTCGGCGAGGACGCCGCAACGCGGGATGCGGGATACCGGGCACTGTTCGCCGGCGCAATCTCGGAGCAGGATCTTCGTGCTATCCGCTTGCATCTGCAACGTCAGCATGCGCTTGGTCCGGATGCATTTCGTGCGAGCATCGAAACCCAGCTGGGACGCCGCGCAGGCCCCGCAAAGATCGGCCGGCCCCGCAAGAATCTTGAGGCTGGGGAAACTGCACTGACCCCTGTTGTCTTGAAGACTGCACCAAATTCCCAACCTCAATGTCGAGTCTCAGGAATCACCGACCCTGGTCGCTATCCAAATAGCGAACGGAAATCGAGTGACCTTCGAGATCTCACCATTCCTCGGCAGGAGCGGCTCCGAAATCCTAAAGTTTGCGAAGGAATCAACGCTTGCGCCCCAAAAACGCGACAAGTACTTCCGCCTGCTTGCCGTCGATAGCGTCCCGAAGGCACTGCGCGCCGAGCTGGCAAACACACACGTGTCCTGGATCGAGCGCCGAAACGGAACGCTGCATCTTGAGGCTCCCGGTCTCTATGTTCATGACACCGAACCTCGCCTGGACGCTGACGACCAGTCTCCCGATGGCGATCTCAAGCGCCCGACACGGCTCCGCGGACTTTCCGGCCGTTGCGCCGAAGCGCTTCTGCTGGAATCAGCATCGCTGCCGAATGGTGGCGTCGTAACGACGACCCCAACCCAACTCGCTTCGCTTGCAGCCGTTTCAGCGCCACAGGCGGGCGCCGTCTTGCGCCGTCTCGAAGTGATGGGCGCAATGACGGCTGATCGCGACGCCAAGCGCGCTCGTGCATACCACCTTACCCGCCCGGAACTCGTACTCGACGCATGGACAGCAGAGGAAGATCTCGACAACACCACAACGAGTTCCGCGTACGTCTGGGCGCCGTCGTTCCGGAAACTCCTGGAACAAATGCAACGCCTGGACGAAAGTCTCTCGGCGTGGGCCGTAGCCGGGGAAGCGGCCGCGAATATCTACGCGCCAACACTGACAGTGGATCCGAAAGTGATGGCCATCTGGATCCCCAATACAGTACCAGCTGCGAATGTCGTTCGTGCCCTTGGCGGCGAGCTTGTATCCGAGGGAGCGAATTTGACAATTCGTCAAACGACCGGCGATCCATGGGCGCGCTTTCGCCGCCCGACAAAACCAGTAGACGCTGCGGGTGCATCGCACGAAGAGGACCACTGGCACTGGCTGGCGCCAAACGTGACAACTACGATACCAGGCGTTGAGAGTTTGCCGGCGTTGTGGCTGATTTCAAAACCGCGCGCACTAGTAGAAGCGGCACGTGACGGACGCGGTCGCTCCCAAGAGGTGGCGAACGCTGCGCGCAGATCGTTCATGCGGATCGAGTGATGGCGGCCAATACGCCCCTCAATCCAACTCGTGCTGATTATGCACCTCACGCACTGATTGTCGCCGCAGGTAAAGCCAGCCATCCTTACATCTGGCTCGGTATCGCACTCCTTGGCGGCGGCCTGCTCGTTCACTCGCCCCACCAATCGCGGCGGCCGTGCAGGTGCGCCTACCTCTCTTGAATCAACGGACTGGCCTCACTTTCTCCCTGGCTGGCCTCAGTAAAAGTCTCGCTTCGAACAAACTGCCATTGCCACCATCCTCTCCGTCATGGAAGCCAGTCGCGACAAAATCCGCGATATTAAGCAGCGACGATGCAGGAACATCTAACAGGACGAATCCGGCCCGTATGACTGTGCTCAGTGCCGCCCATCCCACTCCCGACGAAGCGATTCTGCACCGGGTGTGTGCCGCCTCGAGCGCGAAGCGTCTGGTATGAGCGCAGCCATACGGGCTCCTGTCTGCCGTATCATCGCCGGCCCAAACGGCGCGGGGAAGACAACTTTTGCGCTGGCGTATCTTCCCGAGGTCGCCCCCGGGACCGACTTTGTAAACGCTGATCTGATCGCCGCCGGCCTCTCACCGCTCGCGCCGGAACGGCAACTGCTGGCTGCGAGCCGGCTATTCCTTCAGCAAATCGAACTTCACATCGCCGACGGCCATGACTTCGCATTCGAGACAACCCTCTCCGGACGAGGATACCTGCGCCTCATTCAGCGGCTGCGGTCGAGTGGCTGGCGCGTGGAATTGCTCTACCTTGCGCTTCCCACCGTCGAACTGTCACAGCTTCGAGTCGCCGAGCGTGTGGCTCACGGCGGCCACATGATCGCGCCGGCCGATATCATCCGGCGCTTCCCGCGCAGCTTGCAAAATTTCCTTGATGTGTACGCCGCCGCTGTGGACCATGCAAGTTGCTTCCTGAACAGCGGCCCGTCACCGGATATCGTGTTCTTCCAGCAGGGCGAGAAGCGGACCGTACTTCAGCAAGCCGTCTACGACCAACTCCTGAAAGCGGCCAATCCATGAACACACTTTCGATCGAAGACCAGCGGGCGCTGGATGCCCTGCGCAGCGCGGTCGCCGAGGCGCTGGAACGAAAGCGTCGCCTCGGCCAGTACGCTGTGATCTGGCGCGATGGCCACGTCGTGCGTATCAACCCGGGCGACGATGTGCCGCCCTCGCACCCGGTGCGATAGGGACAACCGGGGTCAGAGTACACTTTCCTGCGGATGTGTACTCTGACCCCGGTTTCTGTTGTAGCGATTCTGGTAGTGCGAACGTTGCCTTTGGCTACGCCACCCGTCGGGCAAGCGCCGTCGCCACATCCTTACGACTCGCACCGACCACCAGCAATGCACGAATCAGCAGGTCGAGCGACACACTTGGATCACCAGCTTCCAGTTTCGCTATCCGCGACTGACTGGAACCGAGCTGCCTTGCAAATGTCGTCTGCGTGATACCTGCCGCTAAGCGTCTCTCCCGCAGACTCCGACTCAAGGCAACGCGCATGTCTACGAGCGCTGACTCTTCGGGAGAGACGTTGATGAAACTCGCTGCGTTCCCGATCTTCCAACCAGCGGCTTCGAGCCGCTTTCGTTTCTTTGCATCCATTTCACCCCTCCCGTGCAGTCTTATCGTACAGCTTTAGGCGCCTGAC
>JBEPVT010000060.1:0-27087 GCA_041690895.1 Gammaproteobacteria bacterium
TTCCTAAAAACAGACCGCCGACGATCACGCCGAGCGGGTTGTCCAGTCCGCCGATAATTGAGATGGCGAACGATTTTGCCGTCAGCGCCGCGCCGATGTACGGATTGATCTGCGATACGGTTCCATAGAGACCTCCGGCTGCTCCGGCCAGCGCAATTCCGATACCAAAAGTCATGGCGTAGAGATGCCGAGGCTCGACGCCGTAAAGGCGCGCCGCCACCAGGTTCTGCGCGGTGGCGCGGATGGCGCGCCCGAGCCTCGTGTGTAGAAGAAACAGCCACATGCCGACAGTCAGCACGATGGCGAAGCCGAAAGCCAGAAGCCGCGCCAGCGGCAATACGACCGGCCCCAGCACAATACTATTGCCCGCATAGGCGGGGTTGATGGTGCGAAAGTCAGCCGAGAACGCGAGTTGCGCAAGATAGGTCAGCACAACTTCCAGCCCAAACGTTATCAACAATGTGTTGAACATCGGCGCGCGGACGATCAGATTCAAAAGGCCACGCTGTACGCCGTACCCGATCGCAAACATCACCGCCGCGGTGATCGGCAGCCCCAGAAACGGGTCGACATGCGCGTACGTGTAGAGATACCACGACACATAGGCGCCGAGCATGATGAATGCGCCGTGCGCCAGGTTGACGATGTTCAGCACGCCCCAAACCAGCGCGAGACCCAGCGCCATCACAGCGTACAGACCACCCAAAAGGGTGCCGTTGATAAGGATTTGCCCGAGCAGATCCACGTCGCCCCCTTTAAGCCGACGGATCGTTCGCGATCCGATTAACGCGCATGCCAGGCCGGCATCGGATATTTCGGCTGCGTAATTTTGCCGTTGATGCCGTAGATCGCGACCAACGCATCTCCCTGAATCTGGATTACGGTCTGCGGCAAATCAATCTGTCCATTATCACCAAACGCAATGTGGCCGTAAAGACTGTCGAACTTCACTTTCGACAGCTCGTCTCGTACCTTGCCGGGATCGATCGTGCCTGCATTTTCCACAGCATGCGCCAATGCTTCTACGTCGGCCGCGCCGGAAGCAGCATGATAGTCAGGATCGTAGTTAAACTTTTTCTTGAAGACCGATGCGAATTGCGCGGCGTCGCCGAACCAGCGATCCTTCAGCTCGGCAGAAGGTAGCCATGCCGTCATGCCGAAAGCATAATCGGCATCCTTACCGAGGGCCTTACGGAAATCTTCACTTGGAACTCCGACCGTGAAAGAATACATTTTCGGTGCGACAGCGAGGCTCTTGGCTTGTCGAACGAAATTCAGAATCTCGGTTTCGTGACCCGCAACCAGCACCGCGTCAATATTCTTGCTCTTCACCTGAGAGAGGAGCGAATTGAAGTCCGTCGCGTTGGTGCTATAACGCTCGTCCATGGCTAACGTAAGGCCTGCCTCTTTCAATTTTGACCGCGTGCCCTCCGCCACCGAAACGTCAAAGGCATCGTCGGCATAAAGCAGAGCGACCGTTTTCGGAGCCGGATTGAGCCCTTTCAACATGTCCACCGTCGAACCGAAATAGTTGCTGGCCGGCGCCAGCGTCCCAAAAATATACTTGAACTTGCGCGCGAAGATCTGGTCCGACGCACCACCACCCTGAACCATCGGAATCTTGTACTTTTCCGATACAGCCGAATCCGCCAACGCAAAATTGCTTGCGAACGGTCCCAGCAGAAAGTCCACCTTATCTCGAGAAACCAGTTGAGTGTACTGACGCACGCTCAAATTGACGTCCGACTGATTGTCATACAGCTTGAGCGCGAGCTTGTGCGTCTCATTACCGACCTTGACCCCGCCCGCTGCGTTGATCTTGTCGACCGCGAGCTGATACGCGTCGCGATAATAGCGGCCGGTATTAGCAAGCGGTCCCGTCAACTGTACGGACGCTCCCAAGACAATGTCTTTTGCCATGGCAGAACCGGACGACATCGTAACCGCTACCAACAAAACCGCTGATAGAGCCGCGGCCTTCAATACAAGGTTCATTTTCCGCTCCGTCCCTTCAGTTGCTGAATCGGCGTGACGTTACTCATCGCTCGCTCCGACCTTAATGCAACAAGCACACTGCACGGTGGTTGATGCAAGATCGATTCTCCTACCGAACCGTTCAACCAGCGCGCAAGCGTTCCTTGGTCCCGATGACCAACAACGATCAAATCTGCGACTATTTCTCTTGCGGACAGAAGTATCTGTTCGGCTGGCTTGCCGTACTTCAGCTCGCTGGTTGCAGTGCATCCCGCGCGTCGTAGACGCTTCACACCCTCATCAAGCACGGCCTGAATTACAAATTGTTGATTATCAGGGATGGAAGGCATTGCCTCAACGATAATCATGCTTTCGGACAGGTCAATGATCGCAAGCAGATGAACCGTCGCACCGCATGTGGACGCCAAACCTTCGGCTTGAGCCAAGGCTTCGCGGCCGTCAGATGAGCCGTCGTAAGCCAGGAGGATCTTTTGATACATCTGGTATCTCTCTTGTATGTTTAGTTACCGAGCCGACGAACGTCACAATTGGTCAGGCGACGTTGCAGGCACCGCAACACATTGGCGATACCTCGCTCACGACCGCCGTGTCCTCTTCACTCGCCGACTCTGCAGCCGGTACGAAGGACAATGAGGCAGAAGACTGCGCCTCCTCAGGGCCGCCGACGGCTAGTACGAATAGGTATTACCGCCAGCTGCAAGCGCCTCTCGTCCACAGATCCCAGCCGCGAAAGCCATAGCAGGAAGCGCCCAACAATCGACAAACCAACCGAAGGAGACCGCATGCCATTGACCTCACTTAGCGTTCTAATCTGATAACTCAAATCCAATCTCCGAAGCGATGTCATCTCGGCCTCCTACGATTTGCGCCTCACCGTCGGTGTACCGATCGGCTCGCTATCGTTACTATCAACGTAGGTCCGCAACCCATTTTGACAAATGAAAAGTATGATCACTTAATATCGATTTTTTTGATATGCGTTCGCGCCAGCACCTAACCTGACAACTTTTTGACTGCATGGTCGCTGAGCAACTTCAGTTCAGCCCGCCAATGGTCGGCACGTGCATTCTCGCCCTTTGAAACAACCCGAATGAGCATTCTTGGCGGGCCTTCTGACCGCGAATTGCGCACCCCAACAAATGTTAAAATGGTGGATCCTAGCTATTTCCCAGGTTTTCACCCGAGCGCCGGCAGCAGTTCATTTTGCGCTTTTCCCACGACAATTTTCTTGATGCGAACCGGCAATTATTGTCGTTTGTTAAAATCGGACCAACGGGCGACAGTTAGGCAGCAGCCACGTCGCAATTGACGCATCATGAAGAAATCAGGAGCTGCAGCTCGTCGTCGTAGGAAAACCAAATATGCAGAAAGCTCGGTTACCACAACAAGCGGGCATAGACGAGGCGACCCAGAAATTAGCGTTCTCTCCGTGCGAAATTGATGAACCCGACCCGGCTCACTTCGACTATTGGTCCAATGAAGTAGTACTGCATTTTCTCAAGGAGATTCTTAAAAACGAACGTATCGGGGTCGAATCGTTTGCGGCAATCGGACGCGAGGCAGACCTTGATGCCGCAGACTTAATTTTTGAGTCTGAACTGGCCCAAGGGGCGATCTGTGTCCTGCTCAAAAAAGAGATTATTATGAGAGGGGGAGCCGACACTATACGTGACCGAAACGCCACTGATGTGCCTGCTGTAAAATGTAGCATTCAGCGAGTGATCGCACTCGCGAGCGGCAATCAGAACAAGCTGGCGGATATGATCGAGGATGGTGTTCTGAACATCTTCGATTCGAATCTCAATGCGAAGCTTGTGTACCTACTTCTGTTACATCGTAAGCAGGTCGAGCAGCTTGAAACCCTCCTCACCTAAAAACCTTGGATCCGACATTCTGACTCTCTGTCTAATTCGTCCTCGGGCTCTTGGGAAAACGCGCTCGTGCCGAGCTTTAAAACTATCAATCGCGGGCCAATGGTTGCTTGATGAATGTTTTGATGCTCACAGCGCGGGGCACTAACAGTACCACTTCTGGCCGTCGTTGTCGGCTTAGGAAGGACCTTCGTGTGGTTGCTCTGGGGAGATTGAGCGGTTTCGAAACCGCACGCAGAGCATTCGGTTAGGTTGGCCACAGTAATGCCGCTCTGCACGTATGAAAATGGAGGACTCCAATGATCTCAAAAGAAACTTTTTCGCAACGACAAAAGAGAGAGCTAGATCTTCAATTGGATGCGGAACTCGAGGGGACGTTTCCAGCAAGCGATCCGCCCAAAATCACTCGCTTTTCCGTCAAATCCCGCCGAGTTACGGACCGAAAGCGGAAGAACGCTATGGCAGCGAACAATGACTGAGGTCTCTTGAGCAATCCGCGTTTCTGTGAGCCTCAACCGCCTCAGCTTCCGTCATCCTCAAGGTCACGGACCTCTACCTATTTTTGCAAGATCTTCAGGAGTTGAGATCAACTACCTTGATGAAGAAACGGCTTTGAACCCACGGACGCAAAGGCTTTCGATGGCACGCTCGGACAGCTTTCGTTGACTTGGATCCCAGGTCAAATCGATGGGGGGCATTTAGGGTCCATTGATGCGTCATCAATTGATTCAGACCAGCCTGACGAGCCAGCCGGCGCCGTGCGCGGCAATCACCAAGCGATATCCCACTTATCGATTTTATGAATATGAATTTTCAATATTTATAGCTTGTCAGATATCGCTGAAGGACCGCACCATGCCTGACTATCCGATTGCTGCACAAAAGCAGCAGTTGCCAATATGCCGTCTTCATCATCGAGACTGGGAGTATGAAATGACTGAACTTTCTCGTCTTGATTCCCAGTACGACGCCTTTTTATTCGCCTCGGTTTGCGAAACAGGCGATGGGCCACTGAGTGTCTTGTCCGTGCTCGCACGTCAGGATGTCGATCCCTGGGACGAGGCGGCTCGCCTGGCCAAACTTTCGAGAGATCAGGCGACACACAGCCTTGCCTCGGAGATATGGAAATCGAATAACGTGCGGTGGTCGCGGTCGGAAGCGAGCGCACGGGCGGTCCGCTTAGTCGAGCTTTTACCTTCACATGCTGCGGTGCATTCCAGACCAGTCAAGGGGGAAGACCGCAACGGCGGGCTGACGCTTTGGATCGTCGTCGGGATGCTATTAATTTCAATCGCCATGTCGGGAAAAGCCACGCAGAAATTAACCAACGACTCCAGCACCTCGTCGAGCCATGGCCTCCGTATGAATAATTTACAGGAAAATGCAGTGGCACGATCGCCCCTTGGGGTTGGAACAGATTAATCTCGGAGATAGGCAGGAATAGCGATGAGCAAAGAATTGCTGCCGAGAGATGAAACGGGCAGACGACTCCGCTGGATCGGGTGATAGCGCCCGCATACTGATAGAACGCCTGGACTCCGGGGGATCAGAAATGCAGATGCCGCGATCGATTTTTGGGCTAAAAGACATTCCTTAGCCCCCCTTACATGACGCTGCGGAGGGGGTTTGGGCATGATCCAGTTCGCTAGCACGAATTTTGACGCCGCTACTTGGAAGAGATACATCGGGACCGGCTCGGCGAGCTACGCACCCTCGCTCAGAGAGGACGGATTACATTTGTCTCTTGCAGCGCATGACGAAGCTCACAACGACGCCGCCGCCTTTAGAGAGATTCTCCTTGGTCGGAGCATCTCACGAGGATCCCATCCGCGTTCGACTCTCCTGGACGAAACTAGCTTTCGTTCGGAGGCCGTACTCATCTTTTGGACACTCGCGTTGCCGTTTGTCTGCATCGAGCAGAAGCCTGGGCACTAGCCCGCGTTTGAACTGCGCGATCTCGAACTGATCCGATCTCATTGTCTGTTGCCGGGAAGTGCATGCTGCGAATCGTCCGCTAACTACTTCACAATCGGACAGCTGCGTCGCGGGAACAGGGTCACTGAAGGCTGACATATGACATGTCCCGACCCTTGCTCGGTCGAACCGCCTCAAGCTTGAATTCTCGGATAACTCCGTCTCTTCATACCGCACCTCGCGGTCTCCCTGCGCCGAGGACCGTCGTTCTTTCTTGCTACATTCGCCGAGCCCCAATGTGATTGGTGGCGTTGTGAGGACGAGAAGTGTCCGCAAGGTCAGTTAAAGGCATAACTGCGAATGGTAGGCGTAACCATTCGTGGCCGGAGGCGTTGACGCGCGAGATCGTCACGGCGACTTTTGCGCCGGGCACGTCGGTGTCAGCAATCGCACGACATTTCGAGCCGATATGATGCGTGGTTTCTCGGTATGATAAATGACCCAACCACGTTAGCGACAAAACGGCGCGGGCTACTCAGCCAGCTTGATTTTGACGGTTACCGCGCCAACTACAACGCTATGGTTATCATTGTGGTCGATCAAAATGGTAACGTTGGAAACGAGCTCAATCGCTCAATAGCTTTAAGGAGCGCGAAATGCACCGCTACACGATAGTCGAGATGAGACCGCCAATTGCTATTGATGCGGATCACTTCGCCAGACTGTCGGCGCTCACCTCTCTAACGAGCGGGCCGATGATAGACGTATGTGAATATCTTCGTGAAGAACTCGATCGCGCGCACGTTCTTCCGGCGGAAACGTTGCGACCGGACATCGTCAGTCTCGATAGCAAAGTCGAATTTCGTGACGAACAAACCGGAAGGATTCAAGAAATTGTTTTGGTTTATCCGCGTGATGCCGACATCACACGGCGGCGCGTATCCGTCTTGACGCCGGTCGGCGCGGCGCTTCTTGGGCTCTCGGTCAGTCAGACGATTTCATTCCACACCAGAGCCGGCGAACGACGCGAACTGACCGTGCTCAAGGTCAGCCGTGCCCTCTAGCCGGACGTTGAGGGGGGGCGGCACGGTGCATTATTGGTGCCATGCCCAGTGCGCGTACGCAGGCGCGGCAAGAGCTTTGTCTCGTCAGAGATCATACAGTCAGCGTCCTGCCGAGCTGGTCCGCAACGTCTGGCATGAACGCCGATATGGAGATTCATCTCTTCGCGCATGACCGCACGGATGGCGCGCAAGGTTTACCGATCACGTAACGAGGCGAAGGCCAACCTGTTGGACTACATCAAACGCTTCCACAATCCGAAACGCTCACGCTCGACGATCAGCTATTTGAGACCTTGGAGTTCGAAAGGCTGATGGGATTAGCATAAACGGGCGTAACCCAACCGGGCGCTCCTCAGTCTTTAATTTATTCTGTCTTGGCAATCGTGCGCAACACGGCGAGCGCTACACCCAATGTAGCCGCATCGGCGTTAGCTGAATACGTGGCGTAGATCGGGAAAGAGAACTTAGGCATGCCGGGGACCAGATGGAGTTCTCCCGATGCGAGATGGGGTTGAACTGCGTGCAGCCGGAAGTAACCCGAACCGCCTTCCAGAAGAATATAGCTGAGGGCCAGCGGCCCAAGATTCGCCACCAAGCTTGGAGTCGCGTCAGGAAAACTCACCGCATGATGAAGAGAAAACTCTGGTCCCCATTCGACGTGAACGTATCGAGGATCATTTGCGCGATACGCCTCGAGGTCGGTTGTTACCAATACGAGCTCTTCCTCCTTCAACAAATCGATCTCTAACCCCGGTCGATGCTGAGGTGCGTACATGATCGCAACGTCCACGAGTCCGGCCGCCACGTGTGTGATTAAATCCTGGGGAATATCGACATGAGCACGAAGCGCGATGTCCGGATGTGAGCGCCGCATCGTCCTGACCCACTCGATCAGAAGCGGCTGCCATAGGCTGACCTCACTTCCGATCGTCAAAACTGCGCGATGCCCTGCGGGTACCGCCACTTGCTGCTTTGCGCGCTGCCATAGTTGTACAAAAGTCGGAGCGAAGCGAAGGAATTGCTCGCCCGCTGGGGTGAGGCTCGCGCCGCCCTTGTTCCGGATGAAAAGCGCCCGACCAAGCTGCTGCTCAAGGAGGCGCACACGTGCGCTAACCGTCGTTTGCCCGACATGCAACCGGTCGGCGGCTTTGATGAAGCTTCCGGTAGAGACGATCTCCATAAAAGTCCTGGCGAGCTCGATGTCCATCTTTTCATAGCATAATCAATGATTACGGATGTCAATGAAATTCATATATCTTCTTTGCTATTCGATCAGAGGGTGCGACCCACCAACGCGGACAGCCAAGTGATCGATGTCCCGCTTTTCCGACAACCCAACAGCTGGCGTTGAGTTGCTGTCGGTTGAGTGGCAGCCGGCTAAGCTAGCCCCAGCTTTTGTTAGAACGCCACGGAGCTAACGTATCCGATCTTCGAACGACACTGGAGGGCATTGCAGAACCGCTCAAGGTAATCGAAGATATCCATCTTGGCATCTCGTTTCTTGCTGCGATAGATGTTACGCGCGGTGCGCTTGGTATCCACCGAACGCGCACCATCGGCATCGCAGCACCTTCCCTGTTCGCAAGCAGGCCTTTAGCAGCGCAGCGCCCCTCGACCATGAACGAATAACGCCTGATAGATGGATTCGTGGCTGATGCGCAGCGTCCTGTCACCCAGGAATTCGACCGGCAACCGCCGCGCGATCTGTTCCGGACTCCATGCGCCGGCACGTCGCCGATCCTGTCACCCGTCGCTCGCTACTCATCCCGGCAGCGATACGCTCATCAGAATCGACTCCCTCCATCGCGCCCCGCAACAGGCGACGAACCCGTGACGGTGATGCCTCGTCCAGATCGATCGGACCACCACTTTGAATCCTCATCGCAACCTCCAATTCCAGGATGTTGCCGACGATCATTTGAATGAGCCCAATACTTCAGCATTAGATTCACTGAGCGCATGGCGGAGGCCGATGTCGAACCCTCAACGCGAAGCATTGGCGACTTCCACGACAACGCTCTCGCCGAATGATCGGCGGTTTCAACGATGCCGAGGTCATCCACACCGACAGCGCGGTTCAATGTCGGCTTCATACATCCGTGAAAATGCAGTGAAGTGACAATAGAATTCGTTTGTCTAGCGTCCTCGCAAGATGGATCGTCACGTCGTTGATAAGCGCACGAGCAGCGATGAAGCTCAGCGTTGACTAATAGAAACGTCGCTCCTGCGATCGGTGAAACCGTACGCTTCGAAGTCATCATTTGATACTTAAAAACCGAAAGCACAGCTGAGCGCCGCTATTAAAGATGATTCGAATATCTCGATCTGCAATCAAACATCCGTCGATAACGGCCGAGCGCTGCATGCACGTAAACAGGCGCAACCGGCATTTAAGGGCTTTTATGAAGCTTTCTCTGAGAGCGTTCGGACGGGTGATGCCGAGTTCGCCTTCGGATGATCCAAACGTGATTAGACAGGTGATCTTCAGCTCCGAGCGCTTGGAGAGCCATGCGCGAAGCTTAGCGACAGCCCGAGTCATCCGGTCACATCGACAAAGAGGTCGTCCGCTTCTTGATCGATTAGCCGATAATGAAGTTAGCCTTCTCCTCTCTTATCAATCGATTTGCGGCGCGGTCACCGCTGGGGCCGCCATCACCCCGGCAGCGGAGTGGTTGATCGACAATTTCCATCAAGTGGAACGTCAAATCCGTGAAATCCGCACAGATTTGCCACCCGGTTATTATCGACAATTGCCCAAGCTTACTGAGGGGCCCTTCGCGCGTTACCCGCGTGTGTTCGAAATAGCGTGGGCGTTCGTGGCACACACTGACAGCCGTTTCGACGTCGATTCGTGGTGCGGCTTTCTTCGGGCCTACCAAGAAGTGCGGTGTCTCACGATCGGTGAGCTTTGGGCGTCAGCGATCACACTCCGCCTTGTTCTGATTGAAAACCTGAGGCGGATTGCTGACCGTATCGTCTATAGCAGGAAAGAGCGCTACAAGGCCGACGAGTTGGCTGATCGGCTGTTGGGAGTCGATGGCCGCAGTGCCGAGCCGTTGAAGACAATTGAAATGGACTTGGAGCGCGCGGTGCTATCCGACGCATTTCTGGTTCAACTCATCCACAGACTTAGAGACCGAGGTGCGGCGGCTGAATCCATCCTCACTCACATCGACAAGTTGTTGACCGCAAGCGGAAGGAGCTCGGAGGCTTCGGTCCGCGATGAACAAGAGCGTCAGGTCGCAGCCAACGCGACTGTCCGCAACATCATCACAAGCATGCGTCACATGTCCGACGTGGATTGGACGGTACTTTTCGAACGTGTAAACCTGATAGATGGCGTGTTGGCTAACGGCTGCGCCTTTGCGGAAATGGATTTTCCCACTCGCAACATGTATCGAACTGCGATCGAAGAACTTGCCTGGGGTTCTAATCTCAGCGAGTTGGAGGTTGCACGCCGTGCCGTACAAGCTGGAGTTCAGACCTCGTCTGGAGTTCCGGAAAACGACGGGCGGCGAGCGGATCCGGGTTATCACCTTTGCGGCTGCGGACGCCTCGAGTTCGAGGTCGCAATCGACTTTCGGGCAACGCCTCGACTATTCTTGAGCCGGTTCTACCGCGCGCTCGGCATCGGCGGTTATGTAGGCGCTGGAGCAGTTGTTGCCGCGCTTCTCCTCGCGCTTCCGATCATAGCACACGTCGAAGCCAACGCAGATTGGATTTGGTTGGGTCTACTCGGGACGTTAGGCGCCGTTCCAGCGTTAGACGCGGCGGTCGCGCTAGTTAATAGGGGTGTTACTCACCGTTTCGGCGCGACGCTGATTCCAGGTTTGGAACTGAGAGACGGAGTACCAAAATCCTTGCGGACTCTCGTGGTCATGCCCGTGTTGTTAACTACGCGCGAGGCGCTTGATCAATTGATTGGACGGCTGGAAATTCACTTTCTCGCCAGCCAGGCCGGCGATCTCCAATTCGCTTTGGTATCGGACTGGACCGACGCCCCGAGTGAAACCGCCGACGGCGATGACGACTTGCGCCGGGCGGCCGCGGAGGGCATTGCGCTTCTTAATCGGCAGCACGGGCCTGGGCCGGAAGGCGACCGATTCCTTCTGCTGCACCGTCGGCGCGTATGGAATGAGAGCCAACGCCGATGGATCGGATGGGAACGCAAGCGCGGGAAGTTGCACGAGCTAAATCGACTGCTGCGGGGCGCTTCAGACACCACATTTATAACCAATGACGGCCACCCGCCGCGCGTTCTGCAGAACGTCCGCTACGTCATCACGCTTGATGCCGATACTATGCTTCCGCGCGACACCGTCAGACGGCTGATCGGCAAGATGGCGCATCCTCTCAACCAGCCGCGCCTTGATATTACTACTAATCGGGTGGTGGAAGGTCATGCCGTGTTACAGCCTCGGGTCACGGCAGCGCTCCCAATGGGTGCGGAGGGGTCCCTGTACCAGCGTGCGTTTGCCAGTTTGGGTGGCATTGATCCCTACGCCGCGGCTATATCCGACGTTTATCAGGATTTGTTTGAGGAGGGTTCCTATACCGGAAAGGGCATTTATGCGGTGGATGCCTTTGAAGCTGCCTTAACCGGTCGAACTCCCGACTCTACGCTGCTCAGTCACGATCTCTTCGAGGGCGTGTTCGCCCGCGCCGGGCTCGCATCAGACGTCGAAGTCGTCGAGGCTTACCCAGCTCGGTATGACGTGAGCGCGCTTCGCTATCACCGCTGGGCGCGTGGCGACTGGCAGTTGTTGCCGTGGATTCTCGGGTGGAGCTTTCTTCTCGGCGAAGGTCGGAAGCGATCCGCAATGATGCCCGCCAGCGGCCGCTGGAAAATGATCGACAACCTTCGGCGCACATCGTCCTCGGTCACCTGTCTTCTCGCTCTCACGGCCGGTTGGCTCTTACCGTTTGACGCAGCCGTCATCTGGACTCTTTTTGTCCTGGGTACAATTGCATTGCCTAGCTTTGCGCCGGTATTGGTCGCAAAAATTGCTCCGCGTCATGCGAGCTTAAGTCTAAGCCATCATATCCGAGGGATCATAGCGGATTGCCGCATCGCCTCGCTGCAATTCGTGTTGATTGTCGCGTTTTTGGCTCACCAGGCTTGGCTGATGAGCGACGCGATCATCCGCACCCTCTGGAGACTGTTCATTACGCGGCACGATCTGCTCGAATGGACGCCGGCCAGCCAAGCCAGCATCGGTCGGAAGCCGACCTTGCTTGCTTACTATCGATGGATGGCTGGAGCGGTCTTTATTGGTCTGGCGGCCCCGATCGCCGCTTGGATCTGCGGAAGCCAGACGTGGCTCATCGCCGCACCCTTTGGCGTTCTATGGTTCTTTTCTCCAGCAATTGCCTACTGGGTTAGTCTTCCATCGTCGGGCATCAAGGAGCGTTTGCCTAGCCGAGAGGACGTCCGCGCTTTGCGGCTGATTGCTCGTCGAACATGGCGGTTTTTCGAGACCTTTGTTACGACGCATGACCACATGCTTCCGCCCGACAACTTCCAGGAAGACCCATCGCCCGTCCTCGCTCATCGCACATCGCCGACTAATCTCGGTCTCTATTTACTCTCAACCGCCAGCGCGCACGACTTCGGGTGGCTGGGTATCGTAGATACCATCGAGCGTTTAGAGGCAACGCTATCCACGATGAGCACTCTCGCCCGGTTCCGAGGTCATTTCTACAATTGGTACGATACGACTGACCTGCGGCCCCTCGATCCCCAATACGTCTCCACAGTGGATAGCGGCAATCTGGCGGGCCACCTTATCGCGCTTGCCAACGCGTGTGACAGCTGGAGTAACTTTTCACTTGCCGCGGACCGGAGGCTTGAGGGCGTAAGCGACGCGCTCGATCTCGTGCGTGGAGAGGTCAAAAGCCTACGAGACAGGCGACGCACCGAAACCGTCACTTGGCGTCAGTTCGATGAAGGCTTGACCTTGGCAGTTTCTCAGGCGCGCGGCGCTATGATTTCATCGGAGACCATCGCGGAACGGCTCAAAAACTTAACGACGACCGCCGAAGCATTGACTGACATTACCCGGGCGTTTGCAATCGAACGAGGGGAAGCGCCCCACTCGGATCTTCTGTTCTGGGTGGACGCTGCTCGCAACTCAATTGCCAGTCATCATCGCGACGTTACGTCCTCGAGTCCGGGCGAGATAAGATCGCGTCTCGCTGCGATTGGCGAAATCGCGAGGAAAATGGCGCTTTCGATGGAGTTCGGCTTCTTATTCAACACGGAACGAATGTTGCTTTCTATAGGCTTCGCGCAGGGATCGCTTGACGAGAATTGTTACGACCTTTTGGCCTCCGAAGCCAGACTTGCGAGCTATGTGGGGATAGCCAAGGGCGACCTTCCGTCTCGTCATTGGTTTCACCTCGCTCACGATGTTACGCCAGTCGGCGCCGATACTGCGCTCATCTCCTGGTCGGGCTCAATGTTCGAGTATCTGATGCCCTCGCTGGTCATGCGCGCGCCGACGATGAGCGTCCTTGAACAGACCAGCCGCGTGGTTGTGCGGCGTCAAATTGAATACAGTATGTCACTCGGCACACCCTGGGGAATCTCGGAGTCCGCCTACAACGCTCGCGATCCAGAATTTACCTATCAGTATTCAAACTTCGGAATTCCAGGGCTTGGTCTGAAGCGCGGGTTAGGTCAAAACGTCGTGGTCGCACCCTACGCGACCGCGCTTGCAGCACTTGTAGACCCAACAGCAGCTGCGCGCAATTTCGAACGATTGGCGTCGGAGGGCGGTCAGGGTCGCTTCGGTTGGTTCGAGGCGCTGGACTATACGCCTAGTCGGCTGCCCCAAGGGCAGTCCGTTGCTGTTGTTCGCGCTTTTATGGCGCATCACCAGGGAATGACCATCGTCGCCATCGCGGACGCCTTGATGGAGGGAGCTACGCGAACACGATTTCACTCCGAGCCGATGATCCGAGCCGCGGAACTTCTCCTACAAGAGCGTCTGCCCAGGGAAGTTGCCGTGCGGTCGCCCTGGGCAAGCGAGGTGGCATCGTCAGAAGGAATCCGTAAGCTCGATTCGTCAGCCACAAACCGTCGCGCCGATCCTCAAGCCCCGACACCAGCTACGCAATTGTTATCGAACGGGCGCTATAGCGTTATGCTTACCGCCGCAGGCTCAGGCTACAGCCGTTGGCAGGATTTGGCGATAACACGGTGGCAAGAAGACGGCGTCTGCGACGACTGGGGATCGTACATCTATTTGCGAGACGTTGAGAACGATCGAGTGTGGTCGGCTGGTCTTCAACCCATCGGCGCCGAGCCCGACCACTACGAGGTTAATTTCAGCGAGGATCGCGCCGCCTTTTCGCGGCAAGATGGCGAATTGCACACCACCTTGGATGTCGTGGTTTCCGCAGAGGACGACGCGGAAGTGCGTCGGCTGACCATCTCAAATTTTGGCACAAGAGCCCGAGAGCTTGAGGTCACCTCTTACGCCGAAATCGCCATCGCACCTCAGGCTGCCGACGCTTCCCATCCCGCATTTTCAAAATTGTTTGTGCAGACCGAGTATCTTGCGAGCCCAGGGGCCATCTTGGCTACACGTCGCCGTCGCTCGACCAGCGAGCCTGAGGTCTGGACCGCACATCATTCGGTGGCTGAGGGCGATGGCGTAGGCAAGCCTGAGTTCGAGACGAGCAGGATCCGCTTTCTCGGTCGCGGACGCAATGTCCGCGGACCTGCTGCCGTCATCGACGGACGTCTGCTTTCAGCATCCACCGGAGCGGTCCTCGATCCCATCTTCGCTTTGCGGCGGCGTGTGCATCTCTTGCCAGGCTCGACTGTTCGGATTGCGTTTTGGACCATGGCAGCCGATTCTCGCGCGAATGTCGTCGACATCGTCGACAAAACCAACGACATAAGCGCGTTCGATCGTGCCGCCACGCTTGCTTGGACTAAAGCGCAGGTTCAGCTTCATCACCTAGGAGTTGACCGAGCCGAGGCGAGTCTGTTTCAGCAACTTGCGGGACATATTGTGTACGCTGCTCCGGCCCTTCGTCCGTCATCCGAGACAATTTTGCGCGGCGCAGGTAGTCAGCCAGCGCTCTGGTCGCTTGGCATCTCCGGAGATTTACCGATCATTCTGTTCCGGATTTCGAATATCGAAGACATTCGGGTTGCTCGCCAGATCCTTCAAGCTATGGAATATTGGCGCAACAAGCGTCTGGAGATCGATCTTGTTATCATCAATGAGCGCACACCATCGTACGTTCAAGATCTGCAGAACGAGATGGAGAACCTCGTGCGCACCAATCAGGATCGAACGTCGGTCGCAAAGAACGTTGCCGGTGGCCAGATCTTCATCCTGCGCGCGGATATCGTGCCAATAGATGCAATTGCCCTTGTACAGTCTGTCGCTAGGGTAGTGCTGCGCGCTGAGCGCGGCGATCTCGCCGAGCAACTCAAGCACATCTCAACGGCCGAGGGGACATCACGTGTCGTCCGAGAGCCCCGCGTTCATGCTCGGCTGCAACCCGTTGCGGTGCCGCCTCAGCAGCTAGAATATTTCAACGGCCTTGGAGGTTTCGCCAACGGCGGCAAGGAGTATGTGACGATACTGGGTCCCGGGCAGACAACTCCGGCACCCTGGATCAATGTCGTCTCAAATGTTGACTTCGGATTTCAGATGTCTGTTGAGGGCGCCGGCTTTACATGGTCGGTGAACAGCCGCGAACATCAGTTGACGTCTTGGTCCAATGACCCTGTTACTGATAGGCCAAGCGAAGCAATCTATTTAAGAGATGAAGAGACCGATGATCTATGGTGTCCCACCGCATCTCCGATCCGCGACGACACGGCCGCTTACATTGCGACACATGGCTGGGGCTACAGCCGTTTCGAGCATGAGGCGCACGGCATCGCCTCAGGCCTGTTGGTCTACGTGCCACTTGGCGATCCCGTAAAGATCTCTCGCCTTAAGCTCCGCAACACCAGCACTCGCCGTCGGCGGCTGGCAGTCACGATCTATGTGGAATGGACGCTCGGCGCTTTTCGCGCCACATCCGCCCCGTTTATTTCGACCGAGATCGACCCGACTTCCGGCGCGTTGTTTGCCCGAAACCTGTGGAATGCAGCCTTCGGATCACGTGTTGCCTTCCTCGACATGGGCGGACGTCAAATGAATTGGACAGCAGATCGCCGGGAGTTCATCGGGCGAAACGGCTGCCTCGCCGATCCGGCCGCTTTGGCCCGTGATGCGAAACTCTCCGGCGCCACTGGCGCAGGTCGCGATCCCTGTGGCGCGCTCCAGACGGTCATCGAGATAGCTCCCGGTGAAGATGTCGAAATCCTCTTACTTCTCGGTGATGCCACCGACCCTCGCGCGGCAACAGCGCTGATAGCGCACTATCGCCAAGCCGATCTCGACGCGGTGTTGAACGACGTTCGCGACCACTGGGAGAACGTACTCCAGACAGTGCAGGTCAAGACGCCCGATCGGTCGATGGACATCATGTTGAACGGTTGGCTTCTCTATCAGACGATCGCTTGTCGTATCTGGGCGCGTTCCGGCTTTTATCAGTCGAGTGGAGCATATGGGTTTCGTGACCAACTTCAGGACGGTATGGCGCTTGCCGCGGTCCACCCGACCTTGTCAAGGGAGCATTTGGTCCGCGCGGCGGGCCGCCAGTTCGTCGAAGGCGATGTGCAGCACTGGTGGCTGCCGCATTCGGGCCAGGGGGTACGCACCCGCATCTCTGATGACAAGGCATGGCTCGCCTATGCCACCGCTCACTACGTCCGAGTGACCGGTGACATGGAACTGCTGGACGAAGCCGTTCCTTTCCTCGATGCAACGAAGTTGGCAACGAAAGAAGATGAACGCTTCTTCACGCCGACGATTTCGGACCGGATCGCCAGCCTCTACGATCATTGCGCCCTTGCGCTCGATAGCAGCCTCGCTCGCGGTCCTCACGGCTTACCGCTGATGGGAACTGGTGATTGGAACGACGGCATGAATCGCGTGGGATGTGGAGGCCAAGGGGAGAGCGTTTGGCTCGCTTGGCTCCTTCACGCAACGCTCACCGAATTTTCCGTGCTTGCAGACGCTCGCGGCGATAAGATCCATGCCGGTGCCTGGCGCGAGCACGCTGCTGCACTGAAGGAGGCCCTTGAACGGGAAGCATGGGACGGCGATTGGTACCGGCGCGCATGGTTCGACGACGGCACTGTGCTCGGCTCGGCATCGAACGACGAATGCAGGATCGATTCCATCGCCCAGTCATGGGCGGTTATTTCGGGCGCCGCTGACGCCCAACGCGCGGCTCAAGCGATGGCGGCAGTCGGACGGGAATTGATAGATAATGACGATGGTTTAGCGTTGCTGTTCACGCCGCCGTTCGACCACATTGCCCACGATCCGGGTTACATCAAGGCATATCCCCCTGGTATCCGTGAGAACGGCGGTCAATACACTCATGCCGCTGCGTGGTCGGTAATCGCGCTCGCGCGACTTGGCGAGGGTGCCAGGGCGGCAGATCTGTTCTGGCAGCTCAACCCGATCAATCATGCGCGAAACCGGGCCGAATTGCGGCGTTACAAAGTGGAGCCCTATATAATGGCTGCCGATGTTTACGCCGCGCCGCATCACGTCGGCCATGGTGGCTGGACTTGGTACACAGGCTCTGCGGGGTGGATGCAACGTGCGGGCCTCGAAAGCATCTTGGGCCTGCGGTGTGAAGGATCGTCTCTGTACATTGATCCTTGCATCCCCAACAGTTGGCCAGGCTTCGAGATAAACCTTCACCGTCGTTCCGTCCGACTGCACATCAAGGTCGAAAATCCGAAAGGTGTCACACGTGGCGTTGTGGCGGCCTGGATGAATGGAGCCTTGCTAACCCAACGTCCTCTACGTTTTGAACTAGCCGACGACCGCCCCGAACAAGAACTATTCGTCACGCTAGGCTGAGTTGGATCACGAACAGTCCAAGTGAATCGGAAGGACCACATCGTTGACAAGTATCTCGAAAGAAAAGCGTTACGGAGTTGTGTCTGCTGACGAGCGAGGCACTTTGAGTGGGCTTGAGTTCGTACAGGGGCTCGTCGCCGGCTCCTTGCCCTTAAACACCATGGCCCGAACGCTTGGTTACGATATCTCTGAGGTCTCGGTGGGGCGGGTTGTTGTCACCGCTGATCCATCCGAGGACCATCTCAATCCTTCAGGAACTGTGCACGGCGGCCTCGCCGCAACATTACTCGATACATGTATGGGACTCGCCGTGCATACCACGCTAGAGAAGGGCTTCGCTTCAACGACACTGGAATTCAAGATCTCACTTCTGAGACCGATCACCCCGGAGACGGGGTCAATAAGAGCTGAAGGCATCGTCATAACCAGCGGTCGCCGCGTCGGCACCGCCGAGGGGCAGTTGACCGACAGCGAGGGTCATCTTTTAGCACACGGAACAACCACGTGCCTCATCTTCGATAAATAACATCAGAATTACGAAAGCCACGTCGAAATTGCCAATATGACCCAACAGATCACCCAATTCACCGTCCTCCGGCGGCATTATTAGGAATAGCTCTGTCTTTATTTGTCGAAATAATTAGGAGGAACAGATATCAAACAGCAGCCAATACACTCGCGTGTCCGCCCCGGCTCTGGCGCACAATTCTGTTAGGCACAACGATGCCATTTCGGAAAACGTCGTGAGTAGCGGTTTGCTGGCTAACGGGCAATCGTGCAATGGAGTGCGGTAATATGCAGTTGCCCATGAACGGTAAAATAACGGGACGATTAGTCGCTGCCGCCAGAGCCTTGACCGAAATCAGTCAAGCAGATTTCGCCGCCGCCGCCGGACTTGCTGTTGAAAAGCTGCGTCTGATCGAGGCCGGTGGCAGCGCGTTGCTCTCATCTGAGCGCGACGCCGAGCTTGTGAGGCGCGGCTTGGCGCATTTCGGTGTCATCGTTATCGAAGAATCGGACGGCATGGGTGCCGGCGTCAGACTAAAATTCACTCGGCAGGACGTAATGCAAATCGCTCGTTTGGAAGGCGAAGGCGGGGTCGTCAGATCTGATGACGCACCATGAGGTCACTGCCGCTGGTCTATCATGACAAACAAATCAATCAACGATCGTGACAAGGCCGAGATGGACCTACAGTTGGATGTGGAATTGGAAGGCACATTTCTAGCAAGTGACCCACTGACGATCACCCGGTTCCCCAGCAAAGGGCGCAGCTCGGAAACACCGCCAAAGTGACGCGACGCCGATGGCAGACCGTCACCTCATCATTCTTGCGACGCGCTGCATGAAGATGCGATCTTCTGTCCGTGCCCGCGTTGGCCAAGAGCGGCAGGCGCATTTCGGTCGAATTCACGATTCAATGCTGAAGGACGCGCGGGGGCGCTCGACAGGGACCATTGCAATCCTTCGCGATGTCACCAAACGCTTCGAAGAAATTCGCGCGATGAAGCATCAACTCGCAGCACGGGCAAATGATCCAGTGCCGACATGATCGACGAATGTGTCAGGCGGCCTTTTCGATTCCACGCAACGATTCAGCCCCCTAAAAGGCTGGATAGACACTCTCTGAATCGCATGCATATCTCGCCGAACATCGTGCAACGATCATCCCAGGGTTCTCTCTGCTAAATATCTAACAAGTGAATAAGCCGTCCGCGCGTCTGGACCAGGTCATTCAGCGTATAACCGTCGAGGATCTCCAGAAAGGCCGCGCGTGCTCTCTCGATCCCTCGTCTCAAGACGCAACACGAACGAATGACGCAGGGCGCATCGATGGGCTTGAGACATGCCACGATCGCCATATCCGGTTCGGTATGACGAACCACTTGGCCAATTTTAATCGCTTCGGCCGACCTCGCGAGGCGCAGTCCGCCGTTCCTGCCTCGCACCGTTTCTATATAGCCGGCGATACCCAATTGATGCGTCACTTTCATCAAATGGTTTTTTGAGATGTCATAGCTCTTCGCTATCTCTGCGATCGTCGCCAGCCCATCCTCCCTGAGTGCGAGATACATCAGCACGCGCAACGCATAGTCGGTATAGACGGTCAGACGCATGTGCTTTTCCCGACGTCGACGTTCTCTGTAAAAGATATATCTATATTATTGCTTTAAGGCAAGGTTGAGCCTATAAGATATATCACACATACATCTTATAGAAGGAATACCTCGATGAAGAGGACCGTTCCGATCAGTGAGATTATAGCGTGGCCATTCCTGTTGCCCGGAAATCTCGCCTGCGACGCTTTCGGCTTCGCTAAAAATCGCGATCTAGTCCGGACGCTGATCAATTCTCTTTTCTGGACTGTGCTTGGCGTTGTCGTGGTGCTGCTGGTGACATAATGGCTGCTGAATTTGATCACATGTCCAAAGATGGCATTTGCCAGATTATCGATTCACTTCGGGTAAACGTTTGCGTTGATCTCGCGCTGACACCTGTGCTCGTGGAGTTTTCGAGATGACTTTCGTTGTCACCGATAATTGCATCAAGTGCAAATATATGGATTGCGTGGAGGTATGTCCGGTCGATTGCTTCTACGAAGGCGACAATATGCTGGTCATCAATCCCGATGAGTGTATCGATTGCGGCGTGTGCGAGCCGGAATGCCCAGCCGAGGCCATCTTTGCTGACACGCAGCCGGGTCTTGAAAATTGGCTGAAGCTGAATGCCGAATATGCTTCGGTCTGGCCAAACATTACGATCAAGCGTCAACCTCCCGCCGACGCGAAGGCCTTTGACGGCGCCGCCAACAAGCTAGATCAATATTTCTCGGCAAATCCTGGACGAGGCGACTAAGGGTGCGTTAGCGATCGCTTCGCCGTCTTTTGATCGATGCGACGCCGAGCCATCACGCAATTTGTATCTAAGGGATCCGCGCAAATGAGTTCGGTACCATGTAGCCGCGAACAACGACCGGGACGCATGGGGAAAAAATCAAAAGGATCGCAAAGCGGCTAGCTATCGCATTTGTTGATATTAACGGTGAATATAACTCGCTTGTAAAATACTTTAGAAGAACGAGAATGGCGACAGTAGCCGCGACGCGCGTTTGATGCGGTTGAAGAAACCAAAGCCTGGCATCGTTGTAGCGGTGGTGATTCGAGCACGGTTCCTTTCCTTCACGTCGGACATCAAGAAATGGCCAAATTATCTCATCCCGACTCCCAATTCGAACGTTTCCTGTTCGCGACGCTTTTCGAAGACGAAGAAACGTCGGTAAGCGTCTTGTCCGCACTGGCGCGACAGGACATCGACGCGTGGCAGGAGGCGGCCCGTTTAGACCGCCTTACGAAGGAAGCTGCTATAAATAGTCTTGCCACCAGAATCTGGAAGGTGAATAGCGCGCGTTGCTCACCTTCGGACGCAAGCACTATTGCCGCGAGCACCATTCAACTCTTGCCATCGCACGGTGCTTCGCAGCGTAGCTCAATACAAACCAAGACCACCGATGGAAGATACCTGATGTGGTTGGTCTACGGCATCCTCTGGGGATCGATCGCAATATCCGGAAACAGTCACCTGGAATCGTCCAGAGCTGAACAGACCAACCACGTCAGCAGCGCCGCTGTACAGCAAGAGGCTGTGCTGCAATCGTCACATGGGCCAGGTACGAACTAACTCGGCTACCAACAAGAAGCGAACTTAGGTGGAGCATTTTGTGCGCAAGCGGCTCGTGGCCACAAACGTAAAAATAAGGCGGGCGTATGAGCCTCCCGCGGCAAGTGACGGCACTCGGATATTGGTTGACCGTTTATGGCCCCGGGGCGTTAGCAAGGCGACCGCAGCGATCGATCAATGGGAAAAAGGCATTGCGCCGAGTACGAGGTTGCGTAAATGGTTCGGGCACGATCCCGCTCGATGGCTGGAATTTAGAAGGCGATACGCGGATGAGATTCACCGACATCGAGAACAACTCGAAGAATTGAGGAGCTGTGCACGGTCGGGGCGGATAACGCTCGTTTTTGCGGCTCACGATAAAATTCATAACAATGCCGTCGTTCTGAGAGAAGTTCTGCTGGGACGAATCGCCGCGGGATCAATCCGCCTACCTCAACCTAGTTAGCTAAAAACGACCCAGGCTTCTCCGGCCACTTGATTCTGCCAGTCGAGGGGGACACCCTCCCCTCCGGCGCTTAGAGTCGTCCACACTTCTCAGCCGACCGTCCGAAGGTTATTGGGGTCCAGAATCCGACGCAGGCAGTGGCTCCGACGGTCATTGCTGACGCGAGCCGCTGCGCAAGATTTCTCAGCGCATTGGGAGGTGGACAAGGCCGGCAGCGAATTTCTCCCGGCGCGGGCACTAGGGCGACGGCGAAGATGCGGTTGTTCGAATCGATGGCCGCAGGTGCACGATTGAGTTCACGGCGTTGATAGGTGCCGAACTTGGTCAACGTTGAGAATGCTGGACCCATGTCACGCCTTCACAATAACCAAAACCGTACCCAAATATGTCAAGGATCAAACGTCACGGAGTAGTGCTTAAAAACTTTCTTTCCACAACTCGAGCCTGCCAACCTTGCGGCACCGAAACTTCAAGTGAGTCATCCCCGACGATGGCAAATTCATCGCCGGGACCAAGGACCATTTGCTTACGCCAGCAGCTTAAGAAGCCCTTCGATGCATCAACAACATCTCGGAGAGCTTGTTCATAGCGAATCGCGCGAGGCCGCTTCAACCAGATTACCCGTGAGCCCGCAATTGGTTGCTCGGCCCCGTGCAAGTGGTAGTAAAGACCGCCATGCCCGAAATCTGTCTTGCTCGAAATCGCAGCATGCACATTCCAGCGTTCTGGTTTTACCGCTGCTTTGTTGAGCGAATCCAAAACGGCCGACGACGTTATGAAACACCAATCTTCGTATCCTGGAAGGCCGTTTAACCAAGGCACTTCGGAGATTTGATAGGTCGCGGATGCTTCAAGCCCCGGGACAGGAGTTGCCGAGAGGTCAGCGTGGAAATTCAGTAGTGCCGTCTCGTATTCGGGGACATCGATATCCGAGAAGGGCACATGCCAAAAAATATAAGCGAGCATTGTTACTCCATGTTCTGAACTGCGCTGAGCAAGTCAGCCACCCCGTTGTCGAAAGAAGACGACAGCGAATCCATTTAATGGAACGCTTGGTGAAACAATAGACAACGGAATCACGCTGCAAGAATGTGACACAGCCGTCAATAGCGTCAAAGACAGCATCAGATGCACGCATTTAACGCTCGTTGAAGTACGAGGTCGCCGGTTAGTCAGTGTTCTAGAAATGCGGACCTGCGGCGGCTGTGAGCAGGAGCTCTAGATCAAAAACCGAAATCGACCGTCAGCCCGCGCTGCATGACTGAGAAGTGCCAATCGCGACCAAGCGCGTTGCAATATGATCGATGCAACAGGAAGACCGCCTCACGGCGGTCTTCCCAAAGCATCCCTTTGACGATGCGAGCTGTTCAGCCAGGCTCCATTCCATGCGCGGGCACCTCTACCTGATCTAAATTTCCGGGTAAGATCGTTCCATCCATCGTGCTGCGAGCGAGAGAAAGAACCCGCCCACCCGATGGCTGGGGCCTGTCTGCGCTTCATGGCCGCGACGAGCGTAACCAAAGGTTCGTTTGTGGAATCGTTGACCCTCCCCCCATGGAACAATCGTACCAATTGCGAATTTTAGATTTGAGCGTTCAACGACGCTCACTCCCATGGAAAGGTCCCGCGCTCCCCCCGACGCGGGACTTTTCTTTGAACCTTTATCCCCCGGCCCATACCCGCGTTGGCTGGGGATTTTGAGGGCTCAGCAAATAACCCAACGTCGCCGGGCGAATATATTCCGCTCAGGCGACGTTGTTGTTTTTTGAATTTTCCCGCGCTCACGTGCCTAAGCGCGTGCGACCATCTCAGACTGGCGCGGCCATTGGTGTTTAAGCGTCGAATTCGATACGCAGGGTGGCCTGATATGGTCGGGGCGGCAAACTGAACCGGCGGCACCCCAACCTGTTCGCCGATCGGATGTTATGGGATTTACGGCACCGGGCATGGTTTCGCGTGTCCGGTGTTACGGAATAAATCGGCCAGCGGCCGAGTTTTGCAGCCACGTGACACTAAGGAGGCCACCCTTCGGGACAAAAATGATCATGCCCTGTGTCCTACAGCGCTGGACCGGCGCCCCGGCATCGACGAAGCGCATCAAGCTGCGGAGTCGGTCGCCAGCATGTCATCCTCGTCCATCGTCATCTCCAGCCGGAAGCTGCGAAAAAGCGCACGCCGGCGCTTGAACCGGTCGCCCCTCATTGCGATGAACTTGAAGCGCTCGCCGATCATCATCTGCAGGATCGGTGCAAGCGAATCTGCAGGGATCGACATCAATCCGGCGAGGCGGCCACGGTGAGCATCGAGAGAGCCTACACAGAGCGGGCTGGATTGCTTCCGCGCCTCCGGCTCCAGGTCATGCGATGGCAGCAGAGTCAGCTCGAACCGATCGGTCGACAGACCGGTCGGATGAAGCAGCCTTCCCCTGATCTGAAGGTGACGGAACTCGTGATAGGGATCGACGGCACGGCGGTCGCTGTTCAGCGACAGCGAATAACTCCAGTCCCAGCTCTCGATCTCCACGATGTAGTCGACGAACTCCTCCAGCGGCTTGCGGCCTCGCTTCTTCCTCGTGAACCTGGCAGGTTTCAATTCTTCAGCCATTGCAGCGCTCCTCATCGCTTCTCACGCAGGAATGAGGCTATCCGAGTTGGCGGCCGCCAGGAATTCCTATCAAGGCGCGCTGGCCTTTGCGAAGGATGCAAATCATCTCTCTGCCCGATCTGGTCCGCGCTATGTGTTGGCACTTCAAGGAGCCCTTGCGAGTTCCGGCGGCCTTCGCTTTAGCAGCCTGGGCGACCGTTCACGCATATCCTCGCAACAGTCTTCCTTTTTGGCCCACTCACTCGGCATTCGATTTCCAGCCGACTTCCGAAGGGCGGCATCGGCTTTCGTTACCCAGTCCGCAGTCATTGCGGAAAGTTCGGGTGAAATTTCTTGCTTTCTCCAGATCAAATCGAAGTCCATCGTTTCTTCTGCAGCCCAGGCCAGCCAGGCGACTGAATACGCCGTGATGTTTGCCTGATAAGCCGGAAATTTCTGGGCCTTTGTTATCTTCTGAACGGAACGAAACAAAATAGTCTTCGCTATGAATGCCTTGTACCAGCTTTCATCAGGCAGAAAACCCTCAGGATGAGCGTCCTTTATAGACTGCATAAAATACTGGAAGTTTTTTTGATTTCCATAGCTTACTAAGTGTGGTGCGCCGCTCCACGCATTGAGATACTTCGCCAAATCCGTCTTTGAGAAGCGTCTGTCCTTTGGCGTCTCCCGTGCAAAACGCCGACTTCTTTCCGCCTTTCCAGACGACGCGAATTCCGCCGCACCATAACTGCCCCGGGCTCTCTCATAGAACCAGCGACCGGTGCCATCCGGAAGCCAGACGTTGTTCGCGAGAGTTTCGACGGCGACGTGAAACGGCTCGTTAGCTGAAAAATCAGCCGGCTGCACAGTATTTTGGCTGTTTGCCGAGCGCGACACCGCAGAAACCATATCGTCGAGGTTGGCGCTCTCTCCGACTCGGATAATCTTCGCCGGCACCTGAATATTTGTAAGATCAGCTTTATCCTGACGAAGAGCTCGATGAAGGCTGGCCGTCGTCTGACCGCCGTTCACAATCTGAAAGCCGCTCAGCGATTTGATGACAAGCGTGCCCGACGGGCCAACCCCAACGCCCTCAAGCCTGGCGGGTACGCCATCATTGCAACCTTTGCCTTGGATGGACCAGAAAAATGCAGCGAGCTGCCGGTGGTCCGTTATGACGCGTCAAGTCTCGGCAAAATACTGGGACAAGGCTTCGCCTTGATTGGTACCCGGCCCCACGCACATGCGACGCCGTGGGGTTCAGCTCAATCGTTCCAATTCAGTCTGTTTCGCCACGTGAGCTGAGTTCGTTTCTGGGGAATAACTCAGGGGACTATCCTCTAGGGCTAAACGTCCGCTGTTGGCCCAACCTCCCGGACGTTCGGAATGTCCGAGATCAAGCCATTCCAGATAGTTTTATCCGGCCGAGGGCGATGACCCAATTGACCGTGCGCAGAGGTACCGGAACGAATAGGCCGGCCGAGATCGCGGCAAGCGGAAGCCGCCACGCGAGCAAATTAGTGCGTTCGCGGCTGAGCCAGTCGCGCGAGGTGTCCGTCGTCAGGTCATTCATCGCCGACTAGGCGCAACACGACGCGCCATCTGGCTCGCCGGCGCGCTGGGCCTGGATTGGTGGACACGGCATCGAGCCGTAGGAACAGAACACGCAGCAATCGCCTGCCTTCGGCTTCAGCTTTGTGCCGCAGCCGGTGCATTCATAGAAGAACTGACAGGCATCGGTCGGCATCATCTCCGTTTTGGCAACGGCGCAGTGCGGACAGGTGATGGTCGATTGAAGATCCATCGGATCAGCTCTTGGGAGCGGACGGATAACCCGCCTTGGTGGTCGCGGATGTCAGTTGATTCACATCGGCTTTGGCATCATCATAGATGATCGTTACCGTCCTGTCCTTGAAGGACACAGCAACCTTGGCAACGCCGGGAACGGCTTCCAGGCTGCCTTTAGCGATCGAAGGGCATGTTGCGCAGTCCATGTTGTCACGGCCAAGGTAATCGTTCTGTCTGCGACCATCGCAGCGGGAGAAGCGATGATCGCAGACGGCAAAAGCCGCGTGGGCGAGAAGCTTGTTCATGGGAATTCTCCGATCACGAGTGGGTAATCGCCCCCAAGCGTGGCTCTTGTTCAGAAGATCGACAGCCGACTTGTGTACAGTCCTAATATTCTTCGGAAGTAAAAGTGCATTCTTCAAGCAGAACGGACGCCGATGGCGCAAACAGAATAGACGAGACGTTGAAGCTTGAGGCAGGGGCGGACCGTTTGAATGATCGTTTTAATTTTTTGCTCTCATGTGATCTCGACTAAGTGCCTGTTTGGAATGGCGCGCCGCTCAGAATAAAACTGCGAACTCGTATGTTAATGAAATAACGATATGTTCCAAAATCATAGAGTTTCGCCATAAAGATAAAGAGAAGGCGCGGACTCGGTAAGCGGCGACCTCCAGGCGAGCTGTCTTGAACGTTGCGGAAATTCTTGTGCACCGCGCGGAACGCGCTGGGCCAACCCAACCCGCTAGACGTATTTGAACAGCGCCATGAAGCCAAAATCCATATGCAACTGCTGATGG
>JBEPVT010000061.1:0-26772 GCA_041690895.1 Gammaproteobacteria bacterium
GCAAACTCAAGGGTTTTAGACACTCAATAGACATAGTCAGCCGCGAGACATAGTGGCGCCTATATCTTGCGCGATATAGCCGGCACACGGCGGCCGTCCATCTGCTCGAAGCCGGTGTCGATGTCAACGTCATCCGAGGTTGGCTCGGGCACGTCAGCCTCACGACGACGCACCGTTACGCCGAGATCACCCTGCGTATGAAGTCGGAAGCCATGGCTTTGTGTGCCCCATGCGGAGCGAACAGGGCTGTTCCCTGGAACGATGATCCTTCGCTGCTAAATTGGCTCACCAGCCTTTGATCCGGTCTGCCGGTCCCGACCGCAAGGTCGGGGCCGGCCTCTGTTGCAGACCTTTGCTCGATTAATTTCTCCATCGCATGACGAGTAACCCGTGCAAGAAGCTGCATTTGACGGTCGCCTGTGGAGCGCGTTAGAGGGAGACTTCGACGTGTCATCAACGCATTCATCCGCGGTCATGCTGAGATTCGACGATACGAGGCAGCGAGAAGCCTGCAGAAGGAGTGGGGCATTGCCTGGTCCTTTGACCCTACGCCATCGGTCTCGCCGTCAAGGCGCTCCGTTGCTCACGCGCTTGAAGCGCGTTCCTCTACTCGCCGCGTGGCCAGACGGCCAGCCTGTGACGGACTGCGCTGCGATGGCCTGACTCCGGACGCAAGGGCAATCCGCCCGATCAAGACCGGAGTACGACGATGTCTAACCATAATCTTTTCTACCATGCTGCCGACGGCATCGTTGAGCCTGCGACCAGCGCTCAGATTCTCGCCGCCGCGCGCGAGGTCCTTGCGCATCGAGTCCGCCGCGGCGTTCTACTGCAGTCACCCAAAAAGGTCGGGGAGTACTTGTCGACCCGTCTCGGTCACTTGGACTACGAGATTTTCGGACTCATCCTCGTCGATCAAAGGCATAGGGTCATTGAGTGCATCGATCTATTCCGCGGCACTCTGGATGGCGCAAGTGTGCATCCTCGCGAGGTGGTGAAGCTCGCCTTGCTCAAGGGGGCCGCGGCCTGCCTCGCGTACCATAATCATCCATCGGGAGTTCAAGATCAGAGCCAAGCCGACGAGCTCATTACGGAGAGGCTACGCGCCGCGCTGGCTTTGGTGGACGTGCGATTACTCGATCATGTGATCGTGACGGGAACAGGCATATTGAGCTTCGCGGAACGCGGATTGCTCTGACTTCCGACGGATCTGGTTCCTGCTTCGGTGGGAACCAACACCGTTGGTCAGCAGCCTAATCCGCTCAATGCTTGGACTCGACCCGAAGCCGTCCGTCGCAACTGACCACTACGGGGCATTAGCTTGGCAAACATCGGACAGCACAGTTCCTATGTCGTATATCACGCGCACGCCGTCCACGTTATCTAGCTTTCGATCGATGCTGTATACGATTCCGATCGAGATATGGATGAGATGTGGATCGCTCCATGTGACGGTTGGCGATAATTCTTTCGCACGGGGGAAAGTATTCCCCTTGCACCCTATGACTCCTCCGCTCGACTCATACTTGAAAATTGGAGTCTTGCGCCCAGATGCCGATATTAAATTGATCGTTTCCGAAGTCGAGCAATCGAGATATGAGGCAACGGCTCGTCCGTCGTCGCTGGTGGCCAGTACCTGGTCGATTGAATGGCATTGTGGCTCACAGGCTGCGATGCAACCCATCAAAGCAAGCACTACAATCACGTCGCGCATAAGTTCTATGGGATCTCTTTATTGAGGCGTGTACCACTGCCTTCTCGCGACCCTTCAGAGCCAGTGACGAAGGTCCGCTAAGCGCTTTAGGAATCGGTTGCTGCAGGTTTCAATTCGTTCGGCTCGAAATACAAATAAAGGTCGAGTGTCAGGTGCAGTTTCGCCATGGCGGCGACAGATTCTGCCGAGACTCGATCCCCACCTACATCGGAATCGCCGAACCATCCAATGGCAATGGACGCGGTGCCGCCCGAACGAACGAACGCCTGTAATACCGACGAAAATGGCATCAGCCGTTCAAGGTATTCGGGAATCGCCTCCTCGAGGCCGGCATCTGTAACGACGCCCAGCGAGAATGATCTGTACGAGGACTCCCGCAGACCTTCACGAGGCAAGCCCTTTAAGGAGCGATTGGGGTCTCCCTTATTCCAGCCAACTTCACTGCGAAACCCTAATTGCTGAGTGATTACTGAAATGTCTGCCGAGTCGTGGCGTAACCGCAATGAAAAATCCAGTTTCTTCGTCGCCATTCCTTGCTCCGGGCGCAGTACCATGGAGAGCATACCGCAGCCTGCGAACGAACGCTTCGAGGCGCTCGTTTCAGAAAAGCCGTCCAATCGGAGTTGGCCTAGCCCTGCCGGATTTAACGCTCCCCAGCCGTGGCTACCTTCCCTAAACAATCATCTATTCCATTTTGATGGCCCCAACGCAACCCGGGCCTGCGATCATTGTTATGTGGCCTTTCCGCAGAAAATCGGCCGCCGCCGAATGCACTCACGAGCATCGGCCACAAAACGATCTGGGGCACATAAGGTCCATAACCATCCGAGTGGCGTCGCGGAGCCGAGCCAGGCGGATGAGCTCATTACTCAACGCGTCAAAGCTGCGCTCGCGTTGGTGGACATCCGCGTACTGGATCATCTGATCGTCGCTGGCGGGGAGGTGATCAGTCTCGCAGAGCGTGGCGCCATGTAGTGCCGCATTTTGCCGCCGCGGCTCTTCGTCACCAATGGCGTGGAGCTGCGGCAGTTCATTGGTCTCCACAGATTCATCCCGACGCCTGCCTCCCAATGGACGGCGGCGCAAGTCAAAGCAGCCGAAGCTCCAGTCGGATCATCCGCTAGCCGCCTCGGATCAAGCGCTTTGTCCGGCGGGCGGAATGGCTTCCCGGTTTTCGGTAGATCCTGAAGTCCGCTGATCCGTGAAGTGGACGCGGGACCGATATTTCTCCTGTTGCCATCGGTTTCTTGATCACACCGCGGTCGTACATCTCAATTCTGAATGTATTCGCCACATTCTCGCCCGGGTTTTGCCAGAAAGGTCTTTCACGATTCTAGCTGGGGCAGTGTCGGTGGCATGCGCAAGGAGGGCAGCCCATGGCGATTGGGCTCCCGGCATGGCATCGCCGCGAAGCCTTTCAATACGTGGAGTCGCTTGCAGGGCCACTCCTGGCTTGGGAGTACCTGAGAAGAAATCTTGATTACCGCGCCTCCTGGTCCAAACGTGATCCTGCCGACCCCGAGACCGCCGGTCACGATTGGGGGTTACTTCGACTAATTGATCCTGCTTTGGATGCGCGCGCCGTCAATCCGATCTGGCGACCCGATCCGCCGACCACATTGAAATTAATTCGGGCGACGGGCCCATATGAAGGATTCAATCTCTACGATCTCGATATCGACCGGAACGCACCCGGTGCAGTCCATGATGGTGAGGGAACCTACCTCACCGCCTTCGTGGGTGCGGATGCCTGGCAAGTCCACCTAGCCGATGATCTCGGGTCGCAAGATGGTATCGCCATCGCGATTGGCGCGGATGCCCACGCGTACCGTCGAGTAGCAGCGGCCGAGCGCTTCATCCGGGCGCTCGAGCGGAAGTCGATCGGATCTTCGAAACCCGCGCCGAGCCGTGCGGGTCGATTTCATGCGTCCGTATGCCAAGCGCTCGACGGCGCCGCCGGCGGTGCCTCTCACCGCGAGATCGCGGTGGCGATGCACGGGGCAAAATCGGTCAGCAGGCGATGGACTTCCGACGGTGAACTGCGCGCCAGCATTCGCTACTTTTTAAAGCGGGGTGCCATGTTGGTCGGTGGCGGATATCGCGGACTGATCTATCGATGAAAATGGACGCCCCGGAGAAAGCGCGACGCTGCCGAATCTCCCTGCCAATCGCCGCGCATTCCGAAGAAGCTGTCCCACGTACCCGGCAATCGGATGCCGAACCTCACGGTGCTATGGAGACTGCTCGAATGACCGAGATGACCAAACCAATATCGGGGCGTGCCGTGATGCAATTAACGCGAGTTCTCGATGATCCCGGCACACAGACGCATGCAACACCAGTCAATCGGTTGTTTCTCAACAATGATGAGGCGGCGCAATTTCTGAATCTTTCGCCGCGCACGCTCGAGAAGCAGCGGGTGATAGGCGGTGGCCCTCGATTCAGAAAATTCGGAAGGCGGGTGCTCTATGCGGTGAGTGATCTCGAAGTATGGGCGAACGCCAGGACCTTCGAGACGACCTCCGATCCCGACTACACGCCTTTACGCTGAGGCGGATTGTCTGTAATGCGCAAACTCGTTCAATCGCGCCAACGGAAATCAGGAAGTACGCCTTATCGAGAATCCGATCTCATGGCTGTACATACACCCGTAGAGCCGCGCAGCCGTAACGGCGTGAATCCGCACTTCCGCAAAGTCGATTCTGCCGAGCGAGTGGCACTCACCGCATTTCATGCATTGCCCGGGCCGATGGCGATCCGCGATGCGCAGGATCTCATGGCATATCCCTTCTTCTCGCTCGCCAAGACCAAGCGAGTGACGCCCATCCATTTCCGCGCCGGAAACCTGGCGATCGATGTGGAAGCTACGAGCCAGTTCGGAATGGCGACGATTTGGGACGCCGATGTCTTGATCTGGGCCGCCTCGCAACTAGTCGAGGCCCGCGATCGAGGATTGCCGACATCACGGCTGCTGGTCGTGACTCCTTACGAAATCCTGACATTTGGTCGCCGAGGGACCTCGGTGAGGGCCTATCACCGTCTGAAGGCGGCTCTGGATCGGCTGCAGTCGACCACCGTTGCAACATCGATTCGTCAACCCACGGAGCGGCGGCTGCATCGATTCTCTTGGATCAACGAATGGAGGGAACGTACCGATTCCGCCGGCCGGCCGCTCGGACTCGAACTGGTGTTGCCGGATTGGTTCTATCGGGGACTGTTGGA
Organism: Gammaproteobacteria bacterium; assembly: GCA_041690895.1. Classification (GTDB taxonomy): domain Bacteria; phylum Pseudomonadota; class Gammaproteobacteria; order Steroidobacterales; family Steroidobacteraceae; genus Bog-1198. The sequence continues at coordinate 4,937 of JBEPVT010000061.1, forward strand.
CGACGGTCTGTTCCTCACCATCGATGCGAAATACTTCGAGCTCACGGGCGGTATCGAGCGGTGGTTGTATCGGCTGGTGCGAAAGCATGGCGGTCGACAGTCTGCCGGCTGGCGGTTCGATTTCCGGTATCTGCACGCCAAGTCCGGAAGCAGCGCCAACTACCGGAATTTCGCAATCGACTTACGGACTTTGGCCGCTCGACAAGCCGTGCCCGGTTATCACCTTTCGGTCCAACGGAAGGGGGATCAGGAGGCACTGCACTTCCGCCCGTCCCGCCATCGGGCGGTTGCCACCCTGATCTCAGAGCTGTCGACTCGGTTACGGTTTGGGGATAAGCGGTGAACGGCGTCGTGCTATCAGGTGCGGTTGGAATCGTGCCATCGGGTGCGCAATCCTCGTGCTATCAGGTGCGCTGGCAGCCTGCATCTCCTTGTTTGATCACCAAAATCAGCCGGCGTAACTCTGCTAACCAGAAATACTTCGTATTTCTTCTAACCCGGAGGGAATCCGGCTTTCTGTGGATAACTCGTCGTGATCCAAGGAGGCACTCATGATCATCGCGTTCGTCAATCAAAAAGGCGGCGTGGGCAAGACAACACTGGCACTGCACATCGCCGGTGAGCTTGCTAAAGGTGGACAACGGGTCACCCTCATCGATGCGGATCCGCAGGGATCTGCACTTGACTGGGCGCAACTGCGGAACCATTACGATCATCCCAGACGCTTCGCCGTGATCGGCCTGCCGAGAGAGACCCTACACCTCGAAGTCCCGGACATCGCGCGAGTGAATGACCACGTCGTCATCGACGGTCCGCCACGCGTCACTGCATTGACCCGCTCTGCCATCGTCGCGTCCGATCTCGTCATGATCCCGGTGCAGCCGAGCGCATTTGATGTGTGGGCCAGCCAAGAGATCGTCGGCCTGGTGAACGAGGCCAAGATTTTCAGGCCGAAGCTGCGCGCCGCATTCATCGCGAGTCGAGTGGTCGTCGGCACGATCATTGCCAAAGCGTTGCGAGTACCACTCGAGCGCCTGGAGATTCCGCAGCTCGACAGCGAAGTGAGTCAACGAGTCGTGTTCGCAGAATGCGCGGGCAGCGGTCGATTGGCCTGTGAATTGAATGCAAACGGACGAGGCGCACGAGAGATCTCCCTCTTGGCCGAAGAGATTCGAGGTCGTGCACTGTGACTGGAAAACAGATGCAGATGGGCGATAAACCGGCACGCGATCCGACCGCTGAGCTGTGGATCAAAGGCGCCTCCGCCAAGGGTGAATCGACTAATCCGTGGACCGCGAGACTGACCATCGATGTTACGCCGGCGTTGCGTGGTCGAATCAAGATCATTGCCTTCGAGCGCGGGACAACGGTCGCTGAAATGCTGCGGGGATTGCTCGAGGCCGAATTTGGAACGCCGGGGGAATCGCAGGGATGATGAAACTTAAGCAGGACAAAATCGGCGTTCTGTGCGTAATGGCATTTGGAGTTGCGCTGATCACTAGCGCGTATTCGCAGCGATCCACATCCAAGATCATCTACAACCCAAGTCCGAGTGCTCCGCGGGGCTGGTATGTGGTGAAGCCACCAGCTGAATTGCACCGCGGCGACTTCGCTCTGGTGCAACTCCCACCAGCGATCGCGCGGTTGGCCGATCAGCGACAGTACTTACCGAAAACGGTACCGCTGCTCAAGAGCGTCGGCGCCGTGATTGGCGATCGAGTATGCGAACAGCAGGGTGTCGTGCGAATCAATGGGGTCCTGATCGCGCGCTCACTTGCCCACGATGGAGCGGGCCGCACACTCGTTACTTGGAACGATTGCCGTCAACTAGCCGCCGACGAATTATTCCTGATTGGTACAACCAGTGCGGCCTCTTTCGACAGTCGATACTACGGTCCCATCCGCATTGAATCGGTCATTGGCGTTGCAATTCCTGTGTGGATCTGGTGATGAATATCGCATGACTATGGCCTTAGGATCCGCCCTCGTTTGTACAGAGAATCGCGCCCGTGGCGAGCGCGAGAGGGGTGAACTGTCTTGGCGCGAAGCAGGGCAAGATAAAAGTACGCGGCACCGTTGCCACGTCAAGCCCATGTCTGCACAAGGGTTTTTGACACACGCGGCTTTCTACTTGCGTGTGAGTGCCAGTTGTAGCGTCTTGATTTTCCGAAGGAGACTGCGGCACGGGTACGGTCGAGTGCGCCGCTGTACGATAAGTCGGATTCACCCTCGTGGCTGACGAGGATCGATTCCGCCCGCGACCGGGAACACCGCGCGCGAAGGGCGGCGACCGAATTCCGCGCTTCACCACGAAGGTCTTGCGTGCAGTGTCCCGAGCTGGACCCAGTCTGAAAGCTGGCGCCTTAGGTCGCGGCCGGCGCACCTTGCGAATGGGCCGAGGTCAAGTCGCCGCCAAGCTGGCGGGTCAGGCCTTGGGTAACCGATCGCGCCGAGTTGTCATCAAGGCGAGACTCGTAAACTTGAAGCGAGCCGGACCGCGGTCGACTGCGACACACATTCGTTACCTCGAGCGGGAAGGGGTAACCCGCAATGGCACGCCGGGGCGGGCCTACGGCGCGCTGGAGGACGACACCGATACCCGGGCGTTCGAGGAACGCGGCCGAAGCGATCGTCATCAATTCCGCTTCATCGTCTCGGCAGAGGATGCCGAAGACATCGGCGAGTTGCGTGTGTTCACCCGGGAGCTGATGGATCAAATGGAGAGGGATCTGGGGACGACGCTCGAATGGATTGCGGTGGACCACTGGGACACCGATAACCCGCACAGTCATATCGTGTTACGCGGGAAAGACGATGCCGGGAAAGACCTCATCATTGCCCCGGACTACATCTCACGTGGCATGCAGGCGCGAGCTCGCGAACTGGCGACGGAATGGTTGGGCCTCCGAACGGAAGTGGAGATTCTGCAGAGCTTGACTCGCGAGGTGACCCAGGAGCGCTGGACCTCGCTGGACAGACAAATTGCCCGACAGCTAGATCAGGGCAGAGTCGACATCGGCGCGGCGATGGTCAATCGCGAAGGATACGACCGCAGCCTTCTCATCGGGAGACTGCGGCATCTGGGTACCATGGGACTCGCCGAACGGGTAGGCGCAGATACATGGACCATCAAACCGACTGCCGAGCACACCCTTCGAACCTTGAGCGAACGCGGGGATATCGTTCGCACCATGCAGCGTGCGTTGGGTCAGACACAGCGCGAGCTTGTGATCTTCGACCCTAAGCGCTCCCAACCGGTGATTGGTCGAATCGCCGACAAGGGACTGACTGACGAAATATCGGATCGAGCCTACTTAATCGTCGATGGCGTCGACGGTCGTGCACATTACGCGCGGCTGGCTTCGAATGCCGATCTCGCGGAGCTGCCGATTGGAGGGATCGTCGAATTGCGTGGGGTGACGGAACCGCGCCGAGTTGATCGGTCGATCGCCGAGATGGCGATCGATGGCGTCTACCGCACGGAGGTGGCGCGGCAGCGTCTAGAGCACGCGTCGCTGGCGATGCGCAATCCTGAGTCTGTAATTGAAGCGCAGGTGCGTAGGCTTGAGTTGCTTCGCCGAGGCAATCTCGTGGAGCGATTAGAAGAAGGGGTTTGGCGCGTGCCGCAAGATCTCCCGGAGACTGCGATGCGCTACGACCAGACCCGGTTGTCGGGGGTGCAGCCTGTGGTCAGATCACATCTCCCAGTCGAGCGACAAGTTCGTGCAGTAGGCGTGACCTGGCTTGACGAACGGTTCGTCCGAGGTTCGACGCCGCCATCTTCGGTCGGCTTCGGCGCGGTAGTGCAACGCGCGCTCGACGAGCGAAAAATGTTCCTCGTGGAACAGGGTCTTGCCGAGCGACGCGGACAGCATGTCGTCCTTGCAAGAAATTTGCTCTCCACGCTGCGCGCCACGGAGGTAGAAGCCGCGGCCCGTCGCATTGAGTCAGATACCGGGCTCAACTACCGACCCATTTTTGACGGCGACCGTGCTTCCGGTACGTATCGTCGTTCGTTGCTGCTCGTCAGCGGGCGATTCGCGATGATTGACGATGGTGTGGGATTCTCGCTCGTACCGTGGCGGCCAGTCATCGAGGCGCGTCTGGGTCAATCTGTTTCTGCGATTGTGCGGGGTCCGACGGTATCCTGGGAGATTGGGCGCGGGTTGTCGCGGTAAGCGTCTGTCAATCGTCGATCGCAGCAGTCGTACCATCTCTCTACGAGTGCACAGTTATATCGCCATAGAAAAAATATTTGCGTGAGCAAAAGTCTACGTCGGACGTTTCCCATCTACGCTGACATTCGCCAGGGCAGGAATCACGTTCAATCGATTTACCATTCAGACCGTTTCGGTCTTTGACACCTGAGCAAATCGCGTCAATTCTCCGCGCCGAGGGAACGCCATCTTGCGTTACGACCAGCGGGAGAATGCATCGGCATGACGCCAACCAGAGTACTGATCGGTCAGATCGCGATCGTGCTGGCGATTGTGATCGCTGCAAGCTGGATTGCCACGGAGTGGGCCGCGTGGCATCTCGCGTTTCAGTGGCGCCTCGGCTTGCCCTGGTTTCGTATCCAGCATTTCCCCGTTTACTTTCCTTGGCGAATCTTCGAGTGGTGGTATGCCTATGAGGCCTATGCACCCAGTGTCTTCAACACCGCCGGCATGATAGCGGCATCCGGCGGATTGCTGGGTGCCGCGTCGGCGGTGATTGGGTCAGTGTGGCGTGCGCGGCAATCACGAGTGGCGACGACTTACGGCTCTGCCCGATGGGCTTCGTTGCGCGAGATCACAGGCGCGGGGCTGACTGGTGGCACTGGAATCGTTCTCGGCCGAGTGGGTCCGCAATATCTACGGCACGACGGACCGGAGCACGTTATGGCATTTGCGCCAACTCGTTCCGGCAAGGGCGTTGGTCTCGTGGTGCCGACGCTGCTGACATGGCCGGGGTCCGCCGTGATTCACGATATTAAAGGCGAGAACTGGCAACTGACGGCCGGTTGGCGTGCGCGCTTCTCGCATTGTCTGCTGTTCAATCCGACAGATATTCGATCGGCTGCCTATAACCCGTTGCTGGAGGTTCGGCGCGGGACGCATGAGGTACGCGATGTTCAAAACGTCGCGGACATCTTGGTCGATCCCGAAGGCGCGCTCGAACGGCGGAATCATTGGGAGAAGACCAGTCACTCGCTCCTGGTAGGCGCGATCCTCCATGTCTTGTATGCGGAACCGGATAAGACACTCCGAGGTGTCGCAAATTTTCTTTCCGATCCGGCCCGGCCTTTCGAATATTCGCTGCAGGCCATGATGAGCACGGCTCACCTGGGAGATCGGACGCACCCTGTGGTGGCCTCTGCCGCCCGGGAGGTGCTCAACAAGAGCGAGAACGAGCGCTCTGGAGTGCTCTCGACGGCAATGAGCTTTCTCGGTCTGTATCGAGATCCGACGGTCGCGGAGGTCACGTCTCGATGCGACTGGCGCATCGATGACCTCGTACACGGCGAACATCCTATCTCGCTGTACCTGGTCGTTCCGGCTTCCGATATTTCGCGCACCAAACCGCTGATCCGCCTCTTGCTGAACCAAATCGGGCGTCGACTGACTGAGACTGTTGAGCTCAAAGACGGGTTACCCGATCGCCATCGACTCCTCCTCATGCTCGATGAATTCCCGGCGCTGGGTCGGCTCGATTTCTTCGAGAGCGCGCTCGCCTTCATGGCCGGATACGGATTGCGTGCTTTTCTGATTGCGCAGTCGTTGAACCAGATCGAGAAGGCGTACGGCCCCAATAACGCCATCCTCGACAACTGCCATGTGCGCGTGGCGTTCGCCACAAACGACGAGCGGACAGCGAAGCGAATATCTGATGCCTTGGGTACGGCGACCGAATTACGTGCACAACGCAACTACGCGGGTCACCGCCTTTCCCCGTGGCTGGGACATTTGATGGTCTCGCGGCAAGAGTCAGCGCGGCCGCTTCTGACTCCGGGTGAGGTCATGCAGCTTCCGTCCAACGAGGAAATCGTCATGGTGTCCGGTCAGCCGCCAATCCGGGCGAAGAAGCTCCGTTACTTCGAGGACAGTAATTTCACCAGTCGGATCTTGCCGGCGCCGACGTTGCTGGCGACTGGCTACGCAGATCGGCCGACCGCGAAAGCCGACGAATGGACGGGGCTCGCAGCGCCGGGGGTCTTGAAGAATGCGGAGCCTCGAGGATTCACTGCAGCCGGCGTGGACGATGACGGTGGCCTTCATCGTCACCCCAAAGTGGGCGAGGAGACTCTTGAGCTTATTCATCGAACCGATGATCTCACGATCTTGGATGAGCATGATGAAGGCGACGCCCAGACGCAGGGACAACACCGTCAGTTCCAACGTATCGCGCGGCTTGCGAGCTTGGATCCCAGTGATGGCATGGCGCTATGAACAAGACCCGCCTCAATGTCTATATCGAGCGCGATCACGGGAAGCGCCTGGACGAACTCGCGACCATGAAGAATCTGTCTCGTTCCAGTGTCGTGGCCGCGGCGCTTGCTGCCTTCTTGTCCCCGGAAGGTGGTGAGCGCCGGGAGGTGGCGACGGCCAAGCGCCTCGATAAATTGACGCGGCAATTCGAACGGCTCGAGCGCGATCAGACAATCTTGATCGAGAGCATGGCTCTGTTCATTCGCTACTACTTATCGGTGACCACTCCCATATCGGAAGAGCACCAGGACGCTGCCCGTGCCTTAGGTCGTGGTCGATTCGAGCAGTTTGTCGATCAACTCGCGCGGCACATTCAACGGGGCGGCAGTTTGGTGCGGGACGTCTGCGAAGAAATTGAACCCCAGGGTGGCTCAAGAGCGAAAGATCATTCCTTAGATTCTGCGGCAGAGGTGCGGCAGTGACCGACACCCGCGTCCTACCGCTGACGCCCCTCGGCACGGTGATCGATCGTCAGACTCGCATGCTGCGAACGGCCTTAGGTCCGGTAATTGGCGCTGCCCTCGATGATCCCGAAATAGTTGAAGTGATGCTGAACCCAGACGGCGCTTTGTGGGTCGACCGGCTGGGAAGCGGTCGCGCGGCATCGGGATTCGATCTCACGCCGGCTGCAGCAGAGCGGATTGTTCGATTGGTAGCCGCACATATTCGTGTGGAGGTCCATGCCGGCGCGCCTATCGTCTCGGCGGAGCTCCCGGAGACTGGAGAGCGCTTCGAAGGACTACTGCCGCCGGTGGTACGCGCACCGGTATTTGCTATTCGCAAACGCGCCGCCGGTGTAATCCGACTGGATCGCTACGTCGCCGACGGAATTCTGACGCAGCAACACGTCGATTATTTGCGTCGAGCGGTCAAGGACCGCAGCAACATCGTCATCGCTGGCGGCACCTCGACCGGCAAGACGACCTTGGCGAACGCGCTATTGCAGGAAATGGCGACCACCGGTGACCGAGTCATCCTCTTGGAGGACACGGTCGAACTGCAATGCGCGGCCGAGGATCACGTACCGCTGCGAACGAAGCCCGGAGTCGTATCCATGTCGGAACTCGTGCGTTCGACGTTGCGCCTGCGTCCCGATCGTATCGTCGTGGGCGAAGTCCGCGGTCGTGAAGCATTGGATCTCCTCAAGGCTTGGGGCACGGGTCACCCCGGCGGTATCGCGACCATTCACGCGGGGTCCGCCTACGGCGCACTCACTCGATTGGAGCAGCTCATCCAAGAGGTTGTGGTGACAGTGCCGCGGGCACTGATCGCGGAAGCGGTGAACGTCATCGTATTCATTGCTGGCCGCGGTCGGGCGCGTCGGGTCGAGGACATCATGCAAGTGAACGGGCTGAGCGTGGGCGGATATGAGGTTTCATCGGTTTTCAATTTAACAGGAGTATCGTCATGACGCAGAGTCGATTCCTCGTCAGTCCACAGAAGCGACTGTCAGGTTTTCTGGCAGCCATCATCGGGACCTTGCTGACGCTACCGGCCCTGGCAGCCGGCTCCAACATGCCCTGGGAGGCGCCGCTGCAATCCATCTTGGATTCCATCCAAGGTCCGGTCGCCCGCATCGTCGCTGTGATCATCATCGTGATCACCGGGCTCACGCTGGCCTTCGGTGACACGAGCGGTGGATTTCGCAAGCTGATCCAGATCGTCTTCGGGCTGTCGATCGCCTTCGCCGCCTCTTCGTTCTTCCTGACGTTTTTCAGCTTCGCGGGCGGCGCAGTCGTCGCATGAGCGAGGCACCGCTGCTGGATGGTTACGAAGTGCCGCTACACCGCTCCCTCACCGAGCCGATCTTCATGGGCGGTGCGCCGCGTGCGGTGGCGATCGTGAACGGCACCCTTGCTGCCGCGGTCGGGATTGGGCTTCGGTTGTGGCTCGTCGGCATCGCCTTAGGTTTGGTCGGTCACGTGCTCGCCGTATGGGGCGCAAAGGCGGATCCGCAGTTCATGGAAGTGTTTGCGCGGCATGTCAAACACAAACCATTCCTGGAGCCTTGAGTATGTTTCGTCTCGCCGAATATCGCGAACGCCCGTCGTGCCTTGCCGATTATCTTCCATGGGCGGGTCTCGTCGCCCCCGGAGTCGTACTCAACAAGGATGGCAGTTTTCAGCGCACCGCCCGGTTTCGTGGACCGGATCTAGATAGCGCGACTCCGAGCGAACTCATTGCGACGACCGCGCGGATCAACAACGCGCTGAAGCGCTTGGGGTCTGGATGGGCATTGTTCGTAGAAGCCGAGAGACGCGCGGCGTCCGGTTACCCGACGTCGACATTTCCCGATCCGCTGTCGTGGCTGATCGAGGAAGAACGGCGCGGCGCCTTCGAGGCAGCGGGTTCTCACTTCGAAAGCAATTATTTCTTGACTACGACCTATCTACCGCCGCCGGAGACGCGTGCGCGCGCGGGCCGGCTGTTGCTTGAGACCCAAGATCAGTCCGGCGTTGATTGGCGTGAACAGCTTGGACGGTTCATTACGGAAACCGATCGATTCTTGACGCTCTTCGAAGGCGTCATGCCCGAGATCGCGTGGCTGTCGGATGCTGAGGTGCTGACGTATCTGCATTCAACGGTTTCGAATCAATACCACCCGGTCGACGTGCCGGAAGTGGCGTTTTACTTGGATGCGCTGCTGTCGGATCAGCCCCTGACGGCCGGTCTTGCGCCCCTATTGGGGGATCAGCACATTCGAGTGGTGACGGTACGCGGATTTCCGACGTCCACCTGGCCTGGGTTGTTGGACGAACTCAATCGGTTGGCCTTCCCCTACCGTTGGGTGACGCGTTTTCTCCTTTTGGACAAGGCCGACGCCGAGCGTGAGCTGATTCGACTGCGGCGGCAATGGTTTGCCAAGCGTAAGAATATCGTAGCGCTTTTACGGGAGACCGTCTTTCAGCAAGACAGTCCGCTGGTCGACTCCGATGCTGATAACAAAGCGGCGGACGCAGACGCCGCGCTGCAAGAGCTTGGCGCCGATGCCGTGGCCTATGGCTATGTGACTGCGACGGTCATAGTCATGGATGTGAGCGTCACAGCGGCTGATGAAAAGCGCAAAGTCATCGAGCGGGTCATCCAAGGGCGGGGATTCGTGACCATTGCCGAGACCTTCAATGCGGTCGAAGCCTGGCTGTCGTCAATCCCGGGGCATGTCTACGCAAACGTGCGGCAGCCTCTGATTTCCACGCTGAATCTCGCTCACTTGATGCCGCTTTCGGCAGTGTGGGCTGGCCCCAGTCGCAACGCGCACCTGAACGCGCCGTCTCTCATGGTGACGCGTACCGCGGGGTCGACACCGTTTCGCTTGAGTTTCCATGTCGGCGACGTCGGTCATACGTTGATTGTGGGACCCACGGGTGCAGGAAAGTCCGTCTTACTCACGATGCTGGCCCTCCAGTTTCGTCGCTATTCCGGCGCACGAGTTTTTGTCTTCGACAAAGGCGGATCGGCGCGAGCCACGATCTTGGGGCTCGGCGGCGAGCACTATGACCTTGGTGCCGAAGGCGCCATAGCCTTCCAGCCGCTCGCCCGCATCGATGACGATACGGTGCGAGCCTGGGCTGCCGAGTGGATCGCGGGATTGCTCGGTCATGAACAGGTCGACATCACGCCCGAAACGAAGGACATGGTGTGGTCGGCGCTGGGCAGTCTTGCCTCTGCACCCGTCGCAGAGCGCACGCTTACCGGTCTCTCGGTGTTATTGCAATCGAATCGGCTACGGCAGGCACTACAGCCTTACACCCTCACGGGCGCGTACGGCCGGTTACTCGATGCCGATCAAGATCGCCTGGGCCAGGGGGATGTTCAAGGATTCGAAATGGAGGAGCTGATGCACGGCAAGAGCGCCGTTCTGCCGGTGCTGACGTATCTATTTCGCCGACTCGAGGAGCGGTTCGATGGTGCGCCGACGCTTCTGATCCTCGATGAGGCCTGGGTATTTCTCGATGATCCCCTCTTTTCGAGTCGCATCCGCGAATGGCTGAAGACGCTGCGCAAGCGAAATGTCTCCGTGATCTTCGCCACCCAATCGCTCGCGGACATCGAACGCTCACCCATTGCGCCGGCACTGATCGAGAGCTGCCCCAGCCGAATTTTCCTGCCCTCGCCGCAAGCACCCGAGCCGCAGCTGCGTGCCATCTATGAGGGGTTCGGCCTCAATGACCGTCAGATCGGCATCATCGCCCGCGCCACCCCGAAGCGGGACTACTACTACCAGTCGCGGCTTGGTGTCCGGCTCTTCGACTTGGATCTTGGCGAGATCGCGCTCGCGTTTGCGGGAGCCTCGCGACCGGAAGACCAACGCGCGATGGATCAACTATTGGTCGCACCCGGATCCCAGCTTTTCGCGTCCGCATGGTTGCGGCACAAGGGATTGGAATGGGCCGCGATACTTGCAGAGAAGCATTCAATGTCAACGGAGAAATCACCATGAAGAAGCTATTCGTCGTGGCATCGGTTTGTTTTTTGGCGGCATTCACCCTGCCGGCTCGCGCACAGTGGGTCGTCATCGATCCCGCAAATCTGTTGCAAACCACCATTACGGCGCTGCGCACGCTGCAGCAAATCGAAAATCAGATTCAGCAACTCGCCAACGAAGCGCAGATGTTGGAGAACGAGGCGAAGAACTTGAAGTCCTTGAACTTCAGTTCCTTGAGTCAACTACAGGCGACGCTCGCGACAACGAACCAGCTTCTCGCTCAGGCACAAGGCGTGAGTTTCACGCTGACCCGAGCCCAGCAGCAGTTCGCGCAATTCTATCCGTCGAGCTATGGTCGCTCAATGAGCCAAAGTCAGATGGCATCCGATGCCATCCAACGACTGACCAACTCCCAAAGCGCATTGCAATCCTCGATCAGCATGCAAGCGCAATCGGCGCAGAACTTCAGCAGTGACCAATCCGTGCTAGCCAATCTTGTGAGCCAAAGTCAGTCGGCGGGCGGCGCGCTTCAAGCGGCGCAGGCGACCAATCAACTCCTAGCCTTACAAGTTCGCCAGGCCGTACAGGATCAGCAGTTGCGTGTAACTCAGGATCGGGCGACCGCCCTCGAACAGGCGCGCGCCGTGGCGGCGGAAGCGCGCGCCCGTGCCGTCCGATTGCAGTTCACGGCGCCGGCAGTCAATTACACGCCGCAACCCGTCCAGTTCTACGGTCCCTGAAAGGCGGGCAGCGACGGTGCAATTCCACAGTTCACGGCAACCAATAAAGAAGCGCAGATTCATTCGTGAATAATCTCTCGGTTATCGATAGCTTTACGGACGTGTTCTCTCGCTACATCGACAGCGGATTTGGACTGCTGCACGGCGAAGTCGCGTGGCTAACGGGAATTCTGGTGGCGCTCGACATGACACTGGCAGGATTGTTCTGGGCAATGGGTGGTCACGAAGACGTCATTGCGAAGCTCATCAAGAAGACGCTCTACGTGGGGGCTTTCGCCTTCATCTTGAATAACTTCAATTCTCTGTCCGGAATTATCTTCCGGTCCTTTGCCGGTCTTGGGCTCGAGGCAACCGGATCGGCGATCAGCCAGGCGCAGCTCCTGCAGCCGGGGCGGCTCGCCGCCGCCGGCGTAACGGCGGCGCAACCTCTGATGACCCAGATTGGTCAACTCTCAGGGTTCCCGGACGTATTCTTGAATCTCGATACGATCGCCGTGCTGCTACTCGCATGGCTCGTCGTCATCGCGAGCTTCTTCATCCTCGCCGTGCAGCTCTTCGTAGTACTCATCGAGTTCAAATTGACCACGCTTGCGGGTTTTGTGCTGGTGCCGTTTGCGCTGTGGAACAAGACAGCGTTCTTGGCCGAGCGCGTGCTCGGGAATGTCATTTCATCGGGTATTAAGGTCTTGGTCTTGGCCGTGATCGTTGGAATAGGCTCCAGTATTTTCGGACAATTCACGCCTCCCCCGGACATGACGCCGACGATCGATAACGCGCTTGCCCTGATGTTGGCGTCCCTCGCGCTGTTCGGACTCGGGATCTTTGGACCGGGTATCGCGACGGGACTCGTGTCCGGCGCGCCTCAGCTCGGTGCGGGTGCCGCGGCCGGAACGCTCTTAGGAGCCGGGGGGTTGGCAATTGCCGGTGGTGCCGCCGCGGTCGGTGCAGCACGTCTTGCCACAGGCACTGCGGTTACCGGCGTCCGAGCCGCCTCCTCGATGGTGAAGGGCGCCCGCAGCGCCTATTCGGAAAGCGCTACCGCCTCGGGTGCCTCCGGTGCGCGCGCGATGGGATCCGGCATCGTGGGAGTCGGACGCGGCGGCGCCGAATCGGTCGGTAATGCCATCAAGAATTGGGCAAAACGAGCCAGCGGCGGTAGCGACGCGCACACCGTCGATGGCGGTGCAACGCCGGACTGGGCGCAGCGGCTGCAGAGACGGCAACACGTTGACCGAGGCGTCTCGACGGCGGCTCAGTCCTTGCGATCGAGCGATCACGGTGGATCGGGCGCCAATCCGTCACTACGAGAAGAGGAATAAGGGATGACATTTAAACGAGCCAGTGTGCGGTACTCGACCACGCCGGAACCCGCCACTCCCTATCAGGCCGCGCAGCAACTCTGGGATGAGCGAATCGGATCCGCGCGGGTTCAAGCGCGAAACTGGCGGCTCATGGCCTTCGGATGTCTGAGTCTCGCCGTTGTGATTGCGGCGGGACTCATCTGGCAATCGAGCCGATCACATATCACGCCGTACGTCGTCGAAGTGGATCATCTGGGCGACGTCAAGGCAGTTGGGGCCGCGACCGAGGCCTATCGCCCGACGGATGCGCTCATTGCGCATCACTTGGAGCGGTTCATGCGCGACGTACGCTCAGTGCCACTCGACCCCATCGTACTCCGAGATGATTGGCTCGAAGCTTACGACTACACCACGGAACGTGGCGCAACGACCTTGAATGACTATGCGCGTGCGAATGATCCGTTCGCGCATGTAGGTCAGAACTCGATCGCGATCGAAGTCACCAGCATCGTGCGGGCTTCGGATAACTCTTTTCAAGTCCGCTGGATCGAACGGAGCTTCGCGAATGGCGCACCGACTACCACGGAGCGATGGACGGCGATTCTGTCGATCGTCATGCGACCGCCTGCGGATGTGCAGCGTTTGCGCAAGAACCCGTTGGGTCTGTACGTCGATGGACTGAATTGGAGTCGGGAACTAGGTACCGCCGCGAGCGGAAGGAGCGAGCAATGACTGTTAGAAGCGGATTGATTGGTACGGTCGCTGTAGCGGCAATGGCGATTGCGGGTTGCGCGAGCAAGCCGCCACGGGATATTCCGCTCGACGAGCCGGTGGCCGCCGTGAAAATTGCCGATCCTCCGAAGCCGATCGAAATTGTCGAGGTTCCTAAGCTATTGGCGTTGCCTGGTCAATTGAAATCGATGCCGGCGGTGACAACTACGGCTCCAGAATCGGGCGACCCCCAAGATCGTGTCAAACACGCGAACGAAACCGCTCGAGTTGAGCCGTCGCGTCAAAATTACTTGAATGCCACTCAAGTGTGGCCGTACAGCCCCGACGCGCTCTACCAGGTGTACGCCGCACCCGAGCACATCACCGATATTGCGCTGGAGACGGGCGAGGAAATCACATCGGTCTCTGCCGGTGACACGGTGCGTTGGGTGGTGGGAGATACCACCAGCGGTGCGGGAGCAAGCCAGCGGGTGCATATATTGGTCAAACCCACCCGCACCGATCTGAAAACCAATTTGGTCATCAACACCAATCGTCGAACCTACCATCTGGAATTGACGGCGACTCCAGAGACCTGGATGGCATCCGTCTCCTGGCAATATCCGCTGGACCAACTCGTCATGCTTCGAGCAGCGAACGCGCATGCAGAAGCCGTTGCGCCGGTCACTGACGGAATCTCGCTCGATCGGTTGAATTTTCGATATGACATTACCGGTGCAAGTCCTTCCTGGCGGCCAGTGCGCGCGTTCGACGACGGTAACAAAGTTTACGTACAGTTCCCCTCCGGCATCGGCCAAGGCGAGATGCCGCCGCTCTTCATCATAGGAAACGGTGACAAGACGGAGTTGGTGAACTACCGTGTGCGATCGCCGTATTACATTGTTGATCGACTCTTTGGTATTGCGGAGTTGCGATTAGGCGGCAAAGACGCGCAAGCAGTGCGAATCACTCGCACCGATCTCGTCAGCGCCAACGATTCGCGTAGCCATCGATGAACGACGGCGGACCAAAAGAGGATCCGGCAACTTTGGCGCTCCGCGCCTCGCCGCGCCCCGTCACTCGATTGAATCGTCGTACCGTTGCGGCATTGATGGGCGGAGTCGGATTGATCGTGTTCCTGGCGACGATGTGGGCGCTACAGCCTAAGCGCAACAAGAGGGCCGATACCGGACCCGAACTGCAATCGACGCAGCAAGTCACGCATGCAGACGGATTGCAAGCGCTGCCGAGGGACTACGCGAGCATCCCTAAGGTGCCGCAGCTCGGACCGCCAGCCGGCGAGTTCGGTCGACCTCTGTTACGCGAGGAGCAAGCCGCCGGCATCGCATCGGATTCCAGTCAATCGGATTTTCGCCCGAATTCTGAAGTTGATGCGGATCGAGTCGCAAGACTTCGACAGCAGGACGAGGCGGAGGCCGCGGCGAAGGCTCAGGTCTTCTTTCAAACTGGAAAGCACGGTCGAGAAGCCGGAAACACACCGGAACCCACTTCGGAAAGTCGGTCATCGGGACAATCAGACTTACCGGGTCTGCCTGGGGCAGCACCATCTGCCGGAGGGCCATTACCGGCTCGCGACGACACCCTCGATCAAAACCAGCAGGATCACAAGCAGTCATTCATAAATCGAGCCTCGGATTCGAAGATCTACACCTCCGCATCTCTGCAGACGCCGCGCTCACCTTATCAACTCATGGCGGGGACGATCATCCCGGCGGCCTTGGTTACTGGAATCAATTCGGATTTGCCCGGCGAAATTATCGCGACGGTCACGCAGAACGTCTACGACACGGTAACCGGCCGCTATCTTCTGCTGCCGCAAGGGTCACACCTTCTAGGTCAATACGACAGCCAGGTAACCTACGGCCAGCGCCGCGTGTTACTCGTCTGGACGCGGCTTGTGATGCCGGACGGATCGTCCATCTTACTTGAGCGACTGCCGGGGGTGGATATGGCAGGTTATTCGGGAGTGGAGGACGGGGTTAACTGGCATTGGGGACGGATCTTTGCGGGAGCCGCATTAACGACGTTGCTCGGGGTCAACGCGCAACTTGTCGCTGGAAATGCAAATGCTAATTCCGGCTCCATCGTTGTTGCTACTCGTCAAAGCGCGCAGGACTCGGTGAATCAAGTTGGGCAGCAAATCACTCGCAAGAACCTGAGCATTCAGCCTACGTTGACCGCACGGCCCGGTCTGCCGCTCGACGTGATCGTCAATAAGGACATTGTCCTGAGGCCGTACTCTTAACCTGCTGGAGCTAAGAACTATGAAATTAAAAATTGGACCACTGCCAAATCCCGAGAAGGTGAAGATTCTCGTGCAAGTGTCGGTCGAGCTGAAGTCGAATCTCGATCAGTACGCGCAATTACATTCTCAACAGGGCGGTCGGCAAGTGGATGCTGCTACTTTAATTCCTTACATGCTCGAAGCGTTCATAGATCGAGATAGGGGGTTCCGGTCCATGCGAAAATCCCAACAGGAATTTCCTAACGGTTAAAGACGGTCGTCCCGGGATTAGCCGCGGCGGCGGACGTTACCTCGCGCCGTGCACGATCTGCAGCCTGAATTATTGATCGCGCATGATGTAAGAATATCTCGCCGGCTGGAGTCATAAATGAGCCATGGGGTGATCGTTGCAGGAGAGTGACGCCTAGATTACCTTCGAGAGCGCGAATAGCGCGAGAGAGAGGCGATTGCTCAATCCCGACGCGTTGGGCAGCACGCGAGAAATTTCGCTCCTCGGCAACCGCAATGAAGTAACTGAGATGACGAAATTCCATTCCAACAGTGAGCACACAAAACGAACTGATTTGAAAGGCGCTTGGGCGCAGTCAAGTGAACGAACGGTCCTATATCAATCGCAACTCAAGAATCATTGCGTGTAACCTGCAAGCAAAATCTGCTTGTGTCTTAAGTCGTGATAATGACAGTTATCGCGACTAGAATAATTTTGATATTCAGCGAATTTCGGAGTATCTAGTGAAAATGACCCAAAGGAGCTCTGAATTCAGGCCCATGCCGATCGCCCCGCAACCGGTGCTTCACGGCCCGTTGGCGGACTTGCTCGAATGGCAGGCGATGGCGCAGGGCGCTTACTCGACTAATACGCTGCGGGCCCAGAAGTCCGATGGGGCGATATTCCAGGCGTATTGCGAATCGGTGGGCGAGCCCTTTCTGCCAGCGAATCCGCACACCGTGCGCGAATTTATTGCGTTCCAAGTTAAGGCCGGCAAGAAGCCCGCCACGATACAGCGCTACATCGCGACGATCTCGCGCGTCCACACCGCGGCCCATCTCAACAATCCCTGTTCCAGCGAAGCCGTGCGATTGGGACTGAAGAAAATGGGGCGAGAGACCTCTGCTCGCCAGGACCAAGCGCATCCCTTGAACTGGAAGGACATCAAGGAATTCATCGATACCGCGGGCGATGGGCTGCGCGCAGATCGTGAGCGGGCCATGCTCTGTGTCGCCTACGAAACCCTCGCACGGCGTGGCGAGCTGGTGGCGCTCGAGGTCCGCGATATTGACTTCCATCCGAACGGCACCGGCCAGGCGCTGATCCGCCGCGGTAAAACGGATCCGATAGGGCAGGGGAGAGTGGCCTATTTGTCGCGCACGACGGTGCGATGGTTGAAAGTATGGTTGGACCATGCGGGGGTGGAAGAGGGGGCGCTATTTCGTCGGCTGATCGGCCGCGCCCAAATTGGCGGCGCGCTGAATTCAGGCAGCGTCTCGTTGATCTTCAAACGGGTGGCGCAATGGATTGGAATGCCGGCGCGATTCGTCGCCGCGATTAGTGGGCACTCGACGCGTGTCGGGGCTACTCAGGATCTCGCGGCGCTCGACATTGATCTTGCAGCCATCACCCAAGCCGGCGGTTGGAAATCGCCGCGCATGCCGTTGCAATATGCGGAGAAGATCAATGTGGGAAGATCAGGCATGGCAAGGGCGGCGGAGAAGACGGGAAGGGACTCGATTACTGAAGAGGCGCTGAAGCCGTGACCGAGGCACCAGGAGATCGTCCTTGGCAGATCATGCTCACCGGTCCGGGTCTTGGGGCAATCGATGCGGCTACACGCCAGGCGCTTGAGCAGATTCTCGAGCTCTTTACCGAGGTGGGTGGCTTGGTGGTGCAAACGACCGCCGGCGATGTCAGTGTGACGCGCGACTTTCCGAGCGACTATACGGCCCAAGTCGATCGGCTCCTGGGGGAGATTTTCAAGAAAAACCCCGCTGTGACAGGCATCAAATTGTCAGGGGCCGAGAATGCGCACACAGCGACGCCCGATGATCCGCATTGGTCCGCGCACGGCAAAGCTTATGCTGGCATCGAGGAGGCCGCGGCGCGAGGTGCACTAACACCCGAGGCAGCGATAGTTGCCTACCGGCGCCTCGCAATAGCTAACAATGGGGAGGAATCGTGAGTGACTAAGCTTAGAATTCCATTAGATACGCGCGCCTTGGATAGACTGATGTTGGGTACCGATGCGGCCGTCGTCGCGTATCAAAGTACAACGTCTAGAGCTGCAGGCCTCGCGAGACGCACGTGAGAATCGACAGCGAGCTGGCTTGGCGCACACTCAAACCGGCGGGGGCGACGAAATTGCCTAGGCAGCTTGCGACGCGGCGTAAAAAGCACTCAATGAGGGTGGCCACAAAGTTGAAGCGCGCACGAACGCGAACGTCCCTGAGTGGCATGACGATATACCAGCCGGATCTCAAACCGAGCGCTAAAGGCCGCAAACTCCTTGACGCTCTGGACAGCACTTTTCGCGCGCCAGGGTCTCGGCGGCCGTAGACAAATTTCTGTAGGTTGATCCGCCCGCGCTTGGTGTTCTGGGATATATTTTGGAAGAGGCATAGATAGGCGCCACTCGATTCGTTTTGGAGGCGAATCGACCAATGCAACAATCCAAGCCGCTTCGGACAGGACTCCGAGCGGCTGCGCCACCACGCTATTAGAGGCTGCAAGGGTGTGGCTACCTATCTATGCCTTTTCGTCTGAACTGTGCCGTCATTCCTCCATTTACTGGACATCTGCGAGGGCCTGAATTCGAGCTTGTAACCCGCTAATCCCAATATCGAGCTCGCCCTCTTCCTTCCTCTCCACTGTTACTAGACCTTCAGCCTTCAGTTCGGACAAAATAGTGGCGACGCGTTCTGGGGTGAGCCCGGCCAAAAAGCCCAGATACTCCTGACTGGGGCCCCGAGTCAGATTGGGGCGCAGATAGTCCACAACGGCCATCACAACCATAAGTCGTTCCATGGCATCCGGACCCACAAAGATCCGGTTCAGGCAACGGAGTAAGCGCTTAGGTAGCGCCACAAAACCCTCGCCCAAGGCGTCAGAACCCCATTTCGCAATGAGGGCACCTGGCAATGCACTCACGCCTATCTTTTGTCGGACAAACGGCATATTGGCCATCGGAACTAATTAGACTAATTATCGCATAGCTTGTCAAGCAGTTTTATTCAATTGGACATTGAATATCGCTGCTATTACACTACGTGTAATAGTGGTAAAGACCTGCAAGGTCGGTATCTTGTAGGTCATGGAAACCGTATTTGCCGATGAATCGCTACGCCGACTGGAGTCCGACCCTACCTTCGAAGGAGGTTTCGGCCGTGAAGTTGTTCGAGCATTTCGGAAACGAATGCAAATGATTCGCGGAGCGCGCGACGAACGAGACTTTTACGCACTCAAGTCATTGCACTTTGAAAAGCTAAAGGGCGATCGAGAAGGGCAGTATTCGATGCGATTAAATCAGCAATGGAGATTGATTCTGGAAATCGAGAAGCGGAGTAACAGCTCAACCGTCGTGATCGTTTCGATTGTTGATTATCACTAGGGGAGCTCTACAGATATGACTATGCACAACTATGCAGAAATTTTTCCGCCGGGCGAATTCCTGAAGGACGAGCTCGAGGCTCGAAATTGGTCTCAGACTGAATTTGCGGAAATTATTGGGCGTCCGGTCCGGCTGATTAACGAAATCATTGCCGGGAAGCGTTCCATTACTCCGGAGACAGCGATCCAATTTAGTGCCTCTCTCGGAACGAGTGCTGAACTGTGGATGAATTTGGAAAGCCAATTTCAACTCTCTAAAGTAACTAGCACAGACTCTCTAATCGAGCGGAAAGCAAAGCTGTACGCAAACTTTCCGGTCAGAGAATTAATTCGTCGTGGATGGGTGTCTGGAAGCGACGATATTGAAATTCTTGAGCAGCAGTTTTTGCAGTTTTACTGCATTTCATCACTAGATGAGGAACCTCATCTAGCGCATGCAGCCAAAAAGACCACTTACGGCGAAGCCACGTCAATTTTGCAAGAGTCTTGGCTGTTTCGCGTAAAGCACCTTGCAAAAAGCTTCGTACTGCCAGAATTCAACCGCGACTCCCTGATTAAGAATCTTCCGAATATTCAGGCGTTGCAAACCGCACCAGAGGAATGTCGCCATGTGCCGAAGTACCTAAACGAAGCGGGAGTGCGATTTGTCCTGGTGGAAGCTTTGGCAGGCTCAAAAATCGATGGTGCTTGCCTATGGCTCAGCGAAACCCAACCGGTCATAGCTATGTCATCGCGACTTGATCGAATCGACAATTTCTGGTTCGTGCTGCGTCACGAGATAGAGCACGTGCTTCTTGGTCATGGCAAAGACGGCGCGATGCTGGATATAGATATTAGCGAATCGAGCGAATCGGAACCGGAGGAGGAAATACTCGCGAATGCGGCTGCCTCAGAATTTGGCGTCAACAACGCAGAACTACAAGGGTACATGGCAAGAGTAAATCCCTACTTTTTTGCTCGGGATCGAGTACTTGGCTTCGCTGCTCGGCTCAAGATTCATCCTGGCATTGTGATCGGGCGGCTACAAAAAACTTTAGATCAACAACACTACCCCGACGCTTACAAGTATCTCCGAGATTATTTGGTGAGGGTTCGGCAATTCGTTATGCAAAGCGCCCCGACGGACGGTTGGGGCAATGTGTTTCCAGTTAAGTAGAGGTATTTATGTCAGCCTACTCTGAAGCAGTGAAGAACTACATAGAGCGTTATCGACGAGAGGTTAACGATGACGGCCTTATCGACACTCATGAAGTTGCCGGATGGGCGTACAAAAACGGCCTTCATAAGCCAAACGCGAAAACGATTATCGACATAATCGCTGCAGACATTGCTCAGGTTTTTCGGGAGGAATATCGGACGGACCCCCAGGGCCGCAGATATCGAGCGAAACATGCTGCCTCGAGGAAGGTAGGAAATAAAACACTTTCTCTTTGGGGAGACATTGATGACCCAAACGCCCCGCACGAACATTTCGTCAAATCTTTCGGTCAGCGGCGACAACAGATTGTTGGTGATTGCTGTCAGCTAAAAACAGACGCCGATGTCTATAACGATTCTCGTCGACCTGTTCAGCCCATTCAGATCGTGCTCGACTTTACACTCGATGTCGAGGAGCTGCAGCAGCCTCTTCCAAGAGCTGCCGCTTAATTACATCCAAAAGCAAGGAGGTTTTTTATGGCCACGAAACATTACCCCAAGGGCCTGGATGATAGGCAACGCGACCAAGATGGCGAAATTCGCCACAAGCGCCGCGATACCTTAGTGGGCACGCTCCGGGAAACATACGGTAGTAAATTTGCCGCTGGGTACCGGGCCGACGCAAAACTTGGAACAGTGCTTGAGCGGGAAGGGGCAGCAACGCTAGATCAATTTTTGAGAAAAAAATAGCGACTGAACCGGTCAATCAACTGTTTTTACGGAACTGTAAGTACAACAGCGGCCGTCTAACAAAAGGGAAGTCAGTCGATTGTGCGGAGCGATACTGCAACCATCGGAACGCGGCGTGGTGATATCAATCACTTGTCAACGGTTGGTGCACATAAAACTCCGATTTTTATTGCGACCCCAATTGCCCTGTTTGGCTCTGGCCGTTTCACCCCGAATAACTCCCGGAAAACTATAGTCCGTAGAATTGCCGTCCAAGCACTTAAAGGTCCAAGCGAAATATGAGCATTCAATCTCTCTGCAAGCCCCGCCAGTCTGTATTCGTTGCAGACCGGAGAGCTACAGTATTGAGCCTCGATACGTTCATCAGGGGGCAGATCGACGGCTCGGAATTCTTCGAGGAGAATTTCTTCACGAACGGCATGTTGACGCTCGTAGAC
>JBEPVT010000062.1:0-25872 GCA_041690895.1 Gammaproteobacteria bacterium
CTAGTGGGGCCGCAGCGTTGCGGACGGGACGCCATCCGACCACTGCCGCCCGCAGCTGATACGCCAATCGGGGTCTTCGGCCTTATCCGCCAGCCACCGATAGAAGTCCAGGCCTTGATTGGTCCAATATGAATGGCCGAAGAGCACCCTGCCGGTGCTCGATTTCACTGTGAAGCGTCGGCGAAATCCGAAGCTCGCGATGCCGCGGGTGCAGCTAATTCGCGGTGCGTTCTCCGCCAATGCATATTGATTCGGACCGATCTGGAGCTTCAGCTGCCCGCCTTGACCATAGATACAGATGTTGGGACCGGTAGGGCGGATCAATGCAATGCCATGAACCAGCGCCGGGGGCGTATCGTATGCCGTCCAAGTGCCGCCGAGGGAGTGCCACTGCAACACCATGCTTTGACGCCGGAAATCGATTACTGAAATGGTAGTGGCGTTATCCACGGCCACGCATTCAATCACACCTCGACGTCATTTTGCCGGAGTGTCGGCAAATGCGCTTTGGACGATGCCGGCGGTCAAGAGCTGCGGCAAAACCACGGGTTCCGGGGACCCCAGCTTGCCATTGTAAACCACATACAAGGGCACGCCGGCGCGACCGAATGCGGCCAAAGCCTTCGTGATGGCTGGATCGCGATTGGTCCAATCGCCTTTCATCAACGTTACTTTCTTGTCTCGAAAAATCTCTTGCACGGCCGTATCGGCAAAGGCGTTGCGCTCATTGACCATGCAGGTCAGACACCAGCTTGCCGTGAAATTCACCAGCAGGGGCCGGCCCGCTGCGGCCAATTGCGCGACTTTCGCCGCGCTGTAAGGCTGCCACTCGTCCGACCCTGGCTTGGTTTGCGCGTTCGCGCCGGGCGCGGCGCTAGCCACATCAGCGAACCGCACCGGCAGAATGATTGCCAGCATCAATGCGATCACCGCAGTGGCGATCACCGTTATCCTGCCACCGCCGGCACTGGAGCGTGCCTTCTGGAAAGACCAGGCCGCGAGCGCAACCAAAATGCTGCCCGCAAGGGCTGCACCCAAGCCGAATGGCGAGGTCTCCTGCGCGACCACCCACAACAGCCACGCCGCCGTCGCATAGACTGGGAAGGCGAACACTTGTTTCAGCGTGTCCATCCAAGCGCCGGGCTTGGGCAGCACGCGGCGCATCCACGGCGCGAATGACAGCAGCACGAAGGGCAGCGAGATCCCGACGCCAAGCGCCGCAAAGATGCACAACGCATTGAAGGGCGCTTGTGTCAATGCGGCGCCCACAGCGGGTGCCATGAACGGCGCGGAGCACGGCGTTGCCACAAGCGTGGCCAGCACGCCCGTGAAAAACGCGGCGCCGTAGCTGTCGCCCTGAGTGAGATTGTCGCCGACACCGGCGAGGCCACCGCCCACCTCGAACACGCCGGATAAATTGAGGCCGACCGCGAGCAACAGGTACACCAACAAAGTCACGAACAAAGGCGATTGCAGTTGAAAGCCCCACCCTAATTGCTCGCCGCCCGCGCGCAGCACCAGCAAGACTCCCGCCAGACACAGCATCGAGATGATGACCCCGGCTGCGAACATCAGACCCTTGGCTCGCACCGCCGCGGGATGTTTTTTCGCTTGTTCCATCACGCTGAGCGCTTTGATCGACAACACCGGAAAGACGCAGGGCATGAGATTCAATATCAAGCCGCCCAACACGGCGAACAACAGCAGCGTCGGCAGCGAATGCTCCGCTTCCTTGTTCGACCGCGCCAACGGCGCGAAACGCGCACCCGCCTTCACTTGAGCCGCGCCCGCGCCCGAAAAATCCGCGGCAATCTCGATGGGAACGGTGTCGGTTTGCGCACCATTTTGTTCGGTCACCACTAGCACGCCCCTGATCGCGCCCGCCTTGGGCGGCTGATAACCGACCTTCATCGAAAGATCAACGGTGTCCATGGCTCGTGTCAGCGTCTGCGGCGTCGCGTATTCGATGCCACCCTCATCGTAGGGGAAGAATGCCAGGGAGGTGATTTGCGACAGCGTGGCGCCCCACTCGCGTCCCAGCGTGATGATGAGCTTGTCGCCTTGAATTCGAGCTGAAGTCGGCGCCGGCTGTGTGCTGGGCAATTCGCTTCGCGCCGTTGTGAACAGCTCCTTAAAGGCCGGGTCGATACCACCGGCTTGCGCGCCAGTCGGCATCGTCAGCTGCAAATTTGCATCCTCGGGGATGCAGACATCGGAACACACCAGCCAGCTCGCCTTCGCCGCGAGGGAGACAGGCGCACCAACTTTCAAATCCTTGGGCGCTGTGATCTGTACCAAATGCACGGCATGCTTGGCATAGCCGTAATTGACGAGAGGCGCGATCTCGAAGCGATGCGGCGTCGTCCAAACGACATCGCCGGCCGAAAATCCTTGCGGCAGCTGCCAAGTCAGTTTCGTGGGTTCGCCCGAATCGCCCGGGTTGCGCCAGTATGTATGCCAGCCATCGCGGATATCGAGTTCGAGGGCGACCCAGAATACCTGGCCGGGTGCAACCGCAGTGACTTCACTGACGAGTCGCGCTTTGACATTGTCGGTGGCCGCCGTGTTTCCGGAAAGCGCGAAGGCCGCCGAAGAGACTCCAGCCAAGGCTATCAGCCAGAATCTTAGTGCGCGCATAACCCTATGTTACCGAATTAATGGCTGACACGAGCGCAGGGTCCTCAAGGGGTGTGGAGCGTCTCACAGTATGGCCTGACGTACCGCTGTGCGGCCGCATCAGCTAATGTATCCGAACATGCCGCTCATACAAGAAAGCTACGTCGAGCGGATTCTCAAAGCAAAGGTCTACGACGTCGCTGGAAGCCGCGCCGCGGGGTGTCGTCTGCGCCTCGGCCGGAAATCATGCGCAAGGCGTTGCGCTGGCGGCGCGCACCCGCGGCATCCCGCGGTGATCGTCATGCCGCTGACCACCCCCGAAATCAAGGTTCAGGCGGTCGCTGATCTGCATATCAACGAATTGCACTACGCGTATACGGAAGAAACCGACAATCCGGCCTACAGGCTGTTTTTGGGGCACTGATTGGAAAGCAAAACGGCCTACCAGGCGCTGCGGCAGCCTCGGCACGAGACGTTGCGGGTACGAGGTCTCGATATGCATTTGACTCGCTGGGGGCCCGAGCCCTCAGCGCTTCAGCCGCCGGTATTCCTGCTGCATGGATGGCTGGATGCGGGGGAATCCTTTCAGTTTATTGTCGATGCCTTTAAACAAGACTGGCCGGTCATCGCGCCCGATTGGCGCGGGTTCGGGCGCAGTGAGTGGCCGCAAGAGGGATATGGCTTTCCCGATTACCTCGGCGACCTCGATGCGTTGACGGATCAGATTTCGCCGGGCTTACCTGTGCGCATCGTCGGCCATAGCATGGGCGGCAATATTGCGAACCTCTATGCCGGACTTCGGCCTGAGCGCGTGCGCTGCATCATAAATCTCGAAGGACTGGGAATGCCGCGCACTTCGCCGCAGGATGCGCCGCAACGCATGCGCAAATGGCTGGATCAGATCAAGAGTCCAACGACGGAAAGGAACTACAATTCATTCGATCAACTGGCCGCCATCATACAATTCCGCTATCAGAGATTTTCTCCCGCCGCCGCTGCGTTCATCGCGCGCATCTGGGGCACTCCTGATGCGGATGAGCGCGTGCGATTGGCGGCCGATCCTCGCCATCACTGGGTAAATCCCATTCTCTACAAGCGCGAAGACGCTGAGGCAACCTGGCGCGAGATCCGCGCTCCTCTGCTCGTGGTGCTTGGCGAAGAGTCGGATTACTTGATGCGACTTGGCGCCGACGGCACTCTTGACGCTTTGCGCGCTGCCTATCCCGGCGCCGAGTTAGTCAGAGTCGCGGGCGCAGGCCACATGCTGCACATTGAACGTCCCGAAGCAGTCGCACCCGTGATAGAAGCATTCCTGGATGCACACTAGATGATTCGCCGTATTTATCCCACTCGATTCGGTCAGCTGCATCTGCGCAGCCATGACGGCAAAGGCGTGCCTGTCGTGCTTCTGCATAATTCGCCGCGGTCGGGCGCGATGTGGCAGGCGTTTCAAGATAAGCTCGAAAGACCCACGCACGCACCCGATAGATTGGGTTATGGTTTTTCCGACGCGCCGCCCTGGGCCCTGTCCTTGGAACAATATGCCCAGGCGACCGTGGATGGCCTCAAGGCCGCGGGTATGCAGGGCCAGATCGACTTGCTGGGTGTGCACACCGGCTCCATCGAGGCGATCGAAATCGCGCACATGTTGGGTTCGCAAGTGCGGCGCGTGATCGCGGTCGGCATGCCGCTTTTTACGGCCGAAGAGCAGCAGCGACAGCTGGAAAAATACAGCGAACAGCCGTTGCGGCCTGCGACGGAGGGCGGCCATGTGCTCGGAGCGTGGCGAGGCGGCCTAGCGCTCCGGCACCCGCCGTATGATCTGGGCGATGCGCAGCAACGTTTAATCGAACTTGTGCTCGCAGCAAATCCGGGCGCCGCGTTTCGCGCGGCCTGCGGATACGCCATCGACAAAAAGCTGAAAACCATGGAATCGCCCTTGACGGTATTCGCCCCACATGACGACATCATCGAACAGACTCTGCGCGTGAAGCCGCTGCTGAAGGAGGGTGCGACGTTTGTCGACCTGCCTGATTTGGGACTGGATTTGTTCCAGGGCGCGACGGATCGGATGGTGAGTCTCGTCAAGCGCCACTTGCCGGCACAGTAGCCGCCCGCTTCTATGGACGTTACAAAAATGCCCGCGCTCGGAACCACCTCGCCGCGCGCGCCGACAGCTTCGCCGGCTGAACAAGGCTCGCAATCGCCGGCAAATATCGCGGCGATCACGGATCGCGCGGACATCCGCCCGCTCGACGTTCGCGCCGCGCTGCAGATCCTGCTGGCCGAAGTTCGCAGCGCTTTCGAATTTCAAGCAATCGCAATGGGCGCGGACATCGGCGATCAGCCAGATAGCCCGCCGCAAGCAGCTCGGGCACTGCTGCAGATTGTTTTACAGGCAATGCCGGATGAGGTCTCGAGCCTGCCTGAATGGAGTTCGGCGCTGATGCGTGCCGAGACCGCGCTGCAAACGGGCCTTGAGCGCGGCATCGACGCGGTCAGCGTGTGGCACGACGTGCCTGCCGTCGTCGTCGACGCGGCGAGGGAAACGCGCACGCTCGTATTCTCGATACTCGGCGATGATCCGCCGAATCCAAGCTGGCTGCGGCCAGAGTGGGCGGGACTTGCGCCGCGATTCGAACGATTTTGGCGGCGTCGGCGCCACGCTCGAAGGCATTTGACCGATCCTGATTATTCCCCGGGGAGCGACGATGGCTGCGGCGAACGACGATCCTAAAGACAGTGCGGCGAATTCGTTTGACGTGATCCCTCTATTGCGGCGTATCGGCCTGATTCTTGTGTTCTTGTGGTTTCTATTCGGCGCGGTCGCGCACTTTTCGCTCATGCAGGTTGAAATGCGCATCGTGCCGCCCGCCATTCCGTGGCCGCGAGCTGCGGTGCTGGTCAGCGGCGTGTTCGAGTTGCTGGGCGCGATCGGAATCTTGATACCCATCACGCGGCGTGCCGCCGGAATCGGACTATTTCTGCTGACCATTGCGGTCACGCCTGCGAACGTTTACATGTTACAGCACGCCGAGTTGTTCAACGTCCCACGTTGGGCGCTCGTCGTTCGACTGCCTTTCCAAGTATTGCTGCTGGCGTTGATCCTTTGGAGCACCTCGAAGCCGAAGCGCGGCAGCGTCGACAGTTAGCCCGCTATATCTTACGATCGCAACATGCAGAGCGCACCAAGGTTGACCGGTTTGTCGGGTAACGAAATTTACTGCATGCGCCTCAAAGGACTCATCCCGAAGGGCGTCGGCGTTGCCGGCGCAGGCCATCATCCGCGACAAGGACACCTGCGTGAACGGCGCCAGCGGGCTCGAAATTCAATCTTTCCGTGCCGGCGGCTGAGCAAGAACTGGTTATGACCCGACTGCATTCAGAGCATCCGCTCAAGACCGCTGTGCTTATCCTGTTGGCGTTGTTGACCGTGACTGCCAGTGCAACTGCCCGGCACCGAAAATCGTCGGACGCTGAGCCGGGTTCTTTTGACTACTATCTGTTATCCCTGTCGTGGTCGCCGGCATTTTGCCTGGCCGATCCGGGAGCCGCTGAATGCAACGGTCCCCGCCGGTATGGATTCATCGTTCATGGCCTGTGGCCGCAATATGAGAAGGGCTGGCCGGAGAATTGCAATGTGCATCAGCAGGTGCCCGACAGCGTGATTTCCGCTGTTTCCGACATCATGCCCGCGCGCGGCCTCGTAAATCACGAATGGTCGGCACATGGCACCTGCAGCGGCTTAGGTCCCGCGGATTTTTTTGCCCTGGTGCGCCGTGCCTACGCCGGCATCTCCGTGCCCGCGTCCCTATCCGGCGCGACTCGGGACATCGAGCGGCCGCCCGGCGCCATCGCCGCGGAATTTGTACATGCCAATCCTAAGCTATCGGATCAATCAATTGTCGTAATCTGCAGCAGGCAGGATTCGCCGCGGCTGCGCGAGGTGCACATTTGCCTGGATCTATACCTCAACCCACGGGCCTGTTCTGCCGATGCGGCGCGCGCAGCGTGCCGGTCGGCGACGCTGATCGTTCCGCCAATCCGATGACGTGCGTAGCCATTGAAACTGTCATGGCCCCCCGTAGACATGCTTTCGCAATCGCCTGCGTGCTTCTGGCTGCATCGAACGCAGCCAATGCCGGGGGCGTAACAGCGTATCTGCCGATGAACCTCGAGCCGCAGATCGAGCGGCAGATCGAAAGAGTGCTGATCCTCGCCGACGAGCCCATTCTCAAGCGCCCGTTTTCCGTCGAGCTGGTTAAATTGGCTTTGCCGCAGGCGTGCCAGCGCGACAAAGCGCTGTGCGCCCAGGTGACCAAGTACCTCGAGCGCTATTCGCGCGATTACGCCGTGTCGCACGCCAGTGCCACGGGATCCGTCGCACATGCCAAGGATGGAGTGGTGCTGCCGAATCAACACGGAATGCCGGTGGACAGCGATTATGAGTTATCCGTTATTGCCTACGCGCAGCCAACCGATTATTTTTTGATCAGCGCGGGCGGGATCTCATACAGCGGCCGCACGGCACCGACCGGCTCGATGGCCAGCATAGGCACCAACTGGGCGCAGCTCGACTTCGGGTATCGCGATCACTGGTGGTCACCGATGACGGACAGCAGTTCACTGAGCAGCACCGAAGCACCGACCATGCCATCGGTGACGCTGTCGAATTACGAGCCGCTGACGCGCTTGGGATTCCAGTACGAATTTTTTCTCGCGCGCATGTCGTCCCAAGAAATCCTCTACAACCGGTTGGAAGCCCGCGGCAACCCAAAACTGTTCGGCGCGCAGCTTTCGATAGAGCCCTTCAGCGGTTGGTCGCTCGGGGTTAATCGACAATTGCAGTATGGTGGCGCTGATGGTCTGCCATCCTCGGCGCGTTTTCTATTGCGGGACTTCTTCAGGCCCAGCGGTTTATCGCAGACGCAAGGCAATCAAGAGGCGTCGTATGTCAGCCGCTTCATCGTGCCTGCCAAGATACCCTTCGCGGTGTATTTTCAATATGCGGGAGAGGACAATTCGGACGGCGGCAGCTATCTCCTAGGCAGTCCCGCGACCTCGGCGGGCATCGATTTCCCGCGCATTTTTCGCTATTTCGATGCCACATACGAAATTTCCGAATGGTCGAATATTTGGTACGTCCACAATATTTTTCTGGGCGGCTTGACCAACGACCGCTTGGTCTTGGGGAATTGGGGCGCGGATCAGCGCAAATTCGGCGATGGTGTGGGCGCGCGGAGCCAGATGCTGCGCGTGGGCTGGGAGCCGCCCTTCGGCGGGTACCTCGAAGCGCGCGCGCGCCTGCTGCAGAATCAGACGTACTACGGCGGCGACAATCGCACGTATGTGCCCACGCCAGGCGCATTCCCGTACGATCACTACTACGATCTTTCCATTCGCTACTCCCGGCCGTGGAATGGCGTTGTGGTCGGCGGCGAGGCTCTCGGCGGCCGAGACGTCTACGGAAGTTCATTTTCCCGTCTCTCGGGCTTCGTTCGCTACGGCGGAGACGCGCGCACGCGCGACCCGGACGCTGGCGATGACGAGGCCAGCGTGAACGATGCGGACCACCACGGCGCTGAAGTATTCGTCGATGCCGGCGCCAATGCCAACAAGGTGCGCACCGACGTGCAAAAGGCGGTGCCAATCACAACCTCGCAACTGGCATATGGTCCGCACTTGGGTCTTGGTGCACGCCGCGCCGTTTCTGAAAGCAATGACCTCGGCGTGCGCGCCGAATTCGATCAAGTCGACGGCCACTTGCTCATCGGCCTGCGGGCCCTCGATTACCGGCATCGATTTGACGGCCCGATTGCCCTCAACGTGTTTGGCGGCGTCGCGCGTTACAACGTGGAGACGCCGGCGACGTCGGTGTACGCCGGCGTGGGCGGCCAATGGCGAAATGTCCTGCGGGGCTGGGATCTGAATTTGGACTTCCGCTACGCGCAGAATCTGGCGCGCGATCACCTATTGGCCAGCGATGTACAAGGCGAGCGCCCGGAAACCTTCTACAAGATCGAGAGTGCAACGCTGTATGTCTCGCGGCATTTTTGAGTGAGAAATCCGTATATGAAGCGGCTCTCAAGACGTTTGCGCGGCCGTTGGCGCGCGAAATCGCTGGGTGAGCACGCCATCGCAATCGTCGCCGAGACGAAAAATGGCCGCCTATGCGTGCACGCCGGAGACTTTAATGTCTCGCGCTCCTTGCTCGAGAACGGAGAATACGACTGGCCGCAGATAATTTGGCTGAAGCAACTGCTCGATGCCAAGTCGCACGTGATTTTCGCCGGCGCGCATATCGGTGCCGTGTTGATTCCACTTGCCCGTGTTTCCGGGACACGCTCGCTGGTCGCTTACGAGCCAAGTCCGCGCAACTTTCGGTTGCTTACCATGAATCTCGCACTCAATGGCATCGAAGCAGCGGTGATCGTCAATACTGCGTTGGGGGATCGAGCGGGACAAATCCAGTTTACCGAAAATGACATCAACACCGGCAACAGCCGCGTCGCGTCGGCGGACGGAGAAATCACGGTGCGCTTGGAAACGCTCGATAGAACCATTCCGGCGGAGTGGGCCTCGATCGATCTCATTGTGATGGACACCGAAGGCAGCGAGGTGGCCGTGATGCGCGGGGCGCAGATGAGCTTGGCCAGGACCAAAAATCTCTATGTTGAATTCTCGCCAGAACAGCTGCGTGAGCAAGGCAGCAGCGCGACCGAATTCGTTGAAACGGTCGAAACGTATTTCAAATCGGCTTACGTGTTTGGCGCCCCAATTCGGTTTCTTGGCCCCGGAGAGTTTGCCGAACATTTGCAGGGATTGCAGCACAGCCGCAGCCTATTGTTGAATGTGCTGTTCACGCAGGATCTTGCAGCGAACCCGCAGCGTATGATCAGCACGCTGCCAACCTAAAGAAGTTGACATGGACAATCATCCCTCCGTCGGCGAATTGGGACTGTGACCGGCGAATTCTCGGTACTTAAGAATCGCGACTTCGCGCTATATCTGGGTTCCCGGTTTTTCGCCTCGATTGCCACGCAGATGGTCATCATGGCTGTGGGCTGGCAGGTGTATCAGATGACCGGGCAGGTGCTTGATCTCGGGTTAATCGGATTGTCGCAATTTCTGCCGTTTTTATGCCTGGTCTTGTTCTCCGGGCATGTCGCGGATCAGTTCGATCGGCGCATGATCATCATGATCGGCCATTGCGGCTACGCGATATGCACATTGCTGCTGCTTGGTTTTGCGTGGACGAACATCAGCACCACCGTGCCGATCTTCGCGGTGCTCGCCATTCTCGGTGTGACTAGAGCCATCCAAATGCCGGCTGCGCAATCGTTCGTGCCGACCATCGTTCCTAGCGCGTCGCTGCGCAATGCGCTCGCGATCAACTCCTCAGCCAACCAGGTTGCGGTCATAGTCGGCCCAAGCATCGGGGGTATCCTGTATGCGCTTGCCGGAGACCGGCTTGGGCAGAACAGCGGCGCCGGCGTGGTCTACGGCGCTGCAGCGAGCTTGTTGCTGGCGGCCATTGCCATGGTCTTTCTCATTCGTAAGCGCCGAGCGCCCTCCGCCCGATCCGTGCTTGCCTGGTCCACCCTGTTACAGGGCCTGCGCTTCGTCTGGCTGCGCAAAACGGTACTGGGAGCCATCTCGCTGGATCTATTTGCGGTATTGTTCGGCGGTGCAACGGCACTGCTGCCCGCCTATACGCGGGATGTATTGCACGCCGGGCCGGATGTCTTTGGTTACTTGCGGGCGGCGCCTGGCATCGGCGCAGGCGCCACTGCGGTTTTGCTGGCGTTTCGGCCGGTCTCGCGCAAGATCGGCGTCACGATGTTCGCGGGCGTTGCAGCATTTGGCATGGCGACCGTAGTGCTGGGGCTTACGCATCTGTTTTGGGTGGCCATGATTGCTTTGGTCATATTGGGGGTAGGGGACATGATCAGCGTGTTTGTCCGCTCGCTGCTCGTGCAGTTGCAATCACCGGATGAAATCCGCGGGCGAGTCAGTGCGGTTACCTCAGTGTTTATTGGCGCATCGAACGAACTCGGAGAGTTCGAGTCGGGTACCACGGCTGCGTGGTTTGGTCTGGTGCCTGCCATTGTGATCGGCGGTGTCGCCACAATGATAGTTACCGTTTTGTGGGCGCGCGTTTTTTTTCCTGCCCTGTGGCGCATGCAGACATTCGAGCATTGAAGGAATAGGAACCCGATGGAACATAAAGAGCACCATGATCGCAACCATGACCACAGTCATGGACAGGCGCATCATGCCCATGATCAGCGGGCGGATAGCCACGAGCACGAGCACGAGCACGAGCACGAGCACGAGCATGCAGATGCGCATGCGCACGGGCATGGACATGGGCACGCTATCCCACCGGACGGCATCAATCTTCGCATGGGGATCGCGGTGGCCCTCAACCTGGTGTTTGTGCTCGTTGAGGGCGGATTCGGCTTCGTATCGAATTCGGTAGCGTTGATAGCGGATGCGGGTCATAACCTAAGCGATGTTTTGGGCCTAGTTTGCGCTTGGGGCGCCTTGCTGCTGGGACGCCGACCGCCGGGCGCCAAGTTTACCTACGGACTGGGACGCTCTTCGGTGTTGGCCGCGCTGGCCAATGCGGTGCTGCTGCTTTTGGCCTGTGGTGCGATTGCGTGGGAGGCGGTGAGCCGCCTTGGATCACCGCCGCCGGTAGCAGGACGGATTGTGATGATGGTCGCCGCGATTGGCATCGTCCTAAACGGCCTCAGCGCGTGGATGCTTCACGCCGGCAGTCATGGCGACCTCAATCGTCGAAGCGCCTATATTCACATGCTCAGCGATGCCGCCGTTTCGGCGGGCGTTTTGGTATCAGGTTTGTTAATCATATTGACCGGCTGGAGCCTGCTCGATCCCATTGTCAGCTTGGTGATCGTGGCGGTGATCTTGATCGGCACTTGGCGGCTGTTGCAGGATTCACTGACTCTCTCACTCGATGGTGTGCCCGCGAGCGTGAATTCGACCGCGGTGATGTCGTATCTCGCCGATCAGCGAGGAGTGACCGACGTGCACGATTTGCACATCTGGGCGCTTAGCACCACCAGCATTGCCTTGACCGCACACTTGGTCGTGCCGGATCGGGGTGCAGAAGACGCGCTATTGACCTCGCTGACTCCGGATTTGAAGCGTCGCTTTAGAATCCAGCACGCCACCCTGCAGATCGAAAGAGATCGCTGCGAGCATGGATGTGAGGACGAGGCCGCAGCCTAGTTCTTGGCTCGGCCGTAGTGCGCGGGGAGCCGTGCAAAACCGTTACAGTCCGTCAAGGAGAACATTAATGTCGAATGAAAGTGCGATCCGTCGTGACGTTGGCGCGATCGCGCTGATGTTCACGGGCTTAGGTTCCATCATCGGTTCGGGCTGGCTGTTTGGTGCGTGGCGCGCTGCTCAGTTGGCCGGCCCCGGTGCGGTCTACGCCTGGATCATCGGTGCGGTGGTCATTCTGTTTGTCGCATTCACCTACGCCGAGTTGGGCGCCATGTTCCCGGAGTCCGGTGGCGCGGTACGTTACGGACACTATTCGCATGGCACGCTGGTGGGTTTCGTAGCCGGCTGGGCCGCGTGGATCGCCATCGTCTCGGTGATTCCGGTGGAGGCTGAGGCGTCCGTGCAGTATATGAGCTCATGGCCGTGGGCCTGGGCGCATTCTCTGTATGTGCACGCCG
This sequence comes from Gammaproteobacteria bacterium, assembly GCA_041690895.1. Lineage (GTDB taxonomy): Bacteria > Pseudomonadota > Gammaproteobacteria > Steroidobacterales > Steroidobacteraceae > Bog-1198. Next base: position 12,330 of record JBEPVT010000062.1, read on the forward strand.
CCAATGGTCAAGGCGAACTCAGCGTCGCGGGACTGTCGATTTCCGCCGTGCTGGTGGTGCTCTATTTTTTGGTGAACTTCTGGAGCGTGAAGGTGTTTGCGGACACCAACAGCGCCATTACTTTCTTCAAGCTCATCGTGCCGGCAGCGACGGCGATTGCCCTGGTGTGTAACGGGTTTCATCCGCAGAACTTTCACATCGGCGTGCATGGCGGACAACATGTGGGCAACTTGGCGGCAATTCTCACGGCGGTGGCGACCAGCGGCATCGTATTCAGCTACAACGGTTTCCAAAGCCCGGTCAATTTGGCGGGCGAGGCGCGCCATCCGGGTCGCAGCGTGCCATTTGCGATTTTTGGCTCCATCGCCTTAAGCACAGTCGTGTACTTGATGCTGCAGGTGGCGTTTCTGGGCTCCGTGTCCCCGGACCATTTGGGCGAGGGGTGGGCGGCGCTGGAGTACAGCTCCCCGTTCGCGCAACTTGCATTGGCATTGAATCTGAATTGGCTGGCCATCCTGCTGTACGCCGACGCGTTCGTCAGTCCCAGCGGAACCGGCAGCACCTATACGGCGACTACTGCGCGCATGATTTATGCCATGGAGCGTAGCGGCACGGTCCCCGAAGTATTCGGCCGCGTGCATCCAAAGTACGGTATTCCGCGGCCGGCGATGTGGTTCAACCTGCTCGTATCCTTTATTTTCCTGTTCTTTTTTCGGGGCTGGGGCAAGCTTGCCGCGGTGATTTCCGTGGCCACCATTATTACTTACCTGGTAGTACCGATCAGCGTGATCGTGCTACGGCGCACGGCGCCCAACTTGCATCGCCCGTTGCGAGTGCCGGGTCTGCCGCTGCTCGCACCCTTGGCATTCGTGCTCGCCACCTTGATGTTGTTCTGGGCGCGCTGGCCGCACACAGGCGAAATTATGTTGCTGCTGATATTGCCCCTGCCGGTGTACTTGTACTATCAAGCCAAGGGCAATTGGCGCGACTTCGGCCGGCAGCTGCGCGCGTCGTGGTGGCTGCTCGCGTATCTCATCGCGATCACGGTGTTATCTTGGGCCGGAAGCAAAGAGTTCGAAGGGCACGGCTATCTTGGCTACGGCTGGGATCAGCTGTGCGTGGCAGTAACCTCGCTCGCCTTTTATTTCTGGGGAGTTCGCAGCGGCTGGCGCACGCCCGCGCTTATCGCCGTCGAAAACGACGCCGCCGAAATGGCGGCGGTGAAATCTTAGGCTTGCAGCGGCTGCTTGATTTGGGACTGTCCCTCACGCAGATAAATTGAGCGCTTCGGCCGTGCCATGATCCGTTGCACCATGGGTACGAAGAATTCCAGAGGCATCGTGGCGTAGTTCGGGTCGAACGCATTCTGATCGTGGCGCTCGCAAAAACGCGCAGTATGCTCGAAGCTTGGATGACCGCGAAATTGCTCGCGCATGTTTCGATCCAGCCCTAAGTGATGAAAAAAGTAGTAGCCCTGAAAGATGCCGTGATGCTGCAGCAGCCAGCAGTTTTCCTCCGAAACGAAGGGCTTCAATACGGTCGCGGCCAGCTCGGCATGATTGGTTGAAGCGAGAATGTCGCCCATGTCATGCAGCAAGGCGCAGACAACGTATTCCTCGTCCATCCGGTCGCGGTATGCGAGCGTGGCGGATTGCAACGAGTGCTCCAGCCGATCCACCGAAAATCCGCCGCAATCCCCTTTTAGCATTTGCAGATGAGCCAGAACGCGATTTGCGAGATCGCCGTTGAATGCGTTCGCGGCTGTGGCGATCTTTTGCCAATCGCCTGGTGTGCTTTCGGTCATCGCCGTGAAAGCGGCGCGATCCATCTCGGTATGATCTGACACGTGTGTGCGCTCCTGCATGCGGTTCTTTGCCCTAATTATATCAGTGCAGGCCTGCGGCGCTCGTCAGGTAAACCGCGAATGTGCCCAGCCAGTGGCCTCCCTCGTAGTGTTCGCCCGTAACCGCCGGTAACGCGGCGTTTCGATGCTGTGCGGCAATGCTGAGAAGCACGGGGACTCGCTGATCGCCTTTGGGCAATCCATGCGCAATTCCTTCCAGCATCCAAGCGCGGCTTAAGTTTAATCCGTCAATGTGGGCGAGCTTAGGGTCGGAACGGTCCGTGACCACGCCCGGTGGCAGCCAGTCGGTGGTGCTTGGCGTGATGCCGGGCAGAAACGCCGACAGCCAAGCGGCGTACGCCTTAGCATCAAGGACCCGGCGCATGAAGTCTGCCTCGGCGAGGCAGGGCGAGAGGAAGTCCTCCCCGGAGGGCTCATAGCTCAAAGGGCAATTGCGATCCTTAACGTAAAATCTTTGCGCCGCGTCTTTCAGTAGCGCGCGCATTGGCGCATCGCCGGCCACGCTCGCCCAGTCCCATATCAGCCCAAATGAAAAGGCAGTCTGATCGTGCTCGCCGATGCGGATTGGATAATGCAGCTTCGGCAGCCAGCTCTTGATGCGCGACCCCGCTTCCGTTTCGAGAGGCTGCAGCGTCGCGGACCATTGTTTTGCTTGCGGATCATTCCACTCGCGCAGCTCCGCGGACAATTGCAGCAGCCAAGCCAAGCCGTATGGTCGCTCGAATGAGGCTCGGCCTGCGTGTTTTAGATATTCAAGTTCCCCGGCAATGTTCTCTGCCGTAAAGCTGCGCGCAAGCTCGGTCCGCGCCTGTGAGGCAAATGGCGCGTCGGGCATCAATCGCAGTAAACGCACCAGCAACCAGTGCCCATGGACATCGGAGTGCCAGTCAAAGCATCCGTAAAATGCGGGCGTCAATTCGCGAGGAGGATGCGCATCGGCATCGCGGTCCATCGTAAGACTGATGTGATTGGGATATTCAGTGTGCAGGCATTTGAGCGCCAGCCCCGCGAAACGTGCCGCGGCCGCCGGATCCATCGCCACAGTCGTGCTCGTGCTGGCAGGAGCGGCAGGGCTCATCCAAAACAAGCTTAGAAAAGCCGCAAATAACGTTGTTCGATGCATGGCGAGAATTCCTTGGAGTTACGACCCTGCGGATCTTAGCGCGGCCGTGCCCGGCGCGTGGCTTGGGCCGTGTAGGGGTCATCCGGCCAATAGTGTTTGGGGTATCGGCCCTTGAGGTCTTTTTTCACGTCGTGGTAGCCGCGATTCCAAAAGCTCACTAAGTCCTTGGTGATCTGCACCGGCCGGCCCGCGGGCGACAGCAGCTTAAGCAGCAGAGGCAGTTTGCCGCCTGCGACCGTCGGCGTCACGCTCAACCCAAATAATTCCTGGAGTCGTACCGACAAGGTTGGATTTTCGCCGTCCAGATAATCAATCGAGATGTGAGAGCCGCTGGGCACGGTGAAGTGAGTCGGCGCTTCGCGCTCCAAGACGCCCACTTGCGCATGCGTAATGAAGGAGCGTAGGGAGTTGCCCAAGTCCAGCCGCGCAAAGTGTTCGCGCCGCGTAAAGCCCATGATCCACGCGGGCGCCCACTCCGTGACACTACGTCCCAGCGCCTCATCGCTCAGGTCAGGCCATGTGCCTGCGCCTGCCACCTGAAATTGGCGCATCAGCATCACTCGTGCGCGCCACTGACGCAGTTCTTTCGTCCACGGCAAACCCTCTATGCCGACTTGCTTGAATCCGACGAGCAACGCTTCCTGCAGCCGATCAGGATCCGGATCCCGCATGTCGGACGATGCCAAAAGCAGCGCACCGAGGCGTTTTTCTCGTTTGGCACTGACCGCTCCCGCGCGTTCATCCCACCGGATCTCGGCCGATTCGCTAATGAGAGCGCCAAAATGCCTATTCAAATCATCGATGCCAATGGGAGCGGCAAGAAAGATTCGCGCCTCGCGTTCTGCGTCATCGAGTTCTGCGGCCACAATGTATTCCGACTTCGCCAAAGCCTGTGCTTCGACCAAGCGAGCGCCGCGGCCATTGGCCAACAAGTACCGTCCGCCCTCGCCGCGCGCTTGGGCAATGCGATCCGGATACGCCCAGGCCAACAGGATGCCGCTCGCTTGGTGCGGATCAGCCGAGTCGCACGAATTGCGCGGGAGGTCCCGCTGCCAATTGCTGGAGCTGCGCTGCGCCTGGGATCTGGCGCGAGCATCCACCGTAACGGTCGCCGGCAACTCGCGGCTATCGCCGCGCAGCACGGCAACCCGCAGGCGCAGGTCCGCATCGCGTGCGCCGACTCCGGCGCGCAGGATATCGCGCTCGCTCAAGATGGCCGCGAGATCGCATGCGAGACGTTCCGCGCCCAGATCGCGTGCCTTGACGAGCATATGGGCAAGACGCGGATGCATGCCGAGTTTTTCAAGAATCCGTCCGTGCGAGGTTACGCGCCCGGCCGCGTCGATCGCTTCGAGCTGTTGCAATAACTCTCGCGCTTGCGTGAGCGGCGCCGCGGGAGGCGGGTCGAGCCATGCGAGGCGGTTGGCATCCGTCGCACCCCAACAGGACAGCTCTAACGCCAGCGGGGCGAGATCTGCATGCAGAATTTCCGGCGACGTCTGCGGGGCCAACGAAGCATGCGTGCCTTCCGACCAAAGCCGATAGCAATCCCCGGCGCTCAATCGGCCTGCGCGTCCGCGCCGTTGATCCGCAGCGGCTTGTGACACTTTTCCCGTCACCAGTCGACTCATGCCTGTAGCAGGATCGAATTCAGAAAAACGCCGCATTCCAGAATCAACGACGACGCGAATCCCTTCGATGGTGAGGCTAGTCTCGGCAATGCTCGTGGCCAGCACGACTTTGCGTTGGCCGGGAGTCGACGGCGCAATCGCCGCATCTTGCTCTGCTGAATCGAGTTCGCCATACAGCGGCAGTATTCGAATGCCACGCTCTAGGTCAGACTCCGCCAGTGTGCGCTGCACGCGACGGATTTCCGCGGCGCCCGGCAAGAAACACAGAATGTTTCCCGCATGCTCGCGCAAGGCAGAGCGCACGAGCTGCGAAACTTGCAGTTCTATATGCAGTTCGCTGCGCCTTGGGACATAGTGCGTTGCCACCTCGAAGCTGCGTCCCTGCGCCGAGACGACGGGCGCTTCCCCGAGCAGGCGCGCGAGCGGCTTCAGATCGAGCGTGGCTGACATGACGAGCACCCGCAGATCTTCACGCAAGTTCTGCCGGCTCTCGATACAGAGTGCGAGCCCGAGATCGGCGTTTAAGCTGCGCTCGTGAAACTCATCGAAAATGACGCAGCCAATCCCGGCGAGCGCGGAGTCTTCTTGCAGCATGCGGGTGAGAATGCCCTCAGTGACCACCTCGATGCGCGTTTCGCCGCTGACGCGAGTCTCGAGACGAGTGCGAAACCCGACCGTGCAGCCGACGGGTTCTCCCAAGAGCGATGCCATCCGCATGGCAACCGCGCGCGCCGCGATGCGGCGCGGCTCGAGCATCAAAATCCTCTGATGCTTGAGCCAGGGAGCTTGCAATAACGCGATCGGGACGATCGTGCTCTTGCCGGCGCCTGGCGCAGCCTCGAGCAGCACAGCGGTGCGGGCAATCAACGCATCGTTGAGTGCCGGGAGGGCCTCATTGATAGGCAAATCGGGTAACGGTAGCGTTTTCACTGGCGGCGTACGATAACCCATGGCCCTGCGGAACCGTGAAGGAGGCGTGTTAAGATGCGCGCTGTCGGGCCTGTAGCTCAGTTGGTTAGAGCAGGGGACTCATCAATAAATGGTGCCTTCGCATCGCAAGGTGCGAAGTGGACGGGATGAATTCAGGGAAACCTGACCAGCTTCGAAGCTGATGGCAACCCTGAGCCAAGCCGGCGGTGCACCGCCGGAAGGTGCAGAGACTACCTGAGCGCGTTCAAGCCGCGCTTAATAACAGGCTAGAGCGTCCCGCACCCCACTGGGGTGAAGAGATAGTCCACTCCCTCTGGAAACGGCGGGGCAGAAGTGAATCCCTTGGTCCTCGGTTCGAGTCCGAGCGGGCCCACTATTCGGTAAAGATCGGAGAAGATCGGGGTCGATCGGGGAGGTACGGCATTTGGGCCAAAACACTGGAAATACAGGTGTATCGGACTCGAATTGGCCTACAAACCCTGGTCGCTAACGATCGGCGAGGATCGGGGGCAGCCAGGCATTTTGGAAGTAACTTTGGGGGTAACTCCAGGTCCCGAATTACAGTTACCCCCACAGAGCCAGATTTGGAACGGGGTAGTTGCCGCAAAAAAGCGGTGCTAGCGCCAGCGAGCTAGTCTCTTCCGGATCTTAATTCGATTTCGCGCGTCGAATTCTAGGTAAGGGTCGAAGCGGATCGCGACCGCTAGAAATGGGTCGAGCCTGGCAAAGACAAAAGTTAGGTTCGCGCTGTTCGATGCACCCGAGCAACTCGATGACGACGAAGTTGCCGAGAAGTATTTGAAGGCGGCCTAGGAAATGCCGAATCCTGATCTTTTCCGAATGGCCGTAGCCGACGCTCCGCGCGACCGGTGGAAGACCATAGCAAAAAAGGTTCAACGTCTCACCGAACAGCTAACCTTACGGCCTTAGCATGGAATGCGCCGAACAATTGAAAGGCATGTCTGCGCAGCTCACTGCTGACGTGACCATGTACCCATCCGACCGCGGCGGTCGCGCCTCCTTAGCTTTGCCTGGTTGGGGATGTTCCTGTTGCCTTTCTAAGGACACTCCGATTGTCGGCTATGACGGGTGGCCTTTGCTGGGGGACGCGCCTTTGGCGCCAGGCGATAGTCGGCGGCTGGGATTCGTATTTCTTTCCGGCGAGGCAATCCGCCGCAATGTTTAGGGCGGCGGGAACGTTTTTTCTTTGGGAAGGCGGGTTCATTGGCGAAGCTGTCGTGGTGGCGGATATCCCTAAATGACGCTTCGAATTTCGAGTTCAAATCGAAGGCAGAACAAATGTTGAACCGACTTTCGATGATCTTAGTTCTAATGGCGATTGGAGCCTCCCAAATTGCCATAGCTGACGATCAGCCAAAGGCGGGATGCAAGGCTGATCCCAAAGACTTGGGCATAGCCATGTATCTTCAGAACTTCCACGGCTGCTTTATTTCGCAAAAATTTGCCGAGCGGCTGGCTCGTCTTTATATGGAAGAAAAGTATGATTCTTCGTTGTTCGTCGCCGGGAATGGCAATGTTGTTGATGGCGACGAACTGTGGTGGGTGATATTTGATAATAATTTGCCCAAGCTTGAGGGCAGCATTCGGCCGAAAAGTATTACGGTCGAAATTCGAAAGACGAATGGTCAAATTGTCGCGTTGCCGGCGGAGCTTCCGAGAGAATTTGGAATTGCCGTATCTGCGCCGCCCTCAAGCATGGGTCATCCCTATGTTCCCCCGCCACCGTTTACAGAACCTGGCCACGAGATTCGTGAGTTTTAGAAGGAACGTGGAAAGGAAGCGCTGACACACCGCCAATACCGTTTGGATTTGAGATCAAGACAGAAGGAGAGAAATGGCTCTTCCGTATAACGACGCACTCCTATTGCAAATGGCGTCAGTGGCATTTATATGAATTCGTAGGCGCAGGTGCGACGCCAGCAGAAGTGGCGGCGAACCCTTTAGGGCCGAATTTGAAATCTAGCAAGATCACCATTGATGGTAAGAGATCGGGAAGTTCCTGTTTAGGATTGCCTGCCGAGATTTTCTTCGAATTTTTGTCAGATAAAATGGTGCGGGTATCGGTCACTCAATATTTAGAGAACGGCAAGCAGGATAAAATGGGATACATGATGATCCGCGTTCTTCAGTGAATATGCGCTCATTGATTCGGAGGCATGCGCCGGCATGCCATCTTCACTCATGGAGCAGTTCGCGCTGGTCGGACTCTTGGGGAAATTGCTTTTGAAATAACTTCTTAAACTGTGAGGCGGCGAGGTGGTGTCCGATACGACGACGAGCACTTGGACTTCCTCGACGCTTCAGCTTTTCGATCCCATACCCTCGCGTCAGGTGTTAGTGAGACTGGTCAGCGCGAGTGCCAGTCGAGTCGAAGAAAGCGGGGCTAAACGCAGTCCGCGTTAATTTTGGGAAGTGATGCAGGTAACCGCCAGGCAACTGTTCGGGTCATCTGGAAAGCACGCAAATTGGATGGAATTGGATGGACAATTGGAGATACGCATGAGATAGTAAATTGGATGGAATTGGAGGTATGAATGGATGGTGCGCCCAATATTGCGAGTCTAATCATAACCCCTGGCCTGTTGAAACTGGTCGGTGGAATTGATGAATTCAAGGGCGCCTGGCGCGCGATCGGACGTATCGCGCCGGAACGGCTTTTTGCCCTGCGGCGCGTGGCGACTATCGAAAGCGTTGGGTCTTCTACCCGTATCGAGGGTGCGAAGCTCACCGATAGGGAAGTGGAACGGCTTCTCTCCAACCTGAACATTAAGTCGTTCGCTACCCGCGATGAGCAGGAAGTCGCCGGCTACGCTGACGCCATGGAGACCGTCTTTGCCTCCTGGGAGGCCATCGACCTGACCGAAAATCACGTTCGGCAACTGCACCGCGACCTTTTGAAATACTCCACCAAGGATGAGCGCCACCGAGGCGAATACAAAACTCTTCCGAATGATGTAGCGGCATTCGACGCCGACGGCAAACACCTCGGCGTCGTGTTTGAGACCGCGACGCCATTCAGCACTCCCGGCCAGATGTCGGCCCTTATCGCGTGGACTGCCAAATCGCTCTGCGACCAAGCCGTCCACCCGCTGATCATCATCGCCGTCTTCATCGTCGCGTTCCTGGCGATTCATCCGTTCCAGGATGGCAACGGACGACTCTCGCGAGTTCTCACGCCGCTGCTCCTTTTGCGCAGCGGCTATGCGTACGTGCCTTACAGCTCGCTCGAGAGCGTCGTTGAGCAAACCAAGGAGCGCTACTACGTCTCGCTTCGGCAAACGCAAGGCACGATCAGATCGGCTAAACCGGACTGGCAGCCCTGGCTGGTGTATTTTCTCAGCGCTCTGACCGAACAGAAATCACGTCTTGAGAAGAAGATCGAACGTGAACGCATCTTGCTTGGCGATCTACCCGAGCTATCGGTACAAATCCTTGAACTCTGCCGCGAACACGGTCATGTCACGATCAGCGACATCACGAAGGCAACCGGCGCAAGCCGAAACACCATAAAAGATCACGTGATCGCGCTTGTGGGCAAGGCTCATCTGGTGCGCCATGGTGCGGGACGCGGAGCTTGGTACGCCTTGTCTTGATTCTCTTGTGCTTCCACGACATCGACCTCTTGGGTTTTGACTGCTTTTCGCCCGAATCTCTCAGGCGATTACTGGGAGTAACTTTGGGAGTAACTGCGATATTCGAATTGGAGAAATGCCTATAAAAACAGGCGTTTTCTGGTTTAATTCGATGGTGAGCGGGCCCACTAATCCGCAACGATCGGTAACGATCGGGGAGGGGCGGCATTCGGGCCAAAACACTGGAAAAACAGGTGTATCGGACTCGAATTGACCTACAAACCCTGGTCGCTAACGATCGGCAAAGATCGGTACCGATCGAGAAAAACCAGGGTAACTTCCTGGGTAACTTTACGAGCCGCATTTGAGTTACCCAGGAAATTGCGGTCGGGGCTGAGCAAAACCCCTTTTAAAAGGCCGTTTGGGGCGCGGGGGTTGCTTCGCCCGGCCCAGAATTCGAGTTCGCGTGTCGAATTCGAATTATGCGGCTCAATCCTCACCGCGCTCATTCCGCCATTTCTTCCATTCGCTTGGCCGCAGCCGAAATCGAGCGATGTTTCCCTCATGCAAGTTGGTGAGTTCGGTTCCGACGAGTTCGGTGAATTTCGATAGATCCGAAGGAGACACCAAAGGTGCGGCAAGCATCTCGATGCTTTTCTGAGAGGGCTGCAGTCCTTGTCGTACAATTTGTGACACCAGTTCGATCAACGCCGATCGATATTGCAACCTGAAAGGATCCGGCTCCGGCAATGATTCCCGAATTGTTTTGTATTGGCGTGATGAGCGCTCGTATGCCCAGGCAAAGACGTCGCGCAGGAGCTCAACTCGATTTAGTTCGTAGACACCGATTAAGCCGTCAATGTAGGCCTTGACCGGAACATCGATGAACGAGAGCGGGATCAGGTTCGTCTTGATGAGCGATATATTTGCAGCAAGTCGTGACACGCGCTTGTTCACGTCGACAAATGGCTGCAGATAGGGAAGTTGGACCATCAGAAAAAAAGATTGCTCGAACGGATTTTCAATGGCGGATGCTTTATTTAGCAGCGTAATGAATTGGTTCTCGACTAATTGCGGGATGGCAGTTGGAAGGTAGGTCGACGCACCGATAGCGATAGGCGTTTCACGCAAGCGCCCCGCAGTCCGCGGGTCATCCAGGAGGTTGTCCGCCAACAACGCATGCAGATTAAGCAGAGTAAATCGATTCACGCCAATTTCCTCTGCAGATTCCACCAAAAGCTCAATCGCTACTCTGTGATTCAGAATCATTTGAGTTTCTTTCGGATCTTTGCCCGGCGCGGGACTTCCGGCACGGATCAGCTCCTGTGTGTCCAGCAAAGAGTACGTGTTGCCTTCGAGCCGGCTGGAGGACCACGACAGATCGATCAACAAGCGCTCCAGGATTGACCGAGCGTAGGTGCCGGCGGGCTGTCTATCAGTGTTGGACTCGCCAAGCGAGCGCAGGTGGCGAGTCAGTGTTTCTGGCAGATAGGCCGTTACGTTAGGTTGGTATCGATCGAGGAATTCAAGCTGGTACCCCACGGGCGGCCGATCAACGATCGGCCGGTCCACCCATTCGCGAATCTCGCGTCCGTCATGGGAAGTTGGAACATAAGTCTCTCCGCTTGTAGTCGGCTTAACCTCCTCGAGGGGCGCACTTACATTGTTTGATTTGGAAAGGACGTAACGCCTTCCTTTCCTCGCGCCTTCGGCGCGGAGGACGCCGGCGGCTACCCATTCGGCCAATCTGCGTTGTAGCGACCGACGGCTGATGGCGGGCGCGAGCGACTGGGTCAGCTCCTCGATGGAAAGGCCGTCGACTGCGCGCACCAGCGCCACGATGACGCGCTGCAGCAGATCTTTGGGTAGTTGTTTAGGCATTTTCTGGCGCAAATATCAGTTATGCGCCAAAAGAATAGTGGGATTGACGCATAAGTCAATATGTGCGCCAATAGAATTGAAATATGTGCCATCACAGCTATCGAAACCAACAGGAATCGAATACGGCGCATTCGTGTCGTACCCTCGTCGCGCTAGTGCAGACGCATCTCGTCGAGGGTGAAAGGAGCCTTCCCCCTCCACCATTCTCCACGAACGGATCAGCCGCGATCTGGAGGAGTTGCGTGCGCGGCTTAGCGCGGGGCCTGCGGTTGCCCAACAAAATCCGACCGTCATCGGCCAGCGGATAGGGGTAGGGAACGGCGCGAGCCGTCCCCTCCCTCCGAACCCGCTGTGCAGTTCTCCCGCGACGGGCTCTCCAGTCAGTTGTTTCCACATCGGGATTGGCGCGCAACCTGATGGGCTTCGAACATCGTGAACAGCCCAAGATTAGCGAAGAAGGAATTTGGCTATCGTTTATGATCGGCAGCACATCGGCCTTGCCCCGATCGGTGCTTCTGTTTCCGCAACATGGCCCGCAAGCGACGTCGAATAAAGCTGTCGATTGACGGGAATGTGAACGGGTGGGCCTGTTTGAAGTAGGCGTACCAACCCTTCAGAGTCGGGTTGATCGACGCAATGACGCTCTCGATGGAACCACCGCGATTGCGCGGTGTGCGGTCACGAACTTTATCCCGTAACGCCATCAGGCTTTTCTTGCGCACCAAACGTCGCCCGGCTTCAAACCGGTAGCCCAGAAACTCGAACCCCTGACCCTTCACCCGGCAATCCCCGATGTGAGTCTTGTCGGGATGTAACGTCAGACCGTTCTCACTCACCCAAGCACGCATACGAGCGAGCGCTGCTTCCGCTGCCTCTCGACTGCGACACAACACCACGGCATCGTCGGCGTATCGCACCATTACCAACCCGGCTTCGTGCATTGCTACGTCCAGTTCGTGAAGGTAAACGTTCGCGATCAAAGGGCTGATTAAGGCCCCTTGTGGACTCCCGGAAATCGGCGTCCACCGCTTCAAATCTTCCATAATGTCTTGCTTGAGAAAGCCCCGAATGAGTCCCAGCACGTGACCATCCCCGATACGCTTTCCCACTTTCGCGAGAAGGGGATCATGTGGAATCGTGTCGAAGTAGCTTTGCAGATCCGCATCCACGACCCAGGAGTAGCCCGCTTTCAAATGGCGGTCCACTTCGCGCAACGCATCCTTGCAGCCTAAACCTTGCCGAAAGCCATAGCTCCTGGGCTCGAATTCATGCTCAAAGATTGGCTCGATTACCAGTTTTAGTGCTGCCTGAACCACGCGGTCTTTGACAGCGGGTATACCGAGCGGGCGCTGCTTCTTACCCTTGGGTATGTAAACACGTCGTACCGGCAACGGGCAGTAACTCCCGTCCCGCAATGCCTCTGCCAGTTCGGCCAAATAGTATCGCCGCCGTTGCGCGAATCGCTCCACGCTCATTCGGTCCACTCCAGCCGCCCCAGCGTTCTTCTCCACCTGGACCCATCCAAGCTCCAAGGTTTCAAGCCGATAAACTTTATCGATCAAACTATGCCATTTGCCTCCTCGAACTCCTCTTCGTAGAGCAGCCAACATAGCTTCCGTCCAGATTGGAGCTGGCACGAATTTCCACTGCACGCAGCTTCCCAGCGCACCTGCATCTTGTTTAGTCGTTTCCGACACTGGCGATGCTTCAACTTTCATATTTCTGCTCCGGTCTGGTCTTCAACTATCAACTTTCCTGCCCCACTTCCCTGATGCGTCTTTTACTCTGACGCATGTCTCCACGGTGCAAACACATTCTCCGTGATCGGTACTATTGGGACTCTGACTCCTACCGGCGTTCACCGCGCCGGCAGGTCTCCCCGCTTATCTCGTGCCATCTTCCTATCGTTCCGTCCTCAACCACGTCGTACGCCACATCGCCGCTTTCATCACCACGTCAGCGCGATGCGTTACTTCCAGGCTTCGCCACTTTAGTGCAGGCTCGCCGCCATACTCCGCCGAAACAGGTTCGTCATCCTACGGACCAACAAGTTCGCTTCCAGTTGCTCTCCACCTCGTCTCGCGACGACGCAGTTACCTTCGGCTACGAGGCTGTGGTCAACCTCGACAGGGACTTTCACCCTGCAAATGGCCCGCCTTCGCGGGCGCACACTAAACCGCTCGCGCGGTAGGGGGCTTCGATCCGGGGTTGGAGAAAGAAGCTGAGTTTTGAGGTTCTGTTTTGTATGTTGGGAGAGGAGGCAATCCGCCTCTTTTTGCAACTGGAGCAGAGCTATGAACCGATCCAACTCAGAAGCATTCCCGCTGCGTCAACGCATGATTGAAGACATGCGCATGCGCAAGCTCTCACCGAAGACGCGGTCCGCGTATATCCGCCACGTGCTGCACTTTGCGCGGTATCTGCGCCGCTCGCCCGATACCGCGACGATTGAGGATCTGCGCAACTTATGGCGCGACATTCAAGATGACCGGTGCGCGTCAATCAAGATGACAAGGGATCA
>JBEPVT010000063.1:0-24712 GCA_041690895.1 Gammaproteobacteria bacterium
GGGTAAGCTCACCTCGTTCCCGCAGGCGGTCAAGCTCAAGGCAGGCGAGGTCGCGGTATTTTCGTGGATCGTCTACAAGTCGCGCACGGCCCGCGATCGCATCATTGCCAAGGTGATGAAAGATCCGCGCCTGGCCGACATGATGGATCCGAAGAAAATGCCCTTTGACGGCAAGCGGATGATCTACGGCGGCTTCAAGATCATGGTCCAGGCTTGAGCGAACACTCTTTCTTCCGTCCACCGATTGCCAGACAGTAGGATCGGTGGATACGCCCGAAAACACGCTGCTTGTCGTCCTGCAGGTTGTCAGCCTGATCCTGGCGTTGCTGGTGTTTGTCGGCGCGCGACAGGCGCGGCACAAGGAAGGCGTCGGTCTGTGGGCGATTGCCTTCGCGATCCATGCGGTGTCGCAGTTTCTTCGCGAATTCGCGAGCCTCTACATCGGCCACAACGCCAGCCTGCCGATCGGCCATCTCGGTGGACCGCTCGGCTACGCCATCCTGTACATCGGCATCCGGCGTTACCTGGGACTCGTTCCGCGCGCCGCGTTTGCGATCGCGGCATGCCTGATCGCAACGGTGCTCTCCCTGACCGCCGTATCGCTTGGATCGACGTTCATCTCGTTGGCATTGACGGCATGCGTCACCGCGTTGTTTCAGGCGCTGACCGTGGTCGCATTCTGGGACGCATGGCAACGCGACGGGGGATTGATCCGGTTTGGCGCTGCTGCAACCTTCGCTCTATCCGCCGCCGCCTCGCTGACACGCGCCTTTCTGATCGTGCCCGCATGGCATATCCAGTCCAGCCTGATACCGGCCAATGTGTTCTGGCTGCTGATCTTCATCGCGCTGAATATTTTGCAGGCCGGCTGCCTGCTGTTCCTGATCAACCAGACCCTGCTCGATGAACTCCAGAGCATGGCGGACTACGACACCTTGACCGGCTTGCTCAATCGCCGTGGTTTGTCGCGGCGGATGGAGCGACGGCGCGCGCGCACCAAGCACCTAGTGACGACGTACATCGGTTGCCTGTGCATGGACCTGGATCATTTCAAATCCGTCAACGACACGCATGGGCATGGTGCCGGTGACGATGTCCTGAAGTGCCTGGGTAAGTTGATCCAGGAGAACTCCCGCCCCGGCGACATTCCGTCGCGACAGGGCGGCGAGGAATTCGGCGTGATCGTGGAGGCCGGCTCGGAAGATGAACTGACGATTCTTGCGGAGCGGATTCGTTGCGCGGTCGCCAGTACGCCATTCCCAACCCGGGCCGGCCCGATCTCCATCACGATCAGTATCGGCGCTGCCCTCACAAGCAGGGCCGAGGAGTCCCTGGAGGATCTTGCAGAGCGCGCGGATCGTTGCTTGCTCGAGGCAAAACGCGCCGGGCGAAATCGCGTGGTGCTAACCTCGGCCGCGCAGCATCCCCAAGCCAACGGCCTGACGATGGAATAGGCCCGCGACGCGCAATCGCTCTGGCGTGGCGACAAATATCGAAGGCGAAGCGCGATGCTCCGCCTGAACAGGCTTCCCATCACGACGTCCTCTTTGAGGTACGCTCGAACGCGAAGCGTTACCAAAGGGGGGTGACGGTGAGTTCATATTCACAGGAATTCAGGATCAGCGTCGCGGGTCTGGCGGTCGGCATGTACGTCACGCGCCTGGATAGGCCATGGCTGGGCACATCCTTTCCACTGGAAGGATTGATGATCAGCTCCGAGGAAGACATTGCCAGGGTGCAGCGCCTTTGTCACTTTGTGCATGTCGACGTCGCCCGAGGCAAATCGCCCGACGCGCGTTATGTATTGCTTGGAGCATCGGACCTTGTGGAGAAAGCACGCGGCCATGACGCGATCGCGGACCTGCGGCGGACAAACTGGGATCTCAAGAACAACTTCGAAGCCGAGTTACCCGCCGCGGAAAAAGCGCATCAGAGCCTGGAAAGCGGCATTGCGGAAGTGATGCTCGACCTCCAGAACGGTCGCGACCTGGACCTGAAGATACTCAAGGACGGGGTCGAGGCGATGGTCGACTCGATCACCCGCAATCCCGCGGCGTTCATCTGGCTCAAGACGATCAAGCGCAAGAGTGATTACGCATACCAGCATGCATTGGGATGTTCGATCTGGGCGGCCAGTTTCGGCCGGCACCTGGGCATGAACCGCGATGAGCTGGGCGAACTCGCGCTGAGCGGATTGTTGTTCGACGTCGGCAAGACCCAACTGCCCATTGAACTGCTGAACAAATCCTCCGTATTCGACGACGCCGACCACCTGCAGATGCGTGCGCACGTGCAGTACGGGATCGACATCCTGGAGAAGACGCCCAATGTGCCGCACAGGATCGTCGAGGCGGTCGCCACCCACCACGAGCGCCACGATGGCACGGGGTATCCGAACGGGCTGCTCGGCAACGCAATCCCGATGTTCGGCCGCATCCTCGGGCTGATCGACATTTACGACGCAATGACCAGCATTCATTCCTACGCCGACAGCCGCTCACCACACCAGACTGTGATGGAGTTGTATCAGTCGCGCGACAGCATGTTCCAGGCAGAATTGGTCGAGCAGTTCATCCAGACGTGCGGGATTTATCCGTCCGGTTCCCTGGTGGAATTGTCCGATGGCCGCGTTGGTGTCGTGACCGCGGTGCACGATCTCAAGCGCCTACGGCCCAACGTCATGATCCTGCTGGATGCCGACAAGGCGCCGCTGCGGGAATTCCATTCCATCGATCTGAGCCTGACACTGGAAGAAGTCGGCGGACAGATGCTGAATATCAAGCGCGGCCTGCAGGAAGGCGCATTCGGCATCGATCCCGCGGAGCTGTTCCTGGATTAGCGTGACAGCATGAAGGACATCCAAGACGAGCTGACCCAGCTGCACAACCGAGGCAGCTTTCTCTCGCTCCTGCGCCGGCATATGAGCTATGCCAACGAGAGGCACAGCCAGCTGGCCCTTGTCGTCATCGACATCGACAACTTCGCGCAGATCAATGGCGCGAGTGGTTACGACTTCGGCGACCACGTGCTGCAACACCTGGCAAAGCAAGTCGCAGCAGTGGCGCGTACCCAGGATTACGCGGCCCGAATCGGCGACAATCGATTTGCGCTGATCCTGCCGCGCATCCTCAACCAAGGTCACGCCGAGCTGGCGGTGCAGAAACTTTTCCGCCGGCTCGAGGTGCCGGTCGAATCCGGCGACCACCGTTTGGCCCTGTTTGTTACCGTCGGTGCGGCAATGTGTCCGTCGCACGCGACCCACGCCGAATTCCTGCTGCGCAAGGCAGAATTGGCGCTGGCGACAGCGCGGCTCGAAGGACGTCGCTACCTGTTTGCCGCCGACTCCCCGCAAACGCAAGATCTTTCGGACCTGTGGGATCTGGAAGTGGAAATGGCCGGGGCGATCGAACGCGGCGAGATGCGGATGCACTATCAGCCGCAGGTTCGCATTTCCGATCTGCATCTGATCGGTGCCGAGGCGCTGATGCGCTGGAACAGCCCATCGCGCGGTCTCGTTCGGGCCGACGTCTTCATCCCGCTTGCCGAACGCACAGGACAGATCAAGCAGCTGACGCTATGGGCGATGAATACCGTCCTGCGCCAGTCAGCGGAATGGCAGCACCAATGGGGTCCGTTGTCAGTCGCGGTCAACCTTCCCAGCGAGCTGGTCAGCCAGCGCGACCTGCCGGAACTGGTGGAGAACGCGCTGCACCTGTGGGGCAAAGACCAGGTTCGGCTGATGCTGGAAATCACCGAACGTTCGCTGATGGATCGCGAACACGCACTCGACAAGCTCACCCGCATCCGCAAGCTTGGCGTCAAGATCTCGATCGACGACTTCGGCACCGGTTACTCATGCCTGGCCTATTTCAAGAACATCCCGGCCGATGAGCTCAAGATCGACCAGTCCTTCGTCGCGAGCCTGCTGACCGACACGGCCAGCGGCGACATCACTTCGTTGATCATCGAACTCGCACATCGCTTCGGACTCGCCGTCGTGGGAGAAGGCGTCGAGGACGCGGCGACACTGCAGAAGCTGAAGTCCGGCGGCTGCGACATCGCGCAAGGCTATCTATTCGGCAAACCGATGCCGACGTCGGAGTTCCAGACCTGGCTGCACGAGTACAAACCTGGCGAAGGCATCGAAACAATCGCTTGATCAGCAGCTGAGCCGGCACGCATGGAAATCAAGATGGCGTCATCGATCCTCGTACCAGTAGCGGCGCACGAAATCGTCGCGAATGTGTGGGTTGCGCAACATGCGCCAGCCGATACGCGGCATCTGGGTGAAGTAATGCCAATCTCCGTATGTGTCGAACTTGCGTGTCGAAGCGATGGTTTTGGCTCGTGTCGCACGGACAAGCCCCTGCCCGCGCGGCTTGCCGAGCTTGCGTAACCGCCAGAGGAAATCCACGTCCTCGGCGATCATGCGCGACTCGTCATAACCGCCGATGGCTTCGTAATCCGCGCGTCGACAAAACACCACGCCGGTATCCATCCTCGTGAGCCACACGAACGGCATGAACGTTGCCCAGGTCAGCGCCAGGCCGACGGACCAGCGCTCGAAGGTGCAGCCCGTCGCGCCCGCAATCACGCGTGGGTTGGCCAGGGTGTCTGCGATCACATTGAAAGTCTCCGGATGCACCCGCATGTCGGCATCGGTGAAGCACAGAGTCGTACCACGCGCTAACGCAGCACCTCCATTGCGTGCAGCGGCGATACAGCGCTTCTCGACCGTCGCGACCACACAATTGCGCGCACTCGCGATTTCCGCCGTGGCATCGGTGGACGCGTTGTCCGCCACGATCACCTCTATCTCGTCAATTTGGCTGCGCATCGCATCACGACTGCCACGGTAGTTGGCGCGCGCGGCATCAACCGAATCGAGCAGGCGCGGCAACAGCGCCGCTTCGTTGAACGCGGGAATGATGAGCGAGAAGCGCGGCAAATCCGGCATCGACCTCCCCTCGCGAACAGACTGCTCCGGCCTTCCCGGTACATGCTCCGCAGCCTGGCGGAGAAACTCCAGTATGGACTCGTGCCGAGCCAGCTACGAAAGCAATCCCGCAAGCCGGCTAGCGCGTCGGCGATCCCGGCTGTCGCGCATCCAGCAGAGCGTACAAGCACGTGAGTTCCTCTCTGCAGGTCGAATATTCATTCCCGACGAGTGATTCCCCATCCTTCACGCCCGGCGCATGCCAGGCCCCGCGCCTAGGGAGACTGTTCGGACCGTTTGGAGCAAGCAGGCTCGGGCCTATATGATCAGCGGGAAAGTGGCAGCCGCTGGCATTGACGTACTGGCCACCGTGAAACGCACTGCTTCCAACCGACCAGATGGATTCGAAATCTTCGCCCAGGAAACGATGACATGAGCAAGGATATGCAATTACCCGAGTCCAGCCAGGGCAGATCGGATCCTGCGGATCGACCCGCTTCGATATCTCTCACCGAGCGTGAAATCTGGATCCATGATTTTCGCAACGCGCTCGGCAACATCACGATTGCCACGAGCGCGGTCAGGTGCGAGCTTGCTGACCATCAATATGAACAAACATCTGCATCGATACGCCTCATTGAAGAGGGTTGTGAGCGGTGTCTGCGGCTGCTTCACACAATGCCTCGTTGAGGGCTGCATCAGCTGCAGGTAGCGACGATAAAAAAGGGCGGGCATTGGCATGCCTGCTCATACATGTGTGCGCAACATTTAAAGCGTTTGCTGCGTCGATTGCGGCCCGCGCACTGTCCGGTTCGGGAGAAGGGTGTCCTTCGCCCCTCTCACGGTTGGAAGAAGTCCTTGGAACGGCCTACGGATGCTTTCTAAGTATCGTCCTGCTACCGTAAGCCACAGGAGTCGCTTCGCGACATCCGATCAAGGTGGGGTGCCTTGAGCGCGTACGAATAGAAGCGTGGAGCAACAGTGAGGATTCACCATGCCGATTCCTACTGAGCCGATCGGGAGCATTCCGCGCACGCCGGAATTGATCGAGGCTTTGAAATCGCGCGATGGTGCGGACCCGACTCTTGACCCGCTGTATGAGGCCGCGATCCGCGACACCATCGAGCGCTTCGAAGCCACTGGCTCCCCGGTCATCACCGATGGCGAGCAAAGGAAGTATCACAACTTCTGGACGTATGCCGTCCACGGATTGCCGAACAGCGCACCAGACGGTTTCGCGATCCCCTTTGCGGCCGGTCATACGCGCCGGATGCCGCGGCTCACGGCCGGCCCGTTTCGCTACATGCGTCGTGCGGACAAGTTTTTGGAATTCGCGCAGCGTTACGCGCATGTTCCGCTGAAACAAGCGGTGATCTCGCCCTCGGCGATGAGTCTGATGTACCCCGCTGACGAGATTCCCGGATACCCCCGAGAACGGTTCATCGACGATCTGCTGCGCGAACACGAGGCCGAGATTCGCGCATGTCTGACCATGGGTGCGCACAAGGTCCAGGTCGATTTCACGGAAGGACGGCTCGCGGTCAAGATCGATCCCAGGGGGAACCTCCTGCGGAGTTTCATCGAACTGAACAATCTCGCGCTGTCGCGGTTTTCCCTGCAGGAGCGTCAGCGCATCGGCGTACACACCTGCCCGGGCGGCGACCGCGATTCCACCCATAGTGCCGAGGTGGACTATGCCGAATTGCTGCCAAGCCTGTTCGAGCTGAAGGCGGGCAATTTCTACATCGCCCTGGCCGGAGAAAAAGATCCCTCGCGGGTGCTCAGGATCATCCGCGAATACATGAAGCCCGATCAGCGGGTTTTCGTCGGCGTCATCGCCCCGATCGACCCGCGCATCGAAACCCCTGAAGAGGTCCGGGACCGGACTCTCGCGGCAGCCGAGTTCATTCCGGTGAAGCAGTTGGGCACGACAGATGACTGTGGTTTCTCGCCATTCTGCGACGATACATCCACCAGTCGAGACGCGGCCTTCGAGAAAATCCGCGCCCGTGTGCTGGGTACCGCACTCGCTGCCGAAATCCTCGGAGCCGGGTAATGGCGCAGGACGAAGACGAACTGCTCCGTTCGGTCGCCCTGCAAAACGCGCGGAGCATCCTGCAGGCCCGGCAGCGCGCCGAAGAGGAGCTGGTGCAGGCGAAAGACGCGCTGCAAGCACGCTCGGAAGAACTCGCCAAAACCCTCGCGATGATGCGCGCAACGTTGGAGGCGACCAGCGATGGCATCCAGGTGACCGACAGCGAACGCAGAGTGACCGGGTACAACCAGCAGTTTGTGAAAATGTGGGGGCTGCCCACCGGAGCCCTGGATTCGCCGGACTACCGCCATCCGGGAGATAACGATCGACAATTCGATGACCCAGCGAAGTTTCTTGCAAGAATCGACGACATCTATGAGTCCGCGCCTGCCGAAAGTCACGATCTGCTGGAATTGGCTGATGGGCGAATCTATGAACGGACTTCGCGCATCCAGTACGTCGACGGCCGCAATATGGGCCGGGTCTGGAGCATCCGCGACATCAGCGAGCGCAAGCGCGCGGAACAAGTCTTGCTGCAGCATTCGGAATGGCTGCGCATCACCCTATCGAGCATCGGCGATGGTGTCATCGCCACCGACGACCGCGGCAATGTGACTTTCCTCAATGTGGTCGCAGAGCAGTTGACCGGCTGGTCGATGGCCGATGCCGGTGGCAAGCCCCTCCATGATGTCTTCCGGATCGTCAACGAGCACACGCGGCTGCAGGCCGAGAATCCGGCAACACGCGTATTGCAGGATGGAACCATCGTCAGCCTGGCGAACCACACAATCCTGATCGCCAAGGATGGAATCGAGCGGCCGATCGACGACAGCGCTGCGCCGATGCGCGACGAAACAGGGCAGGTCATCGGTGCGGTCCTGGTCTTCCGCGACATCTCCGAACGCAAGCAGGCGGACATCGCACAGGTCATGCTCCCAGCGATCGTCGAATCCTCGGAAGACGCCATCATCAGCAAGAACCTCGACGGGATCATCCAATCCTGGAACCGAGGGGCCGAGCGGATTTTTGGCTATACGCAAGAGGAAGCGGTCGGCAAATCGATCACCCTGCTCATCCCGCCGGAACTCATCGATGAAGAACAGGAGATACTGAGTCGCCTGCGACGCGGCGAGCGGATCGAACACTTCGAAACCATCCGCGTGTCCAAGTCGGGCCGGCGCATCGATATCTCGCTGACGATCTCGCCCGTGCGCGACCAGGAAGGCCGCATCATCGGCGTTTCGAAAATCGCCCGCGATATCACCGAGCGCAATCGAACGGAGGCCGAACGCGATCGGTTGCTCGGTGACCTGCTCGAAAACGAAGAGCGCTACCGGCTTGCGCTGGATGCGGGAGAGATGGGTGTCTGGGACTGGGACATTGCGGCTGCGCGAATCACCTGGTCAAAGCGGGTCGCCGAGATCTATGGCATGTGCCTGGAGGATTTCGACGGCAGCCTCGACATGTTCGCTCGCCACACCTACCCGGAAGACTCTCAGCGCGTCACGCAAGCAATCCAGGCGAGTCTCGAAAAAGACGCCCCTTATCTGATCGAGTTCCGTATCGTCCAGGTCAATGGGACGGTGAGGTGGATTTACACGTCGGGAAGTATCATTCGCGACGCGTCAGGACGCCCGATCCGAATGCTCGGAGCGGTCAGGGATGTGAGTAACCGCAAGCGGGCGGTAACGGAACTGCAGGAAGTCGGTCGACGAAAAGACGAGTTCCTTGCGCTGCTCGCCCACGAACTCCGCAATCCGCTCGCGCCCCTTCGCAACGGACTTCAAGTCATGCGATTGGCGGCAGGCGATGAGAAAGCCGTAGCGGAGGTCCGCGCGATGATGGAGCGCCAGCTGGGACACATGGTCCGGCTGGTGGACGATTTGCTCGATCTCTCCCGCATCGGCCAGAACAAGTTCGAATTGCGTCGCGCGCGTGTACAACTCAAGGACATCATCGAGAATGCGGTCGAGACCGCACGTCCGGCAATCGAGGCCGCCGGACATGAACTCACATTGTCGATACCGGCAGACCCAGTCGTACTCGACGCCGATCTGACGCGGCTCGCGCAAGTCTTCTCCAACCTGCTGACGAACAGCGCCAAATATACCGACCGAGGGGGCCATATCTGGCTGATCGGCGAGCAACGCGGCAGCGAGATCGTGCTTGCAGTCCGGGATACAGGAATCGGGATCCCGGCGGATGCATTGCCCACAGTCTTCGACATGTTCTCGCAAGTTGATCGATCCATTGAGCGCACGACGGGCGGGCTCGGGATTGGACTTGCATTGGTCAAGGGCCTGGTGGAGATGCATGACGGCACCGTGACAGCGGAAAGCAGCGGTCATGGCACTGGAAGTACCTTCACCGTGCGGCTGCCTTTGGTCGCGCAATTATCCGATTCGCTGGCAGTCGCGGATGCTGAAGAGGATCCGGTAGGCTCCTCGTCCGCCAGGCGAATCCTGATCGTTGATGACAACAAGGACGCCGCGCGTTCCATGGCGATCGTGCTGGAGCTGAAGGGAAACACAGTACACACCGTCTTCGATGGCATCGAGGCGATCGACGTCGTGGAAAATTTCCGTCCGCACGTGATCCTGATGGACGTGGGCATGCCGCGCATGAACGGTTACGAAGCAGCCAGGCGTATCCGGGAACTCCCGTGGGGAAGCACATCGATGATCGTGGCGGTCACGGGTTGGGGTCAGGCGGGCGATCGCACGCAGTCCATGCAGGCAGGGTTCAATGCCCATATGGTCAAGCCGGTGGATTTACCGGCGCTGGAAAAACTCCTGGATGAACTGACGAGCGCAACGAGGCCGAAGCCCGAAGCGCTCTGAATGGATCGTGGCTCGCTCGTTAGCAGGCCTGCTAATTACGTGAGATGGGCCGTAGCCAATCGTCCGGATTCAGCGACACATGGCAATTGATCATCAACACCGGCACGAGCCTTGTTACTTCCGCGGCTGCAGGAAAACCAATCATGTCCATCCCACTTGAAACTGTCCGCCCGATAGAACTTGCGGAAATACGCCAAGCACGCGAGCGCATCGCCGGCACCATCGTGCGCACGCCGCTGGTCAAACTGGAACTGGGAGCGGGCTATCCGGATATCCGGCTGAAGCTCGAAAACCTGCAACCAATCAATGCTTACAAATTGCGTGGCGCCGTCAATGCCGTGGCGATGCTGTCCGACTCCGAGCGCCAGCGCGGTGTGTGGACGATCAGCGCCGGAAATGCGGGACAAGGCGTCGCCTACGCAGCGCGGAAAGCAGGCGTGCCGTGCACGGTCGTGGTGATCGAGACGGCGCCGGCATCGAAGATTGAGCGCATGCAGGCGCTTGGCGCGACACTCATACCAGTACCTTACGACGTCGCCTGGGAAGCGCTTGGTGCGCGAACCTTTCCCGGCGTGGACGGCACGTTCGTGCATCCGTTCGACGATCACAATTTCATTGTCGGTCACGCCACGATGGGGCTGGAGATCCTTGAAGATGCGCCCGACACCGTGGCCGTGATTGCCGGCATCGGCGGTGGCGGATTGATCACCGGCGTCGGCAGCGCGATCAAATTAATCAGGCCGGAGATCCGGATCTGGGGAGCCGAACCGGAGACGGCCGCGCCCGCGGCACTGTCGTTCAAGATGGGATCGCCGCAAGTGTTCGAGGAATGGCAGCAGTCCTTCGTCGACGGCGCCGGTGGCCACAGCGTTTTCCCACGCATGTGGGAGCGGATGCAGCCGGTGGTCGACGGCACCATCGTGGTCAGCCTGGAAGAAACCCGCAACGCGATGCGAATGATGGCGGAAAAGACACGGATCATTTCCGAAGGCGCTGGCGCCCTGCCCCTCGCCGCTGCGTTGACCGGAAAAGCCGGCAATGGGCCGATCGTCGCGATCGTCTCCGGCGGCAACATCGATCTGCAGAAATTCTGTGAGCTGATTGCATAGTCAGTAAGTGGACTTCTGTGGGAGCGGCCTCCCACGGAGTCTTGATCGATTGCATGGTTCGACAGGCTCACTACGAACGGGATCTCAATATCTTCACCAGCACCCGGCATACTCCGCGACTGGAACAGTTTGGGACGAGGCAATGACGGACGGCAATCGCGCGGGTGCCATGCAGCCTCCTGCTGCCACACAGATTGTCATGGCTTGCTCCGATCTCGACGTCGCGATCGCTTTCTACACCGGGCCGATTGGTTTTCGCCTTGACATGATCATGCCGGCGGATGCGCCACGCATTGCGCTGCTGTCTGGCGACGGAATCACACTGCGGTTGGAAGTCCGTGATGAGCACGACCCTCTACTCGTATTGCCCGAGTCTGCATACGAGTTCGTAATCACTCGCGACGACGCAGCCGACGCATGGATCACTGGTCGCGCCGGCATGCAGTATCGCGACCTGATTCCGGGACGGCTCGGCGGGCGTGTCATCGCATCGCACATCCGCATTCCGAATGGCGGCCCGGTGCCCGATTACGTGCACTACCACAAGGTCGGCTTCCAGCTGATTTACTGCAAGCACGGCTGGGCGCGCGTGGTATATGAGGATCAAGGCCCGCCATTCGTGATGCAGGCGGGCGACTGCGTGCTGCAACCGCCGACGATTCGCCATCGCGTGCTCGAAGCCTCGCCGGGTCTTGAAGTCATCGAGATCAGTAGCCCCGCCGGACACGAAACCTGGCACGATCACACGCTTGATTTGCCGACAGCGCAGCTCTCTCCAAACCGAATCTATGGCGGCCAGAGCTTCGTTCGGCACATCGCGGCGGATGCGGTCTGGAAGCGCGACGAGATTGCCGGCTGCAACTTCCGCGATACGGGAATTTCGCAAGCAACCGACGGTCTCGCCAGTGTTCGCGTGTTGCGCGTCATGCCAGACGCAGATGGCGCACACGTCACGACACAAAGCCATAACGGCGATTTTCTGTTCTTGTTTGTGCTGGACGGCCGACTTGATCTGGTCAGCCCTACATTCGGCACGCACACACTCGAGATGGGCGATGCCTGCGGGATCTCTGAAGCTGCTGATTGCGCACTCGAAGCGCGCTTGCCTGCAGATGTTCTTGAAGTCGCGCTGCGACAGCGCGCGCTCTGAAGTTTGAGAAGCGTACGCGCCATTTTTCATGAACTCGCGAACGTGAGCGACTTGATGCCACTTCGCAATACAATCGCTGCGTGAATAATCCCGCGCTAACCCGGCTGCTCAATGCCCTGCCCGATGCGGTCACCTGCACGTTTTTCCTGACCCTGTGGATCTCGCCGTTCGCGTTCGGCCCGGATGGCGTGCGCAATGCCATGCTGACGATGCTGGTGGAATTCATCGTGGTCCACGCCTCGGCGTTCCTAGGCGCGGCCGCGTTCGCCAACGATGTATCGCGCGCAAAGAAATTGAGCGCGCTTGCCGGGTTCGGCTTGTTCTATCTGCTCTTCATCGCCGCGTGGTCTTACATTTTCAAGCAGTGGTGGCCATTCATCACATTCGGCTGGCTGCTGCTGGGCAAGGTGGCTGTGGTGATGGATACGCGGCAGACGCCAGACGAAGTCGTGCAGCGCATCACTTCGATCCAGGTGTTGTCTACCCTGGGATATCTGGGTGGGGCATTCCTCACCGTTTTCGCACCGATTCCCCAACTGGGCATTACCCCTGATGTGGTTTCCAGACTGGGTCTCATTGGCAGCGGTCTGTGGGTGGACAAGCCATATACCGTGCTCGCCTTCGGCACGATCTATTTTGGCTTCCTGTCCTGGATCAAGTGGCGCAACTTCGCGCTACCGTCGAAAAGCTCTGCGCCCGGTGCGTAAGGAAAAAGGACAGAGAACTTCATAGGCGCAAACATAAATTTCCCCTGCCCGGATTTTCGACAGGAGAGTCGTCATGGGGTAACCGAAAGCGGACTGTTGCCCAGGAAGCGGTATTCGGTTTTTCCCAACAAGCTGTGCACGAGCACGACTTCACGCACCGTCCATGCGATCGGCTCGATCGGTATCGGCATCGACAGCAGGCGATCGCCATATAACAAGGTGATGTGCGGGGTGAAGGTATGCTGCAACCACGGCGCGAAACCAGCGGCGGCAAGTTGGATTCGCGACTCGTGCCAGAGAGCATGCACGCCGGTATGTACGTCAGGGCAGCGTAATACGATGGGATGCTTGCGGCGTCCACGGAAACTCGCGACGTGATCGAGCGTGATATTCCAGGCTGGCGTGGTGATGCGCGCCATGGCCGTCATTGCGGCATCGATGCGCTCGGGTGGAAGTTCGGGGTAGTCGCCGAGGTGATGCACCGTCACATGGAAGCGCGAAGGATGAAGGGGCTGTCCGCGAAGTCCCTGCTCACGCAACACGCGCTGGGCCACTTCCGCGATGGCGGCCTGCGCTGGCTGATCAGGGAAGATGCCGAGGAAGAGGCGATCTTTCGGTGCGGCTTCGACGAGTCCGGCCAAGGACATCTGTCCATCGCCGGGTTGTGTTCTGCGGTTGGCCATCAGACACCAGAAGATACGAAGTCGGATCCATCCATCTAACGGCGAAAGGCGGATAAATGAACCTGATTCTTTTTCGTGACTGCTTATGTTTCCACTTCAATCCATCAGTGCAGCTTCCTCGCGCCCCTGCTGACGGATGATCGCTTCCTGGCGGGCGTCTTCGATCGACAACATTACTGCGTGCACGTCGGCGGTGCGGTGGTCGAACACGAAGGTGCCGGTCAGGGCGGTATCCGGCCGTAATTCGCCCTTCTCGTACAGCGCCCACATCTCTTCGCCGTAGTGGGTGAACGAGAGTTCGGACTCGAAGCGACTCAGGCTGTCGCGCAAGTTGTGCACGTCGCGCAGCAACATCGCGCGTGCGGCATTGTTGCCAGCGGCGCTGACGACCTGCGGGAAATCGATGATCACCGGGCCGGCCGCCGACACCAGCACGTTGTATTCGGACAGGTCTCCATGGATCAATCCGAGGCAGAGCATACGCACGACGTCATGGATCAGTTCACGATGGAAATCGCGCGCCTGTTCCGGCGTGAGTTCGACTTCGGACAGACGAGGCGCGCTGTAGCCAGCCTCATCGGTGACCAGATCCATCAGCAGCACGCCGTGGAAATATCCATGCGGTTGCGGCACCCGCACCCCGGCATCGGCGAATTGATGGAGCGCATCAACCTCGGTGTTCTTCCACGCGGTTTCCTGCTCACGGCGACCGAACTTGCTGGCCTTGCCGATCGCCCGCGCCTGGCGGCTGCCACGCACCTTGCGCCCCTCCTGGTATTGCACGCGCGCCTGAAAACTGCGCTGCGCCATGTTCTTGTAGACCTTGGCGCAAAGGATCTCGTCGCCCGAGCGCACCACATAGACCGACGCTTCCTTACCACTCTTGAGCGGCCGCAGTACTTCGTCGATCACGCCGTCGTCGATCAGCGGCTGCAGGCCTTGGGGGGTTTTCATCGAATGGGTTGCTTCATGGGTCGGGCTTCATTGAACCAGGGGGCACTGGCGAAGGAGGACACCTATTGTCCTCTATTAGCCTGACTGGGAGCTGCCACTGGCCGCAATCGGCCGGGAGAGGCTCTCCATCTTCGCTATCGCCCCATGTGGGATGGATTACTGTTGCGTTCGGAAAATCTCCGTTAAGGCTACGGAAAGCCGTCTTCCTGCACCGTATATCACGCGCCACAAGGCGTCTTGGAGTGCTACCTATATGAAACGTATCGCAATCAGTTTTCTTTCCCTCGCCATTGCCGCTGCCGGTAGTGCCGGTGCCCAAGGCTATGGTCCGGATCGCGACGGACAGCGCACCCACCATTCCGATCGCGCGGAAGTATTGCGAGTGGATCGGGTCGGCAATCCATACGCTGGCCCATCGACCTACGAGCGTGAGGAATGCTGGAACGAGCAGACTAACGGCTATGACAGCGGCTACTACCGCGACAATGATGGTCGCCTCTATCGTGGCGACGGTCGTACCAATACCGGCGGCATGCTTCTCGGAGCGCTGGTCGGCGGTGCGTTGGGCAATACGGTTGGCAAAGGTGACGGCCGCAAGGCCGCAACGGTCGCCGGTGCCGTGATTGGTGGCACCATCGGCGCGCATGCCGGAGACAATCATGACGACTACGAGTACCGCGGCGACAACGGCGTGGTTCGTCGCTGCCGCACGGTCGTGACCAACAATGACGATAATCGTGGATATGGCGGCCCCGGCGGCTATAACGTGACCTACCGCTATGCCGGTCAGACCTACCAGGCCTTCACGAATTATCGTCCCGGCCGCTACATCCGGGTCACGGTGGACGTGAGGCCGGATGACAACGGCGGCTATCACAACTACTAAGCATCAGCAGCAAGCACGACGAACAAGGAAGGGCCCGCGAGGGCCCTTCTCATTTGCGGCAGAACTTATCTGCCAAGTCAGCTGGCAGATCATTCCATCGAATTACTCTCGGAACTTTCCTACTCAGCGAGGAATAGCCATGAACGCCCGATTCCAGCGCATCACTCCTTTCCTCTGGTTCGACAACCGGGCCGAGGAAGCCGTCGCCTTTTACATCTCGATTTTCGACAACGCGCAGATCATGGTCACCACTCGCTACAACAAGGAAAGCGCGCAGGCCTCTGGGCAGAAGGATGGATCGGTGATGACAATCGGCTTCGAGCTCGACGGTCAGTCGTTCGTGGCACTCAATGGCGGCCCGCACTTTCAGTTCAGCGGAGCGATTTCATTGGTTGTCAATTGCCAGTGGCAGACCGAGGTCGACCACTACTGGAACCATCTGTCCGAGGGCGGCGACCCAACGGCACAACAGTGCGGCTGGTTGAAGGATCGCTACGGCATATCCTGGCAGATTGTGCCCACACTGCTGCCGGAACTGTTGAGCAATCCCGATCCGGAAAAATCGCGCAAGGCCATACAGGCAATGCTGCAGATGAAGAAGATCGACATCGAGGTTTTGCGCCGGGCGGTGCAGTGAGCCGAAGACGGGTCCTGTGTAACCGCCAGAGATTTCTGCTTTAATCCGTCGGCATTCTGCTGGCGCTTTGCTTTGGTGAATGTCTGCAAGATGCGAGATAGGGACGGATTGGGGAATCCGATGAGCAAGAAACGTGCACCGGAAGAACCGTACTGGGCGCCGCTGCCGCGCCAGCACTTTAATACGACGCAGACCATCAGCATCGTCGCACGCCACCTGATTCCACTCGCTGGCGTGCTGTTGTTCGGCTGGTCGCCTGGTCAGTTCGTATTGCTCAGCGTGTTCAATATCGCGTTCACAGTCGCCTGTATCGGCACTGTCGGCGTGGCGGTATCAACCCGCAAGGAGAATGGGCCGAGTCCGAACCTGGCCGACGAAATCGCATCATGGATCACGCTGTTGGGAGTGGGCGTGTTCATCAGCTTGCTGCTCACAGCGATGTTCGGCTGGGTTATCGCCCTCTTCGCGGCGGCTACCAGTCCACATGGGTTATTCGACCTGTCCCTTGCCGGGTCGGCGCTGCTGATGGTGGTCAGTGCCGCACCGGGTCTGTTCCAGCAATATCAGGCGGATATGCGCTCGTCGATGACGGAAGAAGAACGCAAGAAGCGCGATCAGCCGAATGTGCTGGTGCTGGTTATGTGCGCCGGACTGATCTTCATCATCTCCGGCTACATCCCGGATCTTGGTCAATATGGATTGGTGATAATGGCGATCGCCGTGACCGGCTTGTTCATCTTCCGCGACCTGCGCCCAGACTTGATGCGCGAATTAACCCGGCCGAAGAACCGGCCGCCTCAAGACGATTACAAAAAAGAATTGGAATAAGGCCGAATTGATAATCCCTTGGGTGTATCGCATAGGTGGCTACCACGGCCTCACTGCCAGGATGGCCAAATCAGCTCCAAGTCCTGCTCAGGAATCACAACGACTGGTTCAGTGCTTTCGATCGGGATGTTGTGCGGGCCGATCGATCGACCCTCGGCCTGCTGCAGCACGGCTGCATCGCAGCGGACAATTCCCGTGGCGACCACGCCCTGACCACCATCTTCGCCACGCATCACCACATAGACTTTGTCGCCGGCGCGAAAATCACCCACGCAATTGAGTACGTGCGTCGCCAATAGCGCCACGCGCTTCTTGCGGAGCGCACGCCCAGCATCGGCATGGATGACGATGGTTCCTCGCACAGCAGTCACTTCACCGCGTGTTTCTGGAAAGTTCCCATCAGCTCGGCCTGCGCGATGACGTGGCCGTGCATTGCCGCTTCGAGTGCGCGCTTGTCCGGCATCGCCAAGTCGCCCAGCGCCACGTCCAGCGCATAGAGCTTGTGAAAATAGCGATGCCGGCCGATCGGTGGACAAGGCGGGCCGTAACCAGTGCGCTTCCAGCCATTGCTCCCTTCGCGCGTGCCCGCTGGGAGTGCAGCCCGACTCACGCCTTCTGGCAATCCCTGGGAATTCGGCGGCAGGTCGTAAAGCAGCCAGTGGTCCCAGGTCATCATCGGTGCCGCCGGATCAGGGGCGTCCGGATCGTCCTCGATCAGGACCAGGCTTTTCGTTCCAGCTGGCATGCCGTGCCAAGCCAGTGGTGGCGACACGCCCGGCCCTTCGCAGGTGTACTTGGGCGGTATCGCAGCGCCAGATACAAATGCCGTGGAAGTCAAAGTAAGTGTCATGGCGTGATCCGCAGGCAAGCAGTCGGCATCGACCATCGCCAGCATGCCGCATACCAGAGCCAACAGCAGGGAATGTCGGTAAAACTGCATTCACCCCTCCTCTCCGTCGCAGACGGTGGTGATGGTGCTTTATAGCGGTCTGCAGAGAACTTGCAGAGCCGCATATTTAGCTGCGGTTACGCACACTGAACACCGTCACACCAAGACTCGATCGTAGACCACCTTTACGTGCTTGATTGGGTTATTTATACCCACCGATTACAGCACGAGCAGGATTCACTATGAAAATTGCAACCTCGAATTTTCCCAAACGCCGATGGCTAGTGCAGGCGATGGCCGTGTTGTTGGCTGCATCAGCTCTCACTGTCGCCCCTCATGCGCAGGCGCGCGTCTTCATCTCGGTGAATATTGCGCCGCCGCTGCTTCCGATCTATGAGCAACCCCCGATCCCGGGGCCGCGCTACATGTGGACGCCGGGCTTCTGGGCCTACGACTATGCATACGGCTACTACTGGGTGCCAGGCACATGGGTACTGGCTCCATACGTTGGCGCGTTATGGACGCCCGGCTACTGGGGCTGGAACGAAAACGCCTACGCCTTCTATCCAGGCTACTGGGGGCCTAGTGTCGGCTACTACGGTGGCATCGACTATGGTTACGGCTACAACGGCGATGGCTACTACGGTGGTTACTGGAACCATGACACTTTCTACTACAACACCACTGTCAACCGCATCGGCGGCGTGCGCATCGCCAATGTCTATAGCAAGCCGGTGGTCGACAACAACATCGTGAACCGTTTCAGCTTCAATGGGCCGAAAGGCGTGCTGCGACAGCCGACGCGGGCAGAGCTCGCCGTCTCGCGCCAGCGGCATACCGGCCCAGTCAGTACGCAAATCAGGCAGCAGACATTGGCCAGCCATAACAAGTTGTTGCGTGCTTCGATGAATAACGGAACACCTCCGATTACCGCCACCCCGCGAGCCGGCGTGTTCCCGCGCGTAGGCGCAACATCGGCAGCCACGATCGCAGCAGCTGCCACATCGAATCGCCCCAAGCTACCTGCTGTCATGCGCGCGGCTGCTCAGCGAACGACGAGAGGTGCCGGCGCGCGTACAAGCCCGACGCGCATAAGTCGGGAATCGGTCGTCACCCGCTCAACCGTGCGCCATCAGCAGACCGTTACTCGGTCGAACGTGAACACTCGTTTCACGTCGCATGGGCCTTCCGGGCCATCGATGCATCAAGCGCGTCAGGTCGATCGGAGTGCGGGTCCGTCGATGCATGTAATGCATTCCGAAGGTCCACGGTCAGCCCCCGGTGTGCGCATGCAGCCCAGGCAGGCTTCAGGCCCGCGCGGCGGCGACAAGCGTACGTCCGGCGGGGACAAGCCGAAAGACCGCGGCGGTCGCTGACCATCCCCTTGCAACGCGTAAAGTAAACAAGAGGCCGTCGTGATAGCGACGGCCTCTTCATTTGCCCAACCGACATCTTTAAAGAATCACTTGGCGCAGTGTCGAGCCTTTCAGCGCAGCTGGCTATCCTTGCTGCCACGTCGGTTGTAACCGCTGACGGCGCCATCCTCCAGATCGCGCGCTTCCTGGCAGGACACGCACAGGCGCACGCCCGGAACAGCCTTACGCCGCGCTTCCGGGATCGCGGCATCGCATTCCTCGCAATGCGTCAGCCCCGGGCCTTTCGACAGCTTGTTGCGGACGCGCTTGATACCGTCCTTGATGGTCGCGTCGATTTGATCCTGCACAGCGCCGTCGCCTGCCCAACCGGTTGCCATGATCGTCTCCCAGGTTGTCAATCAGGATATTGCACTCGAACATAAGGGCAACAGGCTGAACTTCAACTGCAGCAGCGGGCAGCAACCAGCGCATTTATTCTTCCCCCCGGTGCATTTTCCCGATCGATCGGTTTTTTAGGCATGTATCAACTCGTGATGAGGCGCCTAGGTGTATTACCGTATGCTTCAATCCTCAACATGGATCGTGCCCCCAGGACCATGTACGAAACCGTAAATTCTTTTAAAACGAGCCGGGTCACCGCAGGTGAGTGACGTGCAGCTTCCACACATTCCTGGCTATCGATTCGAGAAACGGCTCGGTCACGGCGGCATGGCGACCGTCTATCTGGCGTCGCAGGAATCGCTCGATCGTCTCGTCAGCGTCAAAATCATGGAGCGCGAAGCGCTGCAAGACGAGACCAGCAAGCAACGCTTCGAGAACGAAGCGCGCACCATCGCCAAGCTCACCCATCCAGGGATCGTCGGCATCCATGAAGTGGGTCGCACTCCCGATGGGCATCTGTACTACGTGATGCCCTACCTCGCCAATGGCGACCTGTCGCGGCGCGACTTGCGTGATGACGAAGGGCAAATCAAAAATGTATTGCGCATCCTGTTGTCTGCTCTGGGTTACGCGCACGCAAACGGCATCGTGCATCGCGACGTCAAGGAAGAGAATGTCCTCTTCGACGCCAATAACCGGCCACTGCTGACCGACTTCGGAATCGCGTTATCCAAAACCGATCCCAGCCGAATCACGACTGCCGGGAATTCCGTCGGCAGCTCCGGCTACATGGCACCGGAACAGGCACGCGGCGACGAAGTCGATGGCCGCGCCGACCTCTACAGTGTCGGCGTCCTTACCTTTGCGCTGCTGACGGGCGACTTGCCATTTCTAGCACATGACGCACTTGCGCTTGCGCTGATGCATGCGCAGAGTCCCGTGCCAAGGCTGCCCCCAGCGAAGCGTCACTGGCAGGGATTCGTCGACCGCGCCATGGCGAAATTGCCCGCGCAGCGTTTCGCTAATGCCCAACAAATGCTGCAAGCGTTGGAAAGAATCGACGACCGCAGCAACGACGCATTGTCCAGTCGCCTGCTGCGCATGTTTGGTTTGGCGCTGGAAGGAGATGACCGTCGAAAACGCATCCGCATGCTGGCATTGGCTGGCATATTGCTGACAGCTGCGGGGTTGTACTTTGCACGTGAACGGTCTGTTGCGCACGAGGCTGACGCTTCACGCGCACCCCAAGCCAATGTGCCTGCAGCACACACACAGCAGTTGCCATCGAGCACGCTCCCTCCAGCCGCGCCAAATTCTGCATCGTCTGAAGCCGCAAAACCTGCAGCTAACCCCGTCCAGGCTCCACCCACCGCGAAACCTGCTCTTGCGCAACCGCGACATCATGCCGCGCGCAAACAAAAGCAACCTGCGAAAAAGAAGAGCTGGCTCTCGCGTTTATTCCACCGCCAATAACAGATCGAGGACGACGGCGGCACGTAGATAGCCGCCGCCATCCCCTGTTGGTTGATTCCGCAATCAGTGGGTCGCCGGGACAGTAATCGTAGTGCTGACCGGCGGAACTCCCGCCTGGTCTGCGCTGTGATCAATGACCGGCGGATCGCCCGGAACATGGCCAGGGTCGACAGTCGGATAGGCCTTCACCCCAGGGGATTCCTGATAAGCCACGATGCGCGGCTCATTACCAGTCAGGGCCATATGGGCGCCCATATGGGCCGCCATATGCGAGTTATTGACATGCCGAGTGCGGTGGCGCGTCACAACCGGAGCCGGCGTCTGCACATCGGCATTCGTTGTCTCATCGGCGGGAGCCGCCTGATCGGCGGCCGCGGAATTGTCCTGGGCAAATGCGGGAGCAGTAAAGGCGAGCGCAAGGCTCGCAGCGAGAATCATGCGGCTTTTCATGGATAGCCTCCTTGGCAGAGCTGCAGAATTGCCTAAGCATGATGCGATTCCAACGATGAATCCTGACTGCATAAGCGGGATCCCGGAATTTTTCATGGGGCGTTTGGGCGCCGTTCAAGAGCCATCGATCGATTGCTGGCCATCCGAATCAATGCCGTGCCGCGTTTGCCAAAGTTCGTGTGCCATTCAGATGCTTGCGACTAGTTTCATCATGCCGTTCGGATGTGACGTGGGTCAGATTCCGAGCTGACTCTTTGTACACCGCGAGCTTGAATGTCAGGCAGGCTGCCCCGAGAAAACAACGTGGTCTGAACTAGAATGGTCTGAACTAGAATCGGTCCAGGTTGTAGCAAACGCCCGCTTGTAATCTCTCCCTAGCTGTCCTCGATAGATGATGAAGCTCAAGCACCTTTTCGGGACGACCCTTGCGCTTGCGGCAGTCATGCTGCTCGGAGCTTGTTCGAGTCCGAAGCAGCCGCGTCGCCCCGCCGAAGTCCGTGCGCAGATCGTGCGCTTATTGCCGGCAAAGCTACCGGACCGCAAAGGCTGGGCGACCGATCTCTATGCGGCGTTCGCGGCGCTCGATGTCGAACCGACCACGTCCAACCTGTGCGCGACGCTGGCCATCATCGAGCAGGAATCGAACTTCAATCCCGACCCGGTTGTGCCGGGCTTGCCCACCATCGCGATAGCTGAAATCGATCGCCGCGCCGAGCATATCCATGTGCCGCAGTTTCTCGTGCATGCCGCACTGCTGTTCAAGTCGCCCAATGGCAAGAGCTACGACGAACGGATAGCGACGGTGCGCACCGAACAGGATATGAGCCGGATTTACGAGGACTTCATCGGCTCGGTGCCGATGGGAAAACGCCTCTTTGCGGGCGCCAACCCGGTGCACACCGGCGGACCGATGCAGGTCAGCGTCGGCTTCGCCGAACAGCAGGCAAAAACCCGTCCCTACCCTTATCCGGTGACGGGATCGATCCGCCACGAGGTGTTCACCCGGCGCGGCGGCGTGTATTTCGGGATTGCACACCTACTCGACTACCCCACGTCATATCCGCAGATGGTGTATCGCTTCGCCGACTACAACGCGGGCTTTTACGCCAGCCGAAACGCGGCTTTTCAGATGGCTGTGAGCCTGGCTTCTGGCATTCCGATCCCGCTCGATGGCGATCTCGTCGGCTACGGGAGCGCCAGCAACAATATCGGCACAACGGAAGCCGCGGTCAGGTCGCTGGCCCGATCGCTCGACATGAGCGACGCACAGATCCACCGCACACTGCAGCAGGGCGAGACCAAAAAACTCGAAGACTCTGGCCTTTACCAAGGTGTTTTCAAAATCGCAGAGCAACTGGAGCACCGACGTCTTGCGCACGCGATGCTTCCACGTATCACCCTTGAGAGCCCCAAAATCACCCGCAAACTCACCACGCAATGGTTCGCAACTCGCGTCGACCAGCGCTACCGGCGCTGTTT
Source organism: Gammaproteobacteria bacterium (assembly GCA_041690895.1). Classification (GTDB taxonomy): domain Bacteria; phylum Pseudomonadota; class Gammaproteobacteria; order Steroidobacterales; family Steroidobacteraceae; genus Bog-1198. The sequence goes on from JBEPVT010000063.1 coordinate 22,814, forward strand.
GGCAAACGCATCAGGCGGTTGATCAACCGATTTGCTACTTGGAACAACGAGCTATCGGCGGAGCCTACGTGCCGATCGATTTCTGGCTCGACCGCGACGACACCTCCGCTGGACCCTTCTTTCGCATTTCAAGCAGATGCCGCGGCCGGTGTCGCAATGATCTCTGTCCGTAAAAGGCGTAAAAGGAGTCAGGGGAACAAACCTGTTTTAAACAAGAATGGTCGCCGACCTCTTTTCCCTCGCGCGTACCTGGTTCACCAAGGAGAATGAACGTGCCAAATCACAGTGTGTCAATGCAATTGCTCAAGGAGGGCCAGAACGAGCCGGAACTCGTTTTCGTTAATGCCGCCACCGGCAAGTGGAAATCTCCGGGCGACGGTTGGCTCGGTCCGCAGGCCGGTGTATGGACTCAACTTCCAGACGGTCTGCATCTGATGGATCCTGGAAACAAGGATGAGTTGGCGTTCTGTTGGGGGCTCCAGCTCGACAAGTGCGTCACGCTGGAGTACGCAACCTCCAGTTACCGTTTCAGTGGCGGACAGGGACAATGGCAGATCCTGGGAGTCTTCTAAACAACGGCTAGAGGTCAGAATTCTGCAGACTGCGCGCACGCGATCATCCGCAGTCGAGCAGGTGAGAGTGCGAATACGTTTCTCTGACACCGTTGTTCTTGGGAAAGTAACGCCTGACCCTGACACGATGGGCAGATGGTACTCGGGGGGCGATGACATGACGTTCTTCCGCGGCGCTGGTCCGTCGATCGCAGTGTTTATGCTGTTGCTGTGCGGACCTGGAATTCCATGAAACGCTACTTTATAACTGTCGCTCTCATCGTGCTGCCGTTCCAGCCGCTATTCGCGGCGGGCAGGTCGTCTGGAATCTTTTCCGATCGATTCAAGGCATCGGTAAATGCATCGATGAACCAACCCGACAAGGAACAGCGCACCCGTTTTCTTATCGAGGCCATGCGCCACGGCACCGACAGTGAGGTCTTTCATGTCTTCCCGGTGCTATTTCCTGCCGACGTGCTGAACACTGCGCAAAAGGCACAGATATGCACCGCTGAAATCCGCGCTTCGCTTGGCAATGTGAGCGCTTTCACGGCAAGTACTGAAGCCGGGCGACAAGTGTTCCCTCAGTCGCATGCCGCAAAGATACGCTCGGATACCGATCGTCTCATCGTGTGCCTGGACCGGTATTACGCAAACGGGAAGTTCAAATTGCCGCCCAGTTCAATCAAGCCGGGGCCTCACCGCCGCTCGTCCTGACTCTGACGGCAACGTGATTCGATACGCCATCGACAGCGAAGGCAATCCCGAAGTGACCCGACAATTATTCGGATCCATCTTTGCCTGACCTCTTTGCGTGCACTTAGAGCAACGGTGCAATTGTCAGGCTGCGCTCACTGTCGCCGCTAGCACCCGTGAGCATGTTGGGTGGCAGATGCCCGACATCGCCAACTGAGATGACCTTGATGCTGCCGTTGGCCTCGATGCGAATCTTCGTGATGCTGGCATGGCCGATCGACATCTGCAGCCACGCGCTGCTGTCTACGCCAAGCGCGCGCATGACCAGGTAACGGATCACGTTGCCATGGCAAACAAACAGCTCGGTGCGTTCCGAACCTGTTGCGGGGCGGAAATATTCGGCAAAAATCCGATCGAGCTGGGCCTTGCACGCAATGAATTCTTCCGGCCTGCCCGTCGCCATGATTTCGGCCTGTCGCGCGGGCGGTGTGCATTCGGCGAGGTCGTCGATTACCTTGAACTGGCGACCCGGCAAGTCCTTGGCAATGATTGCCGCGGTTTCGCGCGCACGTTGCAGCGGACTGACATACATCGCGTCAAACCGGGTCGGCAATCCAGTCAGTCGAGCGCCAAGCAGATGTGCCTGGGCGAT
>JBEPVT010000064.1:0-24695 GCA_041690895.1 Gammaproteobacteria bacterium
CATGGGCTTGGGATACATCGTGCCTTGCCACTCCGGATATATCCAGCCTGCCAGACCGACGCGGATCATTGATGTCGTTCCGGGTTCATATGCGGGAATGTACTGGAGAGCGTTCGGTAGCAGGCACGTGGGCGACGCGGGCCCCGGCAAACTGACGAGACGTCAGTCCTGGAAGTAGCAATCCGAGGAAGTTGTACGATCGCAGCCCGGCGTCGGCTGATCCGTCGAACCACTGGGTGAAATGGGTCCAGCCGCGCCAAACAAAAAGCACCGCACGCGTAACTCCGTGCAGCGCTTCAAGTTAACAATCGGGATGACCGGATTCGAACCCGCGACCCGATGAACTTCATGCATCCGGGGAACAGCCTTCGAACAAATCAAAAAGCGCGTTTCACAGGGTAGCTAGCCGCACCAGTCGAATCCTATCTAGAGGAGCGCTGCGGTTGATGGGTTGTTCATAAGCGTGGCCTGATCCTTCAATGCAACACGTAGCTGACGCTCCCCCGCGTTCCGGCCGTAAACACTGTTCGTTCGCCGATGCTGCGACTGTGATCGCGAATCGAAAACTGAAGATCCCCCGCCAGGATTAAATCCGCTCTCAACCAGAAAACGGTCAAAGTCCGGTATGTGAAAGATCGCACTCACAGCCCTTGTCTTGTCGGACGGCTTGCCGTCGGCCGCCGAATGAGATCCAGCAACCGCGAGTAACAAACTCACACCAGCCGCAACGCGCAAGAGAGCGACCGCGCAGTATCGGCCGCGCCGCCAATTGGCTCGTCCCGCTGGATCAGTGGACATACGTGTACCGAACCTATGGCAACCCGAAGAGCGCCGCTAGCGCGGCCAAGGTCTGCGGAGAAAGGTGATCCTTACGTGATTTACTCCTTGCGCGAAGCCGATTTGTTCTACAAGATAGGTGTAATGAAGCACGCTACGCTCGGCTCGCTCGAACTCTCCACCCTCCTCACCGTTGCTCGTCTCGGAGACGACGCCTACGGGCTGGCGGTCCGACGCGACCTCACCGAGCGCACTGGGCGTGACTACTCGGTCGGCGCAGTGTACACAACACTGCAACGGCTCGAGGACAAGGCCTTCCTCACCTCGCGGTCGAGCGATCCGTTGCCTGTGCGCGGTGGCCGCTCGCGCCGCCACTTCACGATTACGGGGGCTGGAGCGCGTGCTCTCCGTGATGCCGAGCGACACACCGCGTCCGTCTGGAGCGGCTTCGCGACAACGCTCCGGCCCAAGCACGGATGACGCCCCCGGTGGCCCCACGCGTGTCGAGGCCTGCGCCTCCACCCACGGTCGCGACGTACACACAGTCGACAGCGGAACGCTTGCTTCACGCTATCGGTGCTGATCCACGCTTCACGGAGGCGGTATTTGGCGATCTTGCCGAAGAGTACGCGCTTCGTGCAACGCGGGACGGACTCGCAGCCGCACGCTGGTGGTATAGCTGCGAAGTGCTTCGCTCAGGCCCACACTTTCTCAGAAGCTGGATCCGTTATGCAAGCAGGTACGAGCGCGCTCGGCTCACAGCAGTTCTCGGCGGACTGGCTCTCACATCTCTCGTAATCCTGATCGCGCTTCTGACCCGCAATGGGCCGCCAACACACATCTCCGCGGGAACAGCCGACGTTGTGATCGTAAACAACGAAAAGACTGTGCGACTGCCGGTTCAGGTGTTCGACGCAGCAGGGCACTTGCTTAAGAACAACGATGTCCGATTTCACTGGATCGGCGGCGCGCGAATCCCGATTTCCGCTTCTGGGCGGGTAACGTGCAAGGAGCCGGGAGACGCTGACGTGCGGGTTTCGTTGGGTTCGTTATCCCGAGACGTCCAATTGCACTGCCGACCGATCCGCGAGCTGATGGGAGGGATTGGTGGTGACTTCGGTGACTTCGTAGCCGGCGACTTGCCCACAAAGCTCTCGATCTCAGCGACCGGTACCGATGGCAAGCCTGTCGATCTTATCGCGTTGAGCGCGCAGGTTCAGGACAGCGAGGTCGCGTCGCTCGATGGACTAAACCTGCAACCGAAGGCGCCGGGCACAACCGAGATATCGCTGTGGGCCGGAGATCAATGGACGTCGAACTATATCAGAGTGTACAAGCGGGGAGCCAGCCCGGAAGCGCTTCGTGTTGGCGAGGGCTTCGCATCCGTCGTGCGATTGCACGGAGGTGACATGCAACGCTGGTCGATCCCGTATGGACGACGGTATGATGTCTCGCTCGCCCCGATGACGGCGGACACCGGCGATGCACGCCGATACGATAACCAGGATGCACCCAGCGGTCAGTCCGGGCGACGCGAACTGAGTCTGGCGATTATAAATGCGAACTGTATGACGATGGGATCGCAGCGCTACATGTGTGTCTCGCTCAACCACTCAGAATTGCTTGTGCGCGCTCCGAGCGATGCGCCACAAACCGCGGAGTTCGCAGGCCATCTCGCTGTGTTCCGCCTCGACAACTAACGTGAGACATCGAGGCATCGATTTGCATCGGGGCCAGTGGCTTTCGCGACTGGGCGCGTTGTTGAACGATGCGGGTGCATCGCCGCTAAGATCGGCCGAGCGGCGCGAAAAGCGCCAGCGCGTCCTCGGCATCATTCACGACTTGGCGGAGGACATACGCTTCGCGTGGCGACAATGCGCGAAGACACCGAGCGTTACCGTCATCGCCGTGCTTACGCTGGCACTGTGCATAGGGGCGAACACGGCCGTCTTTAGTGTGGTCCACCGTCTGCTGCTAGCGCCGCTGCCGTACCCCAACGGCGACCGTATTGTGATGCCAATCCAGGGAGGCGATAGCCCGTTCCGCGGGTCGAGTGGCACTGAGCTCGCCCGTGCATGGCAATCGCGCGCACACACTGTGGGCGCGGTCGCCGGCGCTTCGGAATACCTGTTCTCTGTGCGGCCGGACGGCACAATGGACACGATGCCGAGCGCGAGCATCACAGCGAACTTCCTCCCACTACTCGGAGTGCGGCCAATCCTAGGGCGTGACTTCTCGCCGAATGACGAGCTGCCGAACGGGCAGGCTGCCGTGGCGATGATCAGTTACGCGCTCTGGCAGCGGTCGTACGGCGCGCGCGCGGATGTTCTCGGTCAGCCAGTCGCTGTCGGCGGCCAATTGCTCAGTATAGTTGGCGTTACTCCACCTGGACTTTCGATCCCGTTGTGGCGCACTCCGCCGCCGGATGTCTGGGTACCAGCGAGGTTGGAGGACGCCGGCGACGGCGGCTCCGGTACTTTGGAGCCGGGCCCCGCAATCTTCGCGCTGTTGCGTCCCGGCTTCTCGGCGAATGCGGCGTCGGGTGAACTCGAGGCGGCCGCAGCTAGTCTGGCAGACTCGGTGCGGGGAAAGGCGCGCGTGCGCGTGTTCCGCGCGCAAGATTTTCTCAGCGCGCGTGAGCGCCGCGCCGTGCAGGTGCTCTTCGCAGCGGTTGGTGCTCTGCTGCTCATCGCGTGCGCGAACCTGGCCAACCTTTTCCTCGCGCGGGCATGGGCGCGGCAACGCGAGTTCGCGGTACGTGTCGCGCTTGGTGCGAGCCGGGGGCGAATCGTTCGGCAAGTGCTGGCCGAGAGTGTGTCGCTCGCACTGGTGGGCGGCTTACTAGGTATCGGAGTTGCGTGGCTCGCGCTGCGCGTCATCATCGCTCTCCGACCGCCGGCACTGGATAATTTGGCCGACGTACACCTAGAGCCTGCGGTGCTACTCTGGACCATGGCCGTTTCCGTGGTCACGGGAATTCTTTTCGGCTGCGTTCCGGCGCTGCTCGCGGGAACGCAGTCTGCAGGCGACGTTCTGCGTCGCGAGACCCGCGGCGGATCCCAGGGGCTCGCATCGCGCCGCGTGCGCTCGGCTCTCATCGTACTCGAGTTCGCGGCGTCGCTCGTATTGCTCGTGGGATCTGGGCTGCTCTTGCGTTCCTTCATCGAACTCCAGCGAATGCCACTCGGCTTCGAACCACGTGGGCTTGTGTACACCGATGTCCTGATGGGCGGTCGGCGCAACCAGGGCCGTATCCCCGCGCTCCGACAAGAGACTATCGATCGCCTGCGTTCGCTCCCCGGCGTGACCGGTGTCGCGATTGGTGTGATGCCTGGGAAGGGCTACAGATTCATGGGAGGACTCGAGGCAGAGACCGGTGCTCAGGGAAGCGTTACGGGCGTGCCGACGGAAGGCATTGTGTTCATCACCCCCGATTATTTCCGCGTGGCAAACATTGCGCTCATCCAGGGGCGCCTGCCAGATATGTCGGAGATGGCCGCAGGACATGGAGGGCCAATCGGGCTGTCGCCAGAAGTGTTGGTGAACCGTGAGTTCGCACGTCGCGTCTGGCCTGACGGGCACGCCATCGGCACACGCGTACGCGAGGCCGGAGGTGGTTTCCCCGCTGCCCGTGTCGAGCCATGGTCGACTGTCGTAGGTGTGGTTGGCGACACACAAATGCCAGAAGTCCGTGGGGATGTAGCAGCGTTGCAGGTTTACAGCCTGATCCCGCCCATACTTGGCGACGTGCCATTCATCGTTCGCACGACGATGTCAGGGGACGTCGCCGCTCCGACGATCAAACACGCCATCGCGTCGGTCGATCCAACTTTCTACGTGCGTCCAATGCTCTCGGGCGACTCGTATCTCCGCAACGGGCTGGCGCCGACACGTTTCGCGATGGCGCTGCTGACGGCGTTCGCGGTCATCGCGCTGGCGCTCGCAGCCGTGGGCATCTACGGCGTTGTCGCGTATAGCGTCAGCCAACGCACCCAGGAGATCGGTGTGCGTGTCGCGCTGGGCGCGACACCGGGGACGGTCGTCCGCCTCGTGCTTCGCGACGGATTGCGACTAGCCGTGGCTGGGTCGGTGATTGGCGCCGCAGTCGCACTTGCCGCGCTCCGCGTGCTGAGAAGCATGCTGTACGGCGTGAGCCCAGCGGATCCGCTCACCTTCGCGGCGGTCGCGTTACTCGTCACAGCGATTGCGCTCGTCGCATCGTACATCCCAGCACGGCGCGCCCTGAGGATCGATCCAGCCGAAGCGCTGCGGGCAGATTAGGCACACACGCACCCCGCGACTGCGATCAGCTTTAGCTGCCTCTTCCAGTGAAATGATTAAGATCGGCCAGAGTGGCATAGTAGATACGCCACCGACTTGGCGCTGCCGCAATCGCAAAGAGACTCCCGCTGAAAAAGGCTGGTAACACCGTATCAAACGAACCGCGTGCTGGCGTTGGGGAGGATGTTCTTCGAATGGGCCGAGAGGCACGACTCTCTGGCTGGCGTGAAGGTGAAGCGCGAGCGATACGCTGCGATACGCTGCGATACGCTGCGATACGCTGCGATACGCTGCGATACGCTCGACAAGGTGCGCAGTTCTATCCGTGTCGTGAGGGGACATTATCATCCGTGCTCAACAGCTACTATCCTCACGGGTACTATCCTGACGGGCACGCGCACCTTCAACCGATGGGGGACAATCGGGACACCGACTATGACGGTAAAAGAGAAGCTGTATCACTTAGTAAACGCGTTGCCGGACGCGAATAGCTCTGTCCTAAACGCGGCGGAGCATTACCTCGCTTACCTGACGCACGTGGCCGACCCGGTGGCGCTGGCGTGCGAGCTGGCGCCGGACGACGACGAGCCCGAAACGGAGACGGAGCGAGCGGAAGTAGCCGAACCGCGCGCCGAGCTCGCGGCCGGGCTCGACATACCGAGCGAACAACTCAAGCGTGAACTCGGGTTGTGATTGCCGGCACGGGTGACGGTGGCGCCGGTGAACGGGCTCGCGCCTTGGTGTACTCGCCGCGGGCGAAGAAAGCTCTCTCTAAACTCCCGGGGGACGTGCAACGGCAGATCCGGCCGCGCTCGGTCGCTTTGCCGCGACGGGTTACGGCGAGGTGCGGAAGATGACCGAGAAGCGACCACCGGAGTGCCGGCTTCGCGTCGGCGACTGGCGCGCGCGGTTGACACTAACGGCGGACACGGTACAAGTAGACCGGGTGGCGAACCGCCGCGAAGCATATTGATGTGACCCGGCGACCGGGCGCGGGCGGCTCGTAGCGAAGGAGAGAGATTGCGACGCCGCTTTATTGGGGCTCATAATTCTCCGACCACCAAGTGTCTCACAACTGTTGACAGGTTCCGCCATGCAGGACACGAGCCGCCCGGGAGTCGAACCCAGCCGGGGCTCCGGTGCCCATTGTGATGCGTGGGACTCGAACCCACTGCGCCGGCCTTCCCCTGGCAAACCGTGCCGCGGTAATGGAAAATTAACAAAGTTGTGTGAGCGTTGCGCTCAGCCGCTTGCGAAAGCGGTGCATGTTGAGACGCCCTTACTTCACCCCGCCGCTTGGCCGAATGCCTCGGCAGCGACGAAATCAACGTGCTCTTGGTCGGTCGAATCATTCACCTCGGTCAACCTCTCCAAGACAACATCGGAAAGGGACGCTAGCGATGGAATCCTGACTCGCCGAAGCGTCTGGGCTTGGAATCGTAGCGATCCTCCTCTCATTTGAACTGACCAAGCCGCAACCTGCCGGCGAACGGAAGAACTTCTCAGCAATGTTTTTAGTGCAAGCAGGGGCCACTCGTCGGACGTTATCCAGTAGAGATTGTGATGCGGATAGAAGTCCCCGTCATCATACCCAATGGTCGTTGCCCCTTGAATATCGGGAATCACCAGTTTCTGCCTATTCTGAAATCGAGGCCAAATCCGGTCAATCGTTCTGTACCAACCGGTGGGACGCCCCTTTGCACAATGTCGCTTCTTAAGCTTCCCGACATTCGCTCCGATGTATTCAGCAAATCCGGGATATTCGGCGAAGTCTGCCAAGCTCCCGTCGTCTGCGTCGGCGAATGGATTCAGGAGATAGTGCCCTGACCAGCAGAGTTCGCGGTTACCTACATTGGCGGCCATCAATAACGGTATCTGGCGTGACTCTTCGATTCCCGAGTGTTTGTGCTTCAGGACGAAGACGTCATCAGCTCCAGTAGCAACGCCGATACCAACTTTCGTCCCCGGTGCAGAGTCTTCCAGGGTGGGAAGCGAGCTGCTCATCCGCACCAAGATGCCATGCTCGGCCAAGTTCGTCGTCAACCACGGTTCGCCCTTTGGATACCAAGAGTCAAACTCCGTGACGGGTGCCAATGGTTGACGATCGGCCAATACCTGCCGACGCACTTGTTCAATCGTCGCCGGCTCGATATCAGCGAGTGTAGCAGCCCGTGTTGAACCACCACGGGTTCGGTCGATTATTACGATAGCTGGATATGCTGAAACGTCAGACGTAAACGGCTGCGTGTGCTCAAGATTGATATAGCTCCGTACACGATACTGCTGTGCGATCAACCGGCGCAGAGCGGCACCATATTTGTTCTTTGCGAAACGGTTCGCACAGATGAATGCGAGCGTCCCTGTCTTGGACAAGGATCTCAGACCTTTCTCCAGGAAACCGATGTAGATGTCGGCTCTGTCTGTTGTCGTCGGGAGAAGTTCTCTATACCGAGAAAGCACGATCTTTGGAAGATCCTCGATCCGAACATATGGTGGGTTTCCCACAACGAAATCGAATTTCGATGGCCAGTCGGTAAGGAGGAAGTCTGTATGAACGATCCATACATGCGAAAGCTCCGTGGCCCTTTCGTCCCCACAACCGGCGTTTTTAAGTAGCTCGTATACCAGAACCCGAGCCGCCTCAATCGATGCCTTGCTGATGTCGGCTGCACGAATGGCCGTGTCGAGCACCTCATCAGTCCACTTGATGCGACCGGCGTGCCGCACTTCTGAAGCGAGCAAGCGTGTCACAACGGCTGTCAGAAATGCGCCATCACCGCAGGATGGCTCAAGAACCGGACGCGTAGCTAGGCGATCATTCGACGGACCGTAGCCGGCCAGGTCAAGAATGAGCTCAACAATTTCCGGCTTGGTAAATATTGCGCCCACGGGCTCGACTTCGCTCGCGCCGCGCCAAACCGTCTCCCAATCGGAAGCAAATAATTCTAGCATCTATGGTCTCTGATTAGACGCAGCCGATAAGATGGCCGTACAGACCCTTTAAAAAAGAGGCGACGGAAAGATCAGGGCTAGCTTCGCTGTACGCTCCATCATTTCCGCGCCGTGACAACAATAATGTTGCGCCGTTGTACTTGCGTTCTAGCACCATGCGCTGACAGAGGATTCGGAACCGGTCCGCATATGAGGTGTTGCTGAAGACTCTGTCTGCCGGAAATGCGCTACCGGCGAGCCTCACCGGTTTGACAGAGCCCACGTCTTCTTGAAGAAAGAAGAAATAACCCAACCAGGGTGGGTGAGCACCAAGAGTGCCTTCACGAAACGAGCGCCAAAGATCCTCAGAGCTACCTACAGCCTCTTCCGTGCGATTATTGAAGTTGTTCCCAAAGCTCGGCCCCACCTGACTCTTCAATTCAATTGCCGCGCAAAGGCGTCCGTTCCTAATCACGACAACGTCCCATTTCTTTGTGGGTCGATAGAATCCCGGAAGTTCAACGCCCGTGCGGAAACGCAGTTCCTCCCCGGTGAAGCCCGCTTCTCCGATCAGGCCGCAGAACAGTTTCACGAACCCGTTGAGGTGTTGCCCTCCCGTCACTTGCCCGCGTGAGCCAGCGTCAGTTGGGCCAGCCTTGGACTGTTTGATTGCCTGTTGCTCTCTGGTCCTCCAATAATGCTGAACGGCTGCTTCAACCTTTGCCCAGATGGCTTCGTCAGTCCAGGGAAATGCAGAGGAAGTCACTGAGGGGATATCGTTCGAGAGAAATGCGACGGGATGTTGATGGCAACGTAATTAGCCAGATGGGCGATCAGTTGTAAACTCGCCGTCTCCGGAAAGCACGAACGTACACGGACGGCACCGCTGCTATGGGTATGCTTGTCCACATCCCCCCGTCGATCGGCGCGCCTGGCGTATAGGGCACTTCCCCCTAAACAGCGGCCGCTACCACCGAATGCCCGCACCGCTTTGGCGCAACCTGGGCCTGTGTTTCAAATGCACATCGGGGGATTTTTTCTTGCGGTTTTGCCATTTGTCCTACAAATTAGAACTATGACGGCTACATCCCTCGGCGCCCTTGAGTTAACTGTCCTTCTCGCAGTAGTCCGGCTGGGCGACGATGCCTACGGACTGGCGATCCGCAGTGACGTCTCGGCTCGCACCAGACGCGACCACTCCGTCGGGGCGGTTTACACGACCTTGCAGCGATTGGAAGAGAAAGGGTGCGTGTCCGCGTATACAACCGAACCGCTGCCTGTGCGTGGCGGACGCTCGCGAAAGCAGTTCAAGGTCACCGGGGCGGGTCAACGTGCGCTCCGTGAAGCGCGGCGTGTGGCAGTGTCGGTCTGGGATGGCCTCGGCACCATACATCATCCGGAGCCCGCGTGATCGCGCCGCCCCGCAGGGCCGAGTTGCTTCTCGAAGCGCTTGGCGCCGAAACCGGCTTCCGCGATGCCCTCCTTGGCGATCTCGCGGAGGAGTTCGCGGCCCGACTCCAACGGAATGGCGTCCGCGCCGCTCGGCGCTGGTATTACCGCGAGGCGATTCGCGCGACGCCGCACCTGTTGCGCGTTTGGTGGCGGCGTCTGCGCCTGCGCGATGTCGGAAACCTGGCGGGAGTTGTACTCACGTCCTATGTGTTTCTTGCGCTGCTCCTCGGGCTCGTGCTAATCACGGCGCGCAGCGTGGCAATGGCGCTGGGATTCGGTCAGAATTCCGACCCCTTCATGGCAAACGGCTGGCTTGTCCCGTTGGTCGGACTGGTGCTAAGCATCGTCGCGGGCATCGCAGGCGGTTACATCGCCGCTTGGCTCGACGAGCGAGCACCGCTAGCCAACGCATTCGCACTCGGTGTGGCATGGTCCTGCGCTGCCGTCTCAATGGGCGCGATTCTAGGCACAACCCCGGTCTGGTATCGAGTCAGCGCGGCGCTAGCGGTGCTCGTCTGCGCTGTACTGGGCGGAATTCATCGAGCCTGGACCGTTCCACATTTGGCCCCGAAGCCGGTTGATCAATCCGCAACGACGGGCGGATAGATTTGCCGACGCTACGGGTACCTCGATGCGTCGCTTCGACCCAGCTCGTATTCCGACATCCCATGGCTCGGTTACCGCACCGCGAAGTGCGTCAGTTCAATCGCTGTAAGGGCTCGATCTATGAAATACGATGACATGACTACTGGGGCACTCAAGGACGAGTCGTGACGATTCAATAGGCTCACGCCAGAGCGTCACGCGAACTAACCAGTACCTATTCTTGCGGGCTAAGTCGTCGAAGAAAAAAGAGGGGTTTCACAGGTATTTCGCCTATGAAACCCCACACTTACCAACCGCTATCGGGATGACAGGATTCGAACCTGCGACCCCCTGAACCCCATTCGGCGACGGGGCAAATACATAAACCTACAAAAAGTCGGTTTTCATAGGAGAACCCGGGCGTCGGCGTCTTAGTTTTCCTGATTCGATGTAGCACATTGTAGCGAGAAACTGTACCAAAACAGTACCACGCCGTCCTTTGGAATTGGCGGCGAGTCCCAAGAAAAGGGCCGTATTCAGTCTGGCAGAATGCAACACTGCCAAATTGGCTACGGCTTTTTTGCGTCGTCTGCCAGTTTGGCTACGCGTGTTTCAGAGCAAAATCGGACTTCCCGACCCAAAAGACCGACAAACATCTGACGTCCGGAGTCCGGGTTCGCCAGACTTACAGATCGAATTTCACGCGGACCTGCGTCATACGATTCGCTTGGTCAATTCCAGCCCGTTCGGCGAAAGGCACCAGACGCCATACGGTGACTCAGCACGAGGCAAAATCAGGCCCTCCTGACGCAGGACACTCACTTCCCAATCTGCCGACTTCAACCATCTCACGCTGCCCGACTTGATCTCGGACTTATCAAATATCGTTAATCTGTCGCCCAAGTCTACTTCCAATTCCCGAAGCGCCCGCGTGCGCCCGTAGCTGCCGCCGTGTCTCAAGAGAATGCGCATAAGCGGGTATCTAAACTCAGCCTGCGGTGTCTTCTCACCGCGTGGGCGCCCCACGGGCTTGCGCGGCAGCCTCTCACACATTTCTCCATTCGGCTCCGCGTGTTGGGCATCGAGCTGGGCAACTCGACGCAGGATGGAGTTGGGCGTATCCTCAAAAGGCTCGGCCTGTTTCTTAAGCCATTTCCAAACGTCGCCATCGATCCTAATCGTCGGCATAATGTTCTCCTGTAACAGTATTACATATTATAGGCGATTCGTTGGGCCTCCACAAGCCCTTCGAACACCATCAGCGGATCGCAAGCCAAATTGTGGGACAGCTAGCGTTGCCGAAGTTGTCCATATAACATATGTTATGTTACATACAGCACCGGGAGACGGCTGAATGCCGAAGAGTAACTCAGGTCGGGTGGTCGTAGAGATTGATCCGCTCCTTAAGCGCCAGCTTTATAGCAGACTCGCCGCCGAGGGCACCACCCTCAAGCACTGGTTTCTTGAATCAGCAGCCCAATTTCTCTCGCAAGGCGATGTTGAGGCTGAGATTGTGAGGCGATCTGCCGCCGAGAACGGAAGAATCGCATGAACTTTATCGTCAACGAGAGTGAGCAAAAACTCAGAGGCGGCTACTACACCCCCCTCGATCTCGCTGTCTTTCTCGCGCGTTGGGCTACCCAAAATAATGCGGCGACAGTTCTCGAACCCAGCTGCGGCGACGGCGTGTTTCTTGGCGCTCTCTCGAAGTTCGATAAGTCTGTGACGCCAGTAGTAACGGGCTTTGAACTGGATCCGGCAGAAGCACGTAAGTCTCGTAGCACGGCACGGCGAGCGGGCTTAAGAGCCACAGTCCACAATAGAGACTTTCTGAGTTGGTCGCTTAATGCGATCGAAACTCAGTCACATTGTTTTGACGCAGTAGTCGGTAATCCGCCGTTCATCCGCTACCAATATCTGCCTCCAGAGTTTCAGAAAACGTCTGAGCGCATTTTCGAGCAGTTAGAACTGAAGTTCACAAAGCATACGAACGCATGGGTGCCCTTCATACTGGCCGCCTTCGCTCTACTGCGGCCCGGCGGCCGTTTAGCTATGGTGGTTCCGTCCGAGATTATTCACGTGGGGCACGCGCAGTCCCTGCGCGCTTATCTAGGTAGTCAATGCAATAGGCTGGTAATAATTGACCCAGAGGCGCTTTGGTTCACGGGCACGCTCCAGGGTGCGGTGCTTTTGCTGGCTGAAAAGCTCGACGTAGGTGGTACGGCGCAAGGTTTAGGTATCGTGTCTGTAAAGGATCGTGAGTTCTTAGATCGTGATCCGCAAGAAGTCTTTCGAACTCCTCAGTCTATCAACGGCAAGACGATTGCAGGGAAATGGACGCGGGCCTTGTTGGACCCGAGTACGCGCTCGCTCATTGACGATCTTGCGCATCGGCCAGGAATTTTTCGCTTTGACTCTGTTGCGTCGGTCGATGTAGGGATCGTCACTGGCGCAAATAAGTTCTTTCTGGTGACCGACGAGGTTGTGCAAGAATATCGACTCGACCAGTGGGCGCATCCGATGTTCGGCCGCAGTGAGCACTGCCCGGGAGTGATATACGACACCGAGCAACACTCTTTGAATGCTCAGTTAGGGAACCCAACGAATTTTCTCTGGTTTAATGCCAAAGAAGTGCCCTTGACCAAGCATGCCAAGGCCTACATCCGATTGGGCGAAGAGCAAAATCTTCACACAAGATTCAAGTGCCGAGTCCGTTCGCCGTGGTACACGGTTCCGTCGGTACATGCTACGGATGTAGGAATGCTTAAACGAGCGCACGACACGCCCCGTCTCATTCTTAACAAGGCGCGCGCGTATACGACTGACACCGCTTATCGGATACGTACCGATAAGTTCCTGGCTGAACGGCTCGTAGGTTCGTTCCTGAACCCGCTAACCGCTGTTAGTGCTGAGCTCGAGGGTCGGCACTATGGCGGCGGCGTACTCGAGCTTGTGCCTTCTGAAATCGAGAAACTGTTGCTCGCCATTCCGGAAAACGTTGACATCAGCCTCCAAGATTTGGATCGAGCGGTAAAGAGTGGACCGATCCTCAACGTGCTTGACATGTATGGGAGCAAAATTCTCAGCGGCCTGGGAATATCACGAACAACAACCCAGCAGCTGTTAGACGCGTGGCACATTCTGCGAAATCGACGCCGCCGAATTCCCAGTGAGACGATGACGATGCGCGATGACTAATCGATCGTGATGACGAATCGCGACGGCACTGCGAGATCTTTGTATAGTTGCAGGGACGCACCTATGAGTTCTCGGCGTGCAATAAGCGGACGGATAGGCCCCCAGAGGAGTCGAGTCATCGCGTTGTGTTGCTTGTATGCCGCCGAAGTTGTGGATGTAGTATGACGAATGGCGAGATCGTAATCGCCATGACTTATACCTCGAAGTACCAATTCGAACTTGGCAAACGCTTCGTCAACAGATGCGCTGTTAGTTGTCTGCCAATTCAACATTGCGAATACAGCATCGCGGAAATAATGCCGATGATCGACGGCAGCGTCTAGTTGACCCTTATCAAGATTGATTGAGCCGGTCTGGTGAGTGTTCGTGCCTGACGGGATGGTCAAGTCCCGTTCAGTCAAGGATTTGCTAACCCAAACGCGCTCGAGACCAAACGGCGGGACAACGGCGGCCATGTTCTCGGCGACCACACTGGACGCATTCCCCTTGGGAATCGGCCCAAGAGATTTGCCAACAACGTAGCTGCCCTTGGGCCAGTTAGTCGTGAGCTTAATGCGCGGAACCAAGTCGGTTTCCAACCCGCTTGTCTTTGAAACGGCCGGTGAACTTACGATAATCGACTCATCGACCAGTCGCCCAGCTTGCTGCATTTCTTCGATCATACCAACCGAAGTTACCTGCAGGACATTCTTGGGATGTAAGCCATGCAAACTTTCGAAAGTATCGAAGATGTGTTTCAATAACATTGCATCTTCTGGATTGCTGGGAGAAAATTCCACCACTAAGCCAGCCTCAACATTGGCTGCTAGGCCTCCCACCGTCAGGTTTGCGCTCCCGAGAACAAGCGTCGCGCTCGTCGGTCCGGCGATCAGGTAGATTTTCGGATGGAAAACAATTTGACGCGAGCCAGTGTCCACAACATAAAGTGTCACACCTATAGCAAGGAGTCTTTCAAGTGCTTGTCGCGAGGTGATTTCATTACGAATTCCGCAGTACACCGTAGCTTGACTCGCGATCGCGCTTAACTGCGGTTCGAGGAGCGCTACTCCTGCCTCACTAACGAACGCTACGCTTAGTAGCACTTTGCCGCCTTTCTCTGCCTGTAATCGCTGTCGCAATACAGAAAGATGGTTAGCCGCCGTAATGCCCTGCAGGATGATAGCGAGTGATGTCATGC
This sequence comes from Gammaproteobacteria bacterium, assembly GCA_041690895.1. GTDB lineage: Bacteria > Pseudomonadota > Gammaproteobacteria > Steroidobacterales > Steroidobacteraceae > Bog-1198. The sequence goes on from JBEPVT010000064.1 coordinate 14,402, forward strand.
GTTTGAGGAGCAGTGGTGACGTTCAGTGAACGCGGCATTGGGGTTATCCAGTCACCAGCATTCCACTGCCTATGTCCGAAGAGCCCGCGTGAATGAATTCTAGTGCCTGCCGAATTGTCACACCATTCTTCACTGAATGGTTACGTCCCGAAGACGCTGCCGCTCCGCTCGGAGTAGGCCTGTGTACCACGACACTAAGCGGTTTTCGATGGATCGGAACGCGCGCGCGGACGCGGTCGACGCCGACGATGCCCGGTGCGGGCCCGGAAATGCCCGCAGCCGCCATAGACGGACGTTGATTGGGGGATTTTGAGCGTTGGTGTTGAAACCCGCGTCAAATCGCGTCACGTTTAGATACTTCAGTCCGCCGGGCGACCTTAGGCGACCTGTGTTTACCCAGACAAAAGTTTCCAGTGTGGTTAGGACCGATGCTGAGATTCGAATTCGTCGGACCGCATGACGTGATTGCGCTCAAGCACCATCAGAAGCGTCAGAATGACATTCGATACCAAAAAGAAGCTTCTATCGGACAAGGTGACGTTGCGCCACCGCGCTGGCACAATAACCTGCACCAGCAAAGCGATCCGCGCGACGACGCCTACAAGGATAGCGTATGACATAGTCGCGTAGATCTGCCCTAGCAGCTGCCGCTCTCCACAGCGGCCGGACCGACTTGAAATGGACGCCGGGCGCGGACTCACCCCTGACTCTGGGTTGCCGTTTCACGGACGAGCGTGCGTTGGCACGCGGACGGGCCGAGTAAGCTCTTCTCGCATGAACGCTCTGAGCCGGGCGAGCCTAACGCCAACAGATTCGTGTATCTTGTGCTTCTTCTCCCACCGACCACGCTCGGGCACGTGAATCTCCGCAATAAGCTTGGCGAGATCGTTCACAATTTCCCAGACGGAGTCCTGCACGCCTTGGGACAGGTAAAGTGCGTTCACGATCGCGAAGTTCTTCGCAGCCCGAAACGCTGAATCGCCACGCGCGACTTCGACTCGCTTAATTGCTTCGTCCATCGCCTTACGCGCACTGGAGGGGTCTTCGTCATCCCAAAGCTCGGCAACATTTGTCTTGATCGACTCGACCATGTCGTAGGCCGAGGCCAGCTCCATCAATTCGTTAAGACTCCTGGCCGACGTATCTGGAACCTCACGCAGACCTATGTGAATGGCGACGGCGCCGTCCGCTTCATTAAGCAACTTAAAGAGGTCGGCGTACACTTCGTGCTGGCGCTGGCTGTAAAACGTAGCGTTTTGCACTTGCTGCTGGAGCTCGGCTTTGAGTCCTTCGAGCCGGCCATCTATGATTTCCTGATTCCTCGCGATATCGTCGGCGAGAGCACGGCGGCCTTTCCGTTCGGCATGGACGCTCGCCCAAGCGGTGATACCGGCAGCGGCACCCCCGGTCAGCATGTTCAGTGCCCCCAGCATCAGGACGTCGCCTAGGCTTATCGCAAGCATAACTTCTCTCGTGGTCGTAGGTTGGCACGCGCGGCGCTGGAACAACTACCGCCGTCTGCAACTACGTAGTCGGCGGACGTGGACCTGCGGCTCGTTGGCAAAATAGGCGTTCCTGGAAACGCGAGATAGGCGTTACCTCCAGGCAAGTTGGCGATGGAGGCGCCATACTTCCAGAGCGTGGCTCTCCCTACCAAACCACCCCGCCGGTCACCATCCAGAAGCTATGTACGGCCGATCCGGTCCGATTTGTCGTCGTCCGGCGTTTCGCCTCCGCGTTCCGAAATGGCCGCCGATTGCAAATAATGGCCGTTGGCGCCAGGCACGGTCGGTCCCACGGAGTTTCCTCCACAGACCCGTCCGGCCGTGGCTTCGCGACCGCCCCGTGACGCACCAAGCCCGTGCGCATCGCGACAGCTTTTAGCGGTCCGTCTTACGCGCATCGTCCCATCATCATTCAGGAGCCGGGCCGGCGTTCGCCGGCACACTTCGTAAATTGTAACGCTATGCCTCTAGATGACGTGACCGCAACAGGAAGTTCGCCTCACGATCCTTCAGCGTCTACGCTTATCCAATGGGTTCCACCTTCGGGCGTACTGATTGACCTCGCAAAACGTGGGCTGGAGAATTCAGCCGCTCCGGGGGTCATAGCCGTAGTGATGTGCGCCATTGGTTTCGAGGCACTCGTTAACGAGTTCCTTGAACAGTGCATCCATTCGGGAGCGAACCGCGGAGCCGTCGTGGCAATGGCGAAGGAAGCAGTCCGAGCTGACGGACGACTCTTCACGCGAGCGAGCTTGCGCGGGAAGCTCGACACCATCGCAAGGGTGCTCCTGGATGCCTCGCTCGATTGGGAATGTGAGCCGTTGAGTGACCTGACCCTTCTGATCCAAGTCAGAAACGCGCTCGCGCACGGCCGACCTGAAGCGTTCGGTGATGTCGCCAATCCGATCGCCAGAGAGAGTGTACTGACCAATCGATTGGTTGAGCGCGGACTCGCCGTCGCCCCAGCCGAGAGCGAACTGAAGGGATTCATCCACATCGCAGGGGAAGCAACTGTCGCGCGCTGGGCTTACGCTACGATTGAGCGGTGCGGGCATCACCTGAGCGGCATTTTCGGACGAGGTACTGCCCTCGCAAACCACCTCGCGTACGTATTTACTCTGCAACGCGCATTTGAACGCAGCGATGCCGCACGTCCAAATACAGAGCGCGGAATACCGGTCACAATACTTGCTCGAGTCGATGACGCGCGCGAACCGTCGGGCTGGAAGACGATTACAGCCCTTCCACGCGGTTTTGATCGAACGTCGTCAGACTACGTTGCGCCTCGTGAGGGCGAGATCTTACCGAGCGTCACACTTCGCGCAGCCACTATTACCAAGGGTGTCCCACACAGCCCCGCAACCCGCTCCACTCCGGAAACTGACCCGCACGATGGGACGGCGTAAGAGAAGACCTTGACGTTGTTTCAACTCGGCCGGGGACTACTTCCTTCTGCTTCGGCTAGTAGGTCTCCGGCCGAAATTTTGAGCGCCTTGGCGATTCGTTCGATGTTGTCGATGGAGATATTTACCTCGCCGCGCTCGACGGCCCCCATATAGGTACGGTGGACTCCTACAGCGTCAGCAAATGCCTCTTGTGAGAATCCCGCCCTTTTTCGAAGTTGCCGAACCGCGTTCCCCAGCTTCGCTCGTAGAGTCGCCATAGGCGAATGCTGCTTGGGTAACGCTTATACCTCTACAGAGGATGACTAGCCAGCTTTTATATAGCATATTCCGTATATGTCACTCTCCGCGCAGAATTTAGACATCGACAGCTTTGGTCAGTTTCTCGTAATGGCGGCTGGAAGGCCTTTGTTCGACGGGCGATCCCCGTTCGCAGAATATTTGGTAGAGTCCTTGTTACCGACGGACGCCGGTCGGTTTGAGCAGGAGTTATTTATTTTCGCACTCCTGCCGTTTCATATGGCTGTCGCCGTAGACCTGCCGGTAGCTGCGCCGAAGATTCAAGAAAGTATGTTGCTCGCGAGTTGGCGGTTCATCAACGAGTGCCGTCAAATCCGCCACTGTGAAGACATAGGCGAACAGGAATGGCGCGCGATTGTGAAGGAGCGCTTCGACGAATATTTGAATCCGTCGGTCCCAGCCCCGAATGAGGCACCCGATCCGGTGGGACGTGCATTGGCGCATAATCTCGGTGGGTCACGACCAGCATCGGGCAATGTCCTCGACCGGATCAATTGGCAATTCGCCCTCGCTGCCCCGTTTGCGATGAAGACGATTGAGCAGGTGCAACTTAAGCCGGAAGTTACTGGCCCCGGTGAGGTCAATCCTGAACCTCACGGCACGCTTCCAGGTCCACGGGCGCGCGAAAGCGTCGAAACATACTCCCCAATTCGTAAGCGCTACAACGGGGAACCGTATGAGCAAATTGAGCAGCTCGAAGGGAAAGGCCTTCGCGGGTGGATTGTGTGGTTGACGAACGGGGTGATTGTCGAGGTACTACCTAACTCGGCCGGTGATCGCAACGCGAAGTGGAAACAGTATGTTCGAGGCCTTTCCACCACAGAGTAGCACGAGCAACACTATTGCCGTTGCACCGTACAGGAATGCGGTGAAGTTCGACCATCACGTAGCAAGGTTGATCTCGAAAGGCGCCAATAGCACATGTTTGCCGGACTTCGGCATCTTCAAGGCAAACGCGCCTCCCGCCTGCTCGAGGATTTGTATATGCCAATAATGCGTCCCGTCCGACTTATTTGTCACATTCAGCTCCTCCAGATGGGACCGCATCACTTCTACTGGAATAGCGAACGCACGCGATAAATCCATGGCGCCAAGAACGAAGAGCCCTGGCATAGCCTCTGCCAGGAATGTGTCCCACGCGGGGTGATAGGCATACCAATATGCAAGCGCGCCGTGATCGCTGTGCCGTTTGGATATTGTGCAAACTACGCGAGTCCGTTTATCGCTGTCCCAGTAGGTGGCTCGACTCTTCTTGATCAATTTATGCCCGACGCGCTCGGTGATCGCGGCGATTATTGCCTGGCGTTTGGCTTGAATGAGTGAGGGGTCAGTGAACACCCAACCAGAAGGCTCGCCGCCACCTTCCTCAAGCGATGGTACATCGGGCGGCGACTTATCTTCGACATCCTTCGCCGTGGAAAACATGACATCGATTAGCGCATCTAGTCTCGTATACTCCAAGGGTCGCAGCACGCTACGAATCTTTGCTGCAGTTTCCGCTTCTTCAGTATTCTCTTTTAGCGCGACGAGACGGTGCAGCGCGTCCACGCTGATCAGACGCGTGTCCCAGGCGTGTCGCGAGCCTCGCACTTGCGCTTCGAGTTCTCCAGTGTCGTCGCGACCAACCACGATCAGCATGGAGTTGGAGTGCGCAAGCGTGCCTGAGGCTCGCAGCTTATCCCGGTACCCAGCAATAGTGTCAAGCGAAACACGAAACCCGTCACTCGTCTTCACTTCTACAAGTAAGTCATGGCCTTCTGGGCTCCTCCATAGCCCGTCATTGCCGACTGCATTAGTCACTCCCTGATATCGACCGTTTAGAACTTGATAGTCAAGTCGGCGTCCCAGCTCGTTGACGATGTCTTGAAGCACCTGGCCACTCTTTGGGAACGATGCAGCAAGGCAGCTATCCGCATAACGTGTCAGCACATCGGACGGCACCTCCGCTAGGAAGGACCTGAGCTCCTTGGAGCACTCGGAGTCATCTCGGAGTTTTCCGTCACCGGCCGACGCGACGACCTGTTCGACAGTGAGCGACAGAACAGACGCCGGGTCTTTCACCCAAAAGGAAAGGAGTGCCATTGTGCATTCTCTTGGTTGATCGTGAGTCGAACCAGCGCCAACCTCTGTGGCCTCCGCTCAGGCAGTCGGTTCATGAATGAAATTATAGAGGTTGCTTACTCGCGCGCAATTCGCGACGGCTTAGCTCGTGGACACCCCGGAGCGATCAGTCCCGACTATTCGAGGCTAGCAGCAGCAACGTGCGGCGCGCGACGGATCGGATATTGCGCCGACGGAACGCACAACCAAACAACAATTGCAACGTTCCGATGCCGAGTACACTTTCATTGCGCCGTGCGCGGCGCTTTCTCCCTCGTGAGTATTCCGCTCGTCATAGAGCGGTAGCGCGGCTCATCGCCGTCGGTGTTTCGCGCGCAATGACGGCCAAGGCAACGGGTTATTCTCCATCCCATGTCTCGCGGATCGCCTCGATGCCCGCAACGCGAAGAGAGATCGCTGACATACTCTCGCGCAGCGCCATGATCGGGATTTCCCAGCATGTGTGCGATCTCACTGCGACACTCGGCGCTCGCCCAGTGAACAACAAACCGCGCTGACATAAACATTGCGTCGCCTATTTACATCGTGCAAATAGAATAGCGTTGAGCACTCGGCGACATGCAACCAGGCGCCACGACGACGCGAGCTTGCCTCTTAGCTCGTAAGGATCGCTCGCCAGTTTGCCGCGGACACGGCGGAGCGAGTGAGTGCGCAGCGCTAACGCGTCGGCTCAGCGTGCGTCGCGCACATGCAGCACACCGACAGGCCCAGCGGAGCATTACGCCATCCATTTTCGCGTTGTAGAGAGTGAAACGCCGCACAACTTTGTGGCAAATTCCGGGTTTGCCATGACCCCGCACACTCACCCTTGCCTGATCGGGAACATGGATACATGGTACAAAACAACAAAAAATTTTCACCAATCATGGGGGCAATATGGACGCAACAACCGACTACATCACACTGCCGCAAATCGCTCGCGCACTTCATAAGCCGTACCGAGAAGTGTACGAGCTTCTGCTGAGGGGAGTGCTGGATGGCGACAAAATCGGCGGTCAATGGCACGTCGATCCGGCCAGTTTCCAACGCTACGCGGGACAACAAATGGACACCACAGAAACGTCGGATCGGCTCAACAGGCAGTCGTGAGCCCCGAGCTGTGAAGATTCCTGGATACGCTGTGTTCCTGCGCAGAGAGAGCCGGCACGGCTACGATGTTAACGAAGTTGAGGACGATGCGACGGGAAGCGACCCGCTGCTGCGTGTGTTCCGGTCGCCGAGACTCGCAGTCGAACCCGGCTCGTCTATCGAGCTGTACGACGATCTGACAATCGAGTGTAGGCCCGACCAACCCTTTCTCGTTGAGGGAATACTGGCATACGGCTCGCTTGCCGGTATGTTTGGCGCACCCAACGTCGGCAAGTCGCATTTGCTGCTTGATCTCGCGTACGCAGTGGCGACAGAGACGCCATGGTTTGGTCGCGCGGTGAAACAGGGAGCGGTCCTTTACGTAACCGGCGAGGGAGTCGGCGGCTTGAAGAAGCGCATCATGGCCATAAAAGATGCGCGCAATGTGGTGGGTCGCACGGGGTTCACCACTGCCAATGAAATTGTACAGATTGGTGCGCATGGAAGGCCTAATGTCAACGAGCTAGTCAAAGCCATCAACGCACAGATGCACGAGCTGCCGGTTCTCATCATCATAGACACACTTTCGCAGGCGATGGGCGGCGACAACGAGAATGACGCGGGTGCGATGAATGCGGCAATGCGCCAGCTGGCTGCATTAAGAGACGCGACGGGAGCGACCGTGCTTGTGGCTCATCACAGTCCTTGGAATGGCAATCGTGAACGTGGATCAACTGCGTTTCGGGCGTCACTGGACACGTTATTGCAAGTCAATGCAGCCCTCAATGTGATTACCCTATCCTGCGAGAAGCAACGAGATCTGGAGAAATTCACCGACATCCACTTCCGGCTTGTCCGCCGCCTAGACTCCGTCGTCGTCGCACCAGAGGCAGCGCCCGAGCGGAACCTACGGCCTCCGAACGTGGCCATCGGGCTGACAGGCAGGTCCGACACTGTTCTCCGGGTTCTGCAGGGCCTCGGCGGCGAAGCGGTGCCGACATCGACCTGGCAGCAGGCGTGCAATGCGGTACGAGTTCCAGGAAGCACATTCCATAACGCGCGATTGCGGCTCTTGAATCTTGGGTTTATCACCAAAGTTCATGCGGGCGTCAACATCTTGAACAGCGTTAGTGCCGCAGGCATTGCGGCGTTGGCGCCCTCCTCCAATGGAGCTCCAACGTAGCTCCAATTGTACCTAGTCCAATACCTCCAATCCAATGTCCCCCCCTTTAGGGGACATGATGGGTTGGATTGGACCACGTGTTACGGGCGTACCGGGTCCGATTGGTGCCGTGCTGATTGCACCGTGCAAATAGACGCGGCTCTATTCAACTGCAGTACCACGCATTGCTCTGGCGTTTCGCTCCAGTGTGTCCTCCCTGCGCAACAAGAGCCGTTCGCGCCTGATTCCGAGTTCGACAATTTTGACGAGCGTCCTTGGTCGTGTCTCGCGCAGCTCACGCCAGGAGTATTCGACGAATGCTGATTCGGCGTAATTCAGAAGCGGTCCGAGGATTCGCTCCAGCATGACGAGACGATACTGCGGATAACTGGCGTCTTTCGCAAAGAGCGCCTCAGCTTGATTTACGGTTGCGGGCGCCACTTCTCGCAGATACTGCCACAACGCGCTCCGCTCCAGATCGCGCTGCGTTTGACCGGTGTCATCTTTCACCACCCCATCTTCCAACGGACCGTCGGGCGTCAGAGACCACCAACTTCCGAGGCCGACATGCGCGTGGTGCACGCTGCGTTGGACCCACGCGCTAAATCCCTGCCCCAATTCAGTCGCGCCGGGCGCCAAAATCGCACGCCGTAGCGCATCCTCGTTCTCTCGGGCGATCAAGCTATGGAGCTTGACGAGTGTCGCGGGTTCGATGTCATGTTGCGTTCCGTTTCGAAGGCGCGACAGCAGAGCTTGCGACAGTCTTGTGGCTTTCGCCGCTGCGCGCTGGCTGTTACCGAATCGTTCCCGTATCGCATCCAGTACGAGCCCGGCAAGCAACGCGGAATCATATATGGGCCAAGTTCTACCCGGGTTGCGACCGGCACGCGCCCTGTGATTCATTCGCGCCTCAAATTTGACGGTAGAGTGTAGCGGGTGATCGCGTCTAACGTACCACATGACGCTGATTGAGGGGAAAATGACGAATAACGCGCTTCGCCGCCGCTGGGAATCACGCCGAGATGAGTATGCGCGAGTCGGCGCGCACGTGGATGGGGCACGAGTCATAACAGAATTCCTCTCCGACTTGGACGCCCTTCAACGCACGGAGGGAGACATTGAGCTCACGCTGGCAAAAGCAGCCACAATATCAGGATATTCTCGCGAGCACTTAGCGCGGCTCGTTCGTGCTGGGAAGATTCCGAACGCAGGTCGTGCGCAGGCACCACGAGTACGTTTGCAAGATCTTCCTCGACGTCCGAAAATGCTTGCTGAGCGCGGTACAAAAGCGTATGATGCTGATGCCGACGCTCGGAGTCTTCGAGGCCGACTGGGAGATTGCTGAAGATGGCGAATCGATCCAGAAAGCGCACCGAATGGCGCCGAACTACTAACGGAAATTGGACGTGCTCTCTTGGAGAGCGAGGTATGCGCGTCCGGCTGTTTCAGAAGACGAAGGGAGCGTTTTACAGGGCAGTTTGGCTGCCGGATATTGGCATGGACCAGAAGCCGCTCGGCACGGACGATAAGGATGAGGCGCTGCGGCTTGGTAAGCTTTTGCTTGCGGAGCTGTTGCGTGGCGAACGGACTCGCGCTGTTGCTCGGCCGCTCAGTCTCGGCGAATTGTGGGAGCACTACTCCAGAGAATGCGCCGATTTCTTGGACAACAGCGAGAAAAGCCGCAAAGATGCGGAAAGTCGGTCACGCGTCTTGATCGGTCACTTCGGCGAAGCGTTTCGCGTCGAAGACTTCACGTTGGACGATCAGCGTCAGTATGAAAGCGCGCGACAGAAGGGTGGAATAGTTACAACCAAAGGCGTGCGTACGCCGGTGACGCGCGCGAGGTCGGCGGAAGCGGACATGGTTCTGCTTCACGCGATGCTGCGATGGGCAACCACCAAGCGAACGTCAGGCGGAGCATACCTGCTCGACCGTAACCCTCTTCTCAATGTTCGTCGTGTTCGGGAGAAGAATAAGAAGCAGGAAAGTGCGACCTGGGAGCGGTATCAGGCCACGATGACCGCGCTGCGCAAGTTGAGGGCGGCAACAAAGGACGGACCCACCCGTGACCGGTGGCTGAAAATCGACTTCGCGGTATTCCTCGCCGAGGCGACGGGCCGGCGGTTGGGCTCGATTCGGCAGCTTCGATGGGAGGATTTTCGGTATGGCGACCAAATTATTCATTGGCGCGCCGAGGCCGACAAGAAGGGTTATCAGTGGCAAATCCCCATGCCGAAGAAGTTCATGAACAAGGTGAAACGATACCAGCGGCAGTTCGGAGCGATTGCTGGACCGGTGTTTCCCGCCGCTAAATCGAAGGACGGGATCATGGATCGCCACCTGTTCGATAGGTGGCTTACAGAGGCCGAGGACGCGGCAAAGCTGGCCAAGTTAGACGGGAGTCTGTGGCACGCATACCGGCGGAAGTGGGCGACGGAGCGAAAGCACCTCAACCCGAAGGACGTCGCCGCAGCAGGCGGCTGGAAGGACATTGCGACGCTGCTCGAAGTGTACCAACAAGCCGACGAGAAATCTGTCTTGGCGGTTATGAGCGATCCGAGAAAGTTGCACGATCGCGGCCTCACGTCGGCAGAGGCGTAGAAACAGTACCGGAAACTGTACCACCCATCCCAAACAAAAAGCACCACACGTGTAACTCCGTGCAGTGCTTCAAGTTAGCTATCGGGATGACAGGATTCGAACCTGCGACCCCCTGAACCCCATTCAGGTGCGCT
>JBEPVT010000065.1:0-24544 GCA_041690895.1 Gammaproteobacteria bacterium
CAACTATAAGTTTGCAAATAGTTTAACGAGGAACCTGCACCTCGGTACGCCCCTGCAGTTTCGCAACCCATGTCGAAACCGGTCGGCCCCAATCGAGTCTCTAGTTTACGCTGTTCCGAGGCTGCGAACCAATTTCAGGGGAAGCGGCATCTTTAGCGGCGCATCGCCTTCATGATTCGGCCCTTATCGCGCTGCCAGTCACGGTCCTTTTCCGTGTGGCGCTTATCGTGCTGTTTCTTGCCTTTGGCAAGCCCGATTTCCAGCTTGGCGCGTCCTGCCTTCCAATACAGCTGCAGCGGCACTAGCGTGTAGCCGCGCCGTTCCACCGCTCCGACCAAGTGATCGAGCTGGCGGCGGTTCAACAGCAGCTTGCGCGTGCGGGTCGGATCAGTTTCCACATGGGTAGAGGCGGACGTCAGCGGGTTCAAGTGGGCGCCGAACAGGAACGCTTCACCGTTCTTGACGTACACGTAGGCCTCGGCAATCTGCGCCTTGCCGGCGCGCATGCTCTTTACTTCCCATCCCATCAGGGAAATACCTGCCTCAAAGCGCTCCTCGATGAAGTAGTCGAAACGCGCTTTGCGATTCACCGCGATGGGGGGCAAATTGTCGGGAGCTTTTACCACGCGCGGAAGTCTACCGATTGTCCGATAGCGGCGCCCGCGCTTTTGCCTGACAATGTGCGTATGCAGGTAGTCGAGCGTAGCGCCCTAGTCAGCTTTACTGCCGCGCAAATGTTTGCCTTGGTAAATGACGTGTCGAGTTATCCCGAGTTCTTGCCGTGGTGTGTCGCGGTTCGCGTGGAAGATGTTTCGGCGACCGAACGCCTGGCTATGCTGAAAATAGCGCATGGACTTTTGCAGACCGAATTCACCACGCGCAACACCCTCGCTGCCGACGCGCAAATCGACATGCGCCTCACGCATGGGCCGTTTCGCGATCTCACCGGCGCATGGCGCTTCGATGCCATCGGCGCGCGCGGCTGCCGCGTGCATTTCAAAGTGCGATTCGAGTTCAAGAATCGCCTGACATCCGCGGCCTTCAACGCGATTTTCGAGACACTTTGCGGCAGCATCGTGGATGCCTTTGTGGCGCGGGCGCAAAAGGTTTACGGCTAGGACAGGCCCTGCTCGTGATCCGCATCGAGATCGCCTACGCTCGGACCCAGCACAGCATCGTCAAATCTTTGAGCGTACCGGCTGGAGCGCTGATCTCAGATGCACTGAGCCTGGTGGCGGCGGATCGGGATTTCGCGGGCGTTGACTGGGCGAACTCTGCGGTGGGCATTTTCGGCAAGGTGGCGCGGCGCGACCAGCCCCTCAAAGAGGGCGATCGAATCGAAATCTATCGGCCCCTCGCCGAAGAGCCGAAGCTCGCCCGACGAAAACGCGTCAGTAAATTCGGCCGTTCTTGATTTTCGCTGCCGACGCATCCTGGGCCGCGGCTTCAGCGTCAGTGGGCTTATCTAATCGAGCGACTTTGTCGCCGTCGAAGTAGACCGTGACTCGGCGCGAGTCGACGTGCCGTGAGCGGCCCTTCTTGAGATAGTAAATATAGTCCCAACGTTCCTTGTTGAAGCTGTCGGCCACCATCGGTGTGCCCAAGAGATATCTGACCTGACTGCGGGTCATGCCTTCCTTGACAGTATCGACGGCGCTTTGATTGAGGAAATTTCCCTGCTGGATGTTGATGCGGTACACGCAGCCCGAGCCGAGCAGTGCAACCGCGGATCCCAGAACAAGGCTCTGAATTATTTTCATGAAAGTGGTGAACAGCCGTCAAATGATTGATAATCAATCTCTATCATACCGGAAGGCCCAGCATGCCGCAGCGCCTAAAGCCTGACACGACCAGCGAAAGCAACGACCTGCGTAATGCAGGTCTTAAAGTGACGTTGCCGCGTCTGAAAATCCTCGACATCCTCGCCGATGGTTGCGCGCGCCACATGAGCGCAGAGGACATATACAAAAAACTGCTGGTGTCCAACGAAGACATCGGCCTTGCCACTGTGTATCGGGTGCTGACCCAATTCGAAGCCGCGGGTCTCGTCACGCGCCATCATTTTGAAGGCGGCATGGCAGTGTTCGAGCTCAATCAGGGCGCGCATCACGATCACATCGTCTGTGTTGACTGCGGCAAGGTGGAAGAGTTCATGGATGGCGGCATAGAAGAGCGCCAGCACGCCGTGGCCAAACGCTTAGGATTCGAGATCAGCGATCATGCGCTGATTCTGTACGGGCATTGTCGTAAGGCCAACTGCCCCAATCAGAAACGCGCCAAGGCACCCAGTTGAACTAAAGCCTTTGCATACGCGGCGAGTGCGCCGAAGCGCGGAGCGCGATCAACGCGGCGAGCCACGCGATCCCTTCTTCTTTGATGTCTCACGCGGCAGCGCGCGCGCAAGCATGTCGCGCGCATGCGCACGCGCCTGCTCGGTAATGTCGATGCCCCCAAGCATGCGCGCAATTTCATCCGTGCGTTCAGTTTGGCCCAAGGGTTTGACCGCGGTGCGCGTGCTCTTGCCGTCGCTCAGCTTGGTCACTCGAAACTGGCTGTGAGCCTGGGATGCGACCTGCGCGAGATGCGTTACGCACAGCACTTGAGCGCGTTCGCCCAACTCGCGCAGCTGCCTGCCGACTATTTCCGCCACGGCGCCGCCGATGCCCGCATCCACTTCATCGAATACCATGCATAAGGGCGACGAAGACGCGCATCCAGCCACTTGCACCGCGAGACTGATGCGCGAAAGTTCGCCGCCGGAGGCCACTTTGGCCAGGTTCTTGAGCGGCTGTCCGGGATTCGCGCTCACCAGGAATTCCACCTCATCGCTGCCGTGGGCGGAAAATTCCTGCTCGCTCGGACTTATGTTCACGGCAAACTCGCCGCCTGCCATTCCCAAGGTTTGCATGAGCTGGGTGACCTGGGTCCCCAACAAATGCGCGGCGCCGCGGCGGGCCTCACTCAAGCGCTGCGCTGCGCTGCGATAATCGCGGGTCATTTCCTCCACGTGCTTCTCCAGGAGCACCAGGCTGCTCCCGACATTGTCCAACGCGGAGACTTCCTGCTGCACGCGTGCCAGCTGCGCGGGCAGCTCGCGCACCCCAACGCGGTGCTTTCTCGCTAAAGCCTCCAGTGCCGCGGCGCTGCGTTCAATTTCATCCTGGCGCGCCGGGTCGATATCCAGAGCTTCCAAATAACGTCGCAGCGACTCCGCCGCTTCCTGGCTAAGGATGGCCGCTTCGCTAAGCAGTTTGCCGGCCTCGCCAAGCGCATGATCAATCTCCGAGACGCTGCGTAATGCCGCCGTCGCTTTGCTCAGCAGGCCATGCGCACTGTCGCCGTCGGATTCGTAAACCGCCGTGAGCGCGGCGCTGGCCGCGGAACTCAAACGGCCGCGCGCCGACACGCGTTTCTGATCGGCAAAGAGCTCTTCGATCTGTCTCACGCTCGACACTTCGGCTTTCAGCTCGCGCAACTGATAGCGCAGCAAGTCCAGACGAGCATCACGATTCTCGGCCGCGCTCTTCAGCGCCTCGAATTCGCGGCGGCTGGCGCTGTAGCGCTCATAATGCTCGGCGACGCTGTTCAGCAAGTTCGGCACGCTCAAACGAGCATCGAGCAATTCGCGCTGCGCGGCCCGGCTCACCAGGTGCTGGAACTCTTGTTGACCATGGATTTCGATGAGGAATTCCGCCAGTTCGCGCAAAGCCTGCAATGGCACCACTTGGCCATTCACGTAGGCTCGCGAGCGGCCGTCGGCACCGATGACTCTGCGTACGACAAGCTCCCCGTCAAAATCGATCGACTGCTCCTTCAGCCAATTGACCGCAGCCGACGGCAGCGCCGAAAAGCTAGCGGTGACTTCGGTGCGCTGCGCGCCGCGGCGTGCAATGTCGCCGGCTGCGCGGCCGCCGGCGATCAGCAGCAATGCATCGACAACGATGGATTTGCCCGCGCCGGTCTCGCCAGTAAGGGCCGTAAGGCCGCGACTGAATTCGAGTTCGGCTTGATCGACGAGAACGAAATCTCGCAACTGAAGATGCGTGAGCACGGCTACGAGTCTTAAGCGTCAGCGTGCCCGTTGTGAGCGCCGCGGCCCCAATGCAGCTTGGAGCGCAGCAACCGATAATAGTCGTAGCCCGGCGGATGCAGTAGCGTGATTTGTGCATCGGCCGCTTCGACGAACAGATTGTCGCCCTGTTCCAAAGCCCCAATGGCAGTACCGTCGCAAGTCACCTGCGCCCGCGCCTCGAAACGATCCGACATGCGCAGCGCAATCTTGCTGCCAGCGCGCACGACAATCGGACGGTCGCTCAAGGTATGCGGTGAGATCGGCGCGAGCACCCACACATCGAGATCGGGCTCAACGATGGGTCCACCGCAGGACAACGCGTAGGCGGTCGAGCCGGTCGCGGTGGCGATCACCATGCCATCACCGCCATGCGAATTGACGAAACGGCCGTTGATGGAGGTTTCGAAGTCCATAGTGCGGCCGGTCTCCCACTTGTTGACAACCACATCATTCAAGGCCAGGGCGCGCGAAATTTTGCCATCGTGGCTTTCCAGCCGGGCTGCCAGCAGCGAGCGGCGATCCTCGCTATAGCCTCCGGCCAGAACCGTATCGACATCCTCGAGCATGGAGTTGGGGCTGACGTCGGTGAGAAACCCAAGTCGGCCGCGATTCACTCCGAGCAGGGGCACGGAATGGCCGGCTACCAGCCGCGCGGCATACAACAGCGTGCCATCGCCGCCGATGGCAACAATCAGATCGGCGCGGGTTGCAAAGGATTGTTCAGGGCAGAGCACAACGCTACCGGCCTTGAACGCCAGGCGCACGCCTGGATCGACCAGCACAGGGACACCGCGCGCTTGAAAGTGCGCGGCCAGGCCGAGCATGCATTCAGCCACGCGCAAATCCTTGGCGTTGCCCACCAATGCGATGGACTTAAATACCTGAGACATAATCGATTATAGCCCTCCGCTGGACTTGACTTGGGCCGGATGCGCTAGGTAGCTTCAAACATGTTATATGGACCTACTATGACAGAAGGTAGCGACGAGGGACTTAATGAGCGAGCTCAGCTGCTGCTCAAAGCCCTGATCGAGAACTACATTCGCGACGGCCAGCCGGTGGGGTCTCGAACTCTGTCGCGGGATTCGGGACTCAGCCTCTCATCGGCGACCATCCGCAACGTCATGGCCGACTTGGAAGACTTGGGCTTCGTCGCTTCGCCTCACACCTCCGCCGGGCGCATTCCCACCGACAAGGGCTATCGCTTCTTCGTCGACACGCTGCTCAAGCTCAAGCCCTTGCATCACGAGGAGATCGAGGACATCGAGCGGCGTTTAGGGTCGGACGCGGCCAACGGCCGCTCTTTAGTGCAAACCGTCTCGCAGATGCTTTCGAGCGTCTCTCACATGGCGGGTCTGGTGACGTTGCCGAACCCGCATTACATCGCTCTGTCGCATATCGAATTCGTCAGCCTGTCGGAGAATCGAGCGCTCGCCATCATGGTCATGAGCAACCGCGAGGTGCAAAACCGGGTGGTGCAGCTGGATCGCTATCATTCACCGGACGAGCTGCGCCGCGCCGCCACCTACCTTAATGAGGCCTTCGCCGGCCGCTCGCTCCCGGAGGTGCGCGCCCAACTGCTGGCGCAGCTGCAGGAAACCCGGCAGCACATGGACCAAATCATGCAAGACGCCATTCAAATGGCGCGAAAAGTTTTCGATACCAAAGCCGATCAGGGCGTGGAATATGTGATCGCGGGCGAAACCAATCTGATGGGGTTCGCCGAATTGTCGAACGTCGATCGCTTGCGACGCCTGTTCGAAGCGTTCAACGAAAAGCACGATATTCTGCGGCTCTTGGATAACTGCCTGCGGGCCGATGGAATCCAGATCTTTATCGGGCAGGAGTCCGGCTACAGGATTCTGGACGACATTAGCGTGGTCACCGCACCCTACATGGTCGACAACCAAGTCGTCGGGGTGCTAGGCATCATCGGTCCGACCCGCATGGCCTATGAGCGCGTCATCCCGATCGTCGATATCACGGCCAAGCTCTTGGGCTCGGCCTTGAACGCGCGTAAATAGCCCCCAAAATGATGACTTCGAGCGGCTCTTTAAGCCGCCTTTTTCTTGAGGGCTTTGACGCGTGAATGACAACAATCCGTTATCAGAGGCTGACACGGCCGCCGCCGGCTCGGCGTCCCTCGCCGCAGCGCCTGCAGCATTGGCCGCGGCTGAGGCCAAGGCGACTGAAAACTGGAATAGCTACCTGCGCGCGGTTGCGGAACTGGATAACTACCGCAAGCGCATGGATCGAGAGCTGGAAAATGCGCGTAAGTATGCCGTTGAGCGCTTTGCGCAGGAATTGGTCAGCGTCGTGGATTCCCTGGAGGCCGGAATTAATGCCGGATCGGGCAATTCCGGAGCAGCCTTGCTCGAGGGGTCGAGCGCCACCCTAAAGCAACTGCAGCACGCCTTTGACAAGGCCGGCATCAAGGTCATTGATCCTAAGGATCTGCCCTTCGATCCGGCGTGGCATGAGGCGATGCTGGCGCAAGAGAGCCGCGATATGCCTGCAAATACCGTGCTGTCAGTGATTCAGAAAGGCTACTCGTTGAATGGGCGACTGCTGCGCCCTGCGCGCGTAGTGGTTGCCAAGGCACCTGGCGGGGATGCCAATTGAAAAAGACACCGCCTGTCCCCAGGTACGGTCACAACGTCAGATTTTTAGAGGGTTTTTATCATGGGTAAAATGATTGGTATCGATCTTGGCACAACGAATTCCTGCGTCGCGATCATGGAGGGCGGCAAGCCCAAGGTCATCGAGAACAGCGAGGGGGATCGCACCACGCCGTCGATCGTTGCCTTCACCAAGGATGGCGAGGTGCTGGTCGGACAATCCGCCAAGCGCCAGGCCGTCACCAACCCAGCGAACACCATTGCCGCGGTCAAGCGCCTCATCGGCCGCAAGTTCACCGACGATGTGGTGAAGAAAGACATGGGCATGGTCTCCTACAAGATCGTCAAGGCCGACAACGGCGACGCGTGGGTCGAGGTGCAGGGCAAGAAAATGGCGGCGCAGGAGATCTCAGCGCGCGTGCTCATGAAAATGAAGAAAACCGCCGAGGACTATCTGGGCGAGACCGTCACTGAGGCGGTCATCACGGTGCCGGCCTACTTCAATGATTCCCAGCGCCAAGCCACCAAGGATGCCGGCCGCATCGCGGGCTTGAACGTCAAGCGCATCATCAACGAGCCGACGGCTGCCGCGCTGGCGTATGGCCTAGACAAGGACGGCGGTGATCGCAAGATCGCCGTGTACGACTTGGGCGGCGGTACCTTCGACGTGTCGGTCATCGAAATCGCCGAAGTCGATGGCGAGCGCCAGTTCGAAGTGCTCTCGACCAACGGCGACACATTTTTGGGCGGCGAGGATTTCGATCTTCGCGTCGTCAACTACCTGGCGGATGAGTTCAAGAAGGAAAGCGGCATCGACGTGCGCAAGGATCCTCTTGCCATGCAGCGCCTGAAAGAAACGGCCGAGAAGGCCAAAATCGAGTTGTCCTCCAGTCAGCAGACCGAAATCAATCTGCCGTACATCACGGCGGACGCCGCGGGTCCGAAGCACTTGAACATGAAACTGACTCGCGCGAAGCTCGAGTCGCTGGTCGAAGATCTGGTGCAGAAGACCATGGAGCCTTGCCGCATCGCGCTCAAAGACGCTGGCATGTCCATGAAGGACGTGGGCGAGGTCATTCTGGTCGGCGGTCAGACCCGCATGCCGATGGTGCAGAAGGCGGTGAAGGATCTGTTTGGCAAGGAGCCGCGCAAGGATGTAAACCCAGATGAAGCCGTGGCGGTGGGTGCCGCGATTCAGGGCGGCGTTCTGTCCGGCGATGTGAAGGATGTGCTGCTGCTCGACGTGACCCCTTTGTCCTTAGGCATCGAGACCTTGGGCGGCGTCATGACCAAAGTGATCGAGAAAAACACCACGATTCCGACCAAGGCATCGCAGACCTTCTCGACCGCGGACGACAATCAGACGGGCGTTACCATCCACGTGTTGCAGGGCGAGCGCGAACGTTCGACGGACAACAAGTCGTTGGGCCGATTCGATCTTACGGATATACCGCCGGCTCCGCGCGGCTTGCCGCAAATCGAAGTTGCCTTCGACATTGATGCCAACGGTATCTTGAACGTCTCGGCAAAGGATGTGAAAACCGGCAAGGAACAGCGCATTGTCATCAAGGCCTCGAGCGGTTTGTCAGAGGCCGAGATCAAGCGCATGGTTTCGGATGCGGAAACGCATGCCGAGGAGGATAAGAAGTTCCGCGAGCTGGTCAGCGCCCGCAACAAGGCGGATGCCGGCATTCACACGATCGAAAAAGCGCTCAAGGATAGCGGCGACAAGATTTCCGATGATCAGAAGAAGTCGGCTGCCGATGCAGTGGCGGCACTCAAGAGTGCGATGAGCGGCGATGACCGTGAGGACATCGAGCGCAAAACTACAGAACTGGAACAGGCTTCGAGCGCGATCATGCAGAAGATGTATGAGCAGTCGTCGGCTAGCGCCGGTGCGGGCGCCGCGGGTCCGGGGGCCGATGCGGGGCATCAAGCGCCCAAGGACGACGTGCTGGACGCGGAGTTTGAAGAAGTGAAGGACAGCGATCGCAAGAAGGCCTGATCGGCATTTGTGATGCGCTAGATTGTTGATCGGAACCGCCGGTATGCATAGTGCCGGCGGTTCGTTTTTTATGTGCGCCCGGCAGGGCGCACTCACTGGGATAGGGCCTTAGGGTAAGCAATGGCGAAGCAGGATTATTACAAGCTCCTCGACTTGCCGCGAAACGCGTCGGAAGCCGACATAAAAAAGGCCTATCGCCGCCTCGCGATGAAATTTCATCCGGATCGCAATCCGGACGACCCGGAGGCCGAACACCGTTTCAAAGAATGCAAAGAAGCCTATGAGGTTCTATGCGATTCTCATAAACGCGCCGTCTACGATCAATTCGGTCACGCCGGACTCGAGGGCAACCGCGCCGGCGGGTTCAGCGCCGGGGAGGCATTCGGCGATATTTTCGGCGAAATGTTCGGCGACATCTTTTCCGGCGGCCAGCGCAGCCGGTCGCAAGTATTTCGCGGTGCGGACCTGCGCTACGAACTGGAAATGGATTTGGAGAAGGCGGTGTTCGGCACCGAAACCGAGATTCGCATCCCCTCGATGGGCGAGTGCAAGACCTGCAAGGGCAGCGGCGCAGCCAAAGGATCCACCCCAAAAACCTGCGATACCTGCAACGGCCAGGGCCAAGTTCGGGTGCAGCAATCGATATTCACCATCCAGCAACCCTGTCCGCGCTGCAAAGGCCGCGGCAAAATCATTTCCAATCCCTGCGATACCTGCTACGGGCAGGGCCGCGTTCGACAGGAGAAAACCCTGCCGGTCAAGGTCCCCGCGGGCGTCGATACCGGCGATCGGATTCGCTTGAACGGCGAAGGGGAGGCCGGCCGCAACGGCGGTCCCGCGGGCGACCTGTATGTCGAGATTCGGGTCAAGGAGCATCCGATCTTCGAACGCGAGGCGAGCCACCTGTCTTGTGAAGTGCCCATCACCTTTGTCACCGCGGCTTTGGGAGGCACGGTCGAGGTGCCCACGCTCGATGGTGAGGTCATTTTGAAGATCCCCAGCGAAACCCAATCGGGCCGGGTGTTTCGCATGCGCGAGAAAGGCGTGCGCCCCGTGCGCGGTGGCGCCGCGGGCGATTTGTTCTGCCGCGTCGTGGTCGAAACGCCGGTGAGTCTCAAGGCCGAACAAAAAGAAATGCTCAAGATATTCGCCGACTCCTTGGAGCAGGGCAGTCATCATCCCAAAGAGCAAACGTTTTTTGAGGGCGTGAAGAAGTTCTTCACGCGCGCGGTCGAATAGGTGAGTCCGCAATCGCTGGCCGTGTTCGGCATTACCGGCCGCATGGGACAGTCGTTGATTCGGGCATTGCGTGAAGCTTCGCAGTTTAGGCTGCAAGGCGCTCTCGCTTCGGCGGGCAGCGCGCGACTGGGCCAGGATGCTGCCGCGGACGGGCAGCCCACGGGCGTTCTGATCACGGCGGATCCCGCGGTGGCACTGAAACATGCCTCGATGGCGCTGGATTTCAGTCTGGGCAGCGCGGTGGCCGAGCATGCGCGCGCGTGCGTCGACGCGTCCGTGCCCTTGCTCGTCGGCGCTACCGGGTTCGACGCGCCTGCTAGAGCCTTACTCGAGCGCGCTGCGAGCTCGATTGCGGTGCTGATTGCGCCTAACACCAGTGTCGGTGTTGCGGTTCTAAGTCAATTAGCCGCTGAGGCAACTCGGGCCTTAGGCGGCAGCTACGATGTGGACATTTCGGAGGCACATCACCGGCTAAAGCGCGACGCGCCGTCCGGCACCGCATTGAGCCTGGGCGAAGCGATCGCTAAATCGCGCGCTGTCGCCTTAAACGAAGTCGCAGTCTTCGAGCGCCACGGCATCGATACGCCGCGCCCCGCGGGCAGCATCGGTTTTTCGGTGGTCCGGGCTGGCGACATCGTGGGCGAGCACACCGTGACCTTCACGGCGGCCGGCGAGAGACTGGAACTCACCCACCGGGCCACGGACCGGACCACTTTTGCTCGAGGGGCCTTGCGGGCGGCCGCTTGGCTGGTCGGGCGGCCGCCGGGACTGTACGGCATGAAAGATGTATTGGGACTTTGACAAGAAGCATGGACAGCCATCGCGCGCATCGTTAATATTCGCGCCCGGAAACTGATCGCGAATCAACCCATGAAGCGGGAGGACGTTCTTAAGAGCGCCTCCCGCTTTGCGCATCTGCGTCAATGCGCCGTAGCGCAAAGCGAGGAACCGGAGTGTCGACCCCTGCAGTGCTAGCTCTCGAAGATGGCACCGTGTTCCGAGGCGTCTCAGTAGGCGCAAAAGGCAACACGACGGGCGAAGTAGTTTTTAATACGGCAATGACTGGCTACCAAGAGATCCTCACCGATCCTTCGTACTGCCGGCAGATCGTTACCCTGACCTATCCGCACATCGGCAACACCGGAACGACGCCGGAAGATCTTGAGTCCGGTGCGGTTTATGCGGCGGGCCTGGTGATTCGCGATCTGCCGCTGTTGCATTCAAATTGGCGTGCCACCGAGTCTTTGCAGAGTTTTCTGCTTCGCTGCAAGGTCGTGGCGATCGCCGATATCGACACGCGCAAGCTGACCCGACAGTTGCGCGACAAGGGAGCGCAGTCCGGCTGCATCATGACCGGAGAGAATATCGATCAGAACGCCGCGATACGCGCGGCCAAGAAATTTCCTGGCCTCAAAGGCATGGATCTGGCCAAGGCGGTCTCGACCAAGAAGGTCTACCAATGGAACGATGGCCTGATCTGGAAGACGGCTGCCAAGCCGCCGCGTCCGCAAAGCCGCCTGCATGTTGTGGCCTACGACTTCGGCATGAAGCGCAGCATCCTGCGGATCTTGGCTGAGCATGGCTGTCGCATGACAGTGGTACCTGCACAAACTCCTTCGGATCAAGTACTTGCGATGAATCCTGATGGTATTTTCTTATCTAACGGTCCCGGTGATCCCGAGCCGTGTGACTATGCCATCCAAGCGATCGCCAAGTTTTTGGAAACCGACATTCCGCTTTTCGGCATTTGCCTGGGCCATCAATTTCTGGGGCTCGCGAGCGGTGCGAAAACCGTGAAAATGAAATTTGGCCATCATGGCGCGAATCATCCGGTACTCGAGATCGATTCCGGCCGCGTGCTGATCTCCAGCCAGAACCATGGCTTTACCGTCGACGAAACGACGCTGCCTGAGACGTTGCGCGCGACGCATCGATCGTTGTTCGACGGCTCTCTGCAAGGGCTCACGCGAACGGACCGACCCGCCTTTAGCTTCCAAGGACATCCCGAGGCGAGCCCGGGGCCGCACGACCTGCGGCTGCTGTTCGAACATTTCATGTACCTGATGGTGAAGCGCGTGCAGGCGAATTCCCGCGGGCGGACTCCGGTCAAACAACGATCGGCGGAAGGTTAAGTGCCGAAGCGCACCGACCTCGACAGCATCCTCATCATCGGCGCCGGGCCCATCATCATCGGCCAGGCGTGCGAGTTCGATTACTCTGGAGCTCAAGCGTGTAAGGCTCTGAAAGAAGAGGGATATCGCGTCATCTTGGTGAACTCCAATCCCGCCACCATCATGACCGACCCGGAAACGGCCGACGCTATTTATATAGAGCCGATCAACTGGCGCACGATTGCTCGGATCATCGAGAAGGAACGCCCGACGGCCCTGCTGCCCACCATGGGCGGACAGACGGCGCTCAATACCGCGCTCGACTTGGTGCGCGAGGGGATCTTGGACAAATACAGTGTCGAGATGATCGGTGCCTCACGGCGCGCAATCGACATGGCCGAGGACCGGGAACTGTTTCGCCGCGCCATGGCCGACATCGGCTTGGAGACGGCGCGGGCGCGCATCGCGCACAACATGGAAGAGGCGCTCGCCGTGCAATCGGAGATCGGTTTTCCGACTGTGATCCGGCCTTCCTTTACCTTGGGCGGCTCAGGCGGCGGCATTGCTTACAATCGCGAGGAATTCGAAGCCACTGTGGCCCGCGGACTCGACGCCTCACCGACCAACGAGGTGCTGCTCGAGGAATCCGTTCTCGGATGGAAAGAGTTCGAGATGGAAGTGGTGCGCGACCACGATGACAACTGCATCATCGTCTGTTCCATCGAGAACATCGATCCGATGGGCGTGCACACCGGCGATTCGATCACCGTGGCGCCTGCCCAGACTCTGACTGATCGCGAATACCAGCGGTTGCGGGACGCCTCGATTGCGGTGCTGCGCAAGATCGGCGTGGATACGGGTGGTTCTAATGTGCAGTTCGCTATCAACCCGGAAGACGGCCGGGTTTTGGTCATTGAGATGAATCCGCGCGTTTCTCGCTCCTCCGCGCTCGCCTCCAAGGCCACCGGTTTTCCGATCGCCAAGATCGCGGCCAAGCTGGCGGTAGGCTATACCTTGAGCGAATTGAAAAACGAAATCACCGGCGGCGCAACGCCGGCGTCTTTCGAGCCCAGCATCGATTATGTGGTCACGAAAATTCCCCGCTTTACCTTCGAGAAATTTCCCGGCGCCAACACGCGACTCACTACGCAGATGAAATCGGTGGGCGAAGCCATGGCGATCGGCCGCACCTTCCAAGAGTCCATGCAAAAGGCGCTGCGCAGCTTGGAGACCGGCTATGACGGATTCAACGAGCAGTTAACTTTGCCTCTGACCGAAGAGGCGAGCGAGAAGCTTTCGTATGAGCTGCGCTGGCCGGGCCCCAATCGGATTCTGTATGTCGCGGACGCCTTTCGCGCAGGATGGACGTTGCAGCAGGTGTTCGATGCCACCAAGATCGACCCGTGGTTTTTGGCGCAGATCGAGGATTTGCTGCGCGAGGAAGCGCTGCTCGCCACGGATGGATTCGAGAGCCTGAGTCTTGCGCGCCTACGCGCCTTGAAGCGCAAGGGCTTCTCGGATTCGCGCATCGCCAAGCTGGTGGCACGCGACGAGACCGATATCCGCAGGGAGCGGCGCAAGCTCGGCCTGCATCCGGTTTACAAGCGTGTCGATACCTGCGGGGCCGAATTCGCTACCGCAACGGCCTATTTGTATTCCACCTATGAGGAGGAATGCGAAGCGGCGCCGACCGAACGGCGCAAGATCATGATCCTAGGCGGCGGCCCGAATCGCATCGGGCAGGGCATCGAATTCGACTATTGCTGCGTGCATGCCGCCATGGTGCTACGCGAAGACGGCTTCGAAACCATCATGGTGAACTGCAATCCAGAAACGGTCTCCACGGATTACGACACCTCGGATCGACTGTATTTCGAGCCGCTGACTTTTGAAGACGTGATGGAAATCATCG
The DNA here is from genome assembly GCA_041690895.1 of Gammaproteobacteria bacterium. Taxonomy (GTDB): domain Bacteria; phylum Pseudomonadota; class Gammaproteobacteria; order Steroidobacterales; family Steroidobacteraceae; genus Bog-1198. The sequence goes on from JBEPVT010000065.1 coordinate 13,958, forward strand.
AGAAAGAAAAACCCGAAGGCGTCATCGTGCAATACGGCGGCCAGACGCCGCTGAAACTATCGCGCGCGCTGGCAGCCGCCGGCGCGCCCATCATCGGCACGACGCCGGACAGCATCGATGTGGCGGAGGACCGCGAGCGCTTCCAGAAGCTAGTGACGAGCTTGAAACTCAAGCAGCCGGCGAATGCCTCGGCACGCACGGAAGAACAGGCCATCTTGTTGGCGCGCGACGTAGGCTTCCCGCTGGTGGTGCGGCCAAGCTACGTGCTCGGCGGGCGCGCCATGGAAGTGGTGTTCAACGAAGACGACCTGCGCCAATACATGATCGAGGCCGTAAAGGTATCGAACGACAGTCCGGTGTTGCTCGATCGCTTCCTGGATCTTGCTATCGAGGTCGATGTGGATGCGGTGAGCGATGGCACCGACGTGCTCATCGGCGGAATCATGGAGCACATCGAACAGGCCGGCGTGCATTCCGGCGACTCGGGTTGCTCGTTGCCGCCGAACGGGCTCTCGGTAGAGATCCAGGACGAGCTGCGCGCGCAAACCAAAAAATTGGCCAAGGCGCTCAATGTCATCGGCTTGATGAATATCCAGTTCGCGATTCAAAGCGGCGTGATTTACATTCTCGAGGTCAATCCGCGCGCTTCGCGCACCGTGCCTTTTGTGTCCAAGGCAACGGGCATCCCGCTTGCGAAGGTGGCGGCGCGCGTGATGACGGGCAAGACCTTGGCCATGCAGGACCGCCTCGTGGAACGTATCCCGCCGTATTTTTCGGTCAAGGAGGCGGTGTTCCCCTTCATCAAGTTTCCGGAGGCCGATCCCATCCTGGGGCCGGAAATGAAGTCCACGGGCGAAGTCATGGGGACCGGGAATACCTTTGGCGAGGCTTATGCGAAAGCGCAGGCGGCTTCCGGGGTGGTTCTGCCGACCCGAGGTCTTTGCTTCATCAGCGTGCGCGACCGCGACAAGCCGGGCGCTACGATACTCGCGCAAATGCTGATCGCGCGCGGCTTCGAGATTGCGGCCACCGGCGGCACGGCTCTGGTTCTTGAAGCGGCCGGCTTGACCTGCCGGCGAGTCAACAAGGTCCGCGAGGGTCGCCCGCACGTGGTCGATATGATAAAGAATGACGAGGTGGCATTGATCGTCAACACCACAGAGGGTAAGCAGGCGGTGCGCGAATCGCGCTCCATACGTCGCGAGGCGGTTGCGAGGCGAGTAACCTATTACACAACCGTCGCTGGCGCGCGCGCAACGTGCGACGCGCTGGATCACTTAGGCGACATCGAAGTGAATCGATTGCAAGATTTGCACAAGGAAATTGCGTGATCCGAACTCCCATGACGTTGCGTGGCGCCGAGCGGCTGCGCGCGGAACTCAAGCAGCTCAAAAGCGAGGCGCGGCCGAACGTCATCAAGGCGATCGCCGAGGCGCGCGCGCACGGCGACCTGAGCGAAAATGCCGAATACCATGCTGCTCGTGAGCAGCAGAGCTTTATCGAAGGCCGCATCAACCAAATAGAAAACCGCCTGAGCAATTCCGAGGTTATCGACGTCACCAAGCTGACCGCCAATGGGCGCGTGGTTTTTGGAGCAACGCTCGAGCTGGAAGATCAGGACGGCGGCAACAAAGTGGTGTATCAGCTCGTGGGCGATGATGAGGCGAACATCAAGCAAGGACTGTTGTCGGTGTCCTCGCCGATCGCTCGCGCGCTCGTCGGTAAATCCGAGGGCGACGTCGTCGATGTCGCAACGCCCGGCGGAACGCGGAGCTACGAGATCATTTCCGTCCGCTACGTGTAAAGACTCGTGAAGCTTCTGCCAGGCATCTTTCGGGTGCTGATGGTGCTCTGGACCGGCAGTCTTTGGTCGCTGCTATGGGTGGCGGCAGTCCTGTTTCATTTCCAATCTGATCGGCATCTGGCGGGCCTGATTGCCGGCCGGCTCTTCAGCATTGAGACCTATCTAGGGCTTGCGCTGGCGGCCCTCGCCGCGAGGCTGCCCGCGCGAGCCCGGTTTCGCCGGGGTTTTTTTGCGGTGGCCATGCTCGCCACGAACGAATGGATTGTAAAACCTGTCATGAGCTTCGCGCAGACGCACGGCAGTGCACTAGGAGTAGACTTCGGCGCATGGCACGGAGTCTCGGCGCTGCTGTATGTCTTCGCGTGTCTGTGCGTTTTCATTGTGATCTACCAGGATGAGTATCGCCATGCCTAAGTCTCCCCCGTGGCTTCTCGCGGCTTGTTGCTGCTCGCTGTGGGCGCCTGCAGGCTGGTGCGGAGCGCCTTTTGCTTTCGAGTCGGCCCCGGGCCGCTTGCCGAAAAACGTCGTTCCCGTGAGTTACGACGTCGCCATCGTGCCGGACATCGAATCCTTGAAATTGACGGGCACGGAGTCGGTGCAATTGCGATTCCGCACAGCGACGCCGACGGTGCAATTCAATTCCCTCAACGAGACCTTAAGTAACGTGCTGCTGGACGGTAAGCCGGTGAAAACCGTCATATCCAACGATGCGCAGCAGCTCACTACCGTAACCTTGCTGCGTCCCGCAACCGGCCTGCACACCTTGAGCTTTTCCTACATCGGCAAAATCGAGACACAACCTCAGGGCTTGTTCGCCCAGAAGTACACGAAGCCCGACGGCGCTAAGGGAACGCTACTGTCGACGCAGATGGAAGCCACTGATGCGCGCCGCATGTTTCCCTGCTGGGATGAGCCCGCGTTCCGCGCCGTTTTTCGCCTGACCGCCACGGTGCCGGCGTCGTGGGCCGCGGTGGCTAATATGCCGATCACTCGGCGCGAGGTGCACGCGGGGACTGCGAAAGTGAGCTTTCAGCCGTCCCCGAAAATGCCGTCCTACTTGGTGGTATTCACGGCGGGTGATCTGCGAGAAGTTGCCGCGACGCGCGATGGGACTCGCTTCGGCGTATGGGCGGTCGCCGGTCACGAGCAAGAAAGCATCGTGCCGCTGGCGAGCGCGCAACAGATTCTGGCGGACTACAACGACTACTTTGCGTACAGGTATCCCTTGCCGAAACTCGATTCCATCGCCGTGCCCGGCGGCTTCTCTGGGGCGATGGAAAACTGGGGTGCGATTACCTACAACGATCAAGCCTTGCTCGTCGGCATAGCCAGTACCCTGCAGGACCGGCAGACGGTCTTCAGCATCCAGGCGCACGAAATGGCGCACCAATGGTTCGGCGATCTTGTCACCATGGGATGGTGGGACGATACCTGGCTCAATGAAAGCTTCGCATCATGGCTCGCCGCCAAGGAGACTGCGGCGCGCTATCCCGCGTGGCGCTGGTGGGAACGGCAAGACGCGTCGCGAGAGTCGGCTATGGCGGCGGATGCGCGTGCGACTTCGCGCGCCATCGAGCAGCACGTGACTGATGAGCTGCAAGCGGCGGATTCCTTTGATGCAGACATCACTTACAGCAAGGGGGAGGCGCTGCTGCGTATGCTGGAGACCTACCTCGGCGAGGATGTGTTTCGCCAGGGAATCCGCAATTACATCAAGGCGCGCGCGTACTCGAATGCAACCGCGGCTGATTTGTGGAACGCGCTGACGGGCGCCAGCGGCAAAGACGTTGGCAGCATTTCGGCGCACTGGATCGAGAAGCCGGGCTTTCCCTTGGTGAGCGTGGCGGCTGCGTGCGACGCTGCCGGCAATCGCAGCGTGACGTTGAATCAGAAGCGCTTCCTATTGAGCGCCGGCGAGGTCAATTCGACCGAATGGCAGGTGCCGCTGAGAATTCGCGCGGGCAGCGCGGCGCCGCGCAACCTGCTGCTCGGCACCCAGAGCCAAAGGGCCGAGGCAGGCCGTTGCGATGAGGCCCTAAGCATCAACGCCGATGCGATTGGCTATTACCGCGTCAAATACGACGCCGTTACCCTAGCCGTCAATACGCGATTGTTTCCGGCCGCCGTTGATGGTGATCGCATCGCTCTGCTCGACGACCAATGGGCACTAATGGGAAATGGCGGGGCGTCTTTGCAAAGCTATCTGGCGTTGGCGGCCGCGATGGGCAGCAACCGCGATGCGCGTGCTTGGCAGCAAATCGCCCATGCTCTGGCGATTATTGAGTATGCCGAGCGGGGCGCGCGCGGACATGAGGCCTTGGCGGCCTACGCGCGCGCACTGATCAAGCCTGCCGCCGATTCTTTGGGCTGGGACGCAACGCCGCAGGAGACGCCGGATGTGGTCGAATTGCGGGACACCCTGCTGCGAGACCTGAGCCGTTGGGACGATCAGGCCACAATTGATGCAGCACGCCGGCGGTTCGCTGCATTCATCGAGGATCCGCACGGTCTCAGCGCCGACGCACAAGCGACGTTGCTTACGATCGTTGCGCAGAACGCCGATGCCGCCACATTCGCGCAGCTGCTTGCTCTCGCCAGGAGCACGAAGAACGACACAACCCTGGAGCGTTACTACGTGGCGCTGGCGCGAGTCCGAGATCCGGCGCTCGCTCGCCAGGTGGTGCAGATCGCGCTTTCCGACGAACTGCCGCCGCAGACCAACACCCTCGGCAGACGGATGATCCTGTCGCTGGCGCGCGAGCATCCGCAACTCTCCTGGGAGACCTACATCGCCAACCAGGATAAGTTGATGATGTCCGAATCGAGCGCAGTATGGCCGTTGCTCGTCGCACAGCAATCTCCAGCCGTTTACTGGGATGCGGTGCCGTTGGAGCAACTTGAGACTTGGGTTCGAGCGCACATTCCCGAGGGAGCAGTCGAAAATCTGGCCCGCGGCATGGAGACGGCGCGCTTCTTGTCGACGCAGAAGCAGGCGCTGGCAAAGGCGGCCGACTCCTACTTGACCTCATCGGCGCCAAGGTCGGGACCAGGAGCAGGACCAGCGCCAGTGCATCGCTAAGCGTCGGGCAAAAGAATTTTAGCCAAGCCCGTGCGGCGCCGATAAAATACGCCGACGTTGCCAATGCGCTGCACGATTTCGCTGGACGTTTGTTTGGCCAAATCATCCAATGCCGCGTCTCGTGCGCCGCGTTCCCCGACCCGCGCCGACACTTTGACTAATTCATGGTCAGCGAGGGCGCGGTCCAGTTCCTTTACAACGCCGGCGCTCAAGCCCGCATTTCCCAACATGACAACGGGGCTCAACGGGTGCCCCAGACGGCGCAGATGTTTCTTTTGCTTCTCGGACAGTGTCATCTGGCGATTATAGTCGTAACCTAAAATGCCCAAGCGCTCTAAAAGCAGTTCCCGCTGGCTGGCCGAACACGCCAACGATGAGTTTGTGAAGCGCGCGCAGAAAGAAGGTTGGCGCTCGCGTGCGGTCTTCAAGCTCGCGCAGATACAGGAAACCGAACGGCTGTTGCGGCCCGGCATTCGTCTGGTCGATCTAGGCGCCGCTCCGGGCAGCTGGAGTCAGTACGCCGCGCGCATTGTCGGCGGCAAGAGCCGCATCGTTGCGACTGACATATTACCTATGGATGCGATACCTAGTGTTGAATTCGTGCAGGGCGACTTCAGAGACGAGGCAGTGCTTGAGCAGGTTTTGCGGCTGGTTGGAGCGGACAAATTCGACCTTGTTTTGTCCGATATGGCCCCCAACATGGCAGGAATAGATGCGGTGGACCAGCCTCGTTCGATGTACTTGGCGGAGCTCGCCATCGAGTTCGCAGATCGTGTTTTGGCGCCCGGAGGCGATTTGCTTGTGAAATTATTTCAAGGCGCCGGATTCGAGCAGATCATTCGGGATGCTCGCACGCGTTACGGGCGCGTGGTGACGAAAAAGCCGAAGGCGTCACGAACTCGCAGTCCTGAGATCTATCTGTTGGCGCGGCAGTTTAGGATGGTGTAAGTTGAGGAACGCCCGTCAGAATTGCTGGTCCTAACGTGATGACGGCTGCAGGTGAAACTTGAACGATTTGACGAAACAAATTCTCTTATGGGTCGCGCTGGCGGTCATTTTGCTCGCGATTTTCAGCCAATTCGGCATGCGAACCGGACAGCCGTCGCAAGTTGACTACTCACAGTTCCTTGCCGAAGTGAAGAGCGGCACCATCGAATCGGTCACGCTGAAAGGCGAGATTATCGAAGGCAAGCGGCGCTCCGGTGAGCAATTCGTCACATTCAATCCTGAGACTAACAACTCCGCGTTGATAGGCTCGTTGCAGCAGCAGGGCGTAAAATTCCGCGGCGAACCGCCCAAGCAGCAGTCCGTATTCATCCAGTTGCTGATCTCGGCCTTCCCGATATTGATTCTCATTGGCTTCTGGGCCTACTTTATGCGCCAGATGCAAGGTGCATCCGGCGGCCGAGGGGCCATGTCCTTTGGCAAGAGCCGCGCGCGCCTCTTGGGTGAGGATCAGGTCAATATTACTTTCGCTGACGTGGCGGGGGTCGAGGAAGCCAAGCAGGAAGTCGTCGAAATCGTCGATTTCTTGAAAGATCCCGGCAAGTTCCAGAAACTTGGCGGCAAGATCCCGAAGGGCGTGCTGATGGTCGGCTCGCCCGGCACCGGTAAAACTTTGCTGGCACGCGCCATTGCGGGTGAAGCCAAAGTGCCTTTTTTCACCATTTCGGGCTCCGATTTCGTGGAAATGTTCGTTGGCGTGGGTGCATCCCGGGTCCGCGACATGTTCGAGCAAGCCAAGAAGCACGCGCCCTGCATCATCTTCATCGATGAAATCGATGCCGTTGGGCGGCACCGTGGCGCGGGCTTGGGCGGCGGCCACGATGAGCGTGAGCAGACCTTGAACCAGTTGCTGGTCGAGATGGACGGCTTTGAGGGCAACGAAGGCATCATTGTCATTGCAGCCACCAACCGTCCTGATGTGCTCGATCCGGCACTGCTGCGTCCGGGCCGCTTCGACCGTCAAGTAGTCGTGCCGCTGCCCGATGTGCGCGGTCGCGAGCAAATCCTCAAAGTGCACATGCGCAAGGTGCCGCTCGGCGACAACGTCAAACCATCGGTCATAGCGCGTGGCACACCCGGTTTCTCCGGCGCGGATCTGGCGAATCTTGTGAATGAGGCGGCGCTGTTTGCGGCGCGTGGCAATAAGCGTTCGGTGACCATGGAAGAGTTCGAGCGCGCCAAAGACAAAATCATGATGGGCGCAGAACGCCGATCCTTGGTCATGACGGAAGAAGAAAAGCGCAATACCGCGTATCACGAATCGGGTCACGCGATCGTCGGTTTGAGTGTGCCTGAGCACGATCCAGTTTATAAGGTCACGATAATTCCTCGCGGTCGCGCACTGGGCGTAACCATGTTCTTGCCGGAGGCCGATCGCTACAGCACCAGCAAGCGCCAGCTCGAGAGCCGTATTGCCACGCTGTTCGGCGGTCGCATTGCGGAGGAGTTGGTGTTCGGCGCCGATGCCGTGACGACGGGCGCCTCCAACGACATCGAACGCGCCACGGAACTGGCGCGCAACATGGTGACACGCTGGGGTCTCTCCGATCGCCTGGGTCCCCAGACCTACAGCGAAGAATCCGGCGAAGTGTTCTTGGGCCGCAGCGTAACGCAGCATAAGCAAGTGTCCGACGTGACCGCGCACGTGATCGATGAAGAAGTGCGTCGCGTAATCGACAGCAACTATCAGCGCGCATACAAAATTCTTCAGACCAACATGGATAAGCTGCAGACCATGTCGGAGGCCTTGATCAAGTACGAGACCATCGATGAAGAAATGATCAAGGACATCATGGAGGGGCGCGCGCCTCGTCCGCCGCGTGACTGGGATGACACGCCGACACCGACGCCGCGAGGTCCTTCCGCGGAGAAGCCGGCGACCCCGCTGGTCAATCCGGCCGGACAGCACTAGAGGCGGGGTTCGGGGATATTTCCCGGATCGCCGTAGATCCTTCCCTGGAGGCTGTGGGAAAAACATCCCATGCAGTGGCGCTGTCGACACCGGACGATTGATCTTTCACGCCCGGTAGTCATGGGGATACTCAACGTCACACCTGATTCGTTTTCCGACGGCGGGCGCTATGCGGCGCTCGATGCTGCCTTGCATCGCGCGCGCCAGATCGTGGCGGAAGGCGCGGCCATCATCGATGTGGGTGGCCAATCGACGCGGCCCGGTGCGCGGTCGGTGGATGCGTCGCTCGAGATCGCGCGCATCGTCCCGGTCATCGAGGGCATTGCTGCAAGCTGCAATGTGGCGATTTCCATCGATACCTCCAAACCCAGCGTTATGACTGCGGCCGTGGCTGCAGGCGCCTGCATCATCAACGATGTCTACGCACTTCGAGGGCCCGGCGCGCGCGCGGTTGCGGCCGATACCCAAGCGGGCGTATGTCTCATGCATATGCAGGGCGAGCCGCGTACGATGCAGGACAGTCCGCACTATAATGATGTTCTGGCCGAGGTGATGGCGTTCTTGTCGCGCGAGCGCGGCGCGTGCATCGAGGCTGGTGTCGCCCGCGATGCCATTGCACTCGATCCCGGATTTGGATTTGGTAAAAGCTTGGAGCACAACTTGACGCTATTGAGGGAACTGCGGCGATTCGAAGCGCTTGATGCACCGCTTGTGGTCGGTGTGTCGCGCAAGAGCGTTATCGGCAAAATCTTGGGTAAGACGCTGCACGAGCGGCTGTTCGGCGGCCTCGGCTTGGCGTCCCTGGCGGTGGCCAACGGCGCACGCATCATTCGAACTCATGATGTCGCTCCCACGGTGGACGCGGTCAAAAGCGTCAGTGCGGTGCTGCATGGATTAGCGACTTGAGTCACTATTTCGGCACCGACGGTGTTCGCGGCCGCGTCGGCACTGCGCCGATGACGGTCGACTTCGCTCTCCGATTGGCGAGCGCGGCCGCGCGAGTGCTGGCGCCAGGCGGCGGCCGCGTGCTCATCGGCAAGGACACGCGCGTGTCGGGCTACATGTTCGAATCGGCGCTAGAGGCCGGATTCGTTGCCGCCGGCGTGGATGTAATGCTGATCGGTCCACTGCCGACACCAGGCATCGCATACATGACGCAGCGCCTCGACTGCAGTTTCGGCGTCGTCATCAGTGCCTCACACAATCCTTACGAGGACAATGGCATCAAGTTCTTCGATGCCACCGGCAGCAAGCTCTCTGACCGGGTCGAGCAGGAGATTGAGGCCCTGTTGGATCTGCCGGTGGTCACGCAGGAATCGCAGCATTTGGGCCGCGCGATACGCATCGACCGCAGCCGCACGCAGTACCAGGATTTTTGCGCCTCGACGATTCCAGCCGGCATGAGCCTGAAGGGCTTCAAAATTGTAATCGACTGCGCCAATGGGGCCGGCTACAAGGTGGCGCCGCGCGTGCTGGCCGATCTCGGCGCGGAGATCGTGCCGATCGGCTGTTCGCCCAATGGCCGCAACATCAATGACGGCTGCGGCTCGACATCGCCGGAACTCCTGCAGCTCACGGTTCCCGGCGTGCGGGCACAAGTCGGATTGGCGCTCGACGGGGATGGAGATCGGGTGGTCATGGTGGATGAGCTAGGACGCTGCGTGGACGGTGATCAACTGCTCTTCATTCTTGCCACGGCACGTCATCTCGCGGGGGAGTTGAAGGGACCGGTAGTCGGCACGGTCATGAGCAATTTAGGTCTCGAACACGCGCTCGAGTCGCGCAGCATCGAGTTTCTGCGCGCGCAAGTGGGCGATCGCAATGTGCTTACCATGCTGAATCAAACTCGAGGTACCCTGGGAGGGGAGACATCAGGCCACATCTTGTGCTTGGACAAGACCACCACGGGCGACGGCTTGATCAGTGCTCTGCAAATCCTCGCCATCATGAAGCAGACTGGATCGGGATTGGCGGAACTCGCGGCCGCGATGAAGAAGTATCCCCAAGTATTGTTGAATGTACAGGTCTTGAAGCGCTTCGATCCTCAAGCACAACCGCAGATCGTGAAGGTGGTCGAAGAGGTGGAAAGGCGGCTCAAGGGACGCGGGCGCATTGTGCTGCGCGCCTCGGGCACGGAACCGGTCATTCGGGTGATGGTCGAGGGCTCGGATGCGGCTCTCGTCAGGAAGGGCGCCAAGGATATCGCGGCGGCCGTCGAGGCCGCCTCCAGCGCCAATCTCTAACGGGGGCTTGCAGTTACGGGGCAGCGCGGCTAATCTTCGCCGCCTTTCCCGCAGGGCAAATGCCCGAAGGTTGGCTATGCGGCGTCCGATGGTAGCGGGCAATTGGAAAATGCACGGGTCGCAAGCCCTCAATCGAGCGTTGCTCGCTGAGCTGGAAAGCTATATCAAGCCCGATTGGCCTATCGACGTCGTGGTATTTCCGCCTTATGTCTATTTAGCCGATGCGGTGCGGGTTCTAGAAGAGGGACGCATCATGGTCGGCGCGCAGGATGTCTGTGCCGAGTCAGGCGGCGCCTTTACCGGTCAAGTGGGGGCTGCCATGCTCAAGGACGTCGGCTGCAGCTGTGTCATCGTCGGTCATTCTGAGCGGCGGCGGTGGTATCACGAGGACGATGCGCTGGTGGCACGAAAGTTTGCGGCCGCGCTGGCCGGGGGCTTGACGCCGGTGCTTTGCGTCGGCGAAAGCCTGGAAGAGCGCGAGGCCAAGCAAACCGAAGCGGTGGTGGGACGGCTCGACGTGGTCAGGTCACACGAGCGGCGAGAC
>JBEPVT010000066.1:0-24432 GCA_041690895.1 Gammaproteobacteria bacterium
CGATCCGCTTCGTTCGGGACCGCTTCTTTGCCGCCCGGCGCTTCACCGATGTCGCAGATCTCAATGCCCAAGCGCTGCGATGGTTGTCAACCGACATGCAAAATTGACCAGCCTTCGTCATCCAAAATTGACCAGGGTAGATCGCTGGCGAGAGGCGCTGGTGAGGCCGCGTGAGGCGGGACTCTCGCAGCAGAGCTGGCTGTGGGCTGCACCGGCCAAACATTCTCCCCGGCAAATTGAGGAACTGCTTGATCGTATCGAGATACTGTACGAACTTGGTGTCCATCGCCATTTGGTCGCCGTACCTGATGATCTGCTGCGGCGTTATGCACGGCGCTTGGCGAACCGACCATCCTCGATCGGTGCGCGTATCAAAGAGCCGGTACGCACCAGCGAGACTGCTTTCTTTCTGCGCTACTGCCTGCTGATCGGGACCGACCGAGTACTGCTGATGGTGCGTCGGCGTGTCGCGGATCTGTGGCGCCGTGCGACCAAGGATGCCAATCAGGTGCTGATCCACCGGGCCGATTTATATCGAGAACTACTGGCTTCGATTGGCGCGCTCGCGAGTGACATGACCGTCACCGATAGCGATGTCCGCGGACCATTACGATTGCTGGTGGCGGGGCATCAACAGCGCAAGCTGCCGACTCGCGCGCAGCTGGTACGTGATCACCTGACCCTCGAGATTCGGCCCATACGCTCGCTGCTGTCGGCGCTGATGGTCCTGCCCTGGGAAGCGACACCGGGGCATCCGGTGTTGGTTGCCGTGCAGACACTCGAGGCGCTGTATGAACACGGTGCGAGGGAGTTGACGACCACAACCTCGATCGATTTCGGCAAGGTATGGCGGGCGCTATTATCGGGTGCCGATCGTGAACAGGCGTTTCGTGCCTTCGAAGTCGCCACGTTATTGGCGCTGCGCCGCGCGCTGCGTAACGGCACCGTATGGATCGATCACAGCCTCGCATTTCGCAGCCGCGAACGGCTGTTTTATCCCAGCGGAGAGAGGGCAAAAGGAGCGTAATTCCTACTATCGACGCCTGTCATTGCCGAAGCGAGCGGAAGTCTATCTCGAGCCACTCATTGAACGTGCCCAGACCGGCGTCGCGGCCGTGGCCAAAGCCGTCGAGGCCGGCGAACTACGCATCGACGAGGAGCTGCATGTGACGCCCTTGGCGGCTGAGGAAGAGGACCCAGAGCTGGTTAAGTTGCGCGCGGCACTCGATCATCGGATCGGTGAAGCGCAGTTGCCTGAGCTACTGCTCGAGGTCGATGCCAACGTGCGCTTCAGCTGGATCATGTTACGGAACTTCGACTCTAGAATTATCGATATTTCCTACCGTATGTTATTGCACCAGAATCAAGGGAACCCCAAGTGCAATACCGCTTGAAGTAAAACCAGTTTCAAATAAGGGATCGCCAGAAATCCCGCAGCGTCGATGTTGTAAAGGCCCTTTCATTGAGGGCCTTTATTATGGGATCAGGTTCTAAAGGACGGATCGATTCGATCCAGGCGGCGCAGCAACCCCGGCCAGACCAGCAGGTGAGGCCCTTGCTGGTTCGTTACCGCGCGCGCTTGTTCCATCGCGGTATCAATGATGCCATGCTGAATCGGAATGAGCTCGCCGCCACCGGCCTGGGCGCGCACCTGGATGGCGCAGGTGGCCTCGAATGTATACATCAGCTGGAAGGCTTCGGCGACGCTGCGCCCCACGGTTAGCAGGCCGTGATTGCGCAGCATGAGATAACTCTTCTTGCCCATGTCCGCCACCAGTCTCGGCTTCTCCTCATCGCGCAACGCCACGCCCTCGTAGTCGTGATAGGCCAAGTTCTGCAGCACGAAAATGGATTGCTGCGACAGGGGCAGAACGCCATTCTTCTGCGCCGACACGGCAACGCCGTTCAAGGTGTGGGTGTGCAACACGCACTCGATATCGTGGCGCGCAGCGTGGATTGCGCTGTGAATCGTGAAGCCCGCCGGATTGATCGGCCAGGGGCTGTCACCCACCTTGTTTCCCTGCATGTCGATCTTGACCAGGCTGGAAGCGGTGATTTCATCGAACATCATGCCGTACGGATTGATGAGGAAATGATGCTCGGGCCCGGGGACGCGAGCGGTGATGTGGGTGAACACCAGGTCGTCCCAGTGAAAGTGTGCAACCAATCGATAGGCGGCAGCCAAGTCGACGCGGATTGCCCACTCTTCCGGCGAATAGCGCGCTGCGGCGTCGCCGCCAGCAGGAATGGACTTCAGCATGGGCCTTCTCCGATGATCCAACTAGAGCCGATTCTACCGGAGCGTCGCGCGCTGGCATAATGTTCACAGCATCGGCGCCGGAGCATCCCCGTTTGACCTCGGGTGTCCCCTTGATTTTGATGCAATAACACTGAGGCGCTTTCCAAAAAGAGTCTGTCGCGAATGCAGCAAAGAGGCGTGCGTGTGTCGCCGCTTGACCGCCGCCAGGTGTATTGCGCTATGGGGTGCGCGTCGGATTGCCGAGATCGGTCGGTGCGGGCAGGCGGCCGGCCGACGCTACCAGAAGAGCCGGCGCGGCGCGTCATGCGGCGCGGCAACAGCGATACCGCCGACGTCGCGCCGCCGCACAGTCGGACAAAAATACTCTCCGCAAGCGGGCAAGGCTGGCTCGAACGTTCACATCTATCGGGGCCTTATTGTATGACAAAAGTGTCGCACACGCATGTTGACCACGTAACCGAAGTCCATTACGCTCTCTCGGAAACGGAGCTAGCGGCACGAGTCGAATTGCCGCGCGGGGGAAACGTCACGCATCCGTCCAAAACGATTCCCCCTGAGAGGGGTCCCCTAGAAACAGTTGAGGCAATTCGGGAGTTCTAATGGGACGACTTGCGAATCGAGTGGCCTTGGTAACAGGTAGCGGCAGGGGGATCGGCCGCGCAATTGCGCTAGCTTGCGCTCGCGAAGGTGCACGAATAGGGCTTACATCCAGGACCAGAAATGAACTCGATCGAGTTCGTGAGGAGATTTCGGCACTTGGCGGGGACTCCTTTGTGGTCACTGCAGATCTAATGGACCGCGTAGCGGTCAAGAAGATGGTCGCCGATGTCATCAGCCATTTCGGACGGCTTGATATTCTCTTTAACAATGGCGGCGGCCTGATCGGCGCGATTCCAAAGCTTCTGTCACTCGATCATGACGATGATCTTTTCGAACAGAATCTGTTTCTCAATTTGACCTCGGCTTACTACGCGACGCGTGTTGCGCTACCGCAAATGGTGCAGCAGGACTACGGGCGAATCATCTTCATCGGTTCAGGATACGCCAAGCGGGGCGGTGGCTTGATCGCGTATACCGCGGCAAAACATGGGCTTGTAGGCATGACGCGCGCCATGGCATATCAAGTCCCGAAATCAATCACTGTAAACACCCTATGTCCGGGATGGACCAGCACCTCTCTGGTTGACTGGGACGTGTTGGCCGGCATCACGGGCACTGATCCGAAGTCAGCCAAAGCGGCCGCAGAGTCTGAGAATGTTCAACAGCGCATTCTCGAGCCGGAAGAGCTCGGACCGATGGCCGTGCTTCTGGTGTCGGAAGAATCTCACGGAATCACCGGACAAGTGATCAGTGTTGACGGAGGATTTCGAGTCTAAATCAGAAGGAGAAAGGTAATGTCGCTCGATCTGAAAGGAAAATCAGGATTCTCGATGCCACTTGGGGCATCCCTGTATCCTGCTCCGCCGTATCATTTCCATCGGGCTCACCAGGCCTGGGCAACGTACGAGGCGGACGACAAATTGGTTCGCAGCATGCTTCCGCCCGGTGTCGTGCCGGACAGCAACCCTCCAATCTGTCAGCTCTGGGTTTGCGATTATCCCTCTACCAGCTTCGGTCCCTATCTGGAGGCGTTCATCCATGTCAGAGTTCGCGTCGATCGTGTTCGATACTGGTATCAGCCAGTCATCTTCACAAATCGCGAGCCCGCTCTTGCCGCTGGGAGAGAAATATGGGGATTCGCGAAAAAGCTTGCCGATATGGAATGGCGAGAGCAGTCCGAGCAGATCATATTCACGATTGAGCGTCCGCGGGGAAAGAGAATTGCGACGTTCACCATGACGCGAGACCGGATTACTCAGGTGGACGACGTCGAAGGATTGCCGGTTCTGTCACTGCGCTACATCCCACCCTCCGATCCCGAGCGACCGCCTGCTGCCGCAGAATTGGTGAGATTGGATTTAACTGGAGCACTGCACGAATCGCCCGGGCTCGGTAAACTACTGTGGGCCGGACGTCCGTCAGTGACAATGGATTCGCCGAGCAGCGTGGATCCTTGGTCGCTCCTGGCACCGCGCCGCATCGTGGCTGGTCACGTTCAGACAAGCGACTTCAGTCTTCCACTTGGAAAAGTTGTAAAGGACTATCTGGCGGAGGGTCACTTCCAGCCGACGGCACGGAAGAACGCTCGCAAGTAGTCTCGGTCAATCGTCGGGTCGAGGAAGACAATGCATGACGACCATTAGTGATCGAGAACTTAAATTCCTGCTCTATGAGTTTCTCGATACGGAAGCATTGCTACGGCGTCCTCGTTACGCCGACCACTCTCGGGATATTTTCGACGCAACGATAGAGGCGGCGCGCCAGATTGCGGAAGATCTGTTTGCGCCGCACTTTGCCCGTGGAGATGTGCACGAGCCCCGATTTGTAGATGGTACAGCTCTGGTTCTGAGCGACACCCGCAAAGCGTGGCAGGCCTTCGCCGAGGCCGGATTCTGCAGCGCCCATTGGGATGCAGAAGAGGGCGGCCTGCAAATGCCTGAAATCATTCTGCGCGCCGCTCTGAGTTCGTTCTACACGGCGAATGTGGCAACCGCAGCCTACCCCATGCTGACGATTGGCGCAGCCAATCTGTTGCGCGCATTCGGCTCACCGGCATTGAAGGCTCGATATCTGCCTGGGATGGGTAACGGCCGCTTCGCGGGAACCATGGCGCTTACCGAACCTGCACAAGGTTCGACGCTGGGCGATATTACTACGACGGCTGTCCCCCATGCCGACGGGAGCTACCGATTATATGGGCAAAAGATGTTTATCTCTGGGGGGGATCAGGACCTAACGGAAAATATCATCCACATGGTGCTAGCCCGGATACGAGGGGCACCGGCTGGCGTTAGGGGGATCTCCCTGTTCGTGGTACCCAAGATGCTGGTTTCGGACGATGGTTCATTGGGCGATCGCAATGATGTCGTGCTGGCGGGCCTAATGCATAAAATGGGCTGGCGCAACACCACGTCCGCTGTGTTGAAGTTCGGCGAACGCCAAGGGGCGGCTGGCTGGCTACTCGGACGAGAGCATCACGGCCTGGCCCACATGTTCCAAATGATGAATGAGGCGCGCATTGGTGTCGGCCTGCTGTCGGCATGCATAGCGTGGCGGGGTTTCAGCGAATCCTTGCTATATGCCCGAGATCGCAGCCAGGGGCGCTTGCCATCCAGCAAGGATCCCAACTCTCCTCCCGTAAAACTTATCCAGCACGCAGATGTGAGGCGAATGTTACTAGCGCAGAAGACTTACGCGGAAGGCGGGCTGGCCCTTTGCTTCTATGCGTGCAGCCTCTTTGAGGATCAACAAAGCCATCCGGGAGCTGCCGACCGGGATAGGGCTGCGTTACTACTAGATGTGCTCACTCCGGTAGTTAAGTCTTGGCCGGCTCGCTACGGCTGTGTTGCCAATGACATGGCCATACAGGTGCTGGGAGGGGCCGGATACACGCGCGACCACCCAGTCGAGCAGCTCTACCGGGATCAGCGCTTGAATCTAATTCACGAAGGTGTCGAGGCAATTCACGCACTGGATCTTCTAGGTCGAAAAGTGACAATGAATAACGGCGAGGCTCTGCAGCTTTTGTTGGAAACAGTGCGCGCCGATATTCGCGGGGCGCAAGAACGTACGCTACTGGAACACGCAACTGCGCTTGAACTTCATTTGCAATGCCTCGCAAAGGTCACCAGTCAATTAGTCTTCCTCCAACAAAGTAATCCTGATCTTGCGCTAGCGAATGCGAACGTCTACTTGGACGCGTTTGGCAGGGTGGTTCTCGCATGGATGTGGCTTAAACAGGGACAAACCGCGCAGCGGGCAGTGCTGCGAAGCAAACAGGAAGGAGATTTGGACTATTATCGGGGAAAGCTGCAAGCAATGCGCTTCTTCTTCGAATGGGAACTTCCAGCAGCCGAGGCCCAGTGGCGGCTGCTCGAGCAAGTTGGGCGAAGCGCTTATGACATGCGTGATGCTTGGTTTGGCTAACGCATTGCGAGTCTATATGGTGGGGGACGATGTCGAAGCTCAACAACGAAGTGGATTTTCAATCCGCCGGGCCGGCAGGAACTTGGCCCAATGAGGCAAGCGCCTACAAGCTGTTTGCTCCGCCTGTCTATCCGGGGGCGATTCGTCGTGACGCAATTCTGGCGCGAATATTTGGCGACACTAGCCTACGAGTCATTCTTTTGCAGGGGCCGGCAGGGCACGGCAAGTCAACAACTCTGCAACAGATAAAAAGTGAATATCAGACCCGCGCATGGCTCACGTCGTGGCTGACGCTCGATGACGCGGACAATGATCCGCGCCGGTTTGCAATTCATATTCGGGCGGCAATTGATTCAGTGTGCAGCGCGGGCACTGCGGATGCGGCAGGCCGGGACATGGATCAGCATGTCCGCGGCGCAAGGCGCGCGGACTGGGCTCTGGATCGCTTATCGCGTTTAGGAAAACCGGTCGCGCTTTTTCTCGACGAATTCCAGGCTATTCGCAACCCCCTTTTTATAGGATTCTTCCGAGATCTGTTTGATCGGGTGCCGGAAAACGTTCGGATCTTCGTCGGTTCACGTTCATTACCCGAGGTGGGTCTCGCAAAATTACTTGTAAACAACGTCGCGCTGGTGCTTCGCGCCGATGATCTCAGGTTCTCACCCGAAGAGGTTGCCAGTTTCTTTTCCGGTTCCCGGGACCTAAGGATTAGCTCGCAGGAAATCGGCGCTATCTACCAGCGTACAGAAGGTTGGCCAGCCGCGCTGCAACTATATCGCCTGACTCTTGCGAGCCCCGAGGTGCGCAGTTCTCTTGGTGACTTGAGCAGCGATAGCCCGAGAGAGCTGGCCGAGTATCTCGCCGACAATGTGCTGACCTTGCAGCCACCAAGAATTCAGAAATTCCTGCTACGTACGTCTCTACTCACTCGACTGAATGCTGAATTGTGTAACGCCGTCACAGGACGGACCGACTCCCAGCAGATTTTGCTTGACCTCGAGCGATCGGGGCTCTTTGTTCGAAGTCTGGACGCAGATTGCCGCTGGTTTAAGTATCACGGATTGTTCTCGACCATCATGGCAGAGAACCTCCGAAAGATCTCTGAAGAGACGGTCTCCGAGGTACATCAGATCGCCGCACAATGGCACCTGTCGCATTCGTTTTATGAGGAGGTCGTTTACCACGCCTCAGGGTGTCGCGATTTCACACTGGCAGCGAACACCTTGAACATCTGGGCTTCTCAGTTGGTCGCAAGCGGACAACTCATGACGGTCGAGCGCTGGTTCGAACGGATTCCGTTAGAGCGAATATTGGAGCGTCCGAGTCTGGTGATTAAAGTGGCCTACGCTCTGATTTTTCTACGTCGAGAGAGTCGCCTGAGACCTTTGATGGAATTCCTCCAACGGCATGAGACTGCCGGGGAGATCGTGCTCACGACTAGTCCTAGAGTAGCGTTATCGATGGCAGCTGTCCTTGAGGATAATCTTCCCGCAGCAGTTGAATTAGCCGATCCGCTGCGTCTCGATGATCGGGAGGCGCACGGCTTCGCTGCCTTTGAGATAGGCGCAGCCAGCAACTTGCTGTCCTACCGAGATCTAGCGACCGGAGAATTTGAAGCCGCACGCAAACGCTTGGCGCTAGCTCGGATGTGCAACGATCGTGGCCACGCCACATTTAGCGGCGGATATACGTTGGCCATGTCAGGCGTGTGCCAGATATTCCAGGGGCATCTGCGCGAAGCCATCGAGCGACTTCATAAGCAGATGAGCGAGGCGAGTGCGCATATGGATGGCTCGTTTGCCTCGGCGGCATCAGCGTCCTGCTACATATGGGCCCTGTATGAGGCCAACGACCTGGATGCTGTGGAGGCGGCTTACACTCGTTACCACGACAACATTGCCGAATCGGTGATACCGGATTTTATCGCCTTTGCGCACATCGCGATGTCACGGACGTTTGATGCCCGCGGTCGCCCCGACAAGGCGCTGGAAGTGCTGGATGAGTTCGAGAGGATTGGCCATGACAGTGGGTGGGCGCGTCTAATCGGCATGGCGGATTGGGAAAGAGTGAGACGGGCCCTGCTCGTCGGTGATCTGGAGCGCGCGCGCGCGATCTCGGCGCACACGGCGGCCGCCCGGCATCCTTTTCCGAAGTCTTGGATCGCAATTTCGGAAGACTTGGAAGGCGAGACACTTGGCCGGATTCGACTTGCTGTTCACACACTGGATGGCACTGCCGCCGGCAATCGCATCGCACATGAGTTGCGACGACAGCCTCATCGAGTATATCGGCAAATCAAGCTCTACCTCATGGACGCATTACTAAAACAGCGCGCGGGGATGAACAATGCGGCCCATCGAAGCTTGCGCAACGCGATTCAACTTGCCAAGCCCGGTCGTTATATCCGCTGCTTCATCGACGAAGGAGAGGGGATTATCGAACTGCTGCGGGAGGTCTATCAACGCATTTTCCGTAGCTCGAGCGGCGAGGAGGTGGGTTCGGAAGTCAGCAAAGCGTTTATAGAGGAACTACTTGCTGCGTCCGGCCTGGATCTCAACCGCGATTCAGCTAAGACAGACAAGCCTGCCTCGCGACCCCTATCTGATCGGGAGAAGGAAATGCTCGCCTATCTTGCCGGAGGAGTATCCAATCGGGAGATGGCCCAGCGACTGTTCGTGTCGGAAAATACCGTTAAATTTCATTTGAAAAACGTCTATTCAAAACTCGGTGTCGCGAATCGCCTGCAGGCCATTAACGCCGCCAGGCAGATGGGGCTGCTATCTTTGAATTCGTCGGGTCAGGGATGACGCCAGGCGCCTTCGGCGGTAATTTGCTGGAGTTCCTCGAGCGTTAGGACATCCGCACCTCCGCCGGTCATTTTTGGATCTGTTGCACGGTGGCGGCGCAACTCCAGCTTGCCAATCTGATTGCGATGGACCTCATCTGGCCCGTCTGCCAACCGCAGGAGTCGCGCGGTGGCGTAGGCTGCGCCGAGAAAGTAGTCGTTGTTGGTGCCGGCTGCGCCAAAAGCCTGCATGACCCAGTCGACTACCTGGCAGGCCATTTCCGGGGCGGCCACCTTAATCATTGCGATTTCACCGCGAGCGGCCTTATTGCCAACCGTATCCATTATCCACGCGGTCTTGAGTGTCAGCAGTCGTGACTGTTCAATCAGGATTCGGGACTTCGCAATGCGCTCAAGCGTCACGGTCTGTTCTGCCAGAGGTATCCCGAACGGTCGGCGCAGCTCGACGCGGCGGCACATGCGCTCGAGAGCTCGCTCGGCGAGACCTACCAGCCGCATGCAATGATGTATGCGCCCGGGTCCCAGACGGCCTTGAGCGATCTCGAAACCACGGCCTGCGCCCAGCAAGATGTTAGTTGCGGGAACGCGCACATTCTCGAAAAGCACCTCTGCCGCGCGATCGGGCACACCGTAGTAGCCCAAGACCGGCAGCGCACGCAAAACACGCACACCGGGCGTGTCTTTGGGCACCAGTATCATTGACTGCTGGCGATGCTGATCCGGAGAGGCCGCGTCGGTTTTGCCCATAAAGATAATGATCTTGCAGCGTGGATCCGGCGATCCCGTCGTGTACCATTTTCGCCCGTTTATCAAGTACTCATCGCCATCACGAACGATTGAACTTTCAATGTTGGTCGCGTCGGAGGACGCCACCAACGGCTCCGTCATGGCAAACGCCGAGCGGATTTCGCCTGATAGCATCGGCGCCAGCCACTGCTGTTTCTGTGCGGTAGTTCCATAGCGTGCCAATACTTCCATGTTGCCGGTATCTGGCGCCGAACAGTTGAACACCTCAGGTGCCAGATGCGAGCGCCCCATGATCTCGCACAGTGGCGAGTACTCAAAATTAGTGAGTCCGGGGCCGTGCTCAACATCGGGCATGAATAGGTTCCAAAGGCCTGCCGCCCGAGCCTTAGGCTTGAGTTCTTCGATGACTGGATATATCTGCCAGGGACCGAGCCGTTCAGCTTGCTGGTAGTAACGCAACTCGTTCGGATAGATGTGCTCAGCCATAAAGGCATCGAGCCGCCGCTGATATGAGACGACCTTATCCGAGAACGCAAATTCCATGCCAGCTACCCCTATCGAATGCATGGGCTGACTCGGGCAGCATCCGGCGTCCCATATTCCTGCCAACTACCGAATGCATTCTCGCCGATTTTAGGACGGTCGAATCAAAACCTTGGCCTGCGTACCGCCGCGCTCGAGCGCATCAAATGCCTCAGTGACGCGTTCGAGCGTCTCATGGCCAGTAACCAGTGGTGCAACGCGGTTTGGGTCTTCTGCGAGCATCTTAGCCGCTTCAGCAAATTCATCCGCGCTGTAAGCGAAGACGAAGCGCATCGCTATCTCTTTCTGGATGAGATAAGCAGGCTCAATGCTGTCGGGACTCATGCATAGACCGACAACGATCATGCTGGCGCCAGCCGGCGCCTCTTCGGCAATACTTTTCAACAGCCCGGGCTTGCCAACGCACTCGAAAATGACTGGGCGTCGCCCGGCAAGACCAGCCGCCCGGGCGGCAGACGCGTCTGAAACGCCCAGTGGCGCGCCGCGCTTGTGCCACCAGCCGCCGACGCGTTCTGGCGACGGTTCCGTGACAACGTCCGCGCCGAGCCGTTCAGCAAACTGGCGCCGCGCTGGATCGGGATCGACAGCAAGTATGGGACCGAGTCCCAGATGGCGAAGACGGGCTATGACGAATAGGCCCACCGGGCCGCACCCGTAGACGACGAAGCCGCAATTGCCATCGGGACTAGCTGCGTTGACAGCATGCACGGCGACGGCGAGCGGCTCGGCTAGCGCCGCGACGTCAGTCGGAACGTGGTCGGGAACGGCGAAGGTAGCGCTTTCCTGCAAAACCATCTGTTCTGCAAAGGCGCCATTGTAGGTATTGGAATAGCCCAACAGGACGACACCTGTGGGATCAGCAAGGAACGGCAAGCCAATCACTCGACTGCCCTTCGGTATTTCACGCTTGCAATAGGGACCGTAGTCGAGAATTTCACAACAGAATTCATGACCGAGCACTACCGGACTGTCGGGACTCATGAATCCGCGGAATCCAGCGCGATGGAGCAAGTTCGCAAGATGATGCGCATGATGGCGCGTATGAAGATCGCTCCCGCAGATACCACACACCAGCGGTCGCACCAATATCTGGCCCGCTGCCGGCTTTGGGTCAGGCACTATTGCTATCTTGAATTCACCCTGCTCGAATAGCGCTGCGCGCATATTGCTCTCCGATAGGCACGCGTCAAACGCGATCGTGTCCATCTCGCGTCGCCATTGAATCCTGGACCTTCGTGTTAATTGATTGTCCGGTACGACCCCGGGGGCGATCTGAACGTCTCTGGACCAAGCGTAATGCCACTCGGCACGGATCGTCAACGACAAAGTTGTCCTACGAAGTAGTCAATTTTGGGACCAGTGCTCGCGATGCACCGTCGAGCGCCAGGCGCCGTGAACAACCCAAGACGCCGGCGATCCCGCGTAAGACGCTCCCGTCGGCGGGACGTCGCGATTGAGGACGACCCCGCCCGGAAGCTACCCTCCCAAAAACCGCCTACTCTGTGCCGGCACCGCCGTTCCGCTCCTGGAGCCTGGACGACGCGCAACTACCCGCCGTTCAGAGTCGAAAAGCGGCTCCGGCCGGTGCTCCCAATGGGACGAAATCCGGTGGGTCCCCTACCTCGATATCGGGTGGGTCCCATTCCGGCAAAATCAGGGGTCCAATCAGACGAAATCCTGCAAAATGTCACAAGAAACAATTGTCGAGCCGCTTCTTCGCGGCGTAGGAAGTCCCACGGTGAGCACGGTCAAGAAATCTGCAAGTGCGAGCGCCACCCCACGTCGTGCATCAAAAGTGGGCAAGAAGCCTGACGCGGCGGAAGTCAAGCGCGGCATCAGCTTTCCCGACCGCGTCGTGGAAACGATCCTCGAAGGCGTTCGTCTCGGCCGCTATGTTCCCGGTCAGAAGTTGATCGAGGCTGATTTGACCCGCAGCCTGGGCGTCAGTCGTGGCCCGATCCGCGAAGCGCTTACGCGGCTGGCAGCCGAAGGCATCATCACCCTGACACGCCATCGCGGGGCCTATATCCGTGCTCTGACGCGGGAGGAGACCTATGAAACTCTCGGCGTGCTCGACGTGCTGACGGGGCTCATGGCGCGGCTGGCCGCCGAGGCAGTCAAGCACTTTAAGAGCCCGGAGCAAGTGCGCGAGATCTCCAAGTCTCTGGTTGTCTACACGGCAGGCGAACTGGACGGCCTTGAACAAATCGAAAGGAGACGGCATTTCTACGACACGCTGGCGGAGATCGGCGGTAATCTTACGTTGGGCCAGGTTATGCCGACTATGCAGATACACCTCCTACGACTTCAGATGCAGCCGTATCAGACTGCGCAAGGGCGCCGCGTTCAACTGGCGGGGTACGCGGAAGTAGCTCGTGCTGTCCTGGCTGGCAATGCGCTCGCCGCCGACAATGCCATGCGCAAGCATATCCGGCGTACCCGTGCGCGCTACGAGCGTATTCCTGACGCCGCGTATTCCACGGCAAAGAATTCAGTGATTGACTAATGATGCGATGTGCCGTCGACCCGCGCTGTGAGCATATTGGTCACTGGTGGTACCAAGGACATCGAGCTGGAAATTGCGCTGAGATTCTCTACGCCAGGTAGTGCGGTATTTCTGAACTATCTGACCGATGACGACGCCGCAGCGACCGCAAGTCAACAGGTTGAGCGCCGCGGCGCGCGCTGCATCCCCCTAAAACAAGGCTGCGGAACCGGAAGGGGCGAAGCAATTTCTCGGCTCCGTTGCATCACTCGTCCGGCGGCTCGATCAAGTGGTCCACTGCGCAGTGCGTGTCATTTCCAAGCCGCTGCTCCACACAGACCCTCGCGGGTTTACGGAAGCTCTGAATCTCAACGGCTCGGCATTGTTTTACCTAGAGCAGGCCGCAATGCCCATTCTTGGTCGAAGATCTACCGTTCTCTTTATCACGAGCCGCGGCGGCGCATCGTCGTACCAAACTACGCCGCGGCGGGTGTGGCGAAGCCTCTTGCAGAGGCTCTGATGCGCTATCTGTGTGTCGAACTGGTTCCGCGCGGTCTTCGAATCAATGCGATCGGTCCTTCCATAGTCAATACGCAAGCCGTGCGTCAGGTATTCGGCGCCGAAAACGCCGAGACCATGGTCCGCCAGAATGCCGAGCAAAATCCCAGCAGCCGAGGTATCTGCCCGGATGACTACGCCAGGCTGATCGAGTTCCTGGCCTCGCCGTCAGCGGAATTTATCCAAGGGCAGGTGATCTTTGTAAACGGTGGCCACCATGTCATGGCCTGATCAGAGTCGCTCGATGAGAGTCGCGTTTGCCATGCCGCCTGATTCGCACATTGTTTGCACGCCATAGCGGCCTCCCGATTCCTCGAGAGCAGCAAGCAGGTTGGCGAACAGACGACCACCGGAGGCGCCTACGGGGTGTCCAAGGGCGATCGCGCCGCCATTCTGGTTAACGCAGGCCGGGTTGACGTCCAGCTCATCGATCCAAGCCAACACGACACAGGCGAAAGCTTCGTTAACTTCCCAAGCGTCGATCTGAGATTGAGCCAGCTCAGCACGTGCAAGCAGGCGTCGGGTTGCGGGCATCACACCAGTCAGCATCAGCAGCGGATCGGAACCCGCAACAGCGAAGTGTGTCACTGCGGCGCGCGGACGTAGGCCGAGACGCAGCGCAGTACCTTCTTCCATCAACAGGATCGCCGCAGCGCCGTCTGTCACCTGACTCGAATTCCCGGCGGTTATGTGCCACTGGATTTGCGGATAGCGGGTAGCGATTTGCGGATCGTGGAATGCAGGGCGCAGCGCGGCCAGTCGTTCTGTCGTGGTGTCGCGCCGCAACCCTTCATCACGCTCCACAACTCGATCGTCAGTTGCAGTTGGCACGCGCACGGGCACGATGGCACGGGCCGTGAGGCCGCGGTCCTCGGCGGCAGCAGCCAGCCTATGCGAGCGCGCCGCGAAAGCGTCCAATCGCTCTCGTGACAAGTTCCAGCGCGCGCTAATCAGCTCTGCCGAAATGCCCTGATGCACGAGTCCATCTGCATAGCGTGTGCGGAATAGCGGCCCCTCGTTGTCCTTGCCCATGCGGTTAATGCGCATGGGAATCAGGCTCATGATCTCGACACCGCCAGCGATGACGACGTCATAGGCTCCGGCGATAATGCCCTGTGCGGCGAAATCAATCGCCTGCTGCGCGGAGCCACATTTGCGATCGAGGGTGACTGCAGGTACAGATTCAGGAAATCCGGCAGCCAGTACCGCCTGACGGCCGATATTGCCAGCCTGTTCCGCAACCTGAAGGACACAGCCAGTGATCACATCTTCGACAAGCGCGGGATCGATGCCGGTGCGATCAAGGAGCGCGCGCAGGATCTGCGCATAGAGCGTTACCGGGTGCAAACCGTCGAGGGCGCCGCCGGGACGGCCGCGACCAAAGGGCGAGCGCACGGCGTCGATTACGACCGCGCGACGCACCGATCTTGCCGCGACGCTCACCGAAACAAATCCACCGTCAACTCAGCGGAGCGCACCTGTACCACGGACGCCTGCGCAATTTTCATCAAGCGCGCCACCCCGTTCAGCTCTGTCGATGACAATAACGGGTAATTGCGCTTGATCGGTCCGGCCGCACGCATACGACGCAGATCGGCCTCCGGCACAAGTGCGCGCAATAGTAGCTCATCATCATCGTCGGTCCCGTAGCGCCGCCTCAACTCGCCGATAGCCGGTTGTTCCGGGGGCTCACGCAGAACCTCGCGGGCGCGCGGTGCGGACAGGATCTGGTCACGCACATTTTCATCGATCGGGGCAACCGGTTGGCCGTAATGACCGCCGGCGTACTTGATCACCTCGTCAGGCACAACGAAATACCGCCTGCCAGTGACGATATTAAGCACAGATTGAATCCCCACTAATTGGCTGAAAGGCGTCGCCATGCCCGGGTATCCGAGTTCGCGTCGTACCAGCGCGGTCTCACGCAGCACGTCGTCGAGCTTATCGATCATCTTGTGCTGAGCAAGCTGCGCGCGAAGGGTGCCCATCATGCCCCCTGGCACCTGGTGCCGGAGCGACAGCACGTTGTACTCGCTGTGCTGATTGACGAGAAAGCCCGCAGCATTGCCGACTTTCTCGAAATGCATGGCAACCGGCGCCAGGAGCTTTTTGTCGAGGCTGTGCGTGTGCCCGAGCAGTTCGATATTATGAACCATGATCTCGGTCGAGGGCACTGAAGGACCGTTGGCCATCGGGCGGCTTGCGGTGTGCAGGATCGTCACGCCTAGATCGATGACGTCGACATAGGCCTTGACGGACTGACCGAGCAGATTGTTCGAGTGAAATTCGATGGGTTTGCCACGGGCCTTTTCTCGAATTGCCGGTAACAGTGTGGACAGTCGCTCTCTGTCTAAAACGCCCGCTGTGTCATAAAGCAACAGTGTGTCGATATCGGGGCAGCCGGCAATTTTGCCAGCCTTGTCGGCGAAATATTCATCGGTGTGCACCGGTGATAACGTGAACATGATTGAACCGGCGACTTCGGAGCCGAATTCCTTCGCCACCTTTGCCAGACGGTACATCTTGTCCATGTTGTAGAGTACATCGTACAGCCAGAAGCTACGACAGCCGTGCCGGTTGAGCTGCCGCATCCATGCGTCCATGAGTTCATCGGGAGTGACTCCGAAGGTCACCGACGCATTGACCCGCATTCCACTGCGCACGCGTGATCCGGGCATCGCGCCGACTAGCAGGTCCAGCATGTCCCACGGATTCTCGCGGCAATGGCGGATTAGCACCTCAAAGTGCGACGACCCCGTAAGGTCGATCACTCGGAAACCTGTGCGCGCAATCAGAGGAGCCGCAGGCAGCGCCATGCATGCCTGCATACGCATGCCCCACAGGCTTTGCTGCCCGTCGCGCATAGTCTCATCGAGGAACTCTATATGTGCCACTAAGATTGCTTTCCGGTTTTAATAACAATGAACGTTAACGGGTACGCTCGTTCGCGGCAGCGATAACGCGTTCTCGAATAGCACGCCTCAGGATCTTGTTA
Source organism: Gammaproteobacteria bacterium (assembly GCA_041690895.1). Lineage (GTDB taxonomy): Bacteria > Pseudomonadota > Gammaproteobacteria > Steroidobacterales > Steroidobacteraceae > Bog-1198. The sequence continues at coordinate 16,421 of JBEPVT010000066.1, forward strand.
GCGGCGCTTTTCGGCAATTCCGGCCAGATCTCAATTGATTTCGGTCGCTTATAGGTTGCAAGGCGAGTATTGGCCGCCTGCAGCACATTAGTCGCGTCGAGCCCCGGTCGCCCCGCGATCACAGCATGTACACGATCTCCCCACTTCTCATCTGGCAGTCCTATAACGGCTGCCTCGACGACGCCGTCGCAGGCGAGCAGGGCGTCCTCGACCTCGCGCGGATACACGTTGTAGCCGCCAGAAATCAGCATGTCATTCTTACGGTCAAGGAGGTAATAGAAGCCGTCCTCGTCCATCCGCCCGATATCGCCCGTATGCAGCCATCCGTTGCGGAATACCGCGGCGGTAGCCTCGGGACGGTTCCAGTAATAGGCCATTGTCTGCGGACCTCGGCACACGATTTCGCCAATTCCTCCTGACGGCAGGAACTGATCCTTCTCATCGACGATCGCCGCTTCGACACACGTGAAGGGGCGGCCGCACGAACCCACGCGATCATGGTCTTCTGGCCGTAGGCACGTGATCACCATCGGACTTTCAGCCTGCCCGTAACTTTGTGCAAAAACTCTGCCGAAGCGCGCTTCTGCACGCTGCAACAGGTTCGCCGATATCGACGATGCGCCGTATGCGATGCGGCGGAAGGCCAGTTTTGCCTCGGCAATTCCTGACTGTTCGAGGATCATTGCCAGCATCGTGGGCACCAAAAACGTCACGTCGGCCTGCTCGCGCTCGGCCAGTTCGATGAACTGCGCCGGGTCAAACTTCGGCATGATCACCGAACGCGCGCCGCGAACGAGCGCGGGAAGGAAGAACGCGCCCGACGCATGCGCAATGGGAGCGGCATGCAAAAACGTCTCGCCCAGATGAATATCCGGCATCAGGTCGGTAAGGAACGCGGAAAGCTCAGTTAACTCCCCACGGGTTGTCAGCGTTACCGCCTTCGGTCGCCCTGTAGTCCCTCCCGTGTAACCCAATCGTAGCGGCGCATCGAGCGGGCGATCGACCGCACACGCTGACGCGTTCGCGCCAGAAATCATTTGGCGCAATTCCTCCAGGTCGATTGCAATCTCTACGTCAAGAGACCCGGCTGTTTCAGCATGAACGACTGCGCGACTACCGCTGTCTTGCAGCTTGTAGCAGTGATCGTCCAATGTCTCACGAGTATTGAGCGAGACTCTGACCAGGCCGGCCTTCGCCAACGCATAGTAGGTGACCAGGCAATCGATGCCGTTTGGCAGCAAAACTCCGACCCGATCTCCCGGCGCTAGGCCCCGCGCCAGCAGAGCGTTTCCAAGCCGGTCGGTGAGTGCATCGAATTCGCGGTAGCTGACGGCGCGCGTGCCCTCAACGAGACAAGGGTTGTCCTTGTGGTGAAGAGCTGCGCGCCGAATAAGGGATCCTATTTGCATGTATGCGCCGTAGTGAGTCCCTTGATTTGTGAGGCGTGGTCAAACGTGCGGTGCGCCGCGTGTGCCCTTGCCACGCAGTGTCGGTGAGTGCGCCTGCTCGAGCTCGTAGAGCTCATTCGCCAGATGCGTGTCAGCGTTGTACTTGACCCACGTCTCACACAGGTAACGGTACTTGTCAGTGCACATTTGTGGAACGAATTCTCTTGCACGCCGGTTGTACTCTGCGAGCGTGAGCACCCCTGCGCTGGTGCGATATCGATCTATCTTCGCGGGAAGATGCGAGCTGCCTTTTTGAATTGGTCCGCACGATGCGACGTATGTATCCTCGGCTAATACCGAATACGGCAAGGGAGTCAATACCCTCACTGGTCGATCGGAATGCTGCATCATTGTAAAGGGCGAATTGCGATGATTCGGCAGCGAGATCGATCCGACCAGTGCGCCGAGGAGCTCATTACTGATTTCGTCATTCAGCAGCGGCCGAAGGCGCTCAGCGCGCGGATCAATCGTCAGCCAGTCGTCAATTTCAAAGACACCGGCAACATGAGCGAGATCTTTGATCACGTTAAAGTAGACCAGCGCACCTGCATCAATCATCTGATCTCGGGTCCAACCAGCGATGCGGGTCCAAAGCTTGTTGGTCGCCTCTTTCAGCGTATCGCTGAGTTCGTGAAAGGTGTTTGTCAGTTCTTCGCGCGAACCCATGCCAACGGGCATGTAGCCTTCCGTGAGTGCATCGGATGTATACAGACTTACCCCCGCCAAATGCTCCGCCGTAAACTCCGGTTTAGATTCGAAACTCCCCCAATCGTCGACAATCGAGAAATGACAATCGCGCGCCGCCATCGGCACGGTCAGATAGTTATAGGGGACATCCTTTGAGACGTCATCGAGCCAGGGAAGGGAGCACTCGCTCAAGTCCATGAAATCGCGCACCAACATCTCGTGCCGGTCATCAAGGCGATATGGTCCGGAGTTGGTCAGGCTGATTCGACTTTCACAGGAGACTAGAAAGCCATACTGAGAGATCGTCGCCAGAAAGCTGTGCGCGGCACTATGTAGAGCATCACCGGGCTTACACCAATACATGTCCGAATGGAAAACCTCGAGACGACGGTCCGGCAAAATCTGCGCGCGGTGCCCGAACTCGCGATTGGTGCGGTGTCCATCGTTGCGATGCCACGCCAGCATGTAGCGTTTCCAGAAATCCATCACATAGACCGTGTCCTCTATCGCGTCCTGGGGTCGAAGGAAGCCCAGGGAAAGCAGCAGCTCCCGGCCCAGCAAATAGAAACTTGGGAGGCACCATCCGAGTGCTGAATTCTGAATCTTCATACCCATGTTACGGGCACGGTCGGCAATGTCCTCGGCCCGCAGCTGACTTTCAACTTTCTTGAGTAAGGAGGGGTAACGATAGAAGGCGTTGAGGTAAGACAGCAGAATGTATGGTGATACTGGGAATAGCTTTGAACCTTGTACTGTTCGCGTGAGGCAGAGCCAGTAGGTTTCGTCGCCGCACGCCTGAATCAGGTTGTTGGTCTCCAGCAGCTGCGCGTACGAGATGGTTTGTTTATTCACAACGTTGCTCCCGTCTTGCCGCGACTTCAGCGCTGGAGCTTCCAAATGCGCGCGGTCATTTCTTCGCCGCGCTGGTAGGCGTCAGCTGTCTTAGCGATAGCGGAGGACTCGAGTTCGATGTGATCGCCGTCGTAAATGCTCTGTATTCTAGCGTTCATCAGGCAAGGTATGCCGTATTCCCGGGCGAGGATCCCCAGATGTGATCGTACCGTCCCTCCCGCGCAGACTATCCCTGCCAGATGTTGAAGAATCGGCGCTGTCAGCGTGCCGCCGCTATCATCGATGATCGCAATTGTGTTGGCCGGCACCCCGCCCCGCATGAACTGAATGACCTGTTCGGTTGTGCGGACATACTTGGCGACACCAATCAGATTGCCGGTGCGGCTCACGACGTTGTCGCCGACACCGCACTGCGCACGCCCGTTGCGATCGACGGGCACGACGGTCGCTTCGGGATGCTCAAAGGAGAAGCCGACAGAGCCGCCCATGTCGCCTGTGTCTCGGTAGATCTCGGGACGTTCCTTCGCAGAGATGACCGCGGACCAAGCGAAGCGGTATCCGCTGGCAAGTATCTGCCGTTCGATGGACTGGAAATCGGCGGCATCGATCAGGCGATCGCTCTCGCCAAAAACGAATTGAGACCAGTCGCCCCCACTTTGAGCAAGCCTCCGGCGAACCAGATCGGTTACAGCATTCCTAACCGTCTCCAACAGCAGATTGTCGGGCGCTTCGCCATACCGGTCGCTCTCAACGTAAAGCCTAGCCATGGAGCCCCCACTCGCCGCCGTCGCAAAGAGTGGCCGCAAGCTGCATTGTTGTCAATACGGTAGGACAGACATTTCGAGGACGAAATTGTAGAGCAATTGGGACACTGCCCATCCAGGCTGAACACATTATTTGTGGGGCAGACATGGCAAGAAGCGCCGGCAGCGGCGCACAGATGTGTCGCTCTCGACATCACTGAAGCTTGTGGAGCATACGACTTCGTAGGACACTCATTCCGACAAGGGGCAAATTAACCGATCGGGGGCGCGATGGCTCGAGTAGCAGGCAAGGTCGCTGTCATTACTGGTGCGGGGACCGGGGTGGGCCGCGCGTGCATGAAGTTGTTCGCGGCCGAGGGTGCCCGAGTAGTTGGCGTCAGCCGAACCCAGGCCAACCTGAATGAAACTATGGCGCTGGTTCAGGAGGTAGGCGGAGAGGGCATCGTGGTCGCCGCTGATCTGGCTAGCGACATGGGAGCCGAGCAAGTGATGCAGGCAACGATGAAGACTTACGGCAAAGTGGATATCCTCGTGCACGCGGCTGGCGTCGGATATAGCTGGATGGACAAAAGCCCTGGCTCGATGAACGACGTTGCCACGACCATGCCTGATAAGTGGCGCGAGGTAATCAGCATTAATCTGGACGCCTGTTATCTCATGTGCCGCGCTGTGATTCCGCGGATGCAGCAAGCGGGGGGCGGCAGCATTGTGACGGTTGCCAGCATCTCAGGCTTTCAAGGGCTGGCGGCCGCCCACGCGTACACTGCGGCCAAGGGTGGAGTGATCAATCTGACGCGTTCGCTGTGCGTTGCCTATGCAAAGGACAACATCCGCGCCAACTGCCTTGCGCCGGGTTTTATCGCGACGCCGATGGTAGCCTCAGTGCTCAATTTATTTGAGAATACGGATATCGCTGAGCGATTGACGCCAATGCGTCGACCCGGCACCGCTGCAGAAATGGCGTATGGCTGTCTGTATCTGGGGTCGGACGAAGCGTCGTACTGCAACGGAACCGTCTTGGTTGTAGACGGCGGGACGACCGCACGGCAGTGACACTGAAGAGGCCGTTGACAAACATCACGGTCAAGCCGCTATTCACTATCGAGTTAGCCACCGACGCGCAGGTCATCGGGGATGCGCCGATGGGCTATTTCAGACGCGCCACCATAATTACTGCGGGCAGATTCGCCGGGGATCGATTGAGCGGCAAGGCGCTCGGGGGCGGTGGTGATTGGCTGATCAAGCGCGCTGATGGCGTCATCCATCTGGACGTGCGCGCGATGCTTGAGGCCGACGCCGGAGAGAGCATTTACATGACGTACACAGGGCGGCTCAAGATGCCGGCAGACGGAGATCAGCGGCTGGCACGCGGCGAGTCGCTTAGCGCCAGTGAAGTACACTTTCGCACGGCCGTATCGTTCGAAGCTGCGGCGCAGCGGTTACTCTGGCTAAATGACATTCTCGCGATCGGCGTCGGAAGCCGGCGGCCTCAGGGGCCAATCTACGAAGTATTCGAACTTCTGTGAGCCTCAGCAGCACCAATTTTTGATTTCAGGGCTGAATCTGGGGATATGCTTCGTTTGGAAGACGTTCCTCGAGCACACGTGTGCGTTTGATATGAAGGTTTATCGCCTTTTCGGAGCGTCTTGCGTCCCCTGACAAGATAGCTTTAGTAATCGACTCGTAGTCCATGAACAGCTTCTTGCCGCCTCGAGGCGTGATGTACGCCTGAAACTGCATGCGCATCAGATGCAGCTGCATCAATGGCAATATTCGATTGAGGGTTTGGTTGCCACCAATTTGGCTTATGCTCTCGTAGAAACGATGGCGCTCGTTGACGAACGCAACCGAACCGCCGTCATCCTTGAAGACCCTGAGCCGCTCGAAGGCCTTACGCAAGCGGGCAGCGTTGGAATTTTCGGCGATCCGATTGGCTGCCAAGTTCGCCATCAGTCCGAATAACACTTCGACTACAACAAGCATGTCCTGCACTTCTGCGCGACTTAGCGCACGTATGTAAGCCCCGCGATGGCGAGTCAGCGTTAAGACACCTTCTGCCGCTAGCCGCTTAAAGGCTTCCCTAACGGGTCCTCGACTGACGCGCAGGTCGCGAGTCAGATCCGCCTCAATCAAGCGCTGTCCAGTTGAATAGGCACCGTTTCGGATACCGCCAACGATGGCGGCGACAACCCGGTCGGGCGATGCTAATTTTTGTGTCCCGCGCCGCCTATCCGCAGTTTCATTTGAAATGGATTTGCGAAGTGGTGGGCGACTCGAATTGCCGTCTTGCTTAACCAACATTATTGTAAACTTGCATTGTCGTCAGTCACTAAGTTACTCATTTTGTACTTTGCTGATCGTACAGGATCCTCCCGGATGCGCACACAGGCAGGGGGTGGTTTTTGCAGCTATTGCGCTGTGTAACCTCCATCTACAACCAGTTCCGCGCCGGTCATAAACGAAGATTCGTCTGATGCCAGATAGACTATCGCAAAGGCGACGTCCTCCGAAGCCCCCAATCTTCCTAGTGGGTGCAGTTGTGCCAGTTGATTCTTTTGCGTTTCATAGTCGATTCCCGACTGCGCGGCCAGTTGGACGATTGATTTCTCGACCATGGGTGTCAATATAAATCCGGGGTGTATCGAATTGACCCTTATGCCCCATCCCTTGGCCGCACATTCCAGAGCTACCGTCTTCGTTAGCAATCGAATCGCTCCCTTGCTGGCACTATAGGCGGCGGTTTCCGGCATCCCAACCAAACCTAGAATAGAAGACAGGTTAATGATAGAACCCAGGTATGTGCGAGGCCGTGTCGGAAGAGGCCGCATTGCCTCGACCCCCATTCGCGTGCCGATAAAAACACCGTCGAGGTTGATGCGCATCACTGCCCGCCATTCGGCTAGGCTCGTCTCAAGCAAGGACTTCGTAGGGCCCACTCCTGCATTGTTCAAGAGCACATCGAGCCTTCCAAACTCCCTGGCTGTCTTTGCGAGTGCCTGTGCCCAGCTGGCTTCGTCACCGACGTCGTGCCTTATGGCGATGGCACTGACGCCGAATGCCCGGGCATCTTGCGTGACAGATAGAACGCCGTCCAGGTCGATATCGGTTGCTACTATGTGCGCGCCCTCCCGAGCCATAGCCAACACGGCGGAGCGTCCGATGCCCGAAGCGGCGCCAGTGACGAATGCAACTTTATTTGTAAGTCGATTCATGTTCAGGTCGCAGTGAAGCCCCCGTCCACCGTGAATACTCCCCCATGAAGATAGCCGGCGTCATCGGACGCCAGGAAAGCCACTAACTTTGCTACCTCTTCAGGTGTTCCGTATCGTCCCGCCGGGATCATTGCGTTGAAGCGCTCACGCATCTCGATGGCATGGCCGGGCGCGAGTCCCTCCTCAAGCGCACTCATCATGCGCGAGGCAATAGGCCCGGGATTAATGCAGTTTATTCGGATGCCTTTGGCTGCCCATTCGGCCGCGGCGCTTCGCGTGAGGCCTATTACCGCATGTTTACTGGCATTGTAGGCGCAAATGCCTGGCGAGCCCGTCAAGCCTGCGACACTCGAAGCGTTGATGATCGAACCGCCGCCTCCTGCGGCCATAACGGGAATGAGATGTTTTAGACCCAGGAACACGCCGACCACATTGACGCTAAGAACATGCTGAAAATCCTGCAGCGGATACTCTGCTATTGGGCGCACGGGGCCCTCGATGCCGGCATTGTTAAAAAATATATCCACGCGCCCAAACGCCGATTTGGCGCGCGCGACATAGCCCCGCACCGAATCTTCGCTGGTCACATCGGCTTCCACGGTAACCAATTCATCGCGCGCGCCGAGTCGCGCCTTCACCTGACTTAGCGCCGCTGCGTCGCGATCGACGGCGACAATGCGTGCGCCTCTGGCATGCATCAGACTGACCGTCGCTGCGCCTATTTCACCACCCGCCCCCGTAATGAGTGCGACTTTCCCGTCAAGACGATTGCTGTCAAGCATTTAAACCCCCCTTGTGCTGCATGAGGATGTCAGGTTTCGGTCGCGAACTCGCGGGCTAAATAGTGGCGAAACGAGTGGGCAGTCATGTCTACTTGGAATGGAGTAATCGAGACGGCGTTGTTTTCTATAGCCGCCAGATCTGTTTCCGGTTCGAGCACGCCGAGGCGATAATCGGATTTAATCCAATAGTATGGGACATCTCGACCATCTATTCGCTTCATCGGGCGGAACGACGACATCATCATCTCGTCCGGCTATCGCATCGGC
>JBEPVT010000067.1:0-24240 GCA_041690895.1 Gammaproteobacteria bacterium
GGGTTCACTACGCGTGACTGGCGCACACTGGCCGTGGTCCAGCCTCCGATGACTTTTTCGGACCCGGTAGCGAGGCAAGCGGCCGGAACCTCGAGCGCGAGGCTCGTGACGTTGTATCCTGCCAGCGAATTGGGCGCGAGCTGGCGTGCATTCGCACCGGGGTTCAACTCTTCGGCCGGATATTTGATGTTCACGAGGTCGAAGGTCTCGCCCAGGTTGACCACGAAGCCGTCCTGGCGCTGCCCGACGAACACGCGACCGGGCGTGTTGCAGCTGGGAATCGCAATGTTGTGCACGAATGTACCCGCGTACGCCGCGTAGTCGGCGATCGACTTCATGCCGATGTTGTCGAAAGGCTTGGTGAACGTGGTGCTGCCGGAATCGGCGTCGGTGATCGCTGCCGGCTGGCCTGAGCGGCGGCCACCCGTCACCAGCGTCATCGTGTAGGTCTCGACGATGTTCTGGTTTGCGGTGCTGGTGGCGCTCAAGGCTCCGATGTTGCTCAAAGGTACCGGGATCGACTTCCCACCGGCCATCACGGCGAGTCCGCTGTTGGCGTTCTTGAAGCGGAACTGGAATGTCAGGTGCTCGTTGCCGTCACCCACATTGTCGACGTGGATTTCATAAAGCGCTTTCGGGTCCATCGTGTAGTAGTTCGGGCCGCCCTGTGGGTTCTCGAAGGGCTGGTAGTTCGCAATCAGCGTCACGAAACCCGTCCGGCCGGTCTCGTAGCTGTTGAACATGTAGAAATCCGTGCCATCGACCTTGGGATGCGTGGTGATGAAGGGGGCTTCGCGATGGCTCGAGGCCATCGCCGTACCGGCAAGCAGGGCGGCGCAGACGCCGCTCCACACTTGCCGCTGGGTCGTTTCGTTCATGTGAGGCTCCTGTCCCTTGGGACATAAATTGTGTTGATCATTTACCTTACGAACGGCGGCCAAATATGGATGCAGGCGGAAGTGTCAGATGTTTCTGACAGGACGCATCCGATTGGCCGACATATCCGTATAAGTGATTGCATGAGCACGACTTCCACACCCGACACTGAGCTGGACTCCCGTCTGCAGGCGCTGTTGGGCGGCTGCGCCGCGCGCGATCCTGCCGCGCTCAAGCAGCTCTACACGTTGAGTTCACCCATCGTGTTCGCGTGCCTGACCCGGATGCTGCGGCGTCGGTCGGTGGCCGAAGAGGCACTGCAGGACGTCTTCATCGCAATCTGGCAGCGAGCCGACCAATTCCGCGCAGACCGGGCCCGTGCGCTGACGTGGATCGTCTCGATCGCGCGCTACAAGGCCATCGACCTGTTGCGCCGCGAGCGATTTGCACCGCTGCTCGTCGCGGACCCCCAGGAATCCCAGGCGGGTGACGATGAGGCGGGCTCGGAAGAAAGCGTCAGCTTCGCCACCGAAGAGGCCTTGCTGCAAAAGTGCCTGCGCTTGCTCACTGGGTCGCAGCGTCGCTGCCTGGAGCTTGCATTCGTCGGTGGGCACTCGCATGACGAAGTGGCTCGGGTGATCGGCAGCCCCTTGGGCACCGTGAAGAGCTGGATACGCCGTTCCCTGGTCAGTCTCAGAACGTGCATCGAGTCGTCATGAACCAGGCACCTCATAATCGCGATTTGGTTGATCGCCTGGCAGCGGAATATGTGCTCGGCACTATGCGAGGGCAGGCGCGGCACCGGCTGGAACGATGGCGGATGTCAACAGAGCTCGTCGACGAGCGTTGCCGATTTTGGGAGGAGCAACTGATGTCACTGCTCACCAACATGCGAACGCTGCAGCCGCCGTCGGACGCCTGGGAACACATCCGATCGCGACTTGGTCTGCCGGGTGCCTCACCGCAGAAAATGACCCGCGTGCGGTCATGGGCTGTTGCCGCGGCGATCGTGCTCGTCGCCGGTTTCGCCGCGCTGTGGCATTGGCATGCAACGACGCTCGAGCACGTCACCGGGATGGCAGCATTCTCCACGCCCACTGGCACGTCCTTGTGGAGTGTCGAGGTCTACGGCAACACGCAGGGTCTCGCGAGTGTCTGGGTGAAGGCCGGCCAATCTGCGCGTCCACCCGTCGGGCGCGACTACGAGTTGTGGGCGCTTCCCAAGGGAGGCGCTCCGGTTTCGTTGGGCGTGCTGCCCTATCAAGCGAACACCTTCCGGCACTCTTTATCGGAAGGCCAGCGCGCGGCGCTGGCCGCAGCCGGACAACTGGCCGTTAGCGTCGAACCCATAGGTGGCTCACCGACGGGTCAACCGACGGGTGCGGTCGTTTACGTCGTGCCGCTGCGGGAAGTCAGTGGCTGACGGAAAAGGTAGAATGCGACCGCGACAAAAACCAGATCGGGTCGAGAATGGAATTAATGGAGGGAACTCGCCCGACTACGGAGCGGCTGGCATTCTCTGTATTGCTGACTGCGAGCGTCTGCCATTTCCTGAATGACTTGATGCAGTCCTTGTTCACGGCCACTTATCCCGTGTTCAAGGAAGAACTCAACCTGAGTTTCGCAAACATTGGGATGCTGACGTTGAGCTATCAGCTCTCGGCATCCGTACTCCAGCCTCTCATCGGTTCGTATACGGACAAGCGTCCACAACCCTATGCGCTCGCGATTGGAATGGTGTTTACGATGGCGGGCCTGGTCACGATGGGCTATGCCCCGACGTACGGTGTCCTGACGCTGGGTGCAGTGCTGCTCGGGACCGGGTCCTCCATTTTCCATCCTGAAGCCTCGCGCCTGACGCGTCTTGCCTCGAGCGGCGCCCATGGGCTCGGCCAATCCATCTTCCAGGTCGGTGGCAACGCGGGTTCCGCGTTGGGCCCCTTGCTGGTTGCGTATATCGTTCTCGCGCATGGCCGTGGCAGCCTCGCAGGATTCGCGTTGATCGCCTTTGTCGGCATGGTTCTGTCAATCAGTCTCACCCGTTGGTACCGGCAGAGTGGTCACGCCGCCCCGCCGGCAGGGAAAAGACCATTGTCGGATGTGGCGGCTCCGCACAACGTGCGCGGTGCGATTGCCGTGCTGTCAGCGCTCATGCTCAGCAAGTTTTTTTATCTCGCAAGCTTCACCAGCTATTACACCTTCTACCTCATGCAACATTTCTCGCTCCCCGCCAAGAACGCGCAGCTCTGCCTGTTTGCGTTCCTGGTCGCCGTCGCGATTGGCACGATCGCCGGAGGCCCCATTGGGGATCGCATCGGTCGCAAGAAAGTTATCTGGGGATCAATCTTCGGAATCGTGCCTTTTTCCCTGGCGTTGCCCTACGTAAACCTGCAAGTCACGGTAGTGTTGAGCGTGATCATCGGCCTTGTGCTTGCTTCCGCGTTCTCAGCGATAGTCGTCTACGCGCAAACCCTCATGCCGCACCGGATCGGCATGATTTCAGGGCTTTTCTTCGGCCTCGCCTTTGGACTGGGAGGCACGGGTGCCGCGTTACTCGGAGTACTCGCCGACTCGACCAGCGTGGTGTACGTATACAAGGTCTGCGCGTTTTTGCCGCTGATGGGAATATTGGCTGCATTGCTTCCCAACATAGAAGCATCAACCCCGATTCGGTTCGCTGCGAAACCTCCGCGGTGACATCCCGGAAACCCTCCTGAAAAACCTTCCGAAGTAACTCGGGTCAGCGAAGCCGAGATCCTGGGCGATCGTTTCAGCGGTGCGGTCGGTGTAGAGGAGAAATCGCCGTGCCTCGACCGCAATTCGCTCCCGCAGCAACTGCTTAGCGCTGCGGCCGAGCTGCCTGTTGCAGAGGGCGGTGAGCTGGCGAGAGGTGATCGAAAGTTTCTTCGCGTAGTCGGCAATGCGATGGATACGCCGGAAATGCTGCTCGATGAGTTCCTGGAACCGGCGCACTACAGGGTGGGTCGGGGAACGCGACGGCGCCGGGTGGGCGGTGAAGTGAAGTCGTGCAAGCCGGATAAGAATCTCGTAGAGCTGTGCGCGCAGGAGGTGCACGGTGTGCGGTTGGCCTGGCTGCAGCTCGTCGCGCATGGCGAGCATCTGCCGGCGCAGCAACGATGCGGTTCGCGGCCCTACGGAGATTCCGGACTCTTCACCGGCTTCGTGACGAAAGTAGGGCAATCGATCGACAAACTGCGTATCGCGGAAGAACTCCTGCAGGAACAGTGAAGGGAAAAACAGGCAAATACCATCCAGTGTCGAAACGCGCCATCGCCGTACCTGTCCGGGCGTGGTGAAGAGAATGCGACCAGGACGCACATCGAGAGGGACGCCGTCCAGGAAGAATGTCCCACGGCCGCGAGTGACGAGAAGGATGTCGTGGAATTCGAGCGCATGCGGCTCATCGAAGATAAATGCCGGCATGTCGTGAATCCACGCCGCGTCGACGAGCCGCTCTCGGCCGTATTTTGCACGGTGAAAGGCGATTCGCTGCATCAGTACAAAAGTACCAGAATCCCATCCATTTTGCTCTTCCGTTCTCCCCAATAATTCCCGATGCTTGCGGGCATGACTATCCGCCGAACGCTCTTTACGGTGCTCACTCTCGCCACGCCCCTCGCACAGCCGCTCGCTGCGCAATCCACCTTCCACGGTGACAACGCGCGCACCGGCGTATTCGACTCCGTCGCACCTGCCGCTGCACCCAGGGTCGTGTGGAAGTTCAAGACCGACGCGCCGATCTTCAGCTCGGCCGCCGTAGTCGATGGAGTCGTGTACATCACGAGCGACGACGGTTTTCTATACGCGCTCGACGAAACGAGCGGAACGCTGAAATGGAAGTTCGAAACACAGGGGCGCGTTGCCTCTTCGCCCGCCGTGAGCGACGGTGTTGTCTATTTCGGCAGTTACGATGGCGCGTTCTATGCTGTCGACACCACGACTGGCAAGGCGAAATGGAAGTTCAATACTGAATACGAACGCCGCTTTGCTGCCCCCGGCATCCATGGCAACCTCCCGGCGCACCAGATCATCCCCGACGCGTGGGACTTCTATCAGTCCTCGCCCGTGGTCGACCGCGGGCATGTGTACTTCGGCAGCGGTGATGGCAACGTCTACGCGCTTGACGCAACGTCCGGCGCACTGCACTGGAAATTTCACACCGGGGATGTCGTCCACTCCTCGCCGGCGATCGCGGGCGACACGCTTTACATCGGCAGTTTCGACACCTGGCTGTACGCGATTGACGCCGGGAATGGCACTGAACGCTGGCGGTTCAAGACCGGCGAAGACCCGGAGCGTTACAACCAGACGGGTCTTACGTCGTCACCGGTCGTTGTGGACGGCACGGTTTATTTCGGATGCCGCGACGCCCATGTCTACGCCGTCGACGCCGCGACGGGCAAGCAGAAGTGGGCCTACTACACGGATCAGGGCTGGGTCAGCGCGACGCCGGCCGTGCGTGGAAACACGCTCTATGTTGGCAGCGGCTCGAGCCTGAAGGTCTTCGCGCTCGACACGTCGACTGGCACGCCGCGGTTCTCCTTCCCAATCAAATCCGCGATCTTTTCTTCAGTGGCGCTCGCCGGCAATATCGCTGTCGTCGGCACGTTCTCCGGCGAGCTCGATGCCTTCGACGCGACAACCGGCGCGCTCGTCTGGGAATTCGTCACCGACGCCCGCAAAGCGAATGCCCGCAAGATATTCAAGCCGGATGGCAAGCTGGACGCTGATGTCCTCGGACACTCAATGTTCGGCGACTTCGAGAACATGTACGTAGCGATGGACAAGCGCCTTTCGGTGGGCTCGATCCTCGCCTCGCCGGTTATCGACAAGGGCACGATCTTCATCGGGACGACCGAGGGCATCCTCTACGCACTGCGCTGAGCCAAACGAAGCGCCTTAACGGCCCGCTGCAGCGTGCCGACGGCTCGTCCCGCTATTGCGCGCACCGACCGACGTCTGGACAGGGTAAGGTAGATCCGGACCGCGCGTTGAACGCGCGCACGCGTCGCGATGGCCTCCATGGAGGAGAATTACCGTGCACGATGACCCAAGTCAATGCGCGACAGGCCGGCTTGATGCAGGCTGAGGATGAACGTCAACTGCCGCTGGCGCAGCTTTCGCTGCTGGCGCTTGCGCTGGGCGTGATCACCGGGATCGGCGCTGTGCTGTTCCGGGACATGATCGGCCTGATTCACAACCTGTTGTTCACCGGCCACGCCACCGTCCACTACGATGCCAACGTCTTCACCGCACCCGCGCCGTGGGGCCTGTTCGTAGTTCTGGTACCGGTGTTGGGCGCTGTCGGCGTGACATTTCTGGTCACTCGTTTTGCCCCAGAAGCCAAAGGCCACGGGGTCCCTGAGGTCATGGATGCGATTTACCACAAAGGCGGCGTGATCCGCCCGGTTGTGGCGTTGGTGAAATCGCTGGCCTCGGCAGTCGCGATTGGCAGCGGCGCATCGGTTGGGCGCGAAGGCCCGATCATTCAAATCGGGTCCGCACTGGGTTCAACATTTGGGCAAGTCATTCGCATGCCGGTGGGTCAGCGGATCGTCCTGGTTGCTGCCGGTGCCGGCGCCGGGATTGCTTCCACGTTCAACACGCCAATCGGCGGCGTGATGTTTGCGATCGAGCTGATGCTGCCCGAGGTGAGCGCGGAGACCTTCCTGCCGGTTGCGATCGCGACCGGCACAGCGACTTTTGTGGGCCGATGGTTCTTTGGTGACTCACCAGCCTTTCTCGTACCGACGCTCAACGTCATTCCGGTCGATGCAAGCGCGCTGCTGGTGCTGATGCTGTTCGCAGTGATGGGCGCGCTGACGGGTGTGGCAGCGGCCGGTTTCGTCCACGGATTGCATATGGCCGAGGATGTTTTCGATCGGATGAACTCCCGCTACCTGCGGCACATGACCGGCATGTTGATACTTGGCGTGCTCATGTACACGCTGTACCGCGTCTTCGGCCAGTACTATGTGGACGGAGTCGGCTATGCCACCATTGAATCGATACTGGCAGGCCAGCAATCGACTTTCTGGCTGCTGGGGTTGCTGTTTATCTGCAAGATGTTTGCAACCTCACTCAGCCTGGGATCGGGTTCGTCCGGGGGCATCTTCTCTCCGTCATTGTTCATGGGCGCCACGCTCGGCGGTAGCTTTGCCGGGTTGCTGAACGCGGTCGGATTGCCTGTTCATCTCAGCGTGCCCGCGTTCGCCATCGTTGGCATGGGCGCAATGGTAGGCGGAGGCACCGGCGCGGTCATGACTGCTGTGACGATGATCTTCGAGATGACCCTCAACTACAGCATAATCATGCCCATGATCGTGGCGGTTGCCATGAGCATCGGTGCGCGTCGAGTACTCTCTCGCGAGACCATCTACACGCTGAAGCTCGTGCGTCGCGGCAGATCAGTGCCCAAGGCTCGCCACGCAAACATGTTTCTCGTGCGCATGGCGCGGGAAGTCATGGATTCCGACATACAGGTCCTGCCGGCCGAAGCGAGCTTCGACGATTACCTTCGTCAACCCGAACATGCGGGGCGCCTGCGCCACGTTGTAGTCACTGAAATGGGGCGCATCTACGGAGTAATCCGCGTCAACACCGGCTTGCGTCGGGGGTTGGAGGGCGCCCACACGGGGGTAAGCCTCCGAGATGTCGCCAGCCGGAATTTTACCGTGGTGCGCGAAGACGAGTCAGCTTTCGAGATCATCCGCCGTATGTGGCGCAAGCAAGCCATCATGGCGGTTGTCGTGCGCGGCCGAGGAATTCCACGCGGCACCGATGTGGCTGGTGTAATCACCAAAGAACATGTGGCCGACTCGGTCGCCGACAGCGTGAAGGCGTACCCGCAATAGCGCTTTCTCCGCAGCGTTGAAAGCGGGTGGTTACGCCACCGCCGATTGCGGGCTTTGCAGGCTGTTCCACATCGGAAGAAATTCCGCCAGGACCCTGGCGTAGCTCGCGCGTTTCTGGGCGCGTTCAAAGTAGCGGCTGAGACTCACGTAGTTCCCAAACGGCGCCACAATCTGCGCGTAGAAAAGCGGTGGAATGGCGGCACAATCGGCCATCGAGAAGGCGCCGCAGATCCATTCCGAACCGGACAGGCGTTTATCGAAATGCCCGTAACTGATGGTCAGTTGGCGCCGGGCCTTATCGAGCGCGGCTTCCGTGTGTTGGGCGAATCCGAGTTGCTGGAACAGCAGCATGCCGGCGGGGTCGTTCAGATATAGATCGGACATCCGGTCCATGAATCGAACCTGGCGGCCGGGATCGACGCCCTCTGGAATCAGGCGCGTGCCCTGATCGCCGTAATGTCCTTCGAGATATTCAATGATGATCGTGGACTCGGGGATCATGTAATCCGGCGTGGGCTTCAAGAGCGGAAGTTTTCCAAGCGGATAGAAGGATTGATACGCGGCGGCCCCTTCCGGGCTCATCAAGTTGACGAGTTCGGGCGTAAACGGGACGTTCTTTTCGTACAGCGCCATCAGGACTTTCTGGGAGTAGGTGGACAAAGGGTTGTAATAGAGTTGCATGAGAGTCTCTCCGGACAGGTGAGGCGATTAAGCCGATTGACGGGCAGGTGCGTTGACGCTCGAGGCCAGGAGTCGCTCCAGTTGGCCCAGGCACCCGACCCATCCGCTCTCGTGGTGATCGCGGGCCGCTTCGTCGGCAAAGCGCGTATGCGTGAGGGTGAGGCGTGTTCCGGGACCGAGAGGTTCAAGCTCGATGGTCACCAGCGACTCTCGCTCGGACGTGCTCCGCCACGCCCACGTGAACACGAGCCGACGCAGCGGGAGAATTTCGCGATACGTGCCGCTGACGTCATGTTCGACCCCGTCGGGAGCGACCATAACGATGTGATAACGGCCCCCGGTCCGCAAATCCACTTCAGTGATGGATGTGGTGAATTCCGGCGATGGCGCCATCCAGCGTTTCAGCGTTTCGGCGTTCGTCCACGCGTCCCAGACTTTCTCGGGCGGGTTGCGGTATTCGCGGACGAGGGTGAGCGACGGCGTGGTGGGTTCGGCGGGCATGGGAGTTCCTTTTCGTCGAGGAAGGAAGCGAGTGCATCGAGTCGCGTCGACCAGAACACCTGATAGTGCGTGAGCCAGCTCATGGCCGATTGCATCGGTTCGGCCTCCAGTGTGCATTGCACGACACGACCTGATTTGCCGCGCCGGACGAGGCCTGCTCGCTCCAGCACGCGCAGGTGTTTGCTGAAGCCGGTCAGGGACATGTCGAAGGGTTCGGCCAAAGCGCTGACCGATCGGGTTCCGCTTGACAGCGCGGCAAGAATCCCGCGGCGGGTCGGGTCGGCGAGAGCGGAAAAGACGGCGTCCAGGGCGGGCTGCTTATACTGAACCATAAGGTTCAGTATTAACCCAGCGCTCCGGGCTGTCAAGGCGGATTCGCGGTATAAGAGCAGGTGATTTACCAAACGGCGTTACGGGGCAGCATGGGGGGAGAGCCAAGTGATCGGCAAGATGTTGCTCATCGACTTTGAGAACGTGCAGCACGTGGATCTGGAGAAGATCCCGGCCCATGTGCACGTGGGTTTCGTTCTGGGGGCAAAGCAAACAAAACTGCCGACGGAGCTTGCCCGGCAGGCCCAGCCAATAGGCAAACGCTTTGGCTACATCCTGATCAAAGACATGGCGCCCAACGCGGTTGATTTCTGCATCGCGTTCTATCTGGGCGAAGTGCTGACCCAGCATCCGCATGCCGAGTGCGTCATCCTGTCCAAGGACAAGAAGGGGTTTGACCCGCTGGTGAAACATCTGGTCGAGGATCGCCGATTCAAAGTGCGGCGCGTCAATACGCAAAAGGAGGCGTTTCCAGAGTCTCCGGCGAAGAGCGGACCAGAATCGTATGGAAAACTATTGAGGTTGTTGAGCAAAGAGATGGCATTGCCGAAAAGACGGCAAGGGCTGGAGGGGAAAATTAAATCCTGGTTCCAAAAAGGCTCTGCGGAGGAACGCGCTGAATTGCTCGATAGACTGATAGAAGAGCGAAAAGTGAAAGAGCACAATGGCGCAGTGAGCTACGCTCTATGAGACCCACTGATGCCAATTACCGAGGGCAAGACCATGACGGGAGATAGCGGGAGTCCATCGGAAGCCGACGACCGTGGAGTGCAACGCGGCCTTGAACACGTCCAGGCAGTTCTGGTTTCCGGCGAGAGCATTGAGGCCTGGGCAATCCAGAGACGGTTGTTCGCACTGACGCACCGGCGCGTGCTGCTCGCGGCGAGCAGTGGGCGGCTCCTCTACATCACGCGAAAACTCATCGGCGGCTTTGATCTGACCGATCTGCGCTGGCAAGACCTGGAAGAGGTCACGTTGCACGTGGGTCTGATTGCCGCAACGATCCGTGTACGGACCCGCAATGTCAGCGATTTGGCGTCGGAGAGCGCATCGGGTCATCGATGGCTCGAATTCCGCGGACTGCGCAAGCCGCAGGCGGAAGCGGTGTATCGCGTCTGCCAGGCCCAGGACCAGGCCTGGCGCGAGAAGCGGCGTGTGCGCGATCTCGAGGAATTGCGCGCGCGTTCGGGTGGGATACAACTGTCCGCCGGTCCTGCGGGTGTCGGTACCGGCTCCGGGACGAACGTATTGCCCGATTCCGCCCGCCGCTTGCAGGAGGCGAAGCAGCTCCTCGACAACAAGCTCATTACCGACAGCGAGTACGAGGCCGTCAAGGCGAAGATTCTATCGTCAACTTGAGGCCCGCCCAGGCCTGCGCCTGTCAGCCCCGGCCGAGGTAATCCATCTTGCCGAGCTCGACGCCGTTATGGCGGAGAATGTCGTAGGCGGTGGTGACATGAAAGAACACGTTGGGCAACGTGTGGTTCATGAGGTAGGCGTGGCCCTGCATGGATTTCGTGCTGCTGCGCGATTGCCAGGAAATGGTCTTGTCTTCTGCCCCGTCGATTTGTGCGGGCTTGATTGATTCCAGGAACTGGATTGTCTGGTGCACGCGCGCAATCAGTGCAGCGAAGGAAGTTTCATTGTGCTCGATGACCGGGATGTCAGCACCGGCGAGCCGAGCAACACCGCCACTCGCGGTGTCTGTGGCAATCTGAATCTGCTTTGTGAGCGGAAGCATGTCGGGAAAGAGACGTGCGCTGAGGAGCGCGGTCGGATCGATCTTTCGGGCTTCAGCGTGCGCGGCACCTTTATCCAGGATTGCGGCGAGATTGGTGAGGGTTCGAATGAAGGTGGGCACGGCGCTGTTGTACATTGAAGATTGCATGGGGTGCTCGTGGTGTTGCCGGAGATTGGGGCGGTTTAGGCTGCTTAGTATAGAAGCAGGATCAACGACTACGCGCCCTCAATCCGGCTCTACCTAAATTGAACCTCGCCAATGTGCAGGGTCAATAATACATCGTATCTTATTGTTTTTAGTGGGCCGGAGGGGACATTCAATATTGCGCATTTTGTCCGAAACCTTCGGGTTGAGTGCGCTGTCGCACCGAACGGAGGGTATCGATGGTGCAGCCTTAAGGTCACACCAACGGATAGCCGTCTCACCGGTCTGACCGTGGCGAAGTTGTAATTCACTGAGGAGCATCACCCATGCGCTTTCTCATTATCGCGTCGTCACTCCTCCTGGCCCCGGTGGCGCTTGCCGAGACGCAAATCAGCATTGGCATTAACATGCCGACGTACCCGGAACTGGTTCCGGTTCCGGGTACGCCGGTGTACTACGACCCGGGCGCCCCGGCGAATTACTTTTTCTATGACGGGCGGTACTGGGTGTACCAGGACGATGATTGGTACGCGAGTAGCTGGTATGACGGCCCCTGGGGATATGTTTCACCCTATGACGTGCCCGTGTTCGTGCTGCGGGTGCCGGTACGCTACTACCGTCACGCGCCCACGTATTTCCGCGGCTGGCGAGAGGATGCGCCACCACAATGGGGTGAACATTGGGGGCAGCAATGGAAGCAGAGACGTGGCGGTTGGGATCACTGGGATCGGAACGCGGTTCCCCGGGCGGCGCCGCTTCCGACCTACCAGCGCGCCTATTCCAACAACCACTATCCGCGGGCGCCAGAGCAGCAGCGCACAATCCAGTCGCAGAACTATCACTACCAGCCACGCGAGCGGGTGGTGCTGCAGTCCAAGCGCCCCGAGCGGCAGCAACCGGAGCAGCGACAGCAACCGGAGCAGCGACAGCAACCGGAGCAACGACAGCAACCGGAGCAACGGACCCGCGACAAGAGCGATCATTGGGATGAGCGCAAGAACGCGGATGAGCGTAAGAACAGGGATGACCCTAAGAACACGGATGATCGCAAGAACGGGAAATAGCCCGGAACCGTAAAGCGCCGTCGCCTGAGCGGCAGCAAGCGGAGCGACGGACTCACGACCAGGGTGACCATCG
Organism: Gammaproteobacteria bacterium; assembly: GCA_041690895.1. Classification (GTDB taxonomy): domain Bacteria; phylum Pseudomonadota; class Gammaproteobacteria; order Steroidobacterales; family Steroidobacteraceae; genus Bog-1198. The sequence continues at coordinate 12,286 of JBEPVT010000067.1, forward strand.
GGATGAGCGTAAGAACCTGAATGATCGCGTCGTCAGGCGCAGCAAGTCGCCGCTACCACCGATGACTACGTGCGCACGAGCCCTTGGCAGGCTCTGGGCATCGCCGCCATTGCCGGCGTCGCATTGGGCTACGTCATCGGACGGCGGCGCTAGCCGGGTTCGCGGGCCATGTCTTTGCTTACCAAGGTTGCCCCGGTCCTGTTGCGACACCTGGGCGCCTATGCCGAGCTGCTGTCGCAGGATCTGGCCCGAGGCCGCGTCGCGTTCGCCCGTCGATTTGGCGTGATGCTCGTTGCGGCGTTCGGGTTAGCCGGCGCTTTCGTGATGGTGTGTGTCGCGATACTCGCAGCGAGTTGGGACACGATCTATCGGATGACGGCCGTCTATTCCCTGCTGGCATTCTTCGTGGGAATTGCGGCACTCGCGGGGGCGTACGCTGGGCGCCTTCAATCGAGGCAACCTCCGCTGTTGGAAGGGCTGCAACGGGAGTGGCAGCTCGATCAGGTCCTGATCGAACGTGTACTTTCAGAAAATGATGAAAGCCGGAACTGAACTGATGGGGGCCGCCCAGCGGCCAGCTGTAACCCGGGCGCAATTGCAGCAGTTGCTCACTGCTGACGAAGACGCGAGTGAGAGCGGAATGCGGAGCGATGTGGCCGGCCGATTTCCGCGCAGCGCCACCTTCAGGTTGCTGTTGAGTGGCCGCAATGCGGCGCGCTCTGGATTACTGTTGTGGTGTGCAAAAGCGTTCTTCAATCGCGTGCTTCAGAGCCGGCAATAGTGCGAAACCGTGCGGACGTGTAACGCGTTTGCCATGGCAATGACGCCTGAGTGCCCAGCGACACGCGCTGAAACAGGCAATGTGTGCCAGCGCACCGACCCGACTGGTGCAGCAATTCCAGACTGAGTCGGTTCACCGCGAGGCCCACCATGCCTGGAGATTCGGTCTCTCTTCCACCTCCGGGAGAAACAAGCAAACCTGACGGATTGGCCGACGCATTGCGACGCAGCGTCCTGCTCAAGGCGGGCGCGCTGCAGAACGCCATTCTCACCAGCGCCAATTTCTCGATCATCGCCACGGATGAGAAGGGCATTATCCAGCTGTTCAACATTGGCGCCGAACGCATGCTCGGCTACAAGGCGGCGGAAGTCGTCAATCGGATCAGCCCGAGCGACATTCATGATCCCAGCGAAGTACAGGCGCGCGCCGAGGCGCTCAGCCTGGAGCTTGGCACACCGATCACGCCGGGATTCGAGGCGCTGGCATTCAAGGCCTCGCGCGAGATCGAGGATATCTACGAGCTGACTTATATCTGCAAGGACGGCAGCCGGTTTCCTGCAGTCGTGTCGATCACGGCGCTGCGCGATGACTATGGCGATATCATTGGCTACCTCCTGATCGGCACCGACAATTCGGTGCGCAAGCGTGTCGAGCTGGAATTGCACCAGGCCATGGCGGCAGCGGAAACGGCCAATCACGCCAAGAGCGATTTTCTGTCGAATATGAGCCACGAGTTGCGCACGCCGCTCAACGCGATTCTGGGATTCGCTCAACTTTTGGAGTCTGGAGCTCCGGCGCCCACTCCAGGCCAAAGGCGCAACGTCGAACAGATCCTCAAGGCGGGGTGGTATCTGTTGGAGCTGATCAACGAAATCCTGGACCTGGCGTTGATCGAGTCTGGGCGTCTGACCGTATCGGCCGAGCCCGTCTCTCTGGACGAAGTGTTGCTCGAGTGCCGCGGCATGATTGAACCCCAGGCGCAGCGGCGGGGCATCAGCTTGTCTTTTCCGTATTTCGATGCGCCGTGCTTCGTCAAGGCCGATCGAACCCGCGTCAAACAGGTGTTGATCAACCTGCTGTTCAACGCCGTCAAATACAACAAACCGTCGGGCTCGGTTGCGGTCGAATGTTCAGAGGGTCCGTCGCAATCCATCCGCATCAGTGTCCGCGATACGGGCGCCGGCCTGGCGCCGGAACAGCTGAAGCAACTTTTCCAGCCGTTCAACCGACTCGGCAAGGAAGCCAGTGCAGAAGAGGGCACGGGCATCGGACTGGTGATGACCAAAAGGCTGGTCGAACTCATGGACGGTACCATAGGCGCCGAGAGCACCATGGGCGAGGGCAGCGTGTTCTGGGTCCAGTTCACGCGCGCCGATCTGTCACAACGGGTCACGCCTGAAATCGAGCTCGCCCGGCTGGCTCATGTACCGTTCGAGGAGGGCCGGCGCGCGCGCACGCTTTTGTACGTCGAGGACAATCCGGCCAATCTGGAACTGGTCGAGCAGCTGATTGCACGGCGCAAGGATTTGCGTCTGCTCAGCGCCGTCAACGCAACAGTCGGTATCGAGTTCGCGCTCGCCTACCGCCCCGACGTGATACTCATGGACATCAATCTTCCCGGCATCAATGGAGTCGAGGCCTTGCGGATCCTGCGCGCCGACCCGGCAACCGCGCAGATCCCCGTCATCGCAGTCAGCGCCAATGCCGTGCCGCGAGACATCGAGAAGGGGCTTGCCGCCGGCTTCTTCAACTACCTGACCAAGCCCATCAAGGTGGCGCAGTTCATGGGCGCGATGGACGCGGCACTGGCCCATGCGAAGGACATTGCCGCTCGCGCTACTCAGGGGCATCCGAAATGAGACTGAGTGAAGCCGAGATCCTCAGCGCCCGAATATTGATCGTTGATGATCAGGAGGCGAACCTCCTGCTGCTCGAGCAGATGCTGCGCGATGCGGGTTACAGCGCGGTGACGTCGACCGCGAACCCGAAGCGAGTTTGCGCCATGCACCGCGAGCATTGCTACGACCTGATACTGCTCGATCTGCAGATGCCGGGGATGGACGGGTTCGAGGTCATGGCCGGACTTCATGCCAATGACGCGGACGGGTACCTCCCGGTACTGGTCATTACTGCGCAGCCCGGACACAAGCTCCGAGCGCTGCAGGCAGGCGCCCGGGACTTCGTCAGCAAGCCCTTCGACCTGGTCGAGGTCAAGACACGCATTCGCAACATGCTCGAGGTGCGCTTGCTCTACAAGCGGCTCGAAAACTACAACACTGAACTCGAGCGGGCGGTGCGGGAACGGACGGCCGAACTGCGCGAAAGCGAAGCGCGATTCCAGAGCCTGGCGGAGCTGGCGTCCGACTGGTATTGGGAGCAAGACGAGAACGGAAACTTCACCAAGGTCTCTGGGCCCGTATTGGAGATGCTTGGCATTCGGGTGCCCACGCTGATTGGTGAGAACGCTGTGAACCCGGACGCTGGTTGGAATGAGGTGGAACGGGCGGCACTGCAGGCCACAATTGCCTCGCGAAAACCATTCCTCGATTTTCAATTGAGTCGCGCCAATGCCGACGGTTCGCGCCAGACCTTCGTGGTCAGTGGCGAGCCGATGTTCAGTCAAGCCTGCCGCTTCATCGGCTACCGCGGCGTTGGGGTCGAACGCCTGGTCAAGCGCTAACCGCTTTGGCTCTGCCTTTCATGACATCTCCTACGCACAGTCCCACGCAGAATCATCTGCTGGCAGCGTTGCCCGCGGCGGATCTGGCGCGCATTACCGCCTTGCTTGAACTTGTGCCGCTGGCGCTCGGAGACATGATGTATGAGCCAGGCGACCTTCTGCAGTACGCGTATTTCCCGACTACCAGCATTGTTTCACTGCACTACGTGACTCAGTCGGGCGCGTCCGCCGAAACCGCGGGCGTGGGCCGCGAAGGCGTCCTGGGTGTATCGCTGTTCATGGGCGGAGACACGACGCCCAGCTCGGCCGTGGTCCAGACCGCCGGCTACGCCTATAGGCTGACTTCCGGCCACTTGAAACGGGAGTTCGGCCGCGTCGGTCCGTTTCGCACAATGCTCTTGCGCTATACGCAGGCGCTGCTAACGCAAGTATTTCAGAATGCGGCCTGCAACAGGCACCACAACATCGAACAGCAGCTGTGTCGGTGGCTGCTCGTGACGCTGGATCGGATCCCATCGGGCAATCTGGTCATGACGCAGGAGCTGGTGGCGAGCATGCTCGGGGTACGCCGCGAAGGCGTCACAGAGGCCGCTGGAAATCTGCAGCGCGCGGGGGTTATCAGCTACCGGCGCGGCCACATTTCAGTGAACGAGCGCACCGGCCTGGAGTCCCGTGTTTGTGAGTGCTACGCCGTCGTCAAGAGCGAATTGCAACGATTGTTGCCGGAGGCGGGTGCAGTGACTTACAGGAATGCACTGGCGACCGCCTGAACCGGATCCAGTGGGGCCTGGCACCGAACGGAGAAAGCTTCAATCTCGTGCCGAATTTGTGGTCTGCTGGGCGAATGCCCGACCTGTCCTCGGTTCCAAGCGAGCTGGCCTATCTAACGCTGATCTTCGGACTGATGGTCGTTCCGCGGGCCCTGCAACGGTTTCGGATTCCCGCGCCGATGACGAGCTTCGGCCTCGGCATGGTGGCAGCGGCGCTGATCCACGTCAGCGCACATGACTCGACCCTGAGCTTGCTCGCTGCGCTTGGCGTCTCCTCGCTATTCCTGTTCGCGGGGCTCGAATTGAACCCCGATGACCTGCGCCGCGGCCGCTGGTCGTTCATCAGCTTTCTGCTCTTGCGCTCGCTGATGTTGGCGGGAGCAACCTGCGTCGCGATGCGGTACCTGGGCATCGCCTGGGACGCCGCCCTCCTGCTGGCACTGGCACTATTGACACCTTCGACGGGATTCATCCTCGAGTCGTTGCCGCGTCTCGGACTCGACGAAGAAGAGCGCTTCTGGGTCACGATCAAGGCGGTTGGCGGAGAAATCCTTGCGTTGCTCGTCGTATTTGTCGTACTGCAGTCCGACTCGCGCGAGCATCTGGCAACCTCGTCGGCGGTCCTGATTGCGCTCTGTTTTGGAATTCCACTGCTGTTCAGATTGCTGGATCGGATTGTCTTGCCACATGCGCCGGGCGCCGAGTTCTCGCTGTTGGTGATGGTGGGATTGGTTTCGGCTTACATCACGAATCTGATCGGAGCGCATTATTTACTGGGCGCTTTCGTCGCCGGAGTTGTGGCCAGACTCCTGCATAGAACCATGCCGAAGCTCGCTTCAGACACGAATCTGCATGCGATCTCCCTTTTTGCGTCGTTTTTCGTGCCGTTCTACTTTTTCTACGAAGGACTCGAAGTACCCTCCGAGGCCTTTACCTGGGAGTCGCTGGAACTGGGACTGCTGCTGGCCGGAGCCGTGATCCCGATCCGCATCGCTATTGTCTGGGTGCAGCGCCGTTTCATCTCGCGCGAGTCTAAAATGGGCAGTCTCCGAGTCGCGACCGCACTTACGCCAACGCTGATCTTCACGCTGGTTCTAGCGACGATCCTGCGTGAACGCTTCCATATTTCTGCCGAGCTTTACGCGGCGCTACTAATCTACGCCGGACTGTCGACGATGCTGCCGTCATTGTTTCTCGCGAAGCCGGTCGATTTTACGTTCACTCTGGAGGTGGCAGATTGCTGATGGGCTATCGGCTCACCGTGCGCACATTCCGTCGCGTCCGTTCAGGCTCGAGTCGTGTATCTACGGGTTTCCATCACCTTTAGTGGTGATTGACATTACGGTAGTAGTCGAAATATAGTAGTTACATGAAGACAGCTAATGCGATTACCGCACTTGGTGCGCTGGCGCACGAGCATAGGTTGGCACTCTACCGGCTGCTTGTGGAGCGTGGGCCGGAGGGGCTTCCGGCGGGCCGCATCGCCGAGCGTTTAGGTCTCGTCCCATCCTCGCTTACCTTTCATTTGCAAAATCTGCAGCGTTCTGGGCTCATTACGCAACGGCGTGAAAGCCGACAGCTTATTTACGCCGCTGACTTCTCGGTGATGAACGCCCTGGTGGGTTTTCTAACCGACAATTGTTGCGCAGAGAGCGGCCAGGGTTGCGAGACCGCCTGTGCGCCATCCGGGACGGCAAAGCGAACGAGACGGACGCTGAAGGCTGCGTAGGGAGCCGATCGTGAACTCGATTTCCTTGGCTACGCGGATCACGTTCTATGGCCAATTGTTCGGTACCGATCCCGTTGTCACGAAGGCCGACTACGCCAAGTGGATGCTCGATGATCCGCGCGTGAATTTCGCGATCAGCCAGCGCAAACGGGCGACCGACGTTGATCACCTGGGTATCCAGGTCGAGGACAGATCAGAGCTCGGCGAAGTCTACGAGCGCCTCAAAAGGGCGGGGGGGCCTGCCATCGAGGAAGGCCCAACAACGTGTTGCTATGCGCACAGCGAGAAACAATGGATCGAAGATCCGCAGGGCGTCGAGTGGGAAACCTTCCTGACGACTGGCGACAGCACGGTCTACGGCACCGATGTCGTCACACCTGTCGAACCAAGGCCCTGCTGCGTGCCCAATCGAGTGGCCTGACATTCCATGACCGATCGGCCATACACTGTCTTGTTTCTGTGCACGGGCAACTCTGCGCGCAGCATCCTTGCGGAATCGCTGCTCAATCACTGGGGCCATGGCAGGTTCCGTGCCTTCAGCGCCGGCAGCTTTCCTAAAGGGCAAGTGAATCCGCTAGCTCTTGAACTCCTGAAACGAGTGAACCTGCCGATTGAGGGCCTGCGCAGCAAAAGCTGGGACGAGTTCGCCGCGCCCGGCGCGGCGCCGCTCGATTTCATCTTTACTGTGTGCGACAGCGCAGCCGGAGAAGTGTGCCCAGTCTGGCCTGGTCATCCCATGACCGCGCACTGGGGGATCGCGGATCCTGCGGCGGTGAAAGGCGCAGAAGAACAAAAGTCATTTGCATTCCGCAAGGCGCTTCAGGAATTGGAAGCGCGAATAAAGTTGTTTATAGGTCTTCCGATCGCATCGCTCGATCGCATGATGCTACAAGACAAATTACGCGGGATCGGAACGCTGCCTGCCGAAGCCGGCGAGTGACAACGCGTCAACGCCTGGCGGCGGAAGGGTTGGGCTCGCTCCTGTTGGCGGCAGCTGTAATAGGCTCCGGAATAATGGCCGAGCGCCTGGCGCGCGGCAATGCGGCGATAGCACTGCTCGCCAATACGGTCGCGACGGTCGCGGTCCTGGCGACTCTGATTGCTTTGTTGGGACCGGTCAGCGGCGCGCACTTCAATCCGGCTGTGTCGATCGTCATGGCCGTTAAGAAGCGCCTCACCTGGCCAGAAGTCGTCGGATATTCGGTCGTTCAAATCGCCGGTTGCTGTGCCGGGGCGCTGCTCGCTCATGCGATGTTCGAGGTGCCGCTGGTTCAATTCTCCACTCATGTGCGGACAGGTTCTGCACAATGGCTGGCTGAGGTAGTTGCCACCTTCGGCTTGCTGTTGGTGATTCTGGGTCACCGCCGGACGGATGATGCGCCTTGGATGGTGGCGGCGTGGATTGGCGCGGCGTACTGGCTTACTGCTTCCACTTCATTTGCGAATCCAGCGATTACCATTGCGCGATCCCTGACCGATACGTTCTCCGGGATCCGACCGACCGACGTGCCCGGATTTGTTTTTGCACAATTCCTGGGTGCCGCGATCGCTCTTTTGGCCTCCAGATTCCTCTTCACAAAGCCGGGTACGGAGCAGGCGTCCGCTGCTGCTCTAATGGATGAACGCACTGGATGCGGCAGGAATCATTGTTAACAGTGGCTGGGGTGGCGCCTATCCGTCAGCGTCAATCAAAGTGAAGGGAAGCGCCAAATAGGATCTGTTCAACGGCGGGTCCCCGTTCCCGTATGAGATGTAAGCCCTCATGGCGCCAGGAACCGTGTCATTTGTGCTATCACGTGGCCTTCGGTTTGGAGCGCAGCCACGAAAGACCAATACCGGCCGGACGATAATCTTTCGGCAGGTAGCGATCCGGAACAGCGGTGCGGTTCCCGTCCCGCAGTGCCCCGTAATGCGGCGAGAGAATCTCTACCCCGGCTTCGTTGAACTTGTCCTGGATGTTGGCGTGTAACTCAGAGTAGATCCGGGCCATGGCCTGGGCATTCCGGGTGTAAACGTTGATCTCGTAACCGACATAGAAGTCGTTCAGGCTGGTCTGCAGAACGAAGGGTTCCGGCGTTGCCTCGACGTCTACCGTGGCGTGCCCGGCGGCAATCAACAGCTCATGCACGGTGCGCCATTCGGCACCGTAGCCGATGGTCACGGTGGTGTGCAGGATGAGTTGTCCTTCAGCGGCCTGCTTGCTGAAGTTAATAATGTGGTTGCTTAGGGCCAGCGAGTTGGGAATGGCCACATCCACATTCTTGATCGTTCGTACCTTGACCGTCAGGAATTCGCAGGCGATCACGTCTCCCACAGTGTCCGCAATCTTGACGCGATCGCCGACCTTCACCGCGCGCATGTAAATCAGAACGATTCCTGCGACCATATTGCCGATTGCCGCTGAGGACCCGAGCGAGAACAAAACGCCAACAAATACGGACACGCCCTGAAAGGCCTTGGAATCGGATCCCGGCAAGTAGGGAAACGCCACGACCAGCGCGAGCGCCACAACGATGAAGCGAATGATCTGGTAGGTTGGCCGCACCCATTCGGGAGGGAAATTGCGCTCAGATCCGAACGTTGCCCAGCGATCAAGCACAAACCGCAATGCCCGAAGGATATAGCGCGTTGCGAAAGCGATTGCAGTGAGGTACAGGACTTTCGGCATGAAAGATACGATTCCGCCGAACACCCAGCTTAAAGCGGCTAAGGCAGAGCGTGTTATGGCGCTGGCGAGACCTTGCGTCCATGGAAATTGGCTGAGGACGTATTCTGCCGCGGCGACCACCACTATCAGCACGAGCAGCCAGCGCAACCCTCGCAGGGCTCGCAGCGTGAGCGGAATCGCGTGGCTTGGAGAAAACAGTGTAAGGCCGACGAACTCGACCACGGGAATTGAGCGGTGCGCAAGCTCTGTGAGCCAGTGGGCCAGCCGCGCCAGGGACCAGCGAATGAGCAGAATAAGGCCGCCCGCCAAAACGAGTGCAGCCAAACTTCGCGCAGCACCCAACAAAATGCTCCGGGCTGTCCGGCCTTGCAAATCTGACTGGACCAAGCGCTGCAGAACAAGCCCCAGGTCCGCGGCCTGCTGGTCCCGCGAGCGACCAAGCGGCTCCGAGTCTGCGTCGGTGACCGAGGTGACGAACGATTGACCCAGGTATATATCGGTTGACTGGCTGCCGGGCTCGAGTCGGAGCGGCTGACTTCCCAGATCGACCTGAGACAACGCGGAGGCAAGCCGAGTCTCAATCGCGTGCGCACGTTGAGACACCGAGAGTGTGCCGAGCGGTGCCCGAATCGTGAACAAATCCTGCCCATGAAATCGAACCGGTTCTGCCTGCACCGCGATTGTCACGCGTGATTCCATGACGTCGGCATCGACAGGGGCACTCGGCGATTGCGCCCGCGTGCCCTGCGCTGCGGCGATGGCACCCAACGTCGTCCCGATCAGGCGCAATAAAGTTGCTCGTCCCATGAATCTGCGTCCTTGCAGTTGGGAGAATCCCCTACCCACGGCTGATCGGTTGATCATCGAACCGCTCCCCCGGAAGCCGGCATGCGCCTTGGAAATGCCGATGCACGCGTCGTCCGCGTACTGGATGTCTGCCGAAGCGAATTTCGTTGCGCTACAGCTGCCAGTCCGCGATGCAACGACCGAAGCTCAGTCGCCGTGAGATGCCGCAGCAGCATCCGCAGGGGCTCGGCGTGCACGTGGTTTAGCGGCGCTCGATACTTGGCGGCCGCCGGCCGGGGGTACAGGAGCTTCCGGCGCCGATCGGAAGGGTCCGTAACGGTACGCACTATGCGCGCGGCGCCAAGCGCGCGCACCAGAGTGCTCACTGTCGAAACGTCGAGATTTAGGCGCGCGGCGCAGGCGCTCAAACAGATGCCAGGTTCACGGCGAGCAATCGCGAGCAAACGCAATTGAGCCGTGGGGAGTCCAGCCGCCTTACCAGTAATCCGATCACGATTCCGCGTGGCAGTCACAATGTGGCGAAACGTGACAGCGACCAATGATTCAAGCGCGGCGCGACGAACGGGAGCATTCGGCATTCAACTTCCTGTTTGCAAGAGCGAGAACTATGAGTGAGGCCATTGACTGCCGGCTTCAACCGGCGCCGCAACAGTGGTCATGCCAAATACTTTGTCACAAAACTAATGGCGGCGTACAATAGCGCACCGCCGCGACTTGAGCAATTGACACCGACAATGCAGACGATCTACCCGCACACGCAGCCGAAACGAGGCGCCTTATGGGAGCAGGTGCAATTCGACCTGCCTGGCCGGCGATAGCAGTTTGTTCGCGTGCACATCGGGAGGTCAGCATTCCGTGGTTAGCCGCTATATTGCGTGGGCGAGCGCCATTGGGCTGGTCCTTGCGCTGTCGGGTTGTGACGCAAAAGCACCGCCATCTGGCGCGACGTCGGTGCCGCAGGCCGTGTTCGCGGATCCGTCAACCGCAGAGCTGACGGCCGGGGCCAATGTGCAACTTCGCGCTCAGGTAAATGATGCCAAGGGACACGCCATTGGCGGCGCGTCAATCGTGTTTCAGAGCGAGAATCCCTCAACTGTGAGCGTGAGTCCGTCCGGGTTGGTGCACGCGGTTGGTTCTTCAGGTGAGGCGATCGTGACTGTGGCGAGTGGCGTTCGCATCACTCACGTACCGGTTCATGTGCGGCCCGCTGCTGCAGCCACGCTCGAGATCGTCAATGGACCCGCCGCGGCTACTGCGGTCGGTGGCGAGATCGGCCAGTTGATGGTGAGGGTTAGGGACAAATTCGGCAATCCCGTCTCTGGCACAGCGATGACATGGACGCCGAGCCCGCTGGGAGGCTCGATCGAATCGTCGATGGCCGCGACAGCCGCTGACGGCGCCGCCTCAGCACACTGGCGCGCCGGCGAGAAAGCCGGCGCATTCTCACTGGAAGTCCGTGCGGGCTCGTTGTCGCCATTGCTGGTACAGGCGCATGTCGTGGCAGGACCGGCAGTCAGCGTCCAGATCAAGACTGAGCCCGCGCTTGAGCCGGCGAAGTTTGTAATGACGGATGACCCGATCGATGTGTGGGCACTGGTTGTCGATCAGTATGGTAATGGTGTGGCCGACGCGAGTGTGGTGATCGGATCGCAAAAGGGTTGCGGTCCCGGTCCTGCCAGGGCTCAGACTGATGCAGCCGGTGTCACCGAGCCGGTACGGTGGACACCAGCGCAACCCATAAAGTGTGAATTGACAGCGCATGTGGATCAACCGGCCCTCGATGCGCATGTAACAGTCAACATCCGGCGCCGACCCAATGCGAAGGTGCGCCGTTAGGCAAAGTCGAGTCCTGCGTCTATAGGACTGCGACCGGCGGCCGATTGCGGTTGGGCACTGTTGGATGCCCGCGGGTCAGTTACGTCGAACGATTCGCTCGATGCACGTGAACGTCGCGTTGTGGGTAGGGGATCGTGATTCCTGCGGCCTTGAACGAATCCCAAATCTCAAGGTATAAGTCTGATCGCACGTTGTTGACGCCATCCTCCGGATCAACGATCCAGACCCGGAGTTCAAGGTCAATGCCACTGGCGCCAAATCCCATGACACGGCCGGCCGCTTCAGGAGTGGACTCGATCCTTGGATGGCGACGCGCCACCTCCAGCATCAACGCGATGGCGCGCCGCGGGTCATCGTTGTAGCTGATCTGGACGGGAAGTTTCAGGCGTACCGTACGGTCCGAGTAACTCCAATTGATGACCTCCGAGGTGATGACACTCTCATTCGGTATTAAGGTGTCCACGCCATCTCGATCTCGTACGACGACGTAGCGTGCACGTAACTCACGCACTACGCCAAAACGAGTGCCGATCGTGATGACATCGCCGGGCCGAATAGATCGATCGCCGATCAGGATAAATCCGCTGATGAAGTTGGACGCGATACGCTGCAGGCCAAAACCAAGGCCGACACCGAGTGCGCCGCTGAACACTGTGAGACCGCCCAGGTCTACGCCTGTCTCTT
>JBEPVT010000068.1:0-24125 GCA_041690895.1 Gammaproteobacteria bacterium
CGTGCGCGCTCGCAGCGATGACGTTGGTATGGTACGGCCCGAACTGGTCCGACAGATGGGTGTAGAACTTCACTCCCGGGTCCTGTCCGTAGTGCAGATTATTGCGACTGCGGACTTCGCCCTGGCCGCCGGCGCGAAAGAATTGCGCGTCCGAGGAGGAGGTTGTCCCTCGACCCCAATGCAGGGCGAGCGGCTGGCGGTGCTGCGCATCGATGAGGCCGGCGAGTGCCTGGGCGTAGCACTCGTCGCGGATGTGCCAGTCAGCGGTCCAGGTCAACTGCCGCCAGGGCGTCGCGCGGCAGGCCTCCGCCATGCGCGTGAGTCCAAGATTGATCCCGTCGGCGAGCACGGCGGTCAGCAAGGCTTGCCGATGTTTCGGAGGCGCGAGGGTACGCATGTGGACGAAGCGCTCGGCGAGGCGCGTCCAGCCGTCCACCTCCGCCAACACCTCGGTGATCTTGACGTGCGGCATCAAGGAATACACCTTCTCGGCAAAGGCGACGGCGGACGGTGGCGTCGCTTTCTTGAGCGGCGAGATGCGCAGGACACCATCGGCAAGTGATACATCGACCAGCTCGCCGCGGCGAGCCTTGGTCGCCACCTCGTCCATCTTGGCTTGCAAGCATTGACGACGTTCGGCCATGTACGCGGGCAAGTCAGTGGCGATGTCGAGCGGCAACGGCTCCTTTTGTAGGGTGGCGAAGGTCTCGGTCGGAATCAGGTAGGTCTCGAAGTCCCGATATTGCCGGCTTCCGCGTACCCAGACATCGCCAGCGCGCAGCCGATCGCATAGCTCCGAGAGCGTGCACAGCTCATAGAAATGCCTATCGATCGTCCCCTGCGGTCCGATTACGTGGGGTCGCCATCGGGGTCTGACAAACCCGGTCGGTGCACCCTCCGGCATCATGCGTTTGCCGCTTGCGTTCAACTCGCGCAGCACGTCGAGGCCTTGCATGAGATCGGCCGTCGCCGGAGCGGCGTGGAATTCGAATTCGGTCAGGAGCATGGGCGCGAACTTACGCACGCTGGTGTACCGGTCATCCAGGAGCGACAAGTAATCGAAGTCCTCCGGCTGCGCCAGCTTATGCGCTTCCGCCACCGACGCTTTGAAGCGATCCCAGGACAGCACCGCCTCGATGGCGGCGAAGGGATCACCGCCGGCGGCGCGCGCCTCGATCAATGCGTCGCCGACCAGGGCATAGAGGCGTACCTTGTCGTTGATGGCCTTGCCGCTTTGGTGAAATTCGTCGGCGTGCGCGCGTTTGGTCTTCTTGAATAGGCTGCCGATCAGCTGCTCGAACATGTTGAGCGCCTCGTCGGTCAGCGTGGAGGTCAATTCGAGCACCAACGCAGTGAGGGTTGCGTAGCGACGCAGCGGCTCGAGATCGGCCAGGTGCTGCACGGTCGTTTGCCCGCCCTCACGAGCGAGCTTCAGCCAGTGATTTTGATGAATGCGATGCGCGCGCTCCGGTTCAATGCCGATGGCACGGATCTGGTTCAGCCGCTCGATCAGCTTGGGGAAATTGCCGGGCGTGGCGGCGAACGCCGTTTGGCGCAGCCAGGCCAGGGTGCTCTGGTTCCCGCCTGTCCGCACGGCCAGGAGCTGATCGAGCGCGGCACGCTGGATATCAGTCAATCCGTCAGTGAGCTTGCGCCACAATTGCCGATGGGCGCGTCCCCGGACTTCCCCACAGAGTCGTTCGATGACCGGAATCGGCGGCACCATGATCCGCCGATGCCGTAGTTCCTCGAGCGCTATCGCCGCCAGCGCGCTGCTCTTTTCGGTGGCGAGCGCCGTGGGCAATAGCCAAGCGGCCATGTCGCGGTAAAATGTTCGATTGAAGATGCGGTAGCCGATCACAGTTTGAATTTCGGCGAGGTGTGAGCGGCGGGTCTTGTCGCGGTCAGCGTAGTCCGCGAAGCTCGCCGGATCGAGTGCTAATTGTTCGGCGATGAACGTGAGCATCGTCGCGGGTGGTTGCTCGTCCTGCCGTAGTGTCCTTCCTGGAAACCGCAGGTAACACAGCATGACCGCAAAGCCGAGCCGATTGGGGTCGCCACGTCGGCGATCGATTAATGCCAGGTCCTCTGGACTCAAGGTGTAGTGCCGCACCAGTTCGCGCTCGTCAATCGCAGGTTCAGTAAAGGCCAACCGTTGCAGCTCGGTCAATAGTTCTCGGCGTGGCATGGCTGTCCCTATTGAAGTTTACTTTGTTTAGACCGATACTTTGCCACAGGAAAGCGGCGACATTCGCGCTTTCTGCCCCGTTCTTTCCCGGAGGGTTCAATTGGGACAGGCCGCCGCCATCTATTGCCGCGTGTCGACCGCGGATCAGTCCTGCGCTCGCCAGGAACGGGACCTGAAGGCCTATGCCAAGAAGGCCGGCTTCCGGGTTGTCGGGGTCTGGAAGGAAACCGCGTCCGGGGCTAAGAACGACCGCTCCGAGCGCAAGAAGGTCCTCGCCCTGGCTCAGGCCAGGAAGATCGATGTGATTCTGGTGACCGAGCTCACGCGCTGGGGCCGATCGATGCTGGATCTGCTGCACACCTTGCAGGATCTTCAGACCTGGAATGTCTCCCTCGTCGCGCAGACCGGCCTGCAGCTCGACCTGCGCAGTGCCCAAGGCAAGCTGATCGCCTCCCTGATGGCGGCCCTGGCAGAGTTTGAGCGGGACCTGCTTCGCGAGCGGGTCCGCTCCGGCATCGCTGCTGCCAAACGGCGCGGAGTCCGGTTCGGTCGGCAGCGCGGGCAGCGCCCCACGGCCGAGCGCCATACCACCAAGGTGCTGGGTTTTGTCCGGACCGGTCAATCGTATCGGGAAATCAGCCATCGGCTCGGCATCAGCAAAAACACCGTGCTCGACATCGTCAAACGTGATCGGTCAGAGAACCGACGCGCGGCTTGATACACACTCAATGGAGCGCAATCGTCATGGCAACACTTGACTGGTCACAGTGCCCCGCCGTTGAAAGCATCCCTGGCAAGGTCAGTGGGGCCTGGGTGTTTCGAGGTACCCGCATGCCGGTGGCCACAATTTTCGAGAATCTCGAAGACGGTTTGAGCATTGAGGAGCTCAAGGAACAGTTCGACGTGACCGACGAACAGATCAAGGCAGTATTGCAGTTCGCTGCCCGAAGCCTTGCGGCACCCGATCGCTCGGCAGCCTGAGGTTGTGATTGCGTGCTTGTTCTATTTGACCACGGGACCCCACGCGGAATCGCGCGGGCATTGCCCGGCCATACCGTCAAAGTAGCCCGCTCCCTGGGCTGGGACAGGCTGTCCAATGGGGAGTTGCTCACGGCGGCCGAGGCCGCTGGCTTCCAGGTACTCCTCACGACTGACCAAAACCTCAGCTATCAACAAAACCTCGGCGCTCGCCGCATCGCGATCGTCGTCCTTGGTAAAACCAGCTGGCCACTGATAAAGCCTGTTCTTGCCACCGTCACCGCTGCGGTCAACGCCGCCACCGCAGGGACATTTACCTTAGTGGATATCCCTGGCAGGCAATAAAAGGACGGGATGTCGTGGGCCTTAGAGGGCATAAATTTCCGTTTCGTGTCTTGCCCTCTGCTGGCGGTCAGCTGCGGCATCATGCGTGCGGTCTCCGCCGCGGACATGGCGGTACCGTGCGCCAGGATACCCGCATACGCCATCAATAGTTCGGCAGAGGATCGTGGTTCACGCCCCAGCATGATCCAGCTGAATCGCACTTCCGCATCGACGGCCAGAATAATCTCCGGCAACTGGGCTTCCCCGATGCCTTGATCGAGTTCAGCGCGCAGCCTCTTCAGCTCGGGTGCTTCCTCGAGCGCCGCAAGCGGCGTTAAGTGCAATTCATCGTCAACGGCCAGTTCGCCGGCAGCAACCGCGTTGGCGACGGCTTGGACGCCTTCCTTGGCACGCTCAATGAGCGGCTCGAGAAATACCTTGGCGTCCGTCGGCAGCGATAAGCGTCGATAGTATTGCTTGCGTTGTTGTTGCCACCGCTCGGCCGGAATAAGCAGGCTTTCTCGGCTGCGGAATGCGAAACTGTGGTCGATCCACACGGTGCCGTTACGCATTGCGCGACGCAGTCCCAACAAGGTCGCCAGTTCATAGCCACGCATTGCGCGTTCACGATCTTCATCCGCGATAACGGATCGCCACACTTTACCGAAGCCGTTGACGGTTCTCGCCGGTAACTCGCGGGCCTCCTGCGCGTACAGGCTCTTCAGTCTCTCCAGCCCCGCGAGCACCGGGTGATCGGCAACGGCTTGCCACGGCAGTTTCACCAAAGCAGACAGCAGCGTGCGGACGGGGCGGATTTCCGCAATCAGGTGCTCGCGCACGAACTGCGCACGGGTCGGTGGTTTTCGTTGTTGGTGCGTGGCAATCAATTCCAGCAATTTCGTGCGCAGCTGCTTTGCATCCAAACTTGTGTCGCTCGCCAATTGACCGAGCGAGACGAGCAATTCTCGGTAGAAGTCCGCCCAGTGGGTCAATACACGATTGGCGTCTTGGGCGGAACGGCGCCACAGATCAGCGACACGCCGACGCACCATGAGCAATAATCGGTCGGTGTTGATCATCAAGCAGTAGCGCAGAAAATGGGCGACTTCAATCGTTCTGCCGGGTTCACGAATCATGCGACCGGCCGACGGCGGCCGGGATGCCAAACGACGCGCGTAGCGGCGCAACAACGCGTCTGCGCTGTCGTGTAAATGGCTCTGCACGTCGAGTGCATAAAGTGTATCGATGCGCTCCAACAGTTCCTCGATCTGGCGCGTCGAATGTTTGGCCGGCGGTGCCCAGAGCCAGCTTTGTGTTGTCATGGACGCTTCGCGTCGTTGTATGAGCGATTTCTGCCACCGCTCAAGCAGCGCCGCATCGACATCGGTACGGATTGCCTTGGCCAGGGTTGCTTCATATTGATCGACGGCGGCGGCAATCAGCGAGCGGAGATCTCGGCCATGCATAATGAGGAGTTGGCGGGTGAACAGCCAGCGGCGCGCATATTGCAACAAGCGTTCGCGATCGTCGGTACGGGATACTTCATTCTGCACGGCCTGCAACAAGGAGCGGCGCTGATGGACGGTCAACCAGCGAAATCCCAGTACATCGCATGCCAACTGTTGGTGTTCGATCAGAGTTGGAGCCCGCTGGTACAGTGCCCGCAGGGACGACAGGTCCGGGGCTACGACACCCAACGACTTGCCAAGATGGGTCAACAGCGCTCGCGGTGCCACGCGCACCGCCTCCATCGACCGCCCCGTCATGCGCAGAAACCCAATCTGAAGGGCCAAACCCAGTTTGAGTGCAACCTGCCGACGCCCGTCGATCACCAGGCGTTCCGCCGCCGTGAAAGTGAAAAAAGCTTGAATCTCAAAGTCCGACAATTCCTGTGGGAAGCGCTTGAGACCGAGAAATTGGGATTGCCATTTATCCATCGCGACCTCCCGCCAGGGCGTGAGAAAATGGCACAGAAAACGGCGAGCAGCAAACCTATGATTTACTTATCAAAACGGACGGCAGACACTGTAATTTACGGCATTCCGTACCGTATGTTTTTGCACCAAAAATGAGGGAAGGCCGCCTCAGACTCCCTATAATCGACCAATCAGCCAAGCGGAGGGATGACGACACCATGACAATTCAGCGGATGACTCTAACGAGCTGTGCGACATTGCTCGCCGTGGCCTGTACTTCGACGACACCGCGCAGCGTCGGGGTGGGCGCTCCGATAGCCAGTACGGAAACGCGGCAAACGACTGCCGGCACGCCTGCTCCCGATAGTAAGTTCGCCAAACTTAAAATCGACATGCAGATGGATCAGGTCCAGGCGATCATGGGTCGCGCGCCTGATCGGACGCACAGCTATGAGTCCGGCAAGCGCTGGATTCCCTTTTATTTTGGCAACGATGCTCGCCGAATTGAGGCTCTCTATAAAGGCGACGGTTGCCTGACATTTACGGGTGGCAACATCTGGGGAGGTGCAGAAGGCGATCTGCTCCAAATCGTCGCCGATCCAGATCCAGCGGGTGGCTGTTACGACAAGTAGTGTGTGCTGTAGTTAAAGATTGATTGCAAGCGTCAACGAAAAGCGCCGGCCCAGAAAGCGGACATGGGTGTAGTTCCGCAACGCTCTTGAGCCAACTCGCGCAAATATGAACGATGCCATGTTCGAGTGATCAACTCGTCGCTATCAATTTATTAAGCTTCCCCCGCGGAATGTTATGCATGATAAAGGACGTTATCATGCGTAAGGCACGCGGCAACCTCAACCGGATTTTAATTTCTCTTCGGCGTAAAGCGATAGCTCGATCATCCTCTCCAGTAACTGATCATTACTCATGCCGGCAAAATTCTTGAGCACGAGTTCCTTCACGTACAGGCGCACGAGATAGCGCAGTTGCAACGCGCGATTGCGCGTGGCGAAGACAAAGTCTCGGTGTCCGCTATTGACCACGATGATGTTGCGATCGGCATCGAATCGGCAGCGCCAGAGCTCGCCGGCCGCGCGCTCGAAGGTATAGCCAGGGAGTCCTCGCGAGTTCACTACCGCGGGACTAATGGCCGCTTCAAGGCTGTCGGTGACGGTGATGAGAGCCTCGGCCGAAACTGTCACCTCTCGCTGGGTAACGGCGACCTTTAACCTGACCAGCCCCGGGGTAGTGGGGGCCTGAAATTCGACTTCCTGATTGGTATGGGCAGAGAGAGATCCCTCGCCTTCGTGAATCTGCCACGCAAAGGCGAGCTCATCCACTACCCGCCGGCGGGATCGATCCCGAGGCAGTGCTCGGAATTTGCGTCGGTCGTTGAGCGCCACGTTGCTGGCCGCCGGCGAGGCGATGACAGAGAATAGAGGGCCGGCGACATCAAAGAATTGTTGCTGGGGAGGATCTTTTGGCTGTGGCTCGCGCACGGCGCCCTGACCCTCCTCGAAGGCGAAAGCGTCCGTATCCGCAGTCCCGTTGGTTCGAACGGTGCTGTCATGGCGCGCCTTGGCTTGAATATCGAACCAATCATATTCTTCCGGCGGCAAGGCGAGGAGCGCTTCGTGAAAGGCTTTTTGGATCGCCTTCAAAGACTGTTGGCTCGCCTGTTCCTCTTCGGCGCGTTGCTGCTCGTCGATCAGGGATTTAAGGTGCGTTTCCAAGGGGGTGAGCGCATCGATGAGTGCCGCAAAGCGCTCGTCCTGAATAATGCCGCTGCGCGTTCCCGGCGTGAGATTCAAGAAGGGGGTATCGATCAGACCCTGAACATACCGAGAGGTCCACGGCGCGTGGTCAAGGCCGGGCAGTGTGCCCAAATCCTCGATCACCCGGGTGCCTAAGCGGGTGAGGGCGACGCGTGAGCCGTCCGTGGGCTCCGCCAAATAAATCTCTGCATAGGCCTCGCCAAAAGTCGTTTTGATCGCGGGCAGCTGATGCAGCAAACGGCCTTCGAACTGGCGCGGTTCCACCTCGTATTGCTTGCGGGCGAGTTTATCAATCACGGTCACCCGGACTTTGGCATCGCGAATCCGATCGCGCAGCTCTGAGGCCAAATACCACTGGATTTTCTCGCCACTCAAAGAGCGGATTCCCTCAAGCAACGGGCTGATCTTGAGTTCTGTCCCCTTTTCGGCAAAGAGGACCCGACGGGGAGCCACCTCGTAGCGCGAATCTCCCTTGCTCATGGTCATCTGGTAGGCGCGCTGGTCGCTTCCCGTCGACGTCATGGTCAGGGTGTCTCCCACCGTCCAGAAGCTCAAGAGCCCGATGCCGAATTCGCCCTGCAACCCTAAGCCATTGCCATCGAATTTCAGGCGCCGTTTGATCGAATCGCAGATGTGGGTGGCGACATATTTGAAATCCGGCAGTCCCTCCTCATCGCGCGGTACTCCATCCCCATCATCTTTGATGGAGAGGTAATGGGCGTGGTGCTCCTTACCGCGCGTAATGGTGATCGTGTTGGCCTTCGCGTCGATCGAGTTCTCGACGAATTCCGCGATGGCCTTCAAGGGATTGCTTTGCGAAAGCGCAATGATGCGGATCGCGTTCCAATCATCGCCGATCTTAAGTTTTCCGCCGTCTGACTTTTTAGCTTTCACTTAAGGCTACTTCAATTTGGCCGTTTCGATTTGCGTACTCCTCGAGCCAGCGGTGCAGGTCGCGATCGCCATTGGCCAAGTGCTTGTGAACCTCGGTGATGCCGCGTCGACCGTAGTTAAGGTAGTCCAAGCAAGCATTGGCGAGTTTGGTATCGAGGCCGCGCAGTTCGGTGAGGTCGAAGGGATAGTCCTGGCCGTTATAGACACCGGCGAAGAATCGCACCAAGCGGCGGGCGCCGCCCGTGGTGGGATGATCATCGATCGCCGATTCGATGACTCGCAGCGAGGCCTGGCGCCGGCGACGATTTCGATCATTGCCCGGTCGAACTCATCGCGCTGACTGATCGGAATCTCGGCCTCGACGCGCACGGTTTTGGGGAAGGGCGATGGGCGGGTGATGTTGTTCATAGGACTGTCCCTCACACTAATAACTCACTTTAAACGTTGGGCTATCTTCAGGCTTCATTTTCCGGCGGTCATAGATGCGGGTCGTCGAAATATTCGCATGACCAAGCCACTCCTGGACCTTTGCAATGTCAGCTTCGTGATCAAGGGCATTGGTGGCGGCGGTGGCGCGCAAGGCGTGGGCCCCGATTTTTAGGCCAAGCGACAACGCGTAGTGCCGGACCAGTTTGTAGACGCCATCCGGCGTAATGGCGTTGTCGAGGCGGGTGGTGCGTGTGTTTTTGACGGGTCGAAAGAGAAATCCTTCTGTATCCGCAGCGTGCCGCGCCTCATCGAGGTAATCGTTCATCAGCGCCTGGGCACCGGCGTGCAACGGAATGTAACGCGTCTTATTGCCCTTGCCATGGATTCGAAGATGCGGGACACCGCGGCGCGAGTGAATGTCCTTGATCTTCAACCGACACAGTTCTTCGCGCCGCAGTCCGTGATAGAGAAGGGTGGCAAGCAGCGCGCGGTCTCGCAGTCCCTTGAGCGTCTTGTCGCTAGGGAGATTCATGAGCTGGCGCGCCTCTTTATCGGCGATCGCCGGCGTCTTGCCCTCGTAGCTGTCGACCTTGGGCCGTTTGACACCCTTTACGGGATTCGTCGGCACCGCGTTCTGGTCGGTTAGGTACTCATATAAAGAAGATAGAGCCGAGAGCTTTCGACGAATCGAGCCATGCGCTAGCTGCCGGTGGTCCAGGTCCTTGCGCCAGGCGATAACGTGCGCTCGACTAATTAGCCGCAATTCGATCGGAACTCGAATGCCGGTAAAGGTCATGAACTCCTTGAGATCATTTCGATAGGCCCGACGCGTGTGCGGGTTGTCGATGTTCGCGAACCATTCGGTTTCCGGCGGCACATCCGAAAGCTGCGAGAATTCTGCGGAGGTCAGTGCCCGCCGCGGCAGCTTGCTGGGATTGGTAGTGAGCTGTCTAGGGGTCCTCATGACTTGAAGCCGCCTTGCTCGGCAATGGCCGCAGCATCGCGTGCACTGTGGAGCACGCGAACGATCACGAGCTCGCCCTCGGTATGCAGATAGTAAATGGCGTAAGGTGAATGAAAAATGACTCGCAGGCCCGCTGCGAACTGCTGGCGCGGCGAGCCCATCAACGGCAACCGTAGAAGGGGATCAATCTTTCTCTCGATCGCGCCCAGCCATTGGGTCGCGAGGGTTTTCGAGGCTTCGGCGGCAAGGTAGACCCAGATCTCGGCCAAATCCCGCTCGGCTGAGGCGGTTAATCGGAGGATGAGCGGGCGGCTAATAGTTTTCTCCCACGCTCAACAATTCTCTTCTTGTCGAAATTCGTGACCCGTCCGGCCGCGACATCTGCAAGCCCCTTGTCGATATCGGCCTTTAAGGACGCAATCTCCTGAATTTGAATGGCTCGCTTCATCTTCCATTCGCGCAAGGCGTCGCGAACCACTTCGCTGGTCGAAGCGTAATCCCCAGAATTGACCGCCGCTTTCACCACGGAGGCCATGTCGGCAGGCATTGTAATAGTCATGCGTTCTATCGTGGACACGGTTGGCTCCTGATGCTGAAGTGCGGAATCATATTTAATCATACTTGTGAAGTACCCAGCAATTGCTTGTTTTGAGTAAGGGACGACGATGTTTCGACGCCCTATCTTATATTGATAAAATATATTATCAATACAAGAAGTAGTCAGGCAGGCGTGAGAATTTGATTCTCGATACCGCAGCCATCATTGGAAAGGATGAAAATCTTTTAAAGGGCGTCGGCCATTCAGAAGCTCAGAAGAAATAACGATCCGCTCTCTAGCTGTCGCACATAGCGAACGCGACCGCCCATCCCATACATCAGCTGACGAACGACGGTTAAGCCGATGCCCTGACCACCTTCCCGCGCACTGAAAAAAGGGAGAAAGATTTGCTGCTCCAATCCTGTTGGTACACCAGGTCCGTTGTCTCGCACACTAATCTGCAAGCGACCGCCGCGACCCTGACGGGCCTGCACCCATAGGCGCGGTGCGGCGTGATCTACGGTTGCTTGCTCTGCGTTGTGCAGCAACGCCAATAGAACCTGCTCCAACTGCCCTTCGTCGGCGAGCAACCGCAAGCTTGGGGAAGTCAGATCAAATATCGCCTCACCGCCGCGCGCCGCCCAGGCGGGCTTGACCACCTGCTGCAGACGGTTGAATAAACCGCGCAGATCCACCAGCGCCATCCTCGGTGCTGGCCACTGGCTAACCCGTCGATAGGTGCTTACAAAGCTCGACAAACTCTCGGCCCGACGCGCAATCGCATCCAACGCAAGGGACAACTCTGCTGCGTCGCCGGGTTCGTTCAACAAGGTCAACGCGGTTTGGCTGAGACTCTTAATTGGCGTAAGCGAGTTCATGATCTCGTGGGTCAGGATCTGAACCAGCTGCTCCCATGCTCGCAATGATTCGCGCTCGAGTTCCTGCTCCAGCGGCATCAGCACGAACAGGGTCTGGGCTTGGCCGTTCAGCGCGAGGGGTTGACGCTGTAACTGCCAGCGCTCGCTGCCGCGCTCGGTGTCGAGTATCAGCGGCCCACTGTGCTCGCTGGTGAGAAGCAGCTGGTTCATGGCCTCGCGATCGCGCACGCCGCCAGGCGCGATCAGTCGACGAGCGCGGCTGGTCAGGGGCTGCAGAGTCTGCTCATCCACTTGTACCCAGGCCGCGACCGGCAGATTTTCGAGCTGCGCCTCAAGCACGCCCAATCGCTGTGCATCGGGCGGCGGCGATGGATCTAACATCGTACCCGCAATGACGCGCGAGCGGGCCAACGGCCACGCCACAACTAAACCGACAAGCAGCATCAACGTCGCACCGACCCACCAGCGTGACGAAGATCCTGCCAAAGCGGCGAGAGCACCTGCAGCCAGCAACAACAGCGAGCTGAATAGCAGACGCGGCATCTCAGAGCCCATATTTTTCCAGCCGCCTGTACAGGGCAGCGCGAGACAAACCCAGCGCGCGCGCTGCCGCGCTTAGGTTTCCCTGCGCCTCAGCCATCGCCGCCAACACGGCGGCGCGCTCCTGCACTGCGAGCGATCGCACCTGCTCGGTTACCGCTTGCTCAATGACAGCGGGTTCGTGCGGCTCCGATTGCGCGCGCTGAAGGGCTTCGCGGCAGGTGGCGATCAGGCGTACGTTGTCCCAGGGCTTGGTGATGAAGTCGAAGGCGCCGCGCTTAAGAGCCTGCACCGCCAAATCGATATTGGCATACGCGGTTAAAACCACCACGACGGGCGGTTGCGGTCGAGCTCGAATGTCCTCAAGTAGGCGCAGGCCTTGAGCCCCGTCGGTACGGCCGGGGCCGAAATTAAGGTCCAGAAGTACCAGAGTCGGACGCAAACGTTTGAGCGCCGAGTCCAACTCTGCAGGGCGGCGCAGACAACTCACCGGCCCAACGCGACGCTGCAGCAGCAATTGTGCCGCCAGGCCGACATCGGGGTCGTCGTCGAGCAGCAGGATCGAAGGAGCAGTGGCCAAGCTGGTTGACACAGTGAGCATATTCGCAGCCTTGCGCATGTCTGCGCCAGCGGGGTGTCCGAAAGCGGACACAGGTCTTGGCTCGAACTCCGTCATGCCTGAGGCTACGAAGCCTGATGAAGACGATGAGTCTGTCTAAACCAAGTCCAAGCACTGCCCACAGTGGCGCAGGGATGGACCGCACGCTTTCGCAACCGCCGGCCTGGCACCGCCGTCTGTCTCTCGGCGCCGTCGCGGCGCTGACGATCTTGTGCGTTGCCTTACTGCTCTGGCAGCGCGCACCGCAGCGGCAGCGGGTCGATTCGCCGCAGCTGGCAAAGGTGGTAGCTGGCGAATTCCGGGACGAGCTATCGCTGCGTGCACGGGTTGAGCCTATTGGATCGGTTCAGCTCGATGCGACGGAGTCCGGTCGCGTGGAAGCCGTGTATGTCCAGGATGGCGACTCGGTCGAAGCCGGTGCGAAGCTGTACCTGCTTAACAGTCCGGATCAAGAGCAGCTACTGATGCAGCGAAGTGCCGAAGTGGCTCAGCAAATGGCAAACGTGTCGGTGCAGCGTAGTGCGCTGGCAGCTAGTCTCGCGCAGAACCGACGTGAATTGACTCAGCTGCAGGCAGCACAGCAGCAGGCAGAGTCGGACTACCAACGCTTGGCAAAGTTCGCAGGCGGCGGTTTCGTGTCCGCGGCGGAGTTTGAGCGCGCGCAGCGTCAACAGCAGCTGACTGCACAGTTGCTCGAGCAAGCCCGCCAAGACCAGCGGCTAGAGGCCGAGACCCGCCGACAATCGCTCGACGAGATGTCGCGTGCAGTTCAGGGGCTGCAACGCGGACTGCAATTGTTGGAGCGCGCGCACGATCGATTGGAGCAGCGCGCGCCAATCGCCGGTCGGATCAGTGGCTTCTTGTTGCAAGTAGGAAGCGGTGTGAGATCGGGCGATCGGCTGGGTCGAATCGACGATCCCACCAGCGGTGTGCAGTTGGCTGCCGATGTGGACGAGTTCTATCTGCCGCGTTTGCAGACCGGCGAAACCGCTACCAGCAATAGCGGCACCCTGACAGTAGCCCAGACATTGCCTCAGGTGCAGGGAGGCAAGGCTCGAGTCTTGTTGCGCTGGAAAGACGGCGCTTCGGCACCCGCCAATCTACGGCCAGGCCAAGCGGTCGATCTGCGATTGCAGTTGAGCGAACCTTCGCCGGCGTTGCTGCTACCCGACGGCCCCGGCGTGCAGACCCAACTCTATGTACGTCAGGGCAAGATACTTGAGCGACGCACTGTGCAGTTGGGACGTCACGCGTCCGGTCAAGTTGAAGTGCTGGCTGGTTTGCACTCTGGCGATGAAGTCCTGGTTTCTCAACCCCCATCCGACGCTGAAAGGCTCGCGCTCCCATGATTGAACTCCGTCAATTGACCAAACGGCACCGCGCTGGGGATGTTGAAACCACCGCGCTCAACGCGATCGACCTCAACATCGAGGCTGGCGAGTACGTCGCGATCACCGGACCCTCAGGCTGCGGCAAGAGCACGCTGCTCGGACTGCTGGGACTTCTCGACCGTCCGACGAGCGGGAGTTACCGTCTGCAAGGCGAGAATGTAGCCGGGAAGACCGCACGCGAGTTGGCCGCAATCCGCCGTGGACGGATCGGCTTCGTATTCCAGAGCTTTAATCTTGTCGACGAACTGAGCGTGCGAAACAACGTGCAGCTGGCGCTGCGCTATGGCCCTATGCCGGAGAAAGCGCAGCGCGAGCGCGTGCGCGAAGTATTGGAGAGACTGGGTATTGCTCACCGCGCCGCGCATCACCCCAGCCAGCTCAGTGGCGGCCAGCAGCAGCGTGTCGCCATAGCTCGTGCGATCGCCGCCCGGCCAGCGCTGTTGCTCGCCGACGAGCCCACCGGGAATCTCGACAGTGCGCACGGACAAGAGGTCATGCGGCTGCTGCGTGAACTCAACGACGACGGCACGACGCTCGTCATAGTGACCCATAGTGCAGAATATGCAGCGCTGGCCTCACGCACTGTAAGGTTGCTTGATGGCCGCGTGCTGCTGGACGCGCATGCGGAACATCTGGCATGAAGGCGTTGCTGCTCGATGCCTTGCGCAACCTGAACACGCGCCGCGGCCCCACGATGGTGCCCGTCGGTGGGCTTGTGCTAGCGATGACAGCCTGCTTGCTAGTCGCGCTACTCGCGATCGCACTTTCCGATCCCGACCCGGCGATCCCTGATCCTAAGCGCGTCGTGCTACTAGACTTTAAGGGCAACCTGCCGAGCCAGCCCAACTCCTGGTCCACCTCATCGCCAGTGTCCTTCGCCGAGATGTTGAAGAAACGGCAGGTAGCGTTGGACCTGATTAGCCGTGTCACCGCCAATGGCATCGACATCAGCAATCAGGGCCGCATACAGCCCGCATATCTGTTGATCGCTGATCCCGATGTTGTCCCGTTACTTGGCCTTAAGACTCTGTATGGTGACTTGCGCCAAACGCTGTCTAGCCACGATGGCATCGCTATCACCAGCGGTTTAGTGCGCAAGCTGTGGGGCGAGTTGCCGCTGCGACAGGCGGTGGGCCGACGGATTGAATCGCGAGGTGTCTTCTACAACGTCACTGCGGTCATCCCCAACACTGATCCGCGCGCGCCGTTCTGGGATGCAAATCCAATGGTTGGTGATGCGATGGCGATGGTTGGCTATGACTCGCAAGGCAACTCGCAAAGCGACGAGCAGCGCAAGGCGATTTACTTGATCAACGGACGCGTGTTCGCTCGACTGCGTCCGAATGTTTCAGTCGAACAGGTCGGAGGCTGGATGCGCGAAGCCTTTGTTGCCAATCCGCTGTACGCCGAACTACCTGCCGACTGGAAAGACGGTCGCGAGGCCGCTTACTTCCGCGGTGTCACGCTGACCCAACTGCCTTTCGAGGGGGCCGACAACAAGTTGCGCTGGCAACTGCTCGGCGCGGCCGCGGTGGCCAGCGCACTGCTGCTGCTGCTCGCAGCCTTGAACTGCATGAATCTGCAGACCGCCAATCTACTACAGCGCCAGCGCGAGACGGCATTGCGGTACAGCCTCGGTGCCGACAGCGCGCAATTGTTGCGTCTGTGGGGCGCTGAGGTTTTGCTGCCTTTGTTGCTTGCAGCCGCCGCTGCATTGCTGCTGACGTGGTGGCTGGCGCCTGCGGTAGCCAACTACATGGGTTTGTCGCCGGCCTATCCGGTGGCCGATCCCTTGCCGCTTCGAGCTGTGTTAGGTCTATCAATCACGGTATTGACACTGCTGCCGCTCACACTAGCGCTGCCCGCGTGGATGGCACTGCGTCGCGCGCCGGCTCTCGCGTTGCAGGGACGCACCGCGAGCGAGGGACCCTGGGGGCGGCGCATCCGACAAGGATTGCTGGCTTTACAGCTCGGCGGGGCGCTTCTACTGCTTTCTCTGGCCGGCGTGTTGGCCGCGCAGCAGCAGTACCTACTGCACGCGGACCGCGGTTTCGATACACATAATCGCCTCTGGCTGGGGGTGATGGTGAACCCCGCCTTGGTGCCCAACATGGATGCCTTCCTGGCGGCGCTCAAGCGGCATCCGGTAGTCCGAAATTGGGCCTTCAGCGACGGGCGTCCCGCAAGCGATACCCAGGGTCGGATGGGATTGGAGGTGAGTGACTCGCAGCACAAGAAGGCGGTACTGCGCTTGACGACCGTCTCGCCGAGCTTCTTCGACACTTATGGCATGACGTTGCTTGCTGGCAGTCCGCAGATCGGGGTGGGCGAGGCACACGTGGTGATCGACGCGAAGGCAGCTCGACAGCTGGGTTTTCCTAACCCGCAAGCGGCGATTGGCGCCCAGCTACGCGGCGGCGCGGGCTTCTTGCAGGAGGGCACTGAGCTGCGTCGCGTCGTAGCGGTCGTAAAGGATGTGAAGCTTGAGTCAGCGCGCGACCCCGCGTTGCCTCAGGCGTTCTTGCTGAGTGACAAACCGCAATGGGACATTTCGATATATGGGACTGACCTGACGGCGCTGCGCCAGGCAGTGGAGGATCTTTGGAAGGCTCATGGGCCGCCTTTGGTGTACGAAATTCAGTCGGCCGACGAACAACGCGCGGCGGTTTACCGCCAGGAACAACAACTGACGACGATGCTGGCCGCGATTGCGCTGCTGGCGGTAGGCGTCGCGATGCTCGGTGCCTACGCGCTCGTGGCCGACACACTGCGCCGGCGCCGAACCGAGTTGGTTTTGCATCGCTTGCATGGTGCCGGCCACGTTGACATCGCCCGCCAGGTGGCCGGCGAGTTCACGGCACCGCTGTTTGTAGCCGCAGCGGCGGCGCTGCCGCTGGCAATTTGGCTGGGCCAGAGCTACTTGGTCGGGTTCGTGGATCATGTCGGGTTCGCGAAGGGTCTGCTACTTCCAGTGATAGCGGCGAGCGCAGCGACGTTGCTCATCACTGCCGTCGCGTCGCTGCGACATGTGCGGCGGGCACTAGCACTGCAACCGGTCGAGGCGCTGAGCTGACCACGTCCGTTTGCGCAGCATGAGCGATTGGTCGATCGCTAGATTCCCTGACGACCAAACCAAATTGTGTGTGCCGCGGATTCTGGGAGATCTTGCCGATCGAGCGCGCCCAAGATATTACCAAGACGGGTGAATCCAACAATCAGTTCGTATTGCAGCGCTGTCTGGAAGAGATCTCCGGCGACAACGATTGGGGATTGCATCCAAGTCTTAGCCGTGTGCCAATGCGTCATCACCTCTTCTCGCTCGTCATGAAAGCCATTTTGGGCCGTGCGACCGCGCGCCTCGTCAACCGCGTATTGATACGTGCGAGGAACACCGACGCGACGGAGCGCGATTCCAGAAAGCTGCTTCTCGCGCCACTCCACAGATTCCCAATCGATAAACCTGACAAGGTTGGCGAAATTGGCATCGTCGTGATGGTCGATGAATAGTTGTTCGAAGACATCAATCGGCCACTGCAAGCCGAGGCCTTCGGCGGCCGCGAGAAATTCCACCGGATCCGGCGAATAGACTTTTTGTACGGCGTTCCAGGTCAGTGGCATCGGCCAATACTACCTAAGCGGACGGATGGATCTACCGTCATTTCCATCGAAAAGGTGCGATTTTCTAGTCGACTGTCATACAGTAGTACCGCGGCATTGGACCTGTAGGCGTTATCCCGTGTTCTTCACGGAGGGCTGCTTGCCAGAGGCGAGGAGTCTACAATGCCGGCTTCCGCGAACAGACTTGCAGCCGCCTCTACGGAATGGCCTGATGCCTTCACAACAGTTGTCCCATTGGCGAATCCGCTTCCGGCTCATTCAGACCTGGTTCCGGTTCAGACTTGCTGGGAAGCACCGTCCGATAGATCAGATTCGGGCGAGTTGGGGCGGGGAAGGCTCCAAGGACCCTTGGCTTTCGACGAAGCTGTTCGACCTGACGCGAAGCGCCGCGGCAGATTCAGTCGACGATAGGACCTGGACAGACCTGGAGTTCGAGCGCTTGTTCTCATCCGTGGATTCGACGCTTACACGTTTGGGCAGCCAGTGTCTCTACCACAAGCTGCGCATCTACCGGGATGATCTAGGCAAACTCGAGCGCGACTACGCCGCGTACCAGGCACTCAGGCGGGATACTGCATTACGCGAGCAGTTACAGCTGAGCCTGTGGCCGCTGCGAAGCGACGAAGCCCGTACTTGCGAGAGCCTGTTCGGCCAACTGCCCGCTAATCCGCGCTCCACGGGATTGGTTCTGTTGATGTCAGTCGCATCGCTTTTGGTGTTTGCAGCCACTGTCCTGAATCCGGCGCTGGCGTGGCTATTGGGAGCGATAGTCCTCTGCAACCTCATCATCATGGCATTTCTACGCCACGACATCCACGAGACATTCCTGGCCACAGCGGGACTAGGGAGGATGATCTCCGCTGCCGCGCGCGTCGCGAGAGTGGATGCCGCTGCACCAGTTTCTCAGCCGGCACGGCTTACCGCCATCTTTAGTGAGACACCGGATCTTCGCGGATCATTTCGGTGGTTCCTCGCTGACCGCAGCAACGATCTGGTTGCATCGTTCTACTTCTGGCTCGATATACTTTTCTTGGCCGACCACGTGGCGGCGGTGCTGGTTGCGCGAAATCTGCGTCGCTATCGTGGCACGCTCGCTCAGATGTTCTTGCAGGTCGGCTCCCTCGATGCCGATGTAGCTATAGCCTCCTGGCTACAGCGGATCCCCGCTCACTGCACTCCAGCTATCACGACAGAGAAGACGATCGAATTTACCGAAGGCTTCCATCCGTTGCTCACCGCTCCGGTTGCCAACTCAGTCTCCCTGCGTGGGCAATCGGCGCTCGTGGTGGGTACGAATATGGCGGGCAAGACAACCTTCATCAAGATGATTGGAACGAATATTATATTGGGCCGGACGCTCGGCGTGTGTTTTGCTGCTACGGCCATCATCCCAGGATCGAACGTCATGGCCTTGATTCGAGCGGAGCACTCGGTCGAGTCGGGTAAGAGCCACTTCTTTGCTGAGCTGGAACGAATTCTGACCTTTGTGCAAAGGGCGGAGCGCGATGGTAGAGGCGTGTTTCTAATCGATGAACTCTTTCGCGGTACCAATACACCTGAGAGGGTCGCCGCAGGCAAAGCGGTCCTCGAGTCGCTCGGTGCGCACGCGCAGGTGCTCGTCACCACCCACGACATCGAATTGCAGCAGCTGTTGGGGCCGGGCTTTCTCACGTTCCATTTTGTCGAAGATCCGGAGCTGCCCGAGGTCTTTGACTACCGCTTGCACCCAGGCATTTCCACTACCAAGAATGCGATCAAGCTTCTAGAGAAGATAGGGTTCCCCGAGGCTATCGTTCGAGAGGCGCGAAGACTTGCGGATGTTCCTGGCGGAAAATAGCCCAGGCGGTTCTGACGGCCTGGTCGGGAAACTGTTCGGCCAATACTACCTAAGCGTAGGGCCGGATCTACCGTCATTTTCATCAAAAAAGGCGCGATTTTTTTAAGGACAGCCACTCTCATCAGTCACCATACAGTAGTAGCGGCGCTTCGGACCTGTATGAGTTATCCCGTGGATATGCACAAGGGCTAAGGGTTAACTTGGCGACGTGCAATATCCATCCTATGAAACCGCGCGGCTTGGAGAGATCACGGATGATTACTATTTCGCTGCACAGTGCCGCGACTGCAAGCATGGACGCAGGCTTAACATCAAGAAGCTGCAGGAACGCTTGGGTGCGGCGTTCCCGGTAGTTCAGATTCGCAAGCGCCTTCGCTGCGAGCGCTGCGGTTCGAGAATGATCATCGTTTCATTCTTCAATCCCGGTCAGCGAACCGGAAGCCTTCATCAACTGTTTAAGGAACCAACGGTGTGAAGCCCCTGCTCGATATCTCATGAAAGGCATCGGAATGCCAGCGCTTCTTTGCCATCCGCGCCTTCACGTGTGCTTTGTGTTTCTCGGGTAACCGCGCAATCTTGCGAGAGTGCCGGCGCCGGTTGCAGTAGGCACACGCAGCGACGATATTTGCTTTTGCATCTGTACCGCCATTTTGGCGCGGGATGCATTGCAATTGCTTAGCCGATTTTAGGGAAATCGCTTGGCTGAGCGCGAATGCTTCGGGATCTTTAGTCCAAATGGGGAGACGACAGTAATAGCAGCGTCCGGCCTGTCGTTCGAATGCTTGGCGACGCAAATGATTAAGTCGATTGCTCATGATGCCTCCGGGTGGTGGTATTCCCAGAGCTCCCTTAAGGGAACAACTGGGCACCCGGCAGCAATGCCGAACGGGCAATGACTCGTAGACCCAATAGGTACTACGATGCGAAAACCTTATAGCGCCCATTGGCCGACTGTGTCTAGCACGGAGGTTATGTCAACCCGTCGTGGGCGACTCATAAGAGCCCCCTTTCGGCAAAGCTCGTGGTATCGCCGCCGGCGACGATGATGTGATCTAGAATTCGGACGTCGATCAGTTGCAATGCTTCCTTTAATGATCAGGACGAGGTAATGGGCAGTGGACGGGCCGGACCCCGGCATTTGCCGAGATCCGGGCGCCGCCTGCTTCGCATTATTTCTCGTGCGCCATCAGAGTGAGTCGAGCCAGCTCAGCAGGTTGGGATTGCGCTTCCATCGAGGAGGCCCGATCGGTCGAGCCGAGCGATCTACGAGTTCGATGGCGCGTCGTTTGGTTTCGATGTTGGCGCGAGCATAGTGATTCGTGGTGTCGAGGCTGACGTGGCCGAGCCAACTCCGGATGACTGTGATGTCGACGCCAGCGCTGACCAACTGAACGCCGGCGGTGTGACGGAACGTGTGCGGGTGTATGCGTTTTGACTGGAGCGTTGGTACTTCTTTCGCTGCGGCGCGTACGTATTGAGCAAGCTTGAAGCGAACGCCGCCGGCTCCCATCGGTTGCCCATAGCGATTCGTGAACAGTGGTTCACGATCGGCTCGTGGATGCCGTTTTAGGAGTGCCGTAAGCAGCGCGGCGGTCTCCGACCACAACGGACAGACCCGCTCCTTGCGACCCTTGCCGTAGAGTTTCACATGCGCGGGCGACGTTAGCCGAACGCTGTTCGGGCATAGGCTCAAGGCCTCCTGGATGCGGGCCCCAGTGTTATACAGGAGCGCAAGCAGTGCATGATCCCGCTGTCCTTCGAGCGTCGAGCGATCGGGCTGCTGCAAGATGGCGGCGACTTCCTCGCTATCGAGATACTCTACCGCCGTTCGCACAGTCTTTTTCATCGGGATGCGAAGAACCGTGGCGCACTGCGCCGCGGCCAGCGGCTCTCGGTCGGCCACGAAGCGGTAGAACGAGCGGATCGCCGCCAAGCGGCAGTTGCGAGTGCCGATCGTGTCGTGCCGTTCGGTCTCGACGTGCTTTAGGAACGCGAGCACCTGATCGCCAGTCAGGTCGGTAAGCGCGAGCCCACTGACCGACTTGTCGAGCCGAGTTGCCACATAGCGCAGATACAGCCGCCAGGTGTCGCGATACGAGAGGATCGTGTGCCTCGAGCAGTTGCGCTGCTGTCCAAGCCACTCGTGGAAGAACCCGTGCAACCAGTACGTGAGAGCCGCTTTCATGTTGCACCTCCGAGCAGCGCTTGCGCGCTGCGGCGGCGATAGCGCTCACTCGCCTGTTGCAGGAGTTCCGGCGTGATGTTCAGATACACGAGCGTCGAGACGATATCCTTGTGCCCGAGATACGTGGCCAGATGTGGGAGCCGCGACTGGGGTTCCACACCTTCGCGGTACCAGTGAAGCATGCGGTGCGCCACGAAGGCATGGCGTAGATCGTGAACCCGAGGACCCTCGCGACCGGGCTCGGGTTTAAGCCCGGCGCGGCGGATGACCCGAGTCAGCAGCTTCTCGAGCTGTCCATAGCTATAGCCTTTTCGCCGTTGCGGCGTCCACCAGAGTGGCGCGTCGGGCCCAGTCGGAGCACCAGCTTTCTCCC
Source organism: Gammaproteobacteria bacterium (assembly GCA_041690895.1). Taxonomy (GTDB): domain Bacteria; phylum Pseudomonadota; class Gammaproteobacteria; order Steroidobacterales; family Steroidobacteraceae; genus Bog-1198. The sequence goes on from JBEPVT010000068.1 coordinate 21,445, forward strand.
GGGCCTCAAGATAGCTCGATAGGGCCGCCACGACCCGGGTAGCCAGCGGCAGCCGCCGCGTTTTAAAGAACTTGGTCTCGCGGATGTCGATAATGCCGCGCTCGGTATCGATGTCGCGAAGCGTCAGTGCCGCGATCTCCCCGATCCGCAGACCCGCGCAGTATGCGAGCGCAAGCATGGTATGAACCATGATCCCTCGCAGTGGCGCATAGCGCGAGCCGAAGGAACGCGCGGCCTTGAAGAGGCGCACGATTTCCGTTTCCGAGTAGATGTACGCCTTGCGTTCCTCTCGCGATACTCGGCGCTGCAAGCCCATTTCGATGGTCCGGATCGGTATCTTCTCATCCCGCCGATGCATTGCTTTGCTCAAGGCTCGCGCGCACAGTTGAACCATCAGCCGGTGACGCGGTGTACATCCCGAGCTTTGCCAAGCCTCGATGAGCACGGGGAACGGTTCCCCGTTGAGCTCAGGATGGCGCTGTAGGTAGCGATCGAAGCGGCGGAGATCACGAGCGCGCGTCTCATAGCGATAGCCGAGCGATCGCATGCGTGCGACGTGCTCTCGCATGAGCGGGCCGAGAGAGCTGCTCCATTCAGGCAACGGTCGCAGCCGCTCGAGGGCATCGCGATAGTCCTCCCGGAGGAGCGCACGAACGATCGTCATCAGACGACCACCATAGTGCTGCTTCAGCTCTGCGAAGGGATGCAAGGTGGTGGCCGCCGCCGCCTTCCAGTCGAGGTAGCGTACGATGATGCCGGCGCGGCCCACGACATTTTTGAACGGCGATCGCGCTGCATCGCGTTTAAGCCATGCGCGCACAGTCTCGATCGACATTGTCTCGCCAGGGCGCGCGCGTTTCTGCACGAAGGTCTTGAACGCACGGAGTGAAGTGACGTAGGTATAGCGGGATTTCGGCGCCAGCGAGAGGGATTTTAGGAACCGATTGATGTCGTCGTGTTTCATGACGCCACCTTCGCCGGCAAGTCGAGTGCCACGGAGCGCAGATCTTCTGTCGCGAGCTTCAAGTAGACTGCGGTGGATCTCTCGGAGCGATGACCGAGCACGTCGCCTATCACTTTGAGTGATACACCACCGCGCAGAAGACTAACCGCTCGAGCGTGGCGCAGCGCGTGGGTGCCATGTTTACCGGTGGGCACAACGCCGACGGCCGCCAGCCGGCGACTCACCACACCGTGCAAAGGCGTGCTGATGGCGAGCGGCCGGTATGGAGCTTGGGCCCGCAGGAACACCGTTCGCGAGGCCGTCGCCGGCCGTCCATGGCGCAAGTAATCGAGCAGTGCATTCGCGGGCTTTCGCAGCAGCGGTAGGTCCGAGTATGCGCCGGTTTTGCCGTGCCGGATGCGCAGCCGCTCGTGCCGCCAGTCGATATCGGGCAGTTCAAGTGCCTTGATTTCTCCGCCTCGCAAGCCGTACGTCGTCAGCAATATCCAGATTGCGTAGTCGCGTCTGCCGGTTGCCGATCGATCATGCTTGAGCGCCGCGAGCGCACGCTGTACATCCTCAGGATTGATAGTCGCGGGGATGCCTTCGAGGGCATACATCATTGGGCCTTTGACCAACGGTGCCAGATCACGACCCAGATGGCCGTGCTCGTGAAGATAGCGCAGCACGGTGCGTAGATTCGAAGCCGCCCCAGCCTTGGAGTTGCGGCGCATGCCCGCGTATCGTTTGGCCACGTAGATATCGAGGTCATCGATCGTGAGCTTCGCCATCCCCTTGTTTTGCTCATGCAGCCACTCAAGAAGGCTGCACATCGCAGCACGCAGATGCCGTCGGGTATTGGGCGACAGTCCCCTCAGCTCCGTCATCCAAGTATCGAACGACATCACTATCGTTTGCGTTGCACGCTCGTGGGCGCTCGCAAGAGCCGCCACGGGCGGCCATCGGCCTTGTACGAGGCGCAGCAACATATGGATCGACGCCCGATGCATCCGCCGAGAGTGATCCGGGAACGGTCGTCGATATCGCTTGAGCTTCAGCGAGTCGAGATACCGAGCGACATCGGCAGCGGATACCGTCTCAATAACCTGCCCGTTCTTCGCAAGGTGGCGCAGGAAGGGTCGCGCAACATGGGGATAGTTAAAGCGAGCGCCGGAGCCGTATCGCTGCTCCAGTAAATGTTGACGGAGCTTCGTCAGCAATGGCTCAAATTCAGGTTCAGATCGGGACATTCGGGTCTCCTAGAGTTGAAAAACCCGAAGACCCTACACCCCAAAACGACTTGTCCTGTTACTTCGGCTGCGGGGGCAGCCAGCTCCTAATAACGGTTTGATCGCAGCGATCAACTTCCATGCTGAGCAACGCTAAGCGGGGTGCGCTCGCAGGTTCTCGAAAATTCAGGCGCATTGTCGGTCCGCCGTAATCGGTGATCTGCGGCTGCTCCAAGTCAAGCGAGGCGTAAATGTCGGCGTATTTTTTTTTCACATCAGCGATCACGCTGTCGTGGACCTGCTTGCTATAGTTGAAGGGACAAAGGGCAAGCCAATAGTCTTTGTCGAAAGTTTTTGCGATAACCACCCCTTGAGAACACTCCCTGGCTACCCGCAACTGACTTCCAATAGCGAGCCGCTTATCGGTGCGATTTTGTCCAGGAACCCAAAAATAGGCTATTAATGCCCAACCCCTCGAAAAGGTAAAATTAGCATTACCATTGCCGGTC
>JBEPVT010000069.1:0-22657 GCA_041690895.1 Gammaproteobacteria bacterium
CCGCAGGACGCGAGCACGCGAAGCGCGCACAGCCCTTGACGGCGAGAACGACGTGATATGGTGAAACAACAGGCAAGCTCATCGAATTTGGTCTCCGTCGTGCGTCACCACTTCGACGACTCAAGTAGACTTAGAACGCGGAGGGTTCCTGCATCGGGGCGACGCGCCAGCGCATCGAAAATGCGCGCGGCGGCGCACGCGAGTAGTCTTGCGGCGAGGCTCGTGCCGCCGTCCAGCGCCGCGCCAAGCACCTATGCGCCTAGTCCAATCCTTGGCTACACCTTCCTCCTGCAAGTGGTTCGCTACAAAGACGATCACTGAACGATCGCAAGCGACTTCTTGCCATCCTCGGTGAACGCGTAGCCGACCCAGTCGCCCGCCTTCGCCTTCGAAAGCCAATCCTTGTAAGAACCGGGAAGCCCGCTGAGGTCGATATCCTTCCCCTGAAAATTGACCATTGCGGTCGTGGTGCCGGACGCCACCTTGACGACGGGCTGGATCGATTTGGATGCCCAGGTCCATGGACCGGGATCCTTGGTCGTGCCCGGACACTTCGCACCCGAGCTCTTTAATTGCTTCGGGTCCACTTCCATGGTCGTGTTGTTGCACATCGTGAACTTCACGCGATCGTTGCTCACGCGGGCGGAGACCAGCCCGAGGATCGGCACACCGTCTTTGTTGTACTCGTAGAAGCCTTCGGCTTTGTAGACGCGATCAAAGCCAGCCACCGTGATGTCTTCGGCGTGGCCGACACTACAGGAAAAAACGAACGCGACGATTATTCCGTAACCCAGGATTTGCTGCTTGCACAATGTCATGATCTTCCCCACCATGGATGAGCGCCACCTCTATCGCCTCGCGAACCGAACTGACGCGAGCCCAGAGTCACGTCGCACTTCATAGACTATTCCACTGGATTCGTCGACTCCACTAATGCAAAGCATGTAATAAGCATCTTTGTCCGCAAAGACCAGATCGAGCGCCCTTCGGCTGGCGCATCGCTTGTAGCTCTCGTACCACGCCGATTTTTCGCCCTTCTCCGGCTCTTTGACAATTGCTTCGACTCGAATACCTTCGCTGACCCATTTTCGATCCGCTGCCTGTACGGCATTCGTCCGTACCGCGGGAACCAGCAGCACCGCCAGGATCGAAACCGCGAAGAAGAGTCTGAGGCCCTGACTTACCGTGGACACTCCGAATATCCACCTCGCAAGAGCGTTTCTCGCGGCCGGTGTCGTGCGCAGTCGTACGACCCATATGCCAGATGCCAGCGCGCCGACACCGAGCAATACCCACCCCCAATACGACAACCAGAGCATCCGGATCGGTGGATAGGAATAGATAAAGATCGTTTGGAGATCCAGCTCTAGCTCTGAAATTCCAATGCCGAAGGCCTGAAGATAGAAATACAAATAGGTCCATCCGATGAGATAGAGAAGCGCCGCTGGAATGGTCGCGATGACAAGTTCGGAAATGCCCTTGCCGTCGCTCTGCTGCCCGCTTGGTGGATGACTGCTCAAGTGGCGCCTCCGAAGCCATATCCTAAACAGTTCCCAAGCTACGAGCCAGCACAAAACAGCGGTGGAAGAATTCGATTCCCCCTTCAATTGCAGCTGTAAGCGAATGTGTAGTGCCCAAATGTCCTTGACTCGGAGCAGTGCATTCTGATCTACCGGCTTGCCCTTGTTCTAAGGCTCTCCGCGATGAGCTGAAACGTTCGGTCCATTGTCTTCTCCCCTTCTGGCTAAAGGGAGAAACACGGTGCTACAACCCTGCTGTCATCGCCGGCTGGGCGATGGTTGCTATCCGACCCAAAGCAGACCATGGAGCGAAGCAAAAGCCGTCGTTTTGGAACCGCTGACTCCCCACATCGAAGGTCTGAGGCCGCGACTCCTGGGCCCGGACACGATGCTAAGGTGAACTCTAACGCAGCTCGCGCTTCCGCGAACTACGCCGCTCTAATGCCGTACATCTTCGCGCGCCGCAGAAAAGCTTCGCGCGCTCCCTCCAGAATTCCACAGGCGGCGTCGCGCGTTTGTTGTTGGTCGATCGACCCACGTTCGTGGACCTGACCGACGTCGTTCTTGGCTCTCATTACGATTATTAGCTCGGCATCGCCCAAAACGGCCACGTTAGGATTGTGCGTGACGATAATTACCTGCCGCCTTTCCTTGGCTCGACGCAGCACGGGGACAAGCGTCGAGTAGATGAATTCGCCATCTAAATTGTCTTCAGGTTGATCAATGATCAAGGGTCGATCGCTGTCCGTCGAAAGGATGAGAGCCAGGAGCACCGATTGTTGTTGACCGAGGGACAGCTTCGCGAAGTCCTTCACAAATGGGCGTGTTCCGCCAGCCCCGTCCGAAACGAGCTTGGTCACGCGTAGTCGCGGTAGATCCTGAATCGCGACGCGCTCCAGCGCGAACTTGGTCGCTGGCGCCGACAGTGCGTCGATAATCGACCTCGCGTCCGCCGGGTCGAACGCCGCGAAGCCCTCTGGCGTCTTAATGGCTGTAATAGCCTTCGCATCGTTCTTCTCTATTGCATCAAGCAATAGTGGAACCGTAAGATGCCCAACTAACCAGGCCGCGCGAGGCTGCTGGTTCGTGCGCCATCCCATGGCCTCGATTATCAATGCGGTCGCGTCGGCGGAGCACGCGTTCCTCTCATACTTCAGACTTACCTGGATATCCGACAGGGCCTCGCGCAGCTTTGTGATAGCCCCTTTCGCGAATGCCTCGCGAAGGGTTGCAATTCGATCGCGGGCGGTCCAACGCGCCTTTAGCGCGGCCGAGCGGTGGGAGCGCAATTCGAATAGACGCGGCTTCCAAGCGTTTAGATTCTTCACATCTTGTTGATATTTGGCCTCGTCCTTCGTCAGCTTAGTGATATACGACATGTCAAACGGGACCTTGAGCGCGTCTAGCTCCCGTCGCTTCTCGTCTACCTTAGTCCTCGCGTCGGATTCCTTCTTCTTCCAGCTAGCCATCTGCGTGGCGATGCACCTCTCGAATGTAATCATCTCCACGCTGATCTGCTTTCCTGCAACGTCAATGACTCGTTCGAACGCTGCCGCGGCTGCGGTGATAGCTTGAAACTCTGCAACGCCGACCGTGAGTTGCGTCGCGTCGGCGAGAAGGCGGATGTCCGCAACGGCCTCCTTCTGCGATGCGCCGTCCACGTTGTCTTTCAGATCTTGTAGCTTGGAAGCGATCTCCTTTCTCAAGGCCTCCTCAGACGCGAGTTGCCGCTGCAGCTCGATGAGTTCCTTCACACCAGGCTTCTGTAGAGCAGCCAACTGCTTTCGCGTCGTCTCAAGATAGCGCTCGAACTCCGGGATTCGTTTCACCTGCTGCTCGGACTCCTCAATCTCCGTCTGCAGATTGAGGAGTTGTTCCCTAGATTCTTCCTCAGCGGCGGTTGGTTCGCTTAGATCGACGAACCGATCTAGGTAGTCAAGGAGCGCGAGCGGATTTGCCTGGGCATCGTGGCCAATCCTCGCAGCGTCACCTTGGCCAAAGCAGTCGACCTCGAATGCCACCGGGCCGGCCGGATCGCTCTCGTTCTCGACCGGACAGTCCTTTCGACGCACGAGCTCGTGCCGTTGACCGGCTTGATCCTGAAACAGAATGAAGAGCTCATCTGGCCAGACAGATGTATCCACCACGCCGCTCGCGCCGCCGTCTCTGGCTACGCAACGCACCGCTTCGAATGCAGTCGACTTTCCGGTGCCCCGTCCGCCGATGATGCAGTTAAGGTTAGGACTGAAACCGAGGACCTGCCCCGCCAGGAAGCCCCCTTCGATGCTGATGCCAAGCACTCGCGGGATTGCCAGCGGAATGTGCTCCTCTATGCGCACACGAGCGTCGGCGTCCTCTAACGCGACGCGCAAGCCATCGAATGATGGGGAGTCCATCTTGTAACGCGTCACCCTGCGCTGGTTCGAGGCATTTTTGCCGAGCGCGTTGAGAGTGTGTGCGTCCGAGTTAAGTACTCGGGCAATGAACTGCTTCGCACCGAGGCTCAAGCGTTCGATACGCATGTGGCCCATCCGCACGCGCTCGGGAGCCGGATCGCCGTCCGCGTACGAGATGGTCGAAGTGGCGTCCTTCAGTTCGATACCAAGAAGCGCGGGATGGCAAATGACGTCTGCCTTGTGTGGCGCACCGCCCGGATTTTCAATCTCGAATCCAGACTGGATATCTACGTGAGCAAGAATTCCGAAGCCGCCTGCGTCTCTTAACAGGGTGAGGCACTCAAACAGAGCCTGCTGGCAGCGCGAGTTGGGAGTTTGCCGATCTGCGACTGCCAACTGCCCATAGAAGCCACGCAGCGCTTCGAGACTCGGCAGGTAACACAGGAGATGCCCTTGCGGCGTAGAAAGTTCAACGGATGGAACGACCAGTACCGATGTACCATTGGCCGCCCTGATGGCGGCCTCAACGCTTCCGATTTCGTTGTGATCTGCAATCGCGACAATGGACAAGCCCTCACGCTGCGCGGTTCCTATGATTGCCGCGGCATGCATCGTTGCATCGCTCACATCATGCGACTGGCCAAAGGAGTGTATGTGGAGGTCTGCACGGAAGAAGCGTGCTCCGCAAGGCTGTGCCAGGATGGCGTCGAGAATGGACATCTTGTTTCCTCGGTTTCGACCCTCTTGGGCCAGATCGTTGAATTTTCTCTTGGTACGGAAGTCTGTCGATAGCGCTATGCCTGGCCTGGCTAGCACCCCAGGCGTCGCCGACAACAGGCCATCGCCACTAGCGCGATGGATGCAAAACGAATGCCAGAGCGGTATCTACGGTTGCATAGCCCCCCACGGCATGGGAAGCGGGACGAGCCTAAACCTACCCCGAGCCTGTTAAAAAAACGCCCATCAACCGACCTCGCAACCGTATGGTGCCCCTGCAAACAGCTGACATGTTTGCGAGGCCCGAATGGACCAGGGAAATGGGCTGCACCTGCCTCGCATATTCCTTCGCAGTTGGCCGTGAGACATAATGTATAAGTTAGTGCCGCGAAACTTCAGTTCCTTCGTATCCCTCTGCGTACACTCTTAGTATGGTGACCACCCCAATACGAACGTGCTTCATCTCTGCGCCTGCTGGTAGCGACCTCGCGACACTAAAACAGGCCTTGGACGCGAGGAATATTGAAGTTGTAGGCTTGGCGATTTCGATGGACGGTACGAACTGGGCCGCGGAGATAGCCAGGCTCCTTTCCAAGGTTGACCTCGTGGTCGGAATTTTGGATCGAGACCGTAGATCCGATTGGACGCTCTTTGAACTTGGGCAGGCCTGGGCCAACAATCGTCGCATCCTATTGTTGGCTCCCAAGGGAACTGCGGAGCACATTCCCTCGGGTCTCAAGGGAATCACTACCGTGCGGGCAAGTGCCTCCAATCGCGAGGCAATTGAGTTTGCGCTGGATCAGCTGCTAGCAGCGCCAGATAGGAGCCACGAGTTCAAAGGCAGGGTAATGAGCTCAAGCCGCACTCTCGGCCGCCGGGCAGACGAAATTCTCGTGGAGGCGAGAGCTGCAATTACGAATGGCGAAGGACGGCGATTGGAGGTTTTAGTTGAACAGGCGCTGCGCGAGGCTGGAGTTGAAGCGCTTGCTTCGGAACCAGGCAATGACCGTGGTGTCGACCTAGCGGTTTGGTCAGATGCGCTTCAGCCATCGATCGGTAATCCGCTGCTTATCGAAATCAAGACCCGCATCGTTAACCCCGACGCGGCTCGTCGCAGCGCAGCCCAGCTTTTTAAACACTTGGCTGCTGCGGGTACAAGGTGGGGTTTGCTGCTCTATGGGCAGGGACCGACGACAGGCGTCCTTCAGCACGCTGTCCCTCAGTCAGTTCTGGTGCTCTCCGTTGAAGAGCTACTTAGTGGAATGCGTCTAAGGACGTTCGCGGAAGTCGTTAACGACCTTCGCAATCGGCAAGTCCATGGGATGGGATCAAGTGGCAGCGATTGATCCGAACATGGTGTATGGGTTTATCCTCGCCGGCGCCAATGCCGCCACCACAACTGCTCGGGGCCGTGCGCTGGAAGACCTTGTCTGCTACGTTTTTGAACAGGTACCCGGTATAGCCATAACACGCCGCAACACGATGAATACCTTCGATACGGAGGAGGTAGATGTCGCGTTCTTCAATGATGGTGGGCCAGGCGGACTCGCGTTTCTTCCAGACTTGATCCTCATCGAGGCGAAAAATTGGTCAAATCGAGTCGGGAGCAATGAAGTGGCCTGGTTTGATACGAAAGTCCGTAACCGTGGTCTTTCGTTTGGCATTCTTGTTACCACGCAGGGCATTACGGGCAACGCCGACGATCTAACGGCCGCCCACCACACGATAAGCATGGCATTGAGAGAACAGCGACGGCTGATAGTCATCACGACGGACGAACTTCGAATACTGAACAGCACCGATCAGTTAGTAACGCTCATTAAGACCAAACTCTGCGACTTGGCCCTCAGAGGTACGATCGTGTAGGTGTGCAGTGCTGCTAATTTAGCGAGCGATTGGTGCAACCCAATTGGGCAGATCACTACATCGAAGCGAGAGCCGCATCGTGCGACCGGCCGGCGAACCTCTGCAGATGCTCGACTGCCGAGAGCCAAGGAGCGGGTACCATCTGATGCCTCGTGCCGGAGGTCCAGCTTAGATTTCCGCGTTCCACATCTGGCCCCCGAGAGGATCGATCCCGTGCCTACCATACAGTCTATGGATCTTTCACGGGGGGACGCGAAGCGGCCGCACGCGTATAACGCGGCCTACCCTTGGACCCATTCGCCGGCAGCGCGTCCCCGGGGGATGCCGAATTCAACAATAAACGGCCGCACGAACACTTGGCCAGGAAGATCCCCGGCGAAGTGTATTCGCGTTCGCCAAGACCCTACCGCGGACTACCCGGGCTCACCTACCCGTTGCACGACCGCGATGTGCTCGTGACCGCCTCTGGGCGCATCTGCATGCACCGCAAGCGGTGAACGTGTCGACAGTCCTGGCCGGTCAGCGCGTCGGTATCAAGGAGGTTGATGAAGGCATCTGGATCGTAAGCTTCATGCAGTACGATCTCGACTATATCGACCTGGAGCAGAAAAACCTGCAACCCCTCGACAACCCGTTCGGCACGAGGTTGTTACCTATGTCTTAGGTACAGTCTGTAACCCATGTCTCCAGACTGGACACATGATTTTTTTCTGGCGCGCCCGGCAAGATTCGAAACCACGACCCCCTTGTCGCACCGGTAGACGAAGCGCTCAATTGCTTCAGTCGCGGCTGGCGCAATTTTGCGGGTGAGACCAAGCGACCGCCAGCTCGCGCTATAGGTTTTGACCGCTCGGAAGGGCAAAGAGGTGATGGCTCTGAATGAACTCGCGCGTTTTCTGCATCTCCGGATTTAGAAGCAATTGCTGTGGAGTTCCCTGCTCGTGAATCCTGCCCTCGTGCAACAGGACGATATGATCAGCCACGTTGAAGGCGAAGCCAAGTTCGTGCGTGACAATCATCATTGTCACTCCCTCGTCACGCAGGCTGCGCATGGTAAGCAGCACTTCCCCGACGAGTTCCGGGTCAAGTGCCGACGTCGCTTCATCGAACAACATTATCTCCGGCTGCATGGCGAGGGCTCGCGCAATCGCTACGCGCTGCTGCTGGCCACCTGACAACCGCGAGGGATATTCGTTCGCCTTCTCTGCGAGACCTACCCGCTCCAGCTTGGCGAGCGCGGCGCGGCGAGCGTCGGCTTCCCCTTGGCGCAAGACCGTCGTAAGGCCGCACATGACGTTGCCGAGCGCCGTCATATGTGGAAACAGATTGAACTGCTGGAACACCATGCCGACCCGCGCCCTTATGGGCACGAGATCGCTCTCGCGGTAGACCATTTTTGTCTTGCCGTTCGCGTCCTTGCGTTCTTCCCCGACCAACTGGCCGTTCAGGCTGATGGATCCGCCTGTCGGCAGTTCGAGAAAATTGACGCAGCGAAGGAGAGTACTTTTTCCCGAACCGCTGCCGCCGATGATCACGACCGTCTGTCCCGCGGCGACTTTCAGGTCAACTCCGCGCAAAACATGCAGATTGCCAAAATGCTTGTGCAAGCTGTCTATCTTGAGTACCTCTGTCATGGATCTGTCACTCGTTGCGGCTGAGACGTCGCTCTAGACGGCGAGTGATTGCGGCAAAGAAACCGAGAACGACAACGAAGACAATCGCAACCATTGTGTATGACTCAATTGGCCTATATAAAGTGGCGCTAATCAATTGCCCTTGGTACAGGAGCTCTGCATAGCCAAGCGTTCCAGCGAGCGCGGTCAACTTGACGACTTCGATAGCCCGGTTGGCGAGAGCCGGTATCATCCGTTTGAACGCCTGGGGGAAAATGACACGGTAGAGAGTGCTAAATTTGTGCATGCCGATGGCACGAGCCGCTTCCCATTGGCCTTTATGAATTGATTGGATTCCGCCGCGAAAGATCTCTGACGAGAAAGCGGCGCAGTTTAAAGACAATGCAATGGCCGACGACACGAAAACGCTCTGTGTGGTCCCGGTTGCGGCGGGGACGACATAAAAAAACCAGATCAATTGCACTAACGCAGGCGTATTACGGAACACTTCGACGAAGGCGCCAATCAGCGCGCGCAACGGGCGGAAACCAAATATTCGGCCAAGTCCGATAACGAGGCCTAGAGCGAAGCCGCAAATTAGGCTGGTCACAGCGAGCGTAAGCGTCGCCACGAGTCCTCTTGCCAGGACCGGCCAGAGATGGACCACATCGCCAAAATCGAGAGAAAAGCCTTGCATACGCTACCGATCCACCAATCCTAGCCGAGCTTCAATCCTCACAATGCCGAAGCTCATAACGTACAGGAAAACGAAATATATAATTCCGACAATAGTGAATGCCTCGATAGGCCGGTAGGTGTCGGCAGCGGCGCGTGACCCTTCGAAAAGCAATTCGCTAAATGCGATAGTGCTGGCGATGGACGTTGTCTTGATCAAGTCAACGGTGTGATGGAAGAACGGCGGCACCATGCGTCTAATCGCTTGTGGCAAGATGACCTTCTTTAACTGCTGCGAGGCCGTCATTCCAAGTGCCTTGGCCGCTTCCCACTGACCCCGCTCAAGCGAGGCTATTCCACCACGGAAGATTTCGGCGAAGAATGCGGAATATTGCAGAATGAGGCAAATGGCAGCCGCCTCGAAGGCACCGAAATTGAGGTGGACGAGAAGCGGAAATGCAAAATATATCCAAAACAAAAGAACAATCGTCGGAACCGTGCGCATAAGATCGATATACAGCGTCATTGCAACCGAAAGCGCTCTTATCGGACTCATGCGCAAAAGAGCTATCGGCAGGCCAAGCGGTAACGCTGCCGCTAGACTGACGACGCATAGCTTGAAGGTTCCAAGCAACCCGATCCAAATCCAGATCGGGTCGCGCAGAATGACGCCAAAGTCGAACGGGTTGTTCAATCCTGATGCCGCCTAGATAAACATCGTTTTCAGCTATAACAGGACCCGCTACGTCCAGATACGATGTCCAGTCATGCAATCAGACCTCCCGAACTATCGGACTAAGGTCCGCAGGGTTAAGGCCCCTCTGCCTGACGAAGTCATGATAGATTTCAGTTATCGTGCCTGTATTGTAGTAATACTGAGCGCACAGGGTCAGATAGTCACGCCATCGGGTGTCTTTTTCGAGACGAATGCCGGAGTTTGCCGCGAACCAGATCGTGGGCTTCGGCACAATCGATACCCCCTTTTTTAGCGTCCGAGCGTATAAATCCGTACCCGTAGCAACGAGCATCACAGCATCAGTACGCCCAGCCTGAAACGCGGCAATGTTTTCGTCCGCCTTGCCAAACCGGCTGATCTGCGCCTTTGACAGATTCTTTGTGGCGAAAGTATCGGAAGTTGCTCCGAGGTTAACCCCGATGCGGATATCCGGTCTGTTGAGATCCTGCCATTTCACGACCTTCACGCCGTCCCGGACGAGTACTCCGAGGGGATACCAAAACCATTGGGTTGGCAGAAAGTCGATCGCAAGCGCACGCTTCGGGGTCATATCGAAGGCGAACACGACATCAAACTGGTCGGCCTGCAAGCCCGCGGGCGCAGTTGCCGAACTTGTTTCGACGAACGTGACCTTCACGCCCATGGCCTCTGCAATAAGACGTCCCAAAGAGGGGCCGATGCCAATCCATTGATCGTCACCCGTTTTTCCGGAAGTGATGTCGCGATAGTAATAAGGCTCCCCGAGCGGACCCCCGACTCGTAGAACGCCACGCTTAAGAATTGCGTCCCATGTCGATGCGCCAGCGACGGCCGAATCACGTTGTGCGAATGCCGCTTTCGTACTGATTAAACCGGCTCCCGTGATTGCGGCTGCTGCGAACGTGCGTCTATTGACCATGGTTACTTCCCCTTTTTTAGTGGATCGTCAAGACTCGAACAGGATGCCGCATGGGAGTTGTAGCGCAACCAATTTAAAATAGCCGCTAACGGATTCGGCCGCTATCTCTTGAACAAGGCGATCGAGGCCTCGTCCTTCAAGGGCACGAGAAGTCTGCCGTACGCACCAACCCGCTCATGGATTTCTAAGCGCCCTCGATAGGCAGGAGTTACCGCAGTTTATAAAGGAAGTGTGATGCAAGAATAGTGCGGATTTTGAATCCACTGATAACGTTGCGGAATCACGCGTCCCGTCCGGAGGCCCCTCCTTAAACTCGCTCGTTTCGTCTTCCAGCGCAATACGCGCGGAGTACTTTCGATTGCCTGCGGCGTGGCGCTCGTCAGGCGCGCGCGTGTGATCCTCGGACGCTCGACGGCGCGCGCGAGGAGTTGCGTGCCGTCCAGCGCGGCGCAGCTGTGCTGCTAAAGGTTGGCGTGACGGCAGCCGCAGCGGCGGTGCTTGGGCCGCGCGGCGTTCGTCTGTTTCGCTTGGCAGAAAGTGTGCCGCCTTACCGCGCGTTTTCGACACATGCGATCCCCAGGTCGGCGACGCCCGGGAGCCTCGCCTTGAAACGCGATCATGTTCGAGTCCGCCCCAAGAAAAGTCACTCGTAACACCTCGTCAAGGTTTCGACACAGGCGATCGCGCTTAAGGGGATTGCGGCCGTCCTTCAGGACGTCACCCACCGATGCGGTGCGCGGAGCGACGGTCCGCGGCTGTAGCTTCTGCCGCCGCCAATGGACGGCTCACGGCACGCAAGCATTCTAGGAACGTCGTCATCTGAGCAGAGAGATCCCCCCCCTTGCGCCCGATGACGCTTACCCAAGGCGTGGGCGCAATTGCTGGCAGCCGAAGGATCGCCATGGCCTTCATGCGCGCGTAGTGACGCGCGATTCCTTCCGGCATCAACGCCAGCGCGTTGGTCTCGCCAAGCAAGGTTACGTTGGCAAGGATTGACACCGACTGAACCATGGTCTTGGGAAGCATCTGATGGTGTTGGAAGAGGTTCTCGAAGATGCCCAGCAAGAGAGGCGCCGACGCCGGTGGAGCTATCCACTGCTCCGCACCGACCTCTTGCCACGTAAGTGTCCTGCGCCGAGCAAACGGATGTTGCATCCCGCATACCACCACCATAGTCTCGGGATACAGCGGCTCGACGACCAGGTCGCGAAGTTCGTGTTCGGGTGCGGTAAGGCGTCCAACTAAGCAATTGAACTGACCGCCGCGCAGCGCCTCTAGAAGCCATTCCGACTTGCCCTCCTCGATGTTGACGCAAACATGCGGGTCGCGCAGGCGTAAGAGACAAACGCTGCGCGGCACAAGCACCGCCGCTGCGGCTGCCGTCACGCCAACCTTTAGCAGCACAGCTGCGCCGCGCTGGACGGCACGCAACTCCTCGCGAGCGCCGTCGAGCGTCCCGAGGATCACACGTGCGCGCCTGACGAGTGCCGCGCCGCAGGCATTCGCAAGTACTCCGCGCGGATTGCGTTGGAAGAGCTCCACCTCGAACGCCGCCTCGATTTCGCGCAGAAGTTTGCTCACCGCCGGCTGGGTCATGCCGAGGTAGGCGCTCGCGCGATGGATGCTTCGCAGATCGACGAGCGCTACTAGCAACCGCAGGTGGACGATGCGCAGGCGCCCCAAGGATTCTTTCGATCTGGGCGAACTCATGGCGTCCTTTCCATAACGATACCAACGACACCTGTAGTTTTAGCGCGGGGCGGGTGGGACGCGTGATTCCACAACGTTATCGGTGGATTCAAAATCCGCACTATTCTTGCATCACACTTGCTTTATAAACTGTAGTTCGTTCCATGTCACGAGAAGACGCATGAAGTCGAGCGCAGCGCCTGTTCTGTCCATCGCTATCGACGTCGGCGGGACGTTTACCGACGGCGTGGCCGAGCTGGCGCCCGCAGGCTCAATTTGGGTGGCCAAGCACCTCACCACGCCAGACAATCCCGGCGACGCGATCGAAACCGTGGTTCAGGATCTGCTTGAGCAGGTCGGGAGCGCAGGTGCGCCCGCGAAAAGAGACGCGGTGGCGGTCCGCAAATTGATCCACGGTACCACGTTGGTGACCAATACATTGATCGAGCGCAGCGGTGCAGTGACCGCACTCGTCGCAACTCGCGGAACGCGAGACGCGCTCGATATCCGACGCGAGCTGCGCTACGACCTGTACGACCTTGCGCTCGAGTTGCCCGAGCAACTCGTGCCGATTGAGCGGCGCTTCGAAATCGACGAGCGGGTTTGCGCAGACGGCAGTATTCTTTTGCCCTTGAGCGACGAAGCCCTCGATCGCCTTGTTCAGGAGATCGCGGCCGAGTCCGTTGATTCCGTGGCCGTGTGCCTATTACATGCCTACGCGAATCCCCTGCACGAACGTAGCGTAAAACGGGCAATCGCGCGCCGACTGCCCGGCGTCGCAGTGTCGCTTTCCTCGGACATCACACGCGAATTCCGCGAATACGAGCGCATGTCCACCACGGTCGCCAACGCCTACGTGCAGCCGCTGATGAACCGCTACATCGGCAAGCTGCAAGACCGTTTACGCGAGCTTCACGTCGCCGCCCCGCTGCGCGTCATGGTTTCTAGCGGTGGGTTCACATCGGCCGCTGCTGCGGCCGATACACCAATTTCGCTGCTCGAATCGGGTCCTGCCGGCGGGGTCCTCAGCGCGATAAACACCGCGCGCGATTGCGGTATCGACGACATCCTCGCATTTGACATGGGTGGCACGACTGCCAAGGCCTGCGTCTCTACAGCTGGGGAACTGACGTTGTGCCACACGTTCGAGGTTGCGCGGGTGCACCGCTTTAAAAAGGGGAGCGGGTTGCCAATGCTTGTGTCGAGCATCGAGCTGGTGGAGATTGGCGCCGGCGGAGGGTCGATCGCACGGGTGAGCGCGCTCGGGTTATTAAGTGTTGGGCCCGAAAGCGCCGGCTCGGTGCCCGGGCCAGCGTGCTACGGGCACGGTGGCACCAATCCCACTGTAACCGATGCCGATCTCGTGCTCGGGTACCTCGACGAGACCTCATTTCTCGGGGGCAACATGCGTTTGGACCGTGCGGCCGCCGAGGAGGCGCTCGCCAGGCTCGGAGCAGAACTCGATCTGGCTCCAATCGACGTTGGTTGGGGCATCTGCGAAATCGTCAATGAGAACATGGCGGCCGCGGCGCGCGTGCACATCGCGGAAAAGGGCCTTGATCCAAGGAAGTTGACAATGGTGGCAACAGGGGGCGCCGGACCGGTGCATGCCGCGCATGTCGCACACAAGCTTGGCATCAATCGCATTGTGACGACGATCGCCGCGGGCGCGGGCTCATGCCTCGGTTTCCTCTCGGCGCCGGCCACGGCAAATCGCTCCTGGTCGAGTCCAGCAGTTCTTGCTGAGGTTAATTGGCCGAAAACCAAGCTGACGCTCGAAGGACTTTACGCCGAGGCGGTTTCCGAGGCGCATTCGGCTACCACCGGAGACGAGAAGCTCGACTGGGTGCTTGCCGTGGAGATGCGTTATCTTGGCCAAGGGCAGAACCTGACAGTGTCCCTGCCCTACGCCGATGTAAACGAGTCGCTTGTCGCGCGCCTACAGCTGCGGTTCGAAGAACGCTATCGCGACGTCTTCCGCCAGCTTGTGCCCGACGGCGTGATAGAAGTCGTCACCTGGAGGCTGAGCGGTACTACACGCGCGTCGGTGCGTCGCTTTTGCTGGCCGACCGAGCCGCCTGCAACGCAGGCCCCGGCCGCCCGCTGTACGCGGCGCATTTACTTGCCGCGCACCAAGGCCTACAAAGAAGTGCCGGTTTACGATCGTTATGGACTCGGTGCCGGCGCAATCTTAGTGGGACCCCTCGTGCTCGAGGAACGCGAATCTACGCTCGTAGTGCCGTACCGCGCACGCGTGCAGGTGCTCGAAAATCTTGCAGTGTCCGTGGAGCTTGCATGAGTGACATAGCCTTCAACGCCGTCGCTCTGGAGATCCTCTGGACGCGACTAATCAGCATTGTCGACGAGGCATCAGCGGCATTCGTCCGATCATGCTTCTCGACGCTCGCCCGCGAGTCGAACGATTTCGCCGTGGTGCTCACTGATCCGCAAGGTCGCTCGCTCGCGCAGTCGGCGATCAGCATCCCATCTTTCATAGGAACGCTGCCGGCCACGGTCAGGCATGTGCTCGAGCGCTTCGAGTTACGCGAAATGCGGGCCGGGGACGTGTATATCACTAATGATCCTTGGATGGGCACCGGCCACATCCACGATATCAATATCGTACTGCCCATCTTTCGCGTCGGTGCGGTTGTCGGATTCGCGGCCATCGCAAGTCACCTGCCTGACATCGGCGGGCGGATCCGCAATGCCGGCATTCCTGACATCTTCGAGGAAGGCCTACAAATCCCTCTCATGAAGCTGGTCGATGCCGGTGAGCCGAACGAGACGCTGTTGGTGATGATCCGGCAGAACGTACGTGTCCCGGAGCAGACGCTCGGCGATGTGTGGGGCGCCGTCGCAGCGTGCAGGATGCTTGCCGAGCGCCTCGTGGCGCTACTGGTGGAAACGGGGGCCGATTTCGAGGCGCTCGGCCGTGAGCTGAGGCGTCGATCAGAGACGGCAATGCGTTTCGCGATTGCTGCCATCCCGGAAGGGACTTACCGGTCCTCGGCGAGCTATGATGGCTTCGAGGAACCGATCGGCATTGAGTGCGCGATCAGGATTGCCGAGGGGGCGATACACATCGACTATACGGGCTCCTCTGCGCAGGTGCGACGGGCCGTGAACGTGGTCCCGATCTACGCGTTCGCCTACTCCGCCTTTGCGCTCAAGGCACTGCTTTCGCCAGACGTACCGAACAACGACGGCAGTTTCATACCGCTCACCACGTACGCGCCCGAGGGCTCGATACTAAACCCGACCTATCCCGCGGCAAGCGGCGCGCGCGGGCCGGTAGGTCACATCCTGCCGGCTGCGATCTACATGGCACTCGCACCTGTTCTCCCGAAACGGGTTACCGCACCAGGCTCAGGCAACTGCGGGCTGACGCTGCATGGAAGTCGCGGCGGCCGGGCGTTCGCCGTGTCCTCGTTTATCAATGGCGGTCAAGGTGCCTCCGCTCGTCGCGATGGCCTGTGCGCAATCAGCTTTCCGTCGAACATGGGCAACACCCCCATCGAGGTGCTTGAGTCTCAGGCGCCAATCGTTGTGATCCGACGGTGCGTTCGGCGCGATTCAGGCGGCATCGGTGCAATGCGCGGCGGCGACGGGCTTGTGCTCGAATTCGAAGTGCGCAGCGCCGAGGGCCTCGGTCTCTCGGCGATAATGACGAGACGCAAGTCTGGGCCCGAGGGGCTGTTCGGCGCCTCGGCAGGCAAGCCGGCGCGTCTCCTTCTAAACGGCGACCCGATCGACCCAGCGCGTCACTGGATGCTCAAGGATGGCGACCGCGTAAGCATCGAGACCGCCGGTGGGGGTGGATACGGTGCCCCTGCGAACGAGGCACGCCCGTGATCGATCTGCGCAGCGACAACGTGAGCGGCGTTTGCCCGGAGATTCTAGAGGAACTGTTGCGCGCCGCTTCGGATACAGCTCCCGCGTACGGGACCGATGCCGCCACCGAAGCGCTAAACGATCGCTTCGGCGACCTCTTTGGCACGCCGGTCGAGGTGTTCCCGGTTGCCACAGGCACAATCGCGAACGCCCTCGCGCTGGCCCAGGTTGTGCCGCCATGGGGCGCAGTATATTGCCACCGCCTCGCGCACATTCATACGTCTGAGTGCGGAGCGCCGGAACACGCAAGTGGTGGCGCAAAGCTCATCTCGCTCGAAGGATCCGATGCGCGGTTCAGCGCCGATACACTTGCGGCGGGTCTGCGCGCAGCTCTCGGCGGAATCGCCGGGCGTACTCACACGCCGCCTGCGGCGGTGAGCCTAAGCCAAGCGAGCGAACGCGGAACTCTTTACCGGCCGGCGGATATTGCAGCAATTGCGGAGGTGTGCCGATCTTCAGGACTCATCCTGCATGTCGACGGGGCGCGCTTCGCCAACGCGGTCGCGCGGCTGGGCTGTCACCCAGCCGAGATCACTTGGCGCGCTGGCGTGGACGTCCTGTCATTTGGCGCCACCAAAAACGGCGCGATGATCGCCGACGCCATCGTCTTCTTCCGACCGGGTCTTGCCGAGTCGTTCCGCTTCCGCCAGAAGCGCGCCGGACACCTGATCTCGAAGATGCGCTACCTTTCCGTGCAACTGGAACGCTACGTTCGTGACGATCTGTGGCTGCAAAACGCACGACACGCCAACGCGATGGCCGATCGCGTCGCGACGGGGTTGTCCGCGGTGGATGGGGTGCGCCTCGTGCACCCAGTCGAGGCGAACGAGATATTCGTCGAGCTGCCAACGGCGCTCGCCGCAGGGCTGCGCCACCAAGGCTTTGGCTTCTCGCATCCGGAGCCGGACATGCCGGAGCTCGTGCGTTTCGTCACCTCGTTCAATACACGCCAGGAACTGGTAACGCAGCTTATCGAAGCGGCCGTCGCGCTTGCCACGTGTAGGTCAACCTTAGCCGAAACGAAGGGAGAGCCAACATGATCCGGGACGCCTCGACGCAGGGCGACAAAGCAAATTCGATGATGAATGAAGTGAACCTCGCGAAGTACCATCCACTTTCACCAATGATCTACGAGATGAGAACGTCCGAGCATACGAACGTTTCCGTTCTGGTCACTGTAGCGGACGAAGATGATGATGCCGTTCAGCGCGCTGACGTCTTCAAGCACGACCTGAGTCGGTAGCACGCGGCGAGGCAGAACACATCGAGCTGAAGCTCGAGAACGTGCTTTGGTCGTAAATTGCGTGTGAAAGATGCATGCAATGAGTGGGTGGAGAATCGGCTATGCGGGTGGACCTGCCGATCTTGGTTTTTGCGATGGAATGTTCCAAGAGGCTCGAGAAAACCTATGTTGAACTTACATTGAACGAGGGCGCGTGATGGCTTCGCAAAGAACCATATTGATTACAGGCGCCTCGGGCGCCATTGGGAAAACGCTTCGAGTCGGCCTGCGAAAAGACTGCTCGTTGATGCGCCTGACAGATATCCGCGACCTTGAGCCCGCGGGACCTGGCGAGGAATGCGTTCAGGCGGATCTGTCCGACCTGGACGCAATAGTTCGGCTATGCACGGGCGTAGACGCGATCGTCCACCTCGGTGGCGTGCTGGGCGCGATACGAGAGAGCGGAAGAGTTATCGGCGAAACCTCTTGGGAAACGGTGCTGCAGAGCAACATCGCCGGTACATACAACATCTTCGAGGCGGCGCGCAGGCAGGGCGTCAAGAAGGTCGTCTATGCGAGTTCAATTCACGCGCACGGATTCTATCGCACGACGACGCGGGTAGGTCTCGATTCGCCACCACGGCCAGACACACGCTACGGTTTGAGCAAGGCCTTCGGTGAAGCGGCCGGCCGCTATTTCGCAGATAAGTTCGGCGTTCAAGTTGTCGCGCTCCGGATCGCTACTTTTAAGCAACGGCCGACTCTAATCCGTGACCTCGCGACCTGGCTTAGCCCGGGCGACATGATCGAACTCGCGCGGTGTGCGCTCGACTTCCCGGACACCCATTTTGACGTACTGTGGGGAGTCTCAGCGAACAAACGTTCACTCTATGACAATCCCAATGCATTGCGCTATGGCTACTTTCCCAAGGACGACTCCGAGCATTACCGGGAATCGCTTCTGAAGAATCCCGCGGCCGCGAACGCCTCTGCGTTCGAGCGAACGTTCCACGCGGCCCACCTTGCTTCCACGGAATGGGCAGGCGACGTGTCGAAGATCACCTGAGCGCTCGGCGTCAAGGATTTGGAGCTTTTGATGATTAAAGCGATCCTCGTAGTCGGCGGCGGTGTAATCGGCTCAAGCATTGCCTTCTATCTCGCACGGGTTGGCGCAAGAGTTACTGTGATCGAGCCTGATCCAGGATATGAATTTGCAGCTACACCGCGCGCGATCGGGGGGGTCCGTTTTCTACACGGCGTGCGCGAGAACGTCCAGATGTCTCAGTTCGGCCATGAAGTCTACCGGGACTTTGCGAAGCACGTGCCCGCTGGGAATGTTGAATTCGATCCGGCGTTTCGGAAAACTGGGTACCTCTACATGGTTTCCGGAGACGCAGCTATTGTGAGCTTGCAACACACGGCCGAGATGCAGCGGGCGCTGGGCGTTGACGTGTCGATACTCGACCGAGCGCAGCTCGAAGCGAGCTATCCGTCGTTCGATTTCTCTCGAGTCGACGCCGCTGCGTACTCAACGGCCGACGGACAAATCGATCCGAATGCCGCGCTGATGGGATACCGACGAGCGGCCCTGGCCGCCGGAGCGGTATATTTGCAAGATCGCGTGACGGCGATCGACGTGTCCGGCGGACGGGCAGTCGGAGTTAAGCTGGCCTCAGGCGGGTCGGTTGCCGCCGAGCAAGTGATTAATGCCGCGAACTGCTGGGCACCAGAAGTCTGTGCGATGGTGGGAATGAAAGTTCCAATCTCGGTACTGCGACGCCAGCAGTTCTACTTCAAGGCCGAGCGGGTGATCGAAAAGATTCCCGTCATGCGGGAGGCTTCGGGGTTTGTCCTCCGACCGGAGCGCGAAGGCTACCTGGTCGGCGTGACGAAATTCAACGAACCTCGTGGCTTCAATTGGACACTCGATCATTGCTTGTTCGAGGAGGAACTCTGGCCTGCGCTATTTGAGCGCAGTAAGGCGTTCGAGGCAGTTCGCGTTCAGAGCGGATGGGTCGGTCACTACGACATGAATGAAATGGATGGGAACCCGATCGTTGGCAGATTCGAGGGGGGCGTCGACAATTTTCTCGTGGCAGCAGGGTTTTCGGGTCACGGGTTGCAGCATGCGCCGGCGATTGGTCGGGGAGTCGCCGAACTGATCACCTCTGGGCGCTTCGAGACGATCGACTTGGCGCCCTTCTCGTATCGCCGGGTGATCGAAAACCGCCCGCTCAAGGATGAGGGACCAAAGGCGTGAGCCCACCATCAAATGCGTGGAGTAACACCGCCGTGACGAGTTGGATCGACGTGGACATCGGGGGAAACGTTCTTGGACGTCTCCTTCGGTATCACTGCGCTGGCTTTGCGTTTGTCCTTGAGGCGCTAACTGTCGCCGCGGATTTGCACGATGTTGGCATGGTGCAACAAACGGTCGAGTAGTGTGGCAGTAAGCGTCGCATCGTCGGCCAGGGCGCTGGGCCAACGATCGAAGGCCAGATTGCTGACTACGATGATCGCGCTAATCCGATCCCGGACATAAGCGTCAAGACCAATCAGCGCGCAGGCACGCTTGCGGATGGCAAATGCGGGCGCGCGCACGATGGGAGGCAGCAGGCCTTCAAAGCGTTCGCCGGTTTCCGGAAGTTCGGCCGAGAGGATTGGCGCGGCTGCGTGGACCTCCGCCTGCACGTGCGCCGCGACGAGCCGAATAATGCGTTCGGCATCGGTTGCGCTCATCGTGAAGCTGGAAAGCTCTCGTCCCCGAGCCAGATGATCGAACCACAGCGTACCGTCTGGATTGAGCAGAACCTCTACGATCTCCGGTTCGTCGAGTGCGGCGCCGATGATTGGCCCCAGCGCCGTGTGCAGCATTCGCGAGCGCCGCTCGTCGGCGGTGCGCGCGACCCCGTCGATGCGTTCGCCCGCGGTCACGGGCTCACCTTGTACGACGCCACATGAGCTTCGCCGCCTTCGGAGCCATTCGCTGCGTCCGGAAACACTTCCTGATGCACGTCACGAATGAGGCTGCCCCCACGTTGCAGATGGCGCCCAAGTTGTTGCACGAACTGTTCGAAGCGGGCACGTCCCTGTGCGCGTGCGGCGTCTTGTTGCGATTCGGGCAGTGGCACGCTCACGGACAGCACATAGCGGACGTAGAGCGCCATCGTCTCGATGAGAATGTTCTGGTCGCGCTCGAGCTTTTCGAACTGGCTTGAGAGTCGATCGAGGCGGCGCAGAACCACCGCTTCGCGCCGATCAACGCCGTCGACCGCGAGAAAGGCCGACAGGGCTGCGGCAACGATCGAGGACTTCGAAAGCCCCTTCAAGGTCGCAAGCTCGGCAAGCCTGGCCGCATGTGGTTGCTCGACAAACACATTCAGTCGCGCGCGGCTCATAGCGCCATCCCGTCATCGGGGTCGAGTGCCGCCCAGCGCGCCCTGCGTGTGAGGCGCGAATCCATGGGTTGGGGTAGCGCATTCGCCGGCATTTCTTCGCCGTCGCAATCGTCGTCCACCAGGACCGCTAGGTCGTTGGCGGGTGGCGAGACCAACTCGACTTCCTGGTCGCGGACGTATTTCGGCTCGAGGCCCACACCTCCTCCATCCGAAGCGTTGCCGCGGGCATGCGCGGGGATTGCCACCGAGCTTTCCGCCAACGGGGTCAAGCCACTCCAATCATCGGGGCGCGCCACCGGCCGGTCACGGTACCCACCGTCTGCCAATACAGGCGGCTGCATGACCCGCGGCAGGAAGTTGCGGTCTTCAAAGTAGCGAAGCTTGGAGGCCCGGATCGGTGGATGCCCAGACACCATCACCACTTCGTCACTTGGCGGCAGTTGCATGACTTCACCTGGGGTAAGCAGCGGTCGTGCCGTTTCCTGGCGCGACACCATCAGGTGCCCGAGCCAGGGCGCCAGCCGATGGCCGGCGTAGTTGCGCTGTGCGCGAAGTTCGGTGGCAGTACCCAGTGCGTCGGAGATTCGCCGTGCCGTGCGCTCGTCATTGGTGGCGAAGGTGACGCGCACGTGGCAGTTGTCGAGAATCGCGTGGTTCGGTCCATACGCCTTGTCGATCTGGTTCAAGGATTGCGCGATCAGGAACGCCCGCAAACCGTAGCCGGCCATGAAGGCAAGCGCACTC
Source organism: Gammaproteobacteria bacterium (assembly GCA_041690895.1). Classification (GTDB taxonomy): domain Bacteria; phylum Pseudomonadota; class Gammaproteobacteria; order Steroidobacterales; family Steroidobacteraceae; genus Bog-1198. Next base: position 21,369 of record JBEPVT010000069.1, read on the forward strand.
TCGAAAAAATCGAGACGGCCGAGTGCGGGAAATTCGTCGAGCATCAGAAGGAGCTTTCGCCTGCGCGCGATGCCGGAAAGCCGCATCTACGGCTGCGCGTAGAAGCGCACAGGCGTAACCATGATCAATGCGGGAAAGTGCAGATACTGCGACGATCAACGTTCACTAAATGGCCGGATAGCCTCCGGTCCTGCTGCGGTGGAGCAATTAAAAGTCGCGTCTGACCCCTCTTCAGGGCTTCACGTGTCCGCCACATGCAGTGCTGAGTGACTTCGGCATCTTGAACGCCTGCTCACGAACTGCAGTTTCCCGTAGTGTGAAAACTCGCAGCACTCCGCTAGCCTCGCTGAACGATGCTAGCCCCGCTCCGTCTGGGACCGTCCACGACGGTCCGCTCGCTTGATCTGGTACCGCAGCGCATTCAGCCGCTGGTCGCGGCCGCCAATCGTGGCGATGACGTTGCGCCAATCGTCAGCGCGTTCGCACGAAGCTTGGGGTTTGACGGGTTCATGTACGGCGTGAGCCTGAGCCCGCGACCCAATGCGGAAACTCGCCAGTATGTGTATGTCACCTGGCCGGCAGAACTGGTGCGTATCTACGACCAGCAATCGCTGATCGAGGTCGACACTCGGGTTCAGGACATCCTGCAGACAGTGGTTCCCGTCGTCTGGGACCAGGCTTCTTACCGTGGCCGGTCACCTGCGATCGATTCATTTCTCGACGTGATGGAACACTACGGCATAGCGAGCGGGGTTGCGTGCCCCATTCGCGACATGCGTGGACGTACGGCGATCATGTCGTTGAGCACTTCGATCCCTCATATGGACTCGGTCCGACGCGCGATGATCGCTCAGGCCGTCGAGGGCATCATGATGTTCGGACTCTATTTTCACGAACTCTATGTTCACGCTGTCATCAATGAGCTGGTGCCGGCTCATCTGCAGGGCTCTCACATAAGTCCACGGGAACGCGAGTGCCTGGTGATGGCAGCGCATGGATTGTCCAGCGAAGACATCGCTGCGCGCCTTGGGATCAGTCCGCGGACTGTGCAGAACCACTTCGATTCAATTCGCAGCAAGCTTGGCGCCATGAACCGCCTCGAGGCCGTGGTGATTGCCTTGAGCCGCGGAATCATCACTATTTGACCTGGCGCAAGTTCCAATGATCGACGCAGTGGCGCCGGGCGTGAAAACGAGGCACCTCACCCCTCGACTTCGTTATCCGACGCGCCGCGGGATGTAGATTTCTACCATTGTCCGGATTGAACAAGAGTGCTAATCAAGGGTCCT
>JBEPVT010000070.1:0-22088 GCA_041690895.1 Gammaproteobacteria bacterium
GTTTAGAGCTCCGCCCGTGACTAGCGTGACCGTGCCATCCGGCGCGACATCCGAAAGCCTGACAAACCAGTTCGCATGAGGGGCGCTCGCCGAACCGGAGAGCATCGCACGAGGTACACCCAGGATCTGGAGTTCGTCCGCTAATGGCGTCGATTCATAAACCAAACTGTAGGCATCTGCTGGCCGCTGATCCGGCATTGGGTCGCCCCACCATGTACCGACCTCAATGCCGGCGGACGGCACATATCGGAGCAGATCGGACCCGGCCTTCGATGTATCAGCAGACAGAGCACCATCACTTCCCAAGTACAAACGATGCGTAATCAGGTTATCTGGTGGCCAACTCTTTACCGCCCGCCATTCCCCGGGAATTGCACCTGGAAACGGACTCGGCACGTAGGGCCGTCGCATGTAGGCAACTAGCTGCGGGTCCTTTAACACACCGGTAGGTTTGCCTTTGAGCCAGTAATCCCACCAACGAAGTGTCTGGCCGTCGAGATCGGCCAACGGAGCTGGATTATCCAACCTGTGATTCCATGGGCCGATAATGGCCTTCATCGGAACCTGCAGGTGGCTGAGTGCGCGGTAGATTGCGCTACGATAGCCGTCATACCAACCACCAATCATCATGATCGGGATTGCAATGCCACGCGGATTATTGTCCACGCGAATATTTCGCCGCCAAAAGTCATCATCGCGCGCGTGATGACTGTAAATGAGCGTCCAGGGTGGTTGGTCAAACCGCTCCTCAAGCGTCTTGACCGACATAGGATCGGCCGGCTCCGGCGTGGTTATGAGCAAATCGGCGTAGGCGTTCCAGGAGTCAAAATGAAAAATACCATCAGTAAACCTCTCACCTTCGTGATAGAGGTTTTCCGTTGCAACCTGAGCCACAATCGTCTTCAAAGCGGCTGGTCGACGCATGGCAACTTGTAAGGCGTTAAACCCACTCCATGAGTGTCCATACATGCCGACGGCCCCCGATGACCACGGCTGTTTCGATAACCACTTAATCAGGGAGATTGCATCCTTTATTTCCTGTTCGGAATACTCCCGCTCGGGCAGGGTGCCTTCGCTTAGACCAGTACCGCGGACGTGAAAATAGCTGGCCACATAACCGTGGGCCGCAAAATACTGCCAGCCGGGTATTTGTCCGTCGCACTTGACGCTATACGGATCAAACATCAGTAAGGCGGGATACTTGTGCGCCGAATTGGAGTCAACCGGCCTGGTCAAGCACCCCCACAATCTCACGCCATCCGGCATGGCAACCGAGACTTCGACATTCTCGGTCTTCAACTGATGATCCAGGTTGCCTTTCGTGCCTTGTCCATGGACCGCACAGCTGAACACCAACAGCAACGCAGTGAGGCCTCCAGCCCAGACTGCGGGAGCACCAACATTTCTTGCGACCGAGGACATTCGACCGAGTGCCGTCTCAATTAGGCCGAACCATGAAGGCGCGTGTGCAGATTTGCTCATCACGGCCTGCCCGTCGAATGCGATTCAGCCCACTCCATCTCCAATTCATCCTCGCGCACGCCGGCTCGCATTAGCGACTGTTTAAGCGGAGCCAGATCGGCACCATACTTGCGCCACATATTAAGAGAAGACCGATACAGGGGACGTCGTACCTGGGACGCGCTAGCCGTAGATGATGGATAGACACTCTTGTGGAAGTCTAGACAGGCCTCTTCCCAAGGCAGATCACAGAAATCCAGCATGCGCTGCGTTTCCTCCCGCTGATGCAACACCAATTGTTCATAGCCGATCGTAAGGATGCGTTCTGGAAAAAGCCGCTGCCAATGATCCATTAGTGCTCTATAGGCAACGTAGTATTCACCGATCTCTTCGACGGTATAGGAACATGGATACCCTTGCTTGAACAACGTCTTATACATTGCGAAACATACGGCCATCGGTTGACGTCTTACGTGAATCAATTTGGCCTCAGGAAGGCTAAGACTAACGAGTCCGCAGTACAGGAAGTTCAATGGCATTTTGTCCGTGAAATGGGCTGTGTCGCCCGTTAAATGAGCGACGCGTTCGAGATAGATTCTTCCTAATTCTGAAAAATCACATTGTGCGGACTTGCGCACGAGGTCGATTGCCGGCACTCGAGAGCCACTCGTACCTGACACGACCGCAACTAGCGATGCAGCGAATTCATCGAGTTCACCTGCCGGAGATACATTGCTATGGCAGCCCAGGATTCTCTCCACGAGAGTTGTTCCTGACCTCGGCAGCCCAAATATCAAGATGGGTTTCTTGCGCGGTTTGACGGCGGTACGCGGCGCACGCGACAGCATGTCAGGCGTAAATGCCTCCATTATGGCACTCATGATGTGGACGTCCTGTCGCACGTCGTACTGAAGGTGCTGCCTCCTGAGCTTCGCGCCCATTTCGAACTGCTTGAATGCGAGGCCGTAGCTTTCGAGATCTTCGTATTCTTTGGCTAATGCATAATGTATTTGAACTGCTCCGCGCCAATCACCAATGCCTCCATCCAGAAGTCTTTCCAGCTCTTCAGTGTGGTTATGCTCATTACACTGTCGTCGTAGCTCCGAGCGATTGAAATATGCTTCACAATCGCGCGGATCGTGGGCTATGACTTTGTTGTAATCCGATTCAGCACCGGCTAAGTCACCGAGGAACCGGCGTACGGTAGCGCGGTTGAATAGATGTGCCACGTTGCTCGGATCCAGATGGACGGCTTTCTGATACATATCTAGAGCCCTCTCATACCGGCACGCGTTCGTGTAAAACAATCCAAGCTGACCATAGATTCCTGCGTGGCAATCCTGGCGCTCGGCTGCCTTTTCTGCACAGGCAAGCGCATCCGTATGTCGATGTTGAGCGCGCAAGCCATTGGCCTTTAGAAGAAGGCTTTGGGCGGACTCCCCGCTTAGATGTATCGCACGCTCCACGCACTTGAGTGCTCTTGTTGACTCTCCGAGCTCCAGTGCCAAGTGGCTCGCCAACAACCATCCAGGGACAAACTCTGAATGCTGGTCATTGAGTCGGTGACATCGTTCGACTGCAGCCGGCAACTGACGGGACCGTACCAGCGACCAGATTTCGTCGTTCAGCTTCGAGGCCTCACGAGACCGTTGCCGTTGCCGATCCTCAATCATAGGAACCCACATCGCTGGCATCCGTGACGATTAGCATGTGGCATCAGCTACTGACCGTGGTTTGTCGCGCGCGCCCAGACAGGGCCTCATTGCTAGTTGGCTTAAACGTAAAGGCAAAGAAAACCATTACGGCGACCGAGAGCAGCGCTGGAAATGCCCACAAGACCCGATATTGCGGAAGTGCAAGCTCAGTCGCTCCATCGGCAATGATATTGTGAATTGCCCCCATCAATTGCGCGCCGACAAGCATTCCCAATCCATAGGTTAAGGAAATGAATAGCCCCTGAGCCTGACCGCGATAGGCTGGTGGTGCGCGCTGCTCCATGTAAATTTGTCCGGCCACGAACAGAAAGTCATAGCAAAGCCCATGGAGAAGTATTCCTACAAGAATTATCCAGGACATGCCGCCGGCGGCGCCAATTGCAAATAGAGCATATCTAAGAGCCCATGCAGCCATGCCTGCGAGCAGCATGCGCTTGCTGCCGAGCAGAACATATGCGATCGGCATCGACGCCATAAAGACAACTTCGGACACCTGTCCCAGAGTTTGCACCGCGGCGATTTTCCTGAAGCCTGCGGCTTGCAGATACAGTTGCGTAAAATTGTAGTAAGCAGCCAACGGAATGCAGATGAGGAAAATGCTTACCAGGAATGTGTAGACGTTGCGACCCGCCAGATGCCTTAATGTGTCGATACCAAGGGCGCCGCGGATAGTCGATGGAGAACTCGAAGCGCCAGGTGGTGTGCGCGGCAATGTAAGGCTGAAGCAACCCAGCACCAACCCTGCACCTCCCGCCATGTAAAGTGGAAGAGCAGTTTGCTCCGGCATGGCGTTTGCCGAGAAGACTGGCAAGCCGAAGCTCACGAGGATTCCCGCGACAATCCACCCCACCGTTCCAAATACACGGATGCGAGGGAATTGCCTTTCAGGCACCGGGATATGATGAAACGACACTGTATTGGCAAGAGCCAGCGTCGGCATATAGAACAGGTTGTACAGTAGCAAGAGAGTCAAAAACGCGATGGGATTGCCCACCGTCAACGGAACACAAAGCATGATTGCACCAGCCAAGATGTGCATCACACCAAGTATCCTTTGTGCCTCGAACACTCTGTCCGCAATCACCCCAAGGAGCAGTGGGCTGAAGATGGCGGCAATCGGGTTCACTGTGTACGCCCAATGAGTCAGTGTTCCCATGCCGTGACTTTGCATATACACCGCAATCATCGTGTACCACGCGCCCCAGACGAAAAACTGCAAAAACATCAGTACACACAAGCGGATGTGAGTATTGAAGAGGCCAGTCACTTGCCCGGTCATAGATGACCCTTCTTGAGTTCTTGCAGGGCATGGTCCACGGCGCGGGCAGTCAGGGCCATGTACGTCAGCGAAGGATTCTGAGAGGCAGAGGAAGTCATGCAGGCTCCATCGGTCACGAATACATTGTGGGCATCGTGGAGCTGATTGAACCTGTTCAGCACCGAGGTCCTAGGGTCTGAGCCCATGCGCGCCGTACCCATCTCGTGAATGCCCTCCCCGGGCACGTAGGCTTCCACAAATGGCGATACGTCTTTGGCTCCGGACGCTTCCAGCATCTCCGCAGCCGCGGTGGCCATATCGCGCCGCATCGCTAGTTCGTTGTCGCCCAACGCGCAACTGAATTTAAGTGTTGGCAATCCCCACGCATCGGTCAGTGTCTCATCGAGCTCAACGTAGTTCTCATAGCGAGGCAGCATTTCACCAAACCCTTGGAGAGTCACTTGCCAGGGACCCGGATCTCTTAGCGCTTCCTTCCATGTCGCTCCGAAGCCTGGGATCTCCATCCCACGTCGCCACGATGCGCGATGACCTTTCCCCTCGTAGCCATATCCACGAAGAAAATCCTTCCTCATGCTCCTGCGGTCGACGTTTCGAAATTGTGGAATGTAGATTCCGTTTGGGCGTTCTCCGTAATAATATTTGTCGCTCATTCCGGAATATGTGCCGGTCGCGCCCGCCTTGAAGTGATGATCCATGATGTAATGGCCCAGCACACCGCTTGAGTTACCAAGCCCACTCGGGAATCTGCGAGACTTGGTATTAAGCAGGATATGTGTGGTGCCCATTGTGGATGCACACAGAAAGATCAACCTGCCAAAGTACTCTCGCGTTCGTCTGGTCAGTCTGTCGATTACTCTGACACCGATTGCTTTGTCTCGTTTTTCGTCGTAGATGACGCTATGCACGATGGTATCGGGTCGAATAGTCAGCTTACCGGTGGCCTTCGCGGCCGGCAGAGTACTACTCAGACTGGAGAAGTAAGCTCCAACGGAGCATCCTCGGCTACAGGGGCCACAGTAGTGGCAGGGCGCCCGACCTTTATGGGGCGCTGTCAATACAGCCGTTCGACCGATAATGAAGTGACGTCCTGGAAACCCCGCCTCGATTCTGGGCTTCACATACTGCTCAACGCAGTTCATTTGCATTGGGGGCAGGAAGATCCCGTCTGGAAGGGTCTCTATACCTTCAACGGACCCGCTTATACCGGCAAACGCTTCCACGTGAGCGTACCATTTCTCAATATCGTGGTACCTGATCGGCCAGTCGATCGCTACACCGTCTCTCGCGTTTGCTTGGAAATCGTGCTCGCTCCATCTATAGGTCTGGCGACCCCACGTGAGAGAACGCCCACCCAGTTGATAGCCACGAATCCACAGAAACTTCTTGTCGTTGTGCCAGCTATAGGGGTTCTCCCTATCGTTCACAAAAAAATGAACATTGCCCTCGTTGACCGGACCAGCCTGCGACTGTATGAAATACTGCTCACTCCATCGCCGGCGATCTCCTAATCCCTTGAATTCCATGTCCCAGGTAGGAACATGTTCAGTTATATAGTCTTCGCCGTGTACAACATTCCGGCCTCTCTCCAATAGCAATGTCCGCTGCCCGTTCTCGGTAAGTTCCTTTGCAGCCCAGCCACCCGCTATTCCTGATCCAACGACAATGGCGTCGAAATCCTTCGTTTTTTCGTTTCCGCGGGCGGACATCTGACCGTTACCTCTAGGCCGCACTTATTGCGTTACGAGTTTGCGATCATTTGCAGGCAACTGCCGGGACGTACGACGCCAATCCCTGCGGTGGACACTCAATAGTCCGACCCTGCTCGGCACTCATGTACGCCGTCATCAGGAGCTGCACCACCTCGAATCCTTCCTTGAAGGTAAGAAGTGGCCGCTGTCCCGTCAGAAATGCTTGGACCATATGACGATTTTCGGCTTCGTAACCGTACTCGGACACTTCGTTCGACACGATGGGCATCAGTCCGGCTTCGGCATTTTGCTTCTCAACGAAGTCCTCGCCGCCCCGCGCAGTCACCTCTCGGCTCAAAAACATCTTGGGGCCGCACTCCAATGAATTGAATGCCATGGAGTATTCCGGGCCCAAAAGCTCCATCGTGATTCTCAAGCCGGGTCCCACGTAGCTCCATGAGGTGGTCAGTTCAGCGAACAGAGTGTTGTCGTAATCATCGACAAATTCGACTGTGGCGCTCGCATAGTCCTCAACGGCTCGTTCCGATGAGTTGCTCGCCACACCTGTTTTCGCTAGAAATGCCTTCGCATACTTGGGTTGTGACCACTTCAAATTGGCGGTTCTGGCCGTAATGTTCTTAGGTCGAACGCTCGAGCGATCCTTGCCGGGATCCGTGAGCATGAAGCGCGTTGCCTCAATCGCGTGACACATCATGTCATTGAGTGCCCCGCCCCCCTGGGCCTCGCCCCGCCAAAACCACGACGAGTGTGGGCCTCCGTGCTCCTCTGTGGCGCGTGCAAGGTACGGGCGCCCCGCACACATGGCCCCTCGCTTCCATAGAATCTCTTTTGCCCTCACCAGGGAGGGCATAAACACCTGATTTTCGAGATAGCCAGTGGGCACGCGAATCCCCTGGACCAGCCTGAGGATCTTTTCGGCTTCAGCAACATTTCTGGCAAGCGGCTTTTCACACGCGATCCCACGCAGCGTGCCGACGCCTTCGCGTATCGCATCCGTGATTTCTTCGATGTTGGACAAGCGCGAAAAATTCGGGCCGCAAATCCAGATGGCATCGATTGCCGGGTCCGCCACCATGGCGCGAATCGACGGGTAGGCCCGCGCGTCCCCTACTCCCTCGCTCTGGGCGAGAGCTGCCGTGGACCTCGCGTGGTCTAGATGTGGACTCCAAATCCCTTTGATATCAGCATTTCTCACGCCCGCGAATGATCTGATGTGGAATTGCGTTATGAACCCACTGCCGATAAATCCAATTCCCAGACGCGGCATCACAGCTGGCCTCCTCGACTGCCTCGCCCAGCACCCACCGGCTGCCTTCGACTTGCCAAGCGCAACTTCGGCAACTAGTAAGGCAACGTTGCCCGGCTTCCGCTGCCGTAGGGCACGCACCCGCCAAAGGAACCGGGAACAGGGATCCACGCCAACTCGCCTGCGCCTCCGATCTGAGATGTGTAATAGCCGGTCAGCGTGTATTCCTTCATCATTCTAAAAAAAGGCTTCCGACCTACCAAAAGCTTTCCTGATGCATCGGTGCTGGATTCCGCCTCTAGATTCGTCAGGACAGCGGCCCGCTCGGCAGCCTGAAGTTCAAGAAATGGCCTGTCAAACGCCTGCTTGGCGGTCGCATCGACTTTGCACAATTCCGCAAGAAAATGCGTTCGCTCGTCGGGGGCATTCCATCGGGCCAATATGGTGTCGATAAATTGGTTTACCGCCGCCGCCGTCGCCCCGGTAGTGTCCGTAGCAGGAATCATCATCTCGGACACGACCGTTACTAGATCATACTGGTGGGTAGAAAGCGCCTGCGGTACATATCTCGCATTCTTTTGCGATCCGCCGACCGGGACTTGACTGGCGCTCGCTACCCTCGATGCCGACAACCCCATTGGCGTCAACAGAATGAGCAGCTGCAGCGCGCGGCGCCTGCTGATGCAAAGCCCTTCAGGGGGTTCTTGCTTATGCTTCATAACCCGCCGTCTCGAATCCGCCTGTCATGCTAAGGCAAACTTTTGCGCCCGTTGTTAATGTCATGCTTTGTCACCGCATCTTATAAGTAACCGCGATACCAATGGTTCGCGGCCGCGTGACGAACTCCTGATGGTTGTGGAGTGCAAAGGCCGTTGATTTCAAATCCGTCACTCCCTTAACATTGGTCAAGTTCTCAGCAAACGCGCGGATTCCAAATGCCTTTCCCAGGTTCATTCCAATGGATCCGTTCAAGACGGTGAAGGGACTCAGTACTTCGGTGTCGTTAAGACCGGCGGCCACGCTGCCGCGATAAGCGCCGTCCAGATGAAATCTCAAATTCGTGCCACTTGAGATGGGTTGAATGAACTCGAGCGTGCCGGAGATCTGCGTTTTCGGCGCACCGGGCAACCGATCGCCATCCTTGCCGGTAAAGTTGCCAACGACGAAACCCTCCGTAAGTTTCGCATTGATCGAGGTGAAGCCCACGGTTGCCTTAAACCGTTCCGTCGGCTGGACCTGGAGCTCGAGCTCTACTCCCTGACTGCGCGCCGTAGCGCCGTTGAATATGATGGTCGTTCCGGTGAACTGATCACTCCTTTCGAGTTGTATGTGCTGCCAGTCGATGCGATATAGAGCGGAACTGTACTGAAGCCACCTGCCCCAGTGCCCTTTTATGCCCACTTCATAATTGGTCGCCTTATCTGGTGAATAAGAGATCAGCTGACCATTTGGTTCGCAATAGGGACACGGTCCAATCGCGAATGCATTTGCGCCACCTGGCCGGAAACCCTGCGACCAGGTCAAATATCCCAAGGACGCCTCATTGAAGTGATATGAAGTGTTCGCCTTGAACACTTCGCTCCGGATCGACTGCGCTGCGGTCCCGGTACTACGACCGTACGGATCACCTGTAAAGGTACTTGGATCGAAGGACTCGGAGCAAAAGACACCGCATATCGGAAGTTCCTGAAGTATTTGCTGGCTGTATTCTTGCCGGAATAAGCGAGCTCCGCCTGTTACCTGCCATGCCTTGTTGAAGTGGTAGCTGGCTTCTCCAAAAGCAGCGGTATCCTTGAATTTAAGCGTCCTGTTGAAGTTGTAGATAAAGTCAGTCGGCTGCAGTTTGCTGGGCCGCACACCCACATTGTAGAACTCGACTACGTCCCCAAATGTAGTATATGAAGTGCCGAGTGCCGCGTTCGCAGCAGCTGCCGAGCCGGGCAAGTCGGCCCACGCAGAAAATCCTGGCATCGTTTCCGGGTCGCTCAGCGAATTCTTGTACTGCCGGTAGAACGCTCCAACTACCCAATCCCAAGGCTTGCCGGTATCTTTCGAGACCAATCTTATCTCTTCAGCAAACGCGTGCTCCCGCGAGAAGTCATAGTTCGTCTGCGTGGGTCGCGGATAGAATCCGTAGTACACGCTATTGGCAAGCCGCTCCCCGAGAAAAGTCAGATCCCAAAGATCGTCGTAATTGTTTGTATAGTACGAACTCGATGAGGTGATGGTCGCAAATCCGAACGTTCCGGTAAGCGTCAAGGACAAGAGATCAACATCGCGATCGAGTACTTCTTGCGGAATATACTTTGATGTTACGTAGTTGGAGCCAGGACGCTCTGCCGAAAACCCGCCCGACCAATCGTGTTGGTGATGATACGTCGCAAGCGCCTCAAAATTATCGGTCACCTTCCACAACAGAGCCGAACGCGCATACCAGGTCGTGGCGTCATCAATATCCTTTATCTTCCTGAATGTCAGGCCGCTGTTGAGTGGATCCTGGGGATTGGCGAGCACCGGCTGTGCGCCGTTGCCCAAGCTGAGTGGGCGATCGAAAACCACGGCGGAATCGGCGTCAATAAAGCCACCGAGCTTTTCGTAACCGGCTGAGACGCGGAGCGCAAGATTCCCGCCCAAGGGAAGGTTTCCAACGCCATCGAAGCTGTAGGACGGCTTTCCAGAATACGCCGTGGTAGAGACTTTGGTGGAAAAGTCGGCCTGCGCGCCCTCGGTCGAGGGTTTGTTGTAAATCAATCGTACCGTGCCACCGACAGAACTAGATCCGTAAAGCGTTCCTTGTGGTCCACGAAGAATCTCCACGCGGTTGATGTCAGCGATCTTCAGATTCACGAACATCGGAGTCTCGTCCACGTAAGTAGAAACGGTTGACTGCTGAAGTCGCGGCGCGAGCCCGCCAATCGAAGTCGTATTGAGGCCGCGAATTACTAGAAAATTCCCCGAGCTATTGCCCCTTGGGCCCAGATCCGGAGCTGACAACCCAGGCACCATGCGCGTGATGCCCTCTAGATCCGTGACCCCGCTGTTTTTAATCTGATCCGCGGTGACGGCGGAAATGTTGTAGGGAACATCGAGCAGATTCTGATTGCGCATCGTCGCAGTTACGATAACTTCCTCAAGAACCGGTGGGGTATTTTCTTGGGACAACGCGCGACCCGCAATAGCCAAACTAATTGCGGCGGCCAACGCTCTTGTTCGTGAGGGTCTTTCAATAGGTGGCCTCAGGCTTATGGTTATCATGCTTTAGTTCTCCAAGACGTTCCGGTGCATTGCCATCGATGCCGCTCGTCGTAACTCGCTGGCAATGCAATATTGAATGGCCGGGTTGGTTTGCTCGATCAGTGCGCCACGGGTCTCTAGCGTTCCAGCATCAATAGTTCCATGTTGAAACTCTTGGTTCGAACCATGGACCTGTCGCGGTTGGAAAGCACCTGCTACCGACACGCACTACCCCCTCTTCTCTGTCGGGACGCGGACCGCCCCTCAAACTAATGTGCCTGATCGTGGACTCGCCCACGATTATGGCGCAAGTGAGATCTTGAGTCATCCTCAAGTTACTCGCGTCCGACACCCTTTTACTTGATACTTGAGCACATCTCAAGTTATCTTAAGCCTCTTCCTGACGATTGCAAATAGGCGCTTCGTATGTCCCAGTTTAGGCCGGGTCCCCGTCGGGGTCGCCAGGCGCGCGCGCCTCGGAGCGGCAAAGCAACCGTACATTCGCCGCAACATACCTTCCTTCGAGATCCTCTCCGAGGAAGCATTGACGATCATCGAACACAATGCCAAGTCTGTGTTGAACGAGATCGGAATCACATTTAGGCGGGACCCGATAACCTTGGAACTGTGGCGTAACGCGGTGGCGGAGATGCATCGGGAGTGGGTAAGGACACCACTAGGTTTGTGCTGAACACTACCGCGCACGGGCGAAGACTTCGGACGCGTCTTCGCGTCCGCTGCGCCATCTGCTTGAATATGCAATGAGACAAGGGCTGACACGCCGCAGAGTGCTCGAAGCTGCCGCCGGAGCGGGAATGCTCTGCGTCACGCACCGCCGTCTCCTTGCTACGGGGAGTTCGCATGCGGCGATTGAAAGCGCTCAAGCGCTGATTCAACGCGTCTTGCCTTCGCATGCAGGCCGATTTGTCTGTGAGCTGCTCACGAGAACGTCAGACAGCGATACATTCTCTTACGCAAGAGCGCCTCGAAACAGGATCGCACTTCGTGGCACCAATGCGCTCTCCCTTGCGGTTGCCTTCAATCAGTACCTGCGGCACGAAGCGAAAGTCAGTTTTGACTGGCTCGCAACCGGCCCGCTGAACTCCGATTTCGCCCTGCCGGTGCCTGCAACGTCCGTCGCGGGCACCTCCCAGGCTCGAGAGCGGTTCTTCCTCAACTACTGTACCTACGGCTATACGTTCCCTTGGTGGGATTGGAGCCAATGGGAGCGCTTTCTTGACTGGATGGCTCTGAATGGTATCAATCGACCGTTGCTGCAGGCCGGGCAGGAATCTGTATGGCTCAACGTCTGGCAAAGCTTCGGGATGAGCGAACAGCAGGTTCGATCGTACTTCTCCGGGCCCGCGCATCTTCCGTGGCATCGAATGGCCAACCTCGATCGATGGGGCGGCCCGCTACCGCTCTCGTACATCGACGGGCAAAGGGAATTGCAGCAGAAAATCCTCGCGCGAGCGCGAGAGCTCGGCATGCAGCCGATCCTGGCGGCCTTCGCCGGACATGTGCCTACGGAGCTTAAGAAGCTTCGACCGGATGCCAGAATCACCCGGATCACTCCCGGTTGGGGCGGCATGGCTCCAGAATACGCAACTTCGTTTCTCGATCCGCTGGACCCGTTGTTTCTGGAGATTCAAAAGCGATTCCTGATAGAGCAAACGAGGATTTATGGTACCGATCATCGGTACGCCGCCGATCCTTTCAACGAACTCGAGCCGCCGAGCTGGGAGCCTGCCTATCTCGCCCAGGTGTCAAAAGCCATTTTCGACGGGATGGCAGCCGTTGACGCGCGCGCGCTTTGGTATCAGATGGCCTGGACCTACCGCGACGAGCGATGGCTTCAGAATGAGCGACTCCCTGCGATGCTGCAAGCGGTGCCCCGAGGGAAGCTGATTCTGCTCGACTATGCCTGCGAGGAGGACGAGCTCTATCGAAAGACTCAGAGCTTCTATGGCCATCCCTTCATCTGGAACTATCTCGGCAACTACGGGGGCAATACTCATCTGCTGGCGCCTCTCGAGCAGACACGCGATAAGATCGCGGTCGCCTTACGAGTGACCGGCTGCCAAGGGGTCGGCTCGACCCTCGAAGGCCTCAACGTCAATCCGATCATTTATGAGCTCGTGCTCGAGCAGCCCTGGCACGCTGGCGGCACGCTCGATCTCGCCGCATGGGTCACGAACTATGCTGTCCGCAGAGGCGGGCAGTCGGACACCGCTGTGATCGACGCGTGGCATAGGCTTGCGGTGAACGTGTTCGGGAAGTCCGGCGAGCGCAGGAACGGCTGCATATTTCAAGTGTATCCCTCTTGGAAGGGCATTGATCTCTGGACCCGTCCGGAAGTCACCTACGAGCCACGCGAACTCACGGCGGCGGTCGAGCGGATGTTCGAGGCAAAGGCAAGCGTGCAAGTGAGTGACCCCTATCGCTTCGATATCGTGAACCTGACCCGTGAAGTATTGGGGAACAAGGCGAGGGATCTGTACCTGCAGATGCGGCAGGCTTACGAAGCCGCAGATGTCGCGCAATATCGGAAGGTCTCAACCACATTCGTCCTACTCGCAGCCGACCTGGATCTAATGCTCGGCACTCGCCACGAATTTCTCCTCGGACCGTGGATTGCGCAGGCTCGGTGTTGGGGGCGAACTCCGGATGAAGCGGATGGCTACGAACGAAACGCGCGCCAGATTCTTACCACTTGGCATTCGGCCGGCGGCGAGCTCTGCGATTATGCGAACCGGCAGTGGCATGGCCTTGTTCGCACTTATTACCTACCACGCTGGCAGAAGTTCATTGAGATCGCCCTGGGCTCACTCGAGATGGCTGTGCCGCTCGATTCGGAAACGTACGCAGCGTGGGAACGGGACTTTGCGACGGGCTGGGTGCAAAGAAAAGATGAGACGTTAGCGCTGCTGCCGGCAGGCGACGCTCTCGCCACAGCCAGGCGCATGTTTCTGAAATACAGCGAAGGCAGTTCAGTGAAATGAGAATCATGAGAATCAGTGGTAGCGTGCTTCTCGCCTGCCTCATGCTCGACAGCGTCTATGCCGATCCGCTCAATTTGCCTGATCCACTCATTGCCAGTGACGGGTCACGAATTTCCGATGCCCAAACCTGGAAAGCCAAACGTCGCCCAGAGATACTGGAGTTGTTCCGTTCTCAGGTCTACGGCCATAGTCCTGCTGCGCCCAAACGGCTGAGATTCGAGGTAACCGAAACTGACCCAAGAGCGCTGAAGGGACTTGCCACGCGCAAACAAATCACGATCCACCTCGGTGAGGAGCGTGACGCCCCGCAGATCCACCTTCTTCTTTACGTTCCCAACAGCGCGCGCAGGCCAACGCCGGCCTTCCTTGTGATGAACTTTCATGGTAACCACGAAATCGTGGCCGACGCGGGCGTCAAGATCCTCGAGACGTGGAAATGGAACAGCGATAAAAACCGCGAGGAGCTCATCCGTCCGCCGGAAAGTACTCGTGGCACGATGCACGACATGGAATGGCCCGTTCGACAGATCCTAGAACGTGGCTACGCATTGGCCACCCTAGATCGTGATGAAATAGAGCCGGATTATCCGCAAGGCTGGAGGCACGGAATTCGCGGCTACTTCCTGAGGAAATCCGGTCAGACGGAATTTGCCCAGGATGACTGGGGCGCAATCGGGGCTTGGGCCTGGAGTCTAAGTCGCGCGCTAGACTACCTCACATTAGATAGAGACATCGATGCCAGACACGTAGCCGTAATGGGCCACTCCCGGTTGGGCAAGACGGCATTATGGGCCGGCGCTCAAGACGAACGGTTCGCCCTTGTCATATCAAATGACTCCGGCGAAGGCGGAGCGGCACTCGCCCGGCACGACCATGGTGAGACCACGGAACAGATCAACAAGGCCTTCCCACATTGGTTCTGCGCCAACTACAAACACTATAACGGCAAGCCCAATGAGCTGCCTATTGACCAGCACGAGCTGATCGCACTCATGGCGCCGAGGCCAGTCTATGTCGCGAGCGCGCAGAAGGACGACTGGGCCGATCCGCTCGGAGAATTCCTGTCAGCCAAGAATGCCGAGCCGGTGTATCGCCTGTTTGGGGAGGGCGGTCTAGATGTCGAGGACATGCCTGGCGTGAATGTATCCGTCGGTGACTTCGTCGGCTATCACATCCGCAGCGGTGTGCATTCCGTCACGGATTATGACTGGTCGCAGTACATGCGGTTCGCTGATCGGCGCTTCAATACCGTGGAATCGCCTTCCGGGGTCCGCGCCAGCATTGATATCGCGACAGGTCGTTATGAAATTGCTTCCAGCAAAGTCCAGTGGCACTTCGCCGGACAAATCGGCCATGCGGTACGTGAAGTCAGATCGGCTCGCGGCCGGGATGCGGTCGGCACTTATCAAGAACTGCGCTTCAGCTGGCAAGAGCCCCAGGCGCTAACAGCCGCGATTCGGTTGTACGACTCCCAAGCCGCGGTACTGTTCAACTTGGAAAATGTCTATCCGGCAGAAAAGTTGCCGCGCTTTCCCGATTTCTCGACTTTCCCCGCGAACCTACACTACTTCAGCTACAAAGACGCCACCTTCGCTCCGCCGAGTTTCACGCTGGAGCCTAACGGCACCCCGTGGCTCATGTTCGATGATCAAGCGCAGGCCGCTATCCTTTCCCCCGCCAACCACTTCATGATCGCCCGCCAGAGCGGCGATGGCATTCGAGAGATGGCGAGCGGCCTAAACGACTCCGTCCAATCTTTCCCGGCGTCCTTCAATTACCGCACGCTGCTCGTGCTCGGCCAAGGCATCAATGCTACCTGGGACCGTTGGGGGAATACTCTCACCGCGCTGAGCGCCAAGAAGCGCCCGGCCAACGACAGTGACGTGAGCCTCCGCTATCTGGGTTATTGGACGAACAACGGCGCCGCCTACTACTACGACTACGATAGCGCTTTGGGCTATGCCGGCACTCTCGCTGCCTTGGTGCGGCAGCAGCGGGAGCAGCACATTCCTATCCGCTATCTCGAACTGGATAGCTGGTGGTACTACAAAACATTCGCCAATCTTGAAGGCCAGGAGGAAGGCGCGGTGAATCCGGAGCTGCCGGCAGGAGAATGGAACCGCTATGGAGGCCTGTGGAAATATGAGGCACACCCCGCCGTGTTCCCTGAAGGTCTCGCGGCCTTCCAACGCTCTGTGGGCCTACCGCTCATCACACACAACCGCTGGATGGATCCCGAAAGTCCGTATCACGTGCGTTACCGAATTTCTGGTCTCGCCGCGGTTGATCCAAGATGGTGGGGTGACGTGATGACTTATCTCAATCGCAGCGGCGTTGAGATCTATGAGCAGGACTGGCTGGATCATATCTATCATCTCTCTCCAGACCTTTCCAGCACAGTGGGCGCCGCGGACGCATTTACAGATGGCATGGCGCGCGCCGCCGGCAGACGAGGCATGACGGTGCAATATTCTATGGGGCTGCCGCGATACTTCCTTCAGAGCACCCGCTATGACAACGTCACCACTGTCCGTGTCAGCCCAGATCGCTTCCTGCGTCATCGTTGGGATGCTTTTCTATACACGTCGCGACTCGCCCGTTCAGTGGGCTTATGGCCCTGGGCCGATGTATTCCGCAGCACCGAAACCGAGAATCTGATGCTCGCGGTGCTTTCCGGCGGCGTAGTCGGTGCGAGCGATGCGATTGGCCAACAAGACAAGACTAATCTGATGCGCGCTACCCGGGCTGATGGCGTATTGGTGAAGCCGGACGCGCCGATCGTCCCCGCAGATGCGATGTATTTGGCGGACGCTACACAAGCAGAAAGCTCGCCGATGGTTGCCTGGACGTACACGGATCACGGGCCGCTACGCACGGCTTACGTGTTTGTTTACAACCGCCGCCAACAGAGTGCTGACGCTTCGTTCATTCCATCGACGTTGGGTCTGAGTGGCGCTGTCCTTATCTATGATCCCACCCATCGTCGCGCTGTGCGTCAGCGCGCCGAGGAGGCTTTCCATTTGAACCTGGGTGTGGAGGGCAGCGCCTACTATGAAATCGTGCCGATCGGCACTTCGGGTATAGCTTTTTTGGGGGATGAAGCAAAGTTCATTTCCAACGGTCGGAAACGTATCGCCGCGCTCGCCGAGCGAGCAGACGGCTTGCACGCGACCGTGGCGTTCGCCGAGGGCGAAAAGACAGTCACGCTGACAGGTTATGCCGATCGCGGTGTGCAGGTTAGAGTTGACCGCGGATCGCCTCCGCCTGTGCATTTTGATGCCGCGACGAAGTTTTTTACGGTGGATGTTTTTCCCGACACCGGTAAAAAAGGTGAGCAAGTCTCAGACGATCCCACGAAACAGACCCAGGTTGTATTGCACCTCGTTCCTGAGTGACCAAGAAGAGTCACTTGCTGATCCCCAGCGGCTGCTGTTTGCCTCCGCAAAGCAATCCGCGGATTTAGTTCGCCTGGGCGGTGCGCGCCTTGATAAAAACCCCGTCGAGCACGATGTAGCGAGAGTAGGCTTTGACTTTCAACTGCGTTGTCGGCCCGCATCGCATACCAGGCCGAGCGACCGCCTCGCCTATCGCTTCCGCGTCGGCCGCATTGATTTGTTGACCTTCACGCAGAGATTAACAAACTGCGGCGCCATCAAACGCAACCGTTTGAGCAAGCGCTTCGAGCTTTTGAGCCCAATATGCGCGCTGGCACAAGCCTCCATATCAATCAGGCATGCAGGAGGATTGACGACAAGCTTTAACTAATGTGCCTGATCGCGGACCCGCCCGACGATTATGCCGCAATTGTGATCCTGAGGCCTTTTCAATGTTCTGTGGGCCGATATCTCGCGTACTTGATAGTTGAGCATTTCTCAAGTTATCTTAGGTTGCTTCCTGGCGTTGGCACATAGGCGCTTCGTATGTCCGAATCAAGTCCAGTTCCCCGCCGGAGTCGCGAGGCGCGTCGGCTGGCTCGCGCTCGCCACGGAACGGCAAAGCTCCCGTACATTCGTCGCAATATCCCCTCCTTTGAGATCCTCTCCGAGGAAGCTTTGACGATCATTGAGCAGAATGCAGAAGTGATATTAGAGGAGATTGGTATCGAGTTTAGGCGGGACCCGACAACACTGGACCTGTGGCGTAACGCGGGGGCGGAGGTGCATGGGGAGAGGGTAAGGATTCCCCGAGGCTTATGCCGGACTCTGCTGCGCACAGCCCCCAAGGAATTCGAGCTGTACGCGCGGAATCCGGCCCGCAACCTGCGGTTGGGAGGGGACGCAACGGTGTTCGCACCGGTGGCAGGGCCGCCGTTTGTATCCGACCTGGATCGGGGCCGTCGGTATGGAACGCTGGTGGACCTGCAGAACTTCATCAAGCTCGCGCACATGGCTCCCGCCATTCATTTCTCCGGGGGCAGCACTTGCGAGCCCATGGACATACCGGCAAATAAGCGGCACCTCGATGTCCAGTATTCGTTTTTCCGCTACAGCGATATGGCTTGTGAGGGCACGCCTGAAACGCCAAGCCACGCTGCGGACGCGATTGCCATGGCCGAGGTGGTATTTGGCCCAGCGTTCGTGGATACGCACGCCGTGTTGCTCGGCAACATCAACTCGAATTCGCCCTTGACGTTTGATGGACGGATGTTGGGATCCTTGCGGGAGTTCGCTGCTCACAATCAGGGCTGCATCATCGTTCCTGCAGTTCTTGCCGGAGCTATGGGCCCGGTCACCCCAGCAGGGTGCCTTGCCGAGCTATTGGCGGAGACGTTAGCGGGTATGGCACTGACCCAGCTTGTGAGGGCGGGCGCACCCGTGATCATGGGATCGTTTGTGGGGGCTGTGTCGATGCGCAGCGGATCCCCCACGTTTGGAACTCCAGAAGCCACCCTGATGATTCTTGCGACCGCACAGCTGGCGCGCCGAATCGGTGTGCCCTGTCGAAGTGGCGGCGCACTGTGTTCCTCAAAGATTGCGGACGCTCAGGCGGGATTCGAGAGCGCGCATACCTTATTGCCTACGTTAATGGCGGGCGTCAACTTGGTGTCGCATGCCGCCGGTTGGCTCGAGTCCGGCTTGGTCGCTTCCTACGAAAAATTCGTGATGGACATCGATCAGCTCGCCATGATGCAGATGCTCGCCAGTGGCGTCGACCTTAGCGAGCGCGGCCAGGCACTCGACGCAATCCGGGAGGTGGGGCCGGGCAATCACTTCCTAGGTTGCACTCACACGCAGGCGAATTTCGAAACGGCGTTTTATCAGTCGATGATCGCAGACTACTCATCGTACGAACAATGGTTCAGCGAGGGTCGCCTCACGACAGAACAACGAGCCAACGCCGTATGGAAGAAGATGCTGGGCAACTATGTGGACCCGGGTCTTAGCCCAGAACTGGACGAGGCGCTCGGAGCATTCATCGCTCGCCGTAAGGAAGCCATTACAGACGAGATTATGGATGAATAATATGACGTTACATCGCGTGAGCAAAGAACAGCACTGCGAAACATAGGTCTGCCTGGGGCGGCCTGGAACTCGGTGGGTAGACGTCGTCACTAACATGACGCCGCCTGGGCTGGGAAGGGACGCGCCGAAACGCCCTGAACCACTCTCCCTTTCCAAACTTAATGTTTGGTACGCACTGATACGCCCTGGTACGACTTCGCAGCGAAAGCACCAGCGGTTAACGATGCGGGTAACTCTGGCGGCGTGAACCTGTAAGCGTCTGAAGATCAAAGAAAAGGTTATTACTTTGAGTGTCCTCTCCTGGGCACCAATATCAATAAGTTATAGTATCTATCTCACCTATTATCTAGCTGATTTTTGGCCTCTTTGCGTCGATGCTACGTGTCCTGGGCAAGGGCACAACCAAGGTGGTGTGTACGAGAGCGGCAGCAGCCCAGTTGTATAAACTGCGCAGGCCAGCGCTGAATCAGTAATTCCCATGAATGTGGCAGAATTCATCGATACCCATGCGGAGGCGATCCTCGCCGAATGGGAAGCGTTCGCTGCAACTCGAGTGTCGTCCGCTGAGAGCATGAGCGGGCGCGCGCTTCGAGACTATGCGGCACAAATTCTGCGCGCCTTATCGGCCGATCTACGCCTGCCCCAAACCGCAACCGAACAAACGGCGAAGTCGCATGGGCTGGCACCGGTCATCCTGGATGCTCGGCATACGGCCGCCGAGGTGCATGGAGCGTTGCGGGCACAGGGCGGTTTCTCGATGAGCCAGCTGATGAGTGAGTATCGAGCCCTGCGCGCGAGCGTACTGCGGCTGTGGACCACCTCCGCAGAGTTTTCGTATGAAGGCTCCCGACTGGAGGACGTGATCCGCTTCAACGAAGCGATTGACCAAGCGATTGCCGAATCGGTCGATTACTACAGCGGGGAAGTCGAGCGGAGCCGGGCTGAGCGGCAGGCGGCGGAACGTGCGCTTACGGCGACTCACTCACGACTCGACTACGCGATTCGTCTTTCGGGCGTCGGCTTCTGGTACTGCGACTTGCCATTCGACGTGCTTGAATGGGATGAGCGCGTCAAGGAGCACTTTTTCTTCGAGCCAACAGCAAGAATCACCATCGAGGACTTCTATGACCGAATTCATCCGGAAGATCGGGAACCCACGCGCCAGGCCATCGAAGTCTCGACGCGCGATCACCTGCCGTATGACATCGCCTACCGGACCGTGCACCCCAGAACGGGCGAGCTGAAGTGGATCCGCGCGCTCGGCGGCACGGTTTACGGCACCGATGGTAGACCGATCCATTTCGACGGAGTCACCATCGATGTGACGGCCCAGAAGTTCAGCGAGCAACGCTTGGCCGAGAGCGAAGCTCGCCAACGAGGCGTGCTCGCCAACATGGATGAGGCGTTCACGCTATTCGATCAGGATTTCAACATCCTGGAGATCAATGAACCCGCGAGCCGCCTGGTCGGCTTACCGCGCAACGAGCTCATCGGGCGCAACCACTGGCAGCGGTTTCCCGGTACGTTCGACTCCGATCTCGGCCGGATGTATCGACACGTCTCGGCTCACGGGGAGCCTGGATACCTCGAGCACCGCTACGAGTTTCCCGACGGCCGCCGGAGCTGGATAGAGGTACGAGCGTTCAAAGTGGGAGTGGACCTGGCTGTGCTATTTCGCGATGTCACCGAACGCCGCGAGATCATCGAGGCGCTCCGAGAGGGGGACCGACGCAAGGACGAGTTCCTCGCGATGCTCGCGCATGAGCTGCGAAATCCCCTTGCCCCCATCAGGAGTGCGGCCGAGTTTCTTTCCCGCATCCCGAATTCCGACGCGCCCACTGCCGCAGCGGCCGCAATCGTCAAACGCCAGGCCGCACACATTGCGCGCCTGGTCGAGGATCTTCTCGATGTCGCGCGTGTCACGCAAGGCCAAATACCACTCAGAAAATCAACGATCGATGTGGCCAACATCATCACCCAAGCCGTCGAGACCTACGAATCTCAGCTTCGGGACAAGCATCAACGCCTAACGATCTCGACATCAGGCTCCAGGTCCCTATTCGTCGAGGGCGACAATGACCGCCTCGTCCAATGTGTTGGAAACGTCTTGTCCAACGCAATTAAGTACGCCGGCCCTCACTCCGAGATCCAGATCACCACTCATGCCGACGAATTCCGGGTCAGCGTTGAAGTGGCAGATACCGGCAGCGGAATTGCCCCGGAACTGCTGCCGAGGATCTTTGATCTCTTTGTGCAGAGCCAGCGCACGCTCGATCGGGCGCAGGGCGGGTTGGGAGTGGGTCTCGCCGTCGTCAAACGGCTAGTCGAGATGCACGGCGGCCAGGTTCTTGCGCGGAGCGCCGGCGAGGGACTGGGTTCCGCATTCGAGATCCGGCTGCCGCGCGCTCGGGCACCCGCATCGGCCGTCGAAATAGCGGACGCAGTCAAGGTGCCACCGTGCCGCGTGTTCGTGGTCGACGATAACGTTGATGCGGCCGATTCGCTCGCGATGCTGCTTGAGATGCAAGGCCACACGTCGATGGCCGTGCACAGTGCCCGGGAGGCGCTGGAGCGCATCGAGTCGTTTCAGCCCGACGTCATGTTGATCGACATAGGCCTGCCCGACATCGACGGTTACGAGTTAGTGAAGCGTTTGCGGGATCGGCCGCAATGGCGAGAACTTCGCAAGGTGGCCTTGACCGGTTATGGGCAGGCAGAGGACAAGCGGCGCGCGCTAGAGGCGGGATTTCACGCGCACCTCGTCAAACCGGTCGATGTGCCGACGCTCGAGCGGGCCCTCTCCGGGCTTTTGTGACCCCGCACCATACTCAGTGAGTTCTAAAACCCCGGCGGCGTTCACAGTAGCAATATCTGTTTGCCGATCGTTTCCGATTCTCGATTCAACAACGGCACCTGCTGGCCGAGATATGCGCAAATCCGATTTCGCTCCTCCAATCGTGCGTGGCGCGCCTCCGTCCAC
>JBEPVT010000071.1:0-21685 GCA_041690895.1 Gammaproteobacteria bacterium
AGCGCTCTCCCAGCTGAGCTATGGCCCCACATGGAGGCGCGGGACGTTACCTGACATGCACCAATTCGTCAAGAAAATGAAAGCACTACGCTTGCCAGCAGGCCAGAGCCCGCAGTAATCGCGACAGCGATTCGGATTTTCCAAGAATGGCCAACGTGGCATCGATGGGTGGCGAGACGGTGCTGCCAGAAACCGCCAATCGAACCGGCTGCGCAAGCTTGCCGAGCGAGATGCCTTGTGAGGCCGAAAACCCGCTGATGATCCGGTGAATCTCTGCGACATGCCAGTGTTGCAGCTGCCCGAACTCTTGTACCAATTCTGCCAGCTTTGGTAACACCTCGCTCGTCACGTGCTTGCGCACCGCCTTCTCATCGTAGGATGACGGTGCGCGGAAAAAGAACAGGCTATTGAGAGCCATTTCCCGCATGGTCTTGGCTCGCTCGCGCTGCGACAGGACTATTTGCTCTAGTTGTTCGGCATCGTCGGCATGCACCCCTTGCCGCTCCAGATGCCACCGAAGTATCGGCACGATGCGCGCCGCCGGCACCCGCATCATGTGCTGTTGATTCAGCCAGGCGAGCTTTTCACCATTGAATGCCGAGGCCGACTTATTCACATCGGCGATGTCAAACAGGCGAATCATTTCCTCGAGCGTAAAAATCTCTTGATCGCCGTGCGACCAACCTAGGCGCGCCAAGTAATTGAGCAGAGCCTCCGGCAAGAATCCCTCATCACGGTACTGCAGCACACTCACGGCGCCGTGGCGCTTCGACAGCTTGGTTCCATCGGAACCTAAAATCATGGGCAGGTGCGCGTACACCGGCGGTCGTTGGCCTAGCGCCAGCAACATGTTTTGCTGCCGCGGCGTATTGTTCAGATGGTCATCGCCGCGGATGACGTGAGTGATTTGCATATCCATGTCATCGACCACGACGCAGAAGTTATAGGTGGGAGTTCCGTCGGAGCGCGCAATAATCAAATCGTCGAGTTCGCTATTCTGAAATACCACGCGGCCGTGAATGACGTCCTCGACCACCACTTCGCCGCTCAAGGGATTTTTGAAACGCACGACGAAGGGTAACCCCGGAGGGTAATCGGCGCGTTCGCGCCAACGACCATCGTAGCGCGGCTTCTCGCCGCGCGCCGTCTGCTCGGCGCGCATCCGTTCCAGCTCCTCACGGCTGCAATAGCAGCGATACGCAGTGCCGCTCGCCAGCATCTCTTCAATGACTTCTTTGTAGCGCTCAAAGCGCTTGGTTTGAAAGAAGGGACCCTCATCTTGAATCAGCGTGGCCCATTCCATGCCGTCCAAAATTTGCTGAATTGCTGCATCGGTCGAGCGCTTAAGATCGGTATCCTCGATCCGCAGAATGAATTTTCCGCCATGCCGGCGCGCATACAGCCAGCAAAAAAGCGCGGTTCGAAGTCCTCCGATATGCAGAAAGCCGGTGGGACTGGGAGCGAATCGCGTACGGACGGTCATGATCGTGGGTCGAAAGTCTATCGGGAAGGCGAGTCTAGCAGAGCGGCCTGGCAGGAAGTCATGGGCGGGGCGAACGGTTTGTTTTAGCCTTTTGTCGGTGTCATACTTTCCGCGCGACGTGGGCGGTTAGCTCAGCGGTAGAGCACTGCTTTCACACGGCAGGGGTCACAGGTTCAATCCCTGTACCGCCCACCATAAAAAACAAGGGTTACGTGAATGACGATCCCAGGTCTCCCACCGGTACGGACCTTGGTACGGGATTTCGCGGGCGATTGGATGACATGGTCCTGCAAGGGGCGCGGCGATTCTGCGTCTGTTGGTTTGGGTGTTTTTGGTGGGCGCGGCAATCTATTCGATTCAACCGATCTGAGATATGTTGGGTACAGTGATCTTTCCCTATGTCGGTTCGATCGTGATTCTGGGCTCGCTAAAAACGGTAGCTCCGGCGCGGCTTTCCGGCGCCGCTCTCGATGCCATTCGGGATGTCGAGACGCGAGTGATCGCGCGCACCTACCTGGGTTTGGCGGTTGCGTTGCTGGTATTCGCGGCAAATTCGACAGCTTGGGATCATCGGCCAGGGGTTGTAGCGTTGCGATGTGCAGCTCATCATCGACCCGCAAGATCCATCGCCCCAGCAGACTATCGTACCGGAGGTCGACATTGCATTGTGCAGACTGCGTCGGAATCGTTGGAGAAACCCGCTGGACACGCTCTCCTCCGTCCTGCCAAGCGCTCATAATAACCCCGATGGGGAGAGGTCCTGGTGCGTTCTGAAGCAATGGCCGTGCGAGTCATCTCGCTGGACGAGGAGTTCAGCGCGTTGGAATCGGCATGGGAAGAACTATTTGCGAGCAATCCCGCTCATCGGCCTTATCAATCCTGGCAATGGAACTATGCCTGGTGGAAGCATCATGGGAAGGCGGGGGACTTACGGCTGATAATGCTGAAAGCCGACGGCCATCTGGTCGGCATCGCTCCGCTTTTTTTGGCCAAGCGACTGCATGGCATACCCTTACGGCATTTGCGGATGATCGGGCACCGGCGCGCGGATTATCAGGACGTCGTCGTTCGCCCTGGTTTCGAAGCTGTTTTCTTTCAGGAGCTGTTCGAGCATCTGATTGCCGACCGCGGCCGCTGGCATTTTCTGGAGATCAGGGATTTGCCGGAACTTTCTGCGAATATGCCGTGGATCATGCGAGAGTCGCGGAGAATCTTTCCGAGCGTTCAGCAAGACCCTGGCGAGGAATGCGCCACCTTGCTGCTACCTGCAACTTTTGATGAGTTTTTGAATGGGTTGAGTAAACGCTTCCGCAAGGACATCGCATACTGCCGCCGCTTGCTCGAGCGGCATTTCACTGTCGAGTTTCGTGCAATCAGCGGAGCGGACCAAACCTCTGCGGCATTGGCCGATCTCGCAACAGTCTACCGCGCGCGTTGGCTCGAGGAGAAGGGCAGCATGACGCCTTTCGATAACCCGCAGTCGGCCGGCTTCGAGCAGGAAGTATGCGAGCAGTTGTCGCGGGCGGGTTTGTATCAATTGTACCTGCTTTATGCAGATCAAAAGCCGGCGGCCGGAATACTTGCCTATGTGCACAATGGTCGGTGCTACGTCGAGCGCTTTGCACATTCGCCTGAGTTCCACAAATACAGTGCCGGCACGATCTTGCTATCTCTGGCGATTGAGGATGCAATCGGCAAGCGCTTCACGGAATTCGATTTGATGCGCGGCGCGGAGGCTTACAAGTTTCGCTGGAACGGCCAATCGCGGCGAAATTTCCGCGTCAGGATATTTCGTGACAGACACATTGCCGGGTGGGTAGGATTTCTCGACCGAACGTACGTGCGAGCTTCAAAAAACAAGACCCTCCTGAAACTGCATGCGCTCGCTCAGCGCTCAATTTCTTTCGCGCCGAAGCGATGGTGGTAGCCTGCGGCTGCCGCAGCGCAGAGCGTGAGCGCGCAATTGGTTGCTTGAATGGAATATCTGACGCCTGCGTACGCGCGCAGTCCAATCGCACCGGCGACCATGACAACCGTGCCAGAGCTCGGCGAGAAATGGCGGCTGCCGGATGGACTCCTTACGCGCGTACTCGCGGATACAGAACTCCTCAATTCCCAGGCATCCGATGACGAAGGCGAATGTGGCAATCGTAAAGCCATAGGAGTAAGTGCCGACCCCGGCGGCGCCAAACTCGCGCGAGATGAGCACGAACAATGCCAGGTTGAGCAGATCCCCCGCTCAAGCGGCAGGTCGTTAGCCAAGCTCCATTGCTGGTCATCTTCACGCTGCAGCGGCTTCTGCTTCAACAAGACGACTCAGGAGCTCGGCATGCTGGCGAGCGACTTCACCCATGGCGAATTGGCCGCAGGCGATTTCTCGCGCCTCGAGTCCCAGCTGCAGTCGCAAGTCCGCTTCCGTGATCAAGCGTCTCAGAGCGATCAGAAAGTCCTCGCGTGCTTGCGGCGTCACGAGCAAGCGCAACCCGCGACTAGCTTCGAGATCGGCCGCAATGCCCACTCGCGTACACACCATCGGCAATCCCACCGACATTGCCTCGATGATCGAGAGCCCAAAGCCTTCGCTATCGCTCGGAAAGACGAAGACGTTGGAAGCTTGCAGATATTCTTCGACGTTCGCCACGCTGCCCACAAACGTTACACGATCGACGATCTTCTTGGTGCGTGCTAGGTCGCGGGCGGCCTGCTCGCAATCATCGGCGCATTCCGCGCCGGATCCCACGATGAGCAGATGCGCACACGGAAATCGCGGAGCAAGCTCCGCCCACACGTCCATTAGCATCATCACGCCTTTCGAGGTCGCGACTCGCCCCGTGTAGATTAACAGCAAGGCCTGCGGCGGCAACGCAAGGGCGAGCCTAAGTTGCGCTTGCCGCTCGGCGGGGACGGGGCAAAACCTGTCGACATCGATGCCGTTGGGGATCTGCGCGATCTTGCGAGGATCGATGCCTGCCTTTACAAGACCGGCGCATATTTCTGCAGAAATAGCCACATATCGATCGATCCGTCCTGCGTAGGCGCTGCGGACTCGCGATAGGAAACGCAGCAGCAGCGATGTCTCCTCGAGTCTCATGCTTATCCGGCTGCTCGCTCCCACGGCGCTCTGCAGCTCCACCGGCGATTCCGGGCGCACCACGCATGGCTTGCCGGTGAAAAGACCCGCGATTGCCGGTGCCAGCGGCAGCACGTTGAATCCGGACACCAGTACCGCATCGTAATGTCGTGCATCCCGCAGCAAGCGCCACAAAAGCTTGCTTAAGACTATGGCAACCGCTGCGAGGGATCTCCAACCCATGCCCTGGGTGGCGCCTTGACTCGCAATTCGAACTACCGGTACCGGGTCTTGGCAGTCGGCGACGGTCGACTCGCGGGCGATGGCAATGACACGAACATCTATGCCGCGTTCGGTCAGACTCTGTGCGAGTTGCAACAGGTGAATTTCCTGGCCACCCACCGCGGGGAAAAACGAGGGCGTTAGGATGTAAAGACGCAATTTTCTTCGGAATGCCTGCTCGTGATGGTCCGTCATCTTAGCCAAAACGCCGGAGCGAGCGTTGAGTATGGTACAAGAACAACCTGCACTCGTCTCCAAGGACGTGACACACCACGAAACAGAAATTTATGCACACTGATATGGCCCTTTGGTGTCAAGAGGCGCGAGCATAACACTCGCGCATGCACTTGGTTTTCGGTGCGTCGGTTTGGATGATTGAAACACCGGAATGGGAACGCGACGCGCGGAGCGTTTTGGCGACGATGGATCATGCTCCAGGCAGCACCCGGACGCGAAACTCAAAAACATCGGCTGCTCACCGATCAGCGTCAGCGGTTTCCTGCTGCCACTCGACGACGTTGCGCAATTGGCGGCGCGACTTGAGGCACTGATTGCATCGCCCGCGGTCTGCAACGGCTTTGGCGAGGCGGGCTACGAAGGCATGCGCGCAGACTACACTTGGCAAAATACGGGCGCGCAAACCGCAACCCGCATTTGGCAAGAGCTTCAGTCACAGAGGCGACCCGCTCGAATCGCCTAGGCGGCGGCCAGGCCTGCCTAGCGCCGCTGGGATGGAATCGGCAGTCCTGAGTAGCTGCCGGCTTTTGAAAAATTTACCACCGTTGCAAATCGACTTACCAATCCGACCGCGCGGATCCGGTTACGCGGCTCGCTTGATGCGGCGCCCGCGAGCCACCGCCAACCCACCTAGCAACAACGTCAGTCCGCTGGCAGCGGATGCTGGATCAATCTCGGGAGCACGCATCGGCGGATTAACCACGAGAAATTCTTGGCTCGCCTTAACCGGCGTCGGCGTGAATACACTCACATTCGTCGCGACGTATCCGCTGCTAACCGCTGAAAACGCGGCGCTTTCCAGCGCCATTGCGCCGCCGGCGGGATCGGTCGTCTGGCCATCGAAAATATCCCAGATGGCGAATGAGTAGTTGATTTGCGTGCTGGGGTCACTGAGATTGTTGAGCAACCCGTTCGCGAGCCAACCGGCTGCGTTATACGCTACCTGCGCGAGTGCCGGGTTGCCGCCAAACGTGAATTTTTCGCTGCCATCGAGTGCGCCACCACTCGTCATGGACGCCATCCAGGGGGCGTTCAAGTACGACTCGGTGTTGAAATCGTCACATATCATGTAGCCCGAATAGCTCAGGCCGTTGCCAGTGATGGTTCCCTGGTACGGGCTGACGTACACGCCATTCGCCACGGTGCCATTGCCCACACCCGTGAGATCCATGGTGTACTGAGCAAATGCCGCAGGTGCGACCGCCAACAGACTCAATCCAAGTAATACTTTAAGTTTCCCGTACATACGCTAGATTTTCCTCTGCAATCGCCACAGTGAACCGGACCGCGAGAGCAGCTTGGCATTGGCCGTGTACACGATGCAAAGGCAAACGCGAGGGTCATGACAGGGCCCGCAGCTCGCGATGCGATAAGTAAAAACTACGGGAGTTTTCAGTTCGCTCGGGCTTCGAGCAAGGCTTTGAAATTCACGAGCGATCGGCGGTCGTAGCGAAGTCGAGCGCTCGACAATCTATTTTTTCTCGCGCGTTCGGCGCAACCATCTCTACTGAAAAACGGATCAGAACAGCGCTTGCGTCGCGCGTCGTGTTGCATAAATGGTGCAATTGACATAACGCAACTTTCGGTCACGAATGATTAATATTCCATTCCGCACGAGCGTGTATAGTTCTAAAAACTCTACACATGCGGGAGTGATTGGGATGCTCGACACTCCGCCGCTACACCTTCCATGGTACAGACGGCGAACCTCTGCCCTGCTGGGCAATGGTTCCATTGAAAATAAAGAGGTTCGCTTCGGGACCCTCGAGCCCGCACACGTAACTTTGCTGAAACGCAGCGCATTGCCTTTGTTGGCCGTGCTGGTGCTCGCCCTCGTGATGCAGATCTCCGGAAAACCGTGGCCACGGGAATTCTACGCACTCGAACTCGTTTCGTTTTTGATCGCGTCGCAAATACTGAGTCCTTTGGATCTTCGCAACCTCAACAAAACCGGGCGAGTCTGGAGAGCGACGTCGCGGATTCTGCTCGAATGGTGCTGCGTGGTGGCAATCCTCGTTTTTCTGTCGATGGCCTTTCAGCTCACGCAGGTGTTTGCGCGCAACATCGTTCTTACCTGGTTCGTCGCAGCTCCGTTTGTGATGCTCGCCGCAGACATTCTGAGCATGCGCATCGCCAAGTGGTTTGCGACCGAGCAAACGATGATCCAACGCTTCATCATCATCGGCGCGAACGAATTGGGTCGTGAACTGGCGAGGCGATTCGAACAAACCCATTCCGGCGGCAGATTCTGCGGCTTCCTCGACTATCGAAGTCCAGATCGATTGACCAGCGGCGTCGAGAAGACCGTCACGGCCAGCTGCACGGCGCATGATTTCGCAGATTTTGTGCGCAGCAATTCCATCACTCAGGTCTATTTGGCGTTGCCGATCTCAACGACGCCGCGCATCGATGAATTAATCAGGGAATTGCGCGACACCACCGCCTCGATTTACTTCGTACCGAATATCTTTGCCTTCGATCTGGTACAAGCCCGCTGCGTCGAGGTCAACGGCATGCCCGCCTTTTCAATCTGCGACTCGCCTCTACAAGGCATGAGCGGCGTCTGGAAGCGATTATTTGATGTTGGCTTGGCCAGCCTTGCTTTGCTGCTGATGTGGCCGGTGCTGATCGCAATCGGTTTGTCGATTAAAGTTTCTTCGCCGGGACCGATTCTGTTCAAACAGCGTCGTTACGGACTCAATGCAGAGGAGATTCTGGTCTACAAATTTCGCACGATGACTGTTTGCGAAGATGGTTCCGTGGTCTCGCAAGCGACCAAGCAAGA
This sequence comes from Gammaproteobacteria bacterium, assembly GCA_041690895.1. Classification (GTDB taxonomy): domain Bacteria; phylum Pseudomonadota; class Gammaproteobacteria; order Steroidobacterales; family Steroidobacteraceae; genus Bog-1198. The sequence goes on from JBEPVT010000071.1 coordinate 7,858, forward strand.
TGGTCGTGTTACACGAGTGGGCGCGTTCTTGCGCCGCTCCTCGCTGGATGAATTGCCGCAAATTCTTAACGTACTCGAAGGCAAAATGAGTTTCGTCGGTCCCCGACCGCACGCCGTCGCTCACAACGAAGCGTACCGGAAATTGATCAGCGGCTACATGATCCGCCACAAGGTCCGACCCGGTATCACGGGATGGGCACAGGTCAACGGTCTTCGCGGCGAGACCTCGACTGTGGACAAAATGCACGAGCGCGTGCAGTACGATTTGGATTACCTCAAGAATTGGTCTCTGAAGCTCGATTTACGAATCATCGCGAGAACCGTGCTTTTGGTCGCGCGCGATAAGAACGCCTATTAGCGAATCGATATCCGCGTCTGCGAGCTGGGTCCTTTTCTCTCAGTGTCACGGAATGCTCTTGCTGGCTAGCGCCGAGAATTGACTTTCGACACTGGCGCTGTTGATCGCCGCAACCTCGAAGTACCAATTGCCCGCAGCCAGATTCGAAATCTCTACACTGGTTGAATTTGCGGAGCCAATGGAGATTTGGCTGTTGAGCGCGGCGGCGCGCGTGCCATAGCGGACCACGTAGCCTGCCAGGTTGGTCAATGGTGAGCCATCTGTGTTTTGCGTCGGTTTTGCCCAACTCAACGTCGCGTTGCCGGCAGCCGCGGCTGCAGATGCAACGGCAATGCTGAATTGCGGCAGCGTGGCGCTCGCCGTCGACTCCGATACTTTGATCGTGATGCCCGAATCGGTCCCTACGCTGCTCGCGGCGGGCACGCCGGAAAGGGTTCCGGTTGCTGCGCTGAACTGCGTCCAGCTCGGCTTATTGGCAATCGCGTAAGTCAAAGCGGCGCCGACGGGAGCCACGACCGTGGGTGCAAAACTATAAAACTCGCCGACCACCGCGGTGCGTGCCGGTGAACCCGATATTTTCAGCGGTTGAGGCACCACCGCGGGAGTTCTTGAACCCTGAACGGTAATCGTAAAGGGCGGGGTCTGTACCCAATGTTCACCGTCCCACGCCTGAATCTGAATGTTCGCATACACACCCGGTTCGTCGGGCACGCCGATGATACATCCGCAACCGCGGTAGCTCGGCGTCCATGCCGGGCGGTTTACGTAGGAGAATTCCAGCGTGCCGCGGTTGGCGTTCGTGATGAGCGGCGCGAACCTATATTCTTCTCCTACCGTCGCCGTCGCTGGAGGCGTCCCGGAAATCGTCATAGCCGCAGCATTGGCGGAAAAATAGGTCACGGATAACAGCGCAGTTATCAATGACTCCATGGCGTTTTTTAAGCTTGGCATTGGTTGGTTCCCCTTCAGAAATAAATTTGCCGCTGCATTTCGCGCGCGCTCGTCAACGAAACGAGCGGCGATTTAAGCGATCCACGTCACACAATGCAATTGTCGCGACGAGCCGACATGCGGGTGTAATTTAAGAATGTTTGAAATAAAAGTGACACGCCGATTTCTGGCGTCTCGGTTGAGAAATACAAATTGGTGTTTTAGCGCAGGAAGAAGTGCACGGTCGATCGGTGATTACCGCCGCAACCTGCGCGCCGCCGCCACCAACATCGTCAGTTATTATTTCGCAGAGAATCTTTCGCGGAGAAGCCGACGCCAATTTCTTCCGAGTAACTCATTGGCGCAACTATCGCGAGACGTGTGTCGATATAGACTTTTTGGAGTTGCTTAGCCGCCAAGAAACATCGCGGGGGCTTCCTCCGCTCGAGCGTGGGGTTTCGCCAAGCGTTTTAGGAACCGGTAGGCTCGCTTCGCCAACACGAGCGCACGCGGCATGGGCGATCGGCAGAATGCCACTTTGCGAATGTATTTTTCGACGGTCCATTCGGCTTGGGATCCGGCAGGGAAGAAAATCGTTTCGCCGGCGACCACGCGTCGAGTCATGCCTGAAGGATCCTTTACGATCACTGCGCCCTCGATTACGTACACCGTTTCGTCGATGCCGTAAAACCAATTGAATTTACCCGCGGTGCAATCCCAGATCAGCGTGCTCGCCGAACCATCGCGACTGCTCGACAACAAGCGGTTACGCGCGACGGGGTTGCCCTCGAGAATCCAGTCAGGCCGAATCGGCGACGGATTTAGTTTGACATCTCCGGCACCGAATTTGAGCAGACTTTCAGTAGGCATTCACGGCTCCGCAGTTCAGATGCCCCGCATCCTACGCACGGCCTCCGAGAGGATCTGTGTTCCGTTGCACACAAACATCTCCTGAGACGCCCGTCGTTGTTGTGCTGGAAATTTTCACGCGCAGTGTCAAACGCAGAGGCGCAAACGCTGGAATTCCTGGCATTTGTGAGATCTGTTTGTCATAACCCGGATTTTAAATCTTCGATTGAACATATCTAGTTTGCAAATGGCGACAGGTTGGCAGTTTCAAAATATAGAATGAATATGTGATCTCTGACCTGGCGGCGTGAGGCCACGGGAGCCGTCGGGATAGACGTTCCGGCAACAAAGAGGGAGACACAGAATGAATTCAATTCGAAGCGGCAAGCGTGCGAGCTGCGCGTTCGTATTGAAAGCAATTCCCGCGTTGGCAGCCATGGCCGCACTCGCGGCATGCTCCGCTTCATCAACCCACGTGACGACTAACGCCGGCGCGATTACGGGGAGCGAAATAGCCGCGCCGACTCTCACGCTGACATCGGATGAAAGCACAGTCCCGATGGGACACAGTGTGACGCTGCAGTGGAACGCAGCGAACGTCAACAGCTGTACGGCCTCGGGCGGCTGGAGCGGTTCGCAGCCCCCCAGCGGTACCATGACAACCGCGCCGCTGACCGCGGCCGCCAGTTATGTCTTAACCTGCCTCGGTGCGGGCGGTACCACAACCCAGAGCGTCAACATCAACGTCACCACGCCGAGCGCCGCGGTAACGCTGACAGCCTCGCCGACGACTGTGGGCAGCGGCGCTAGCTCGAGCTTGACGTGGAATGCCGCGAACGCAACCAGTTGCACTGCATCCGGCGGATGGAACGGCGCCGTCGCAGTTAGCGGGACATGGCCCACTGGCGCACTCACTAACACCACGGAGTATGAACTGACCTGTACGGGTCCGGGCGGCTCCGCCACGCAATCGGCGACGGTGACGGTCTCAAGCCAAGCCGCGGTAGTGCAGCTCACAGCGAATCCGAGTACGGTGAATTCGGGTCTCTCCTCCACGCTCACCTGGTTATCCAGCCACGCGAGTACCTGCACCGCTTCCGGCGCATGGTCGGGCGGCAAAGCCTTGAGTGGTTCACAGTCCACCGGAGCGATCAGCGCGAACTCCACGTTTACACTGACCTGCACGGGATCCGGCGGCAGCGCGGAGCAATCAGCAACCGTGTCGCTCAACTCGCCGGCGCCGCACGTGGTGCTTACCGCCAACCCCAGCAGCATTACGAGCGGCAGTAACTCGACCTTGAGTTGGTCAGCGACCAACGCGAGCGCCTGCACCGCATCCGGCGCGTGGGCCGGCTCCAAGAGCGTCAGTGGTTCACAGCCCACAGGCACCCTGACAGCGAATGCGACTTACACGCTGACCTGTACCGGCGCGGGTGGAAGCGCTGTCCAGTCTGCAACGGTGTCGGTGAAGGCGGCAGCGCCCAGTGTCACGTTCAGCGCCGCTCCGAGCGCAATTAAAAGCGGCGGCACCTCGACGCTGACCTGGTCCTCGACCAATGCAACATCGTGTGCGGCTTCCGGCGCTTGGTCGGGCAGCAAGCCCTTGACCGGCTCTCAGTCCACCGGGGCGCTCACCGCGAATGCAACCTACCTGCTGACTTGCACGGGTAGCGGCGGCAGCGCGGCACAGTCCGCGACGGTCACGGTCAGCGCGAATCCCGCGCCGACCGTTATCTTCAGCGCGAGTCCCAGCACGATCAACAGCGGCAGCGCATCCACACTCACCTGGTCATCCAGCAACGCCACATCCTGCACGGCCTCGGGTGCTTGGTCCGGCACCCAGGGCATATCCGGGTCTCAGTCGACCGGCGCGCTGAGCGCCAATGCGACCTACATGCTCACCTGCACGGGTAACGGCACGAGCGCATCCCAATCCGCCACGGTGTCCATAACGCAACCGGTCCCGACCATCAATCTGTCCGCGAATCCAAGCACAGTATCCAGCGGCAGCCGATCCACGTTGAGTTGGTCAACATCCAATGCCACCGCTTGCACCGCGTCCGGGGCTTGGTCGGGACCTCTGGGCACCAACGGTTCACAACAGACGGCTGCATTGACCGCGAATGCCACTTACGCGCTGACCTGCAGCGGTGCCGGCGGCAGCGCGCTTCAATCGGCAACCGTATCGGTCACCTCCTCCGCTCCCACGGTCACCCTAGCGGCCAGTCCCAGCACGGTTGCCGGCGGCAGCAGTTCGACATTGAGCTGGTCGGCGAGCAACGCAACGACTTGCACGGCATCCGGCGGCTGGTCGGGAGCCAAAGCCGTCAACGGATCGCAGTCAACCGGCGCGCTCAGCGCTAACCAAAGCTACACACTGACCTGTAACGGTGCCGGCGGCAGTGCCGCGCAGTCAGCAACCGTGTCGGTCAGTACGCCGGCCCCGGCGGTGACCTTTAGCGCGAATCCCACCACGGTGAAAAGCGGCGCCACCTCGACGTTGACTTGGTCATCCACGAATGCCACCTCCTGTAGCGCTTCAGGTGGTTGGAGCGGTGCCGAGGCTACAACGGGATCGCAGGCTACCGCCGCCCTTAACGCCACAACCAAGTTCACCTTGAGCTGCAGCGGTGCCGGCGGCACGGCTTCTCAATCCGCGACGGTCACGGTCGCAACGGCACCGACGGTTTCCTTGAGCGCAAGCCCCGCCAGCGTGTCCGCAGGCGCTAGTTCAACCTTAAACTGGACCTCGACCAACGCTACCTCCTGCACGGCTTCCGGTGGATGGTCGGGCGCTGTCGCTACCAACGGTTCCCAAGGTACTGCTGCCATCAATGCGACCACGGTCTATACCTTAAGCTGCACCGGGGCGGGTGGCACCACCAATCAGAGTACGACCGTCACCATGACTGCATCCACGAACGGCACCGCGTCCCTCTCATGGAATGCCCCTACCAGCAACACCGATGGCACACCAGTGACTGCGCTGACCGGATATCACGTCTACTACGGCAACACCCAAGGCTCGATGACACAGTCTGTGGCGGTCAACGGCGCGGCCACAACCAGTTACGAAATCACTGGGCTGACATCCGGTACCTGGTACTTCTCGGTGGCGGCAGATGCGACGGACGGAACGCAGAGCGCGCCCAGCGATATCGGCTCGAAGACGATTTAGGCACGCATCATTTGTATTCGATCAGTCGCGACTGCGAGCGGCGGATCTGATCAATGTGAAATTTCACGTGGCCGAACATTTCCGGAAATTTGCCGAGCAGCAACGCTGCTGCGCGCAACCAGTTATCGCGCGCAGAGGGCCGAGGACCTCGCATCGCTAGGCGAATCAGCTGGATCGGATAAGGGATCAACGCAAGCAGTGCCCACCATGAAAAGATGGGCGCCAAGATCAGGGCAATGACGGGTATGCCAAGACCCCAAAACCAGGCGCGGCGGGTTTCCAAAATGGCATATCGCTCGGGCGGACCTCCGTGAATAGCTGCGCCTTGCGCGAATGCGTAACCACCTCGCAGCATTCGCGTCCACCACTGACCAAAGCGATAAATCGCTGCGTCATGCAGCGTCATGGGGGTCTCAAGGTGATAGATACGCCATCCCGCTTGCCGGAGCCGGACACACATCTCTGGTTCCTCGCCACAGATGAGGTCTGCCCGAAAGCCCTTCACGTTCCGGAAGGCGTCGATTCGCGCTACCGCATCGCCGCCGCAGAATTTGGTTTCGCCCAGCGGATAATCCAGCCATTCAATATCGGTCAACAGATTGTAAATTGATTTCTCTGGGTATCTCTCGCGGCGCAGACCCCAAACGACGGCGAAGTCGGGATGCTCCATCAGAAAACGCCTGGCCTTGTCCATCCAACCTTCGACCACCTCGCAGTCACCGTCTACGAAGAATACGTATGTCAGGGCCTCTTTTAAATCGAGGAGCCGTTGGAAGCCCTCGTTTCGGGCCCGGGCTGCTGTAAATGGCCTATTCATGTCCAGTTCGACGACCGCGTCCGCCAGCGTACGACCCGAAACGAGTGACTCGTCGGTTGAGCCCGAGTCGACATACACGACGCAGGCCGCCTGGCCCTTCACCGATTCGAGGCAGCGCCTAAGCCGTTCACCTTCGTTCCGGCCGATGACGACGACGCCAATCTCACCAGTTATGCCGGTGTTAATGTCGAGCGGTAAGTCAGTTTGAAGCGGGTCACGGGCCATCGGACATGGCTTCGTGATCAGTGCGAAATGGGGTCGTGCGCATCTTGAACCGTTGGGATCCGGTCTGGATTTACTGCACCGCGGCCCTCACAGTGCCTAAACTGTAGCGCATAATGGCGTCGGGTTAGCTGAATTTGACCACGCGTGCCGAATCCGCGTTCACGGATGACCTTTTTACTGTGCGTGATGGCGATCACAATTGGGCGATTGTGGCCACGGGCCGGATTACGACCGAAACAAAAAGTGGGGACAACTCGTCATTGCTCCGATTAAGGTCCGATAGGATATAACGATAATACGGCTTTATGGAATGTTAGTAGGCCATGTCAGCTGAAGTGCATTTGCTGCAAAGTCCTGTGGGGGCGGTTGGCTCGGCGCAAGCTCTTTACTTCGACTCCGGCGAGCAGCGCCTGTTCGGTTGGCTGCATCACTCGCGAAATGAGCTGCAGGCAACCGTTGGCGTCGTTATCTGCAAGCCATTCGGTTACGAGGCGATTTGCGCACATCGAGGCATACGAGCGTTTGCCGAGGCGCTCGCGGCGGCGGGAATGCCGGCGCTCCGATTTGATTATTTGGGCACTGGTGATTCGGCAGAGATTAGTGCCGATGCCGATCAAATACAGATTTGGACTCGAGATGTATTGGCTGCCGCAGACGAGCTACGGGCGCGGACAGGCATTCAGCAGGTATGCTTGCTTGGATTTCGGCTAGGCGCACTCCTTGCGACGCTCGCCGCGTCCGAACGCAAAACCTTCAGCGCACTAATTGTGATATCCCAGATTATCTCTGGACGGCGTTACCTGCGCGAGCTACGCACAACACGCATGGCGGCGTCCTTAGGACTCGATCACTCGGCACCGCCGCTCGACAAACAGACTGCGAACGCTGGCGGGATGGAAGTGAGCGGATTCTCGTTTTCGGCAGCCACACTGGCCACCCTCGCGACGGTGGATCTAGCCATGCTTCAATCCCCGCCGCTGCCGCGGACTCTTGTCATTGATCGCCCGACGATCCCCGTAGCGAATGGCGCGGCCCGTGCCTCGGTGGTAGACGACCGAACAACGCGCGTCGCATTCCCGGGCCTCGTTGAGATGCTGATGACCCCGCCGCAATTTGCGCAGGCGCCAAAAGAAATGATTGCGGCAACAGTGGATTGGCTCTTGCAACTTCCCGCAGATACGGCCCCCGCGCCGGATCGACCGGTCAGACAGCCAATCGGTAACCTCGAGTCTGAAGGACAGCAGAGCGAATTGACTTTGACGGGGACCGGTTCCGGTCCTGAGATCATCCGCACGGAACGGCCCGTTTTTTTTGGTGCCGGTGCATTATTGTTCGGAATCGTCACTCAGCCGCCGCCCGACGAGATTCGTCGGCGGGCCGTCATTCTTCTCAATGCCGGCGCGGATTATCATATTGGCGCGAGCAGGATGTATGTGTCGATGGCGCGGCGTTGGGCTCAATACGGTTACGTTGTATTGCGCATGGACCTAGCTGGTGTGGGCGATAGCGGCACGCGTCCGTCCCACGCCCAAGATGATGTATTTCCGCAAGAAGCATTGGACGATATCCGTACTGCAATCGAGTTTATTCGCAACACCTACGGTGTTCGTGACATTACGCTAGCGGGACTTTGCTCCGGCGCCTATCACGCGCTTCGCGCAGCCGTCGCAGGCTTGTCTGTCAATCGTATTCTCATGGTCAACCCGCAGAATTATTTTTGGAAGCCTGGTGAATCGTTGCAGGGCCTGCAACTGGTGGAAGTCGTTCACAATCCGGGCCTCTACCGTGCGCGAGTATTTTCGCTTGCCGCGTGGAAAAGAATGTTGACCGGCCGGGTGAATATTCTACGCATCGCGAGGATTTATTTGCAGCGCCCGCTTCTCGCGGCGGACTCCGCATTGCGGGACATCGCCCGCCGCTTGCACCTCCGTCTGCCAAATGATCTCGGCACCGAACTCGAGCAAATCGTCGCGCGCGGCGTCAGGGTTGTTTTCGTTTTTGCGCGCGGCGAGCCTGGGATTGACCTGTTGAAACTCCAAGCTGGAAACTCCGTCAAACGTCTCGCCGAGCGCTGCCACATACATACAATCGATGGTGGCGATCACGTGTTTGCGCGAAGCGGCCCGCGCGCGCGGATGGAAAAGATCGTCAGCGACGAACTCTGCGCGCGGCCAGAATGGCTCGATAAGCCGAGCGCCAGCCTTAAAACCGGCGGCTTGAAGTTCGAATAGGTTATTGCGGGACCGCATCGGGTATTAGTACGGGGAAACGCTCGAGCATCGCCGTTGCAAGGGATTCAATTGCCTCCTCCTGAAGCATGCTGGAGTGCCCGCCAGACACATCAACCAGCTCCAATTGGCCAGCCACCTTCCCCCATCCAAAATCCTCGTCACGATAGCGATCCCGATACGGGGTATCCGTACCCTCACCGGCGGAGGCGCGCACCAAAAGAACAGGGACGTTGGCAAGAACCGGAGGGATATACCGCGACTCGAGCGCGTTAAAGACCTGCATAACGGTCAATTCCGGCAGCGCTGGCGGCCACGAAGCACCACGCTTGACCAGGATTTTCAGCAAGGCGAAACGCAATCGCACAGAGATTCTTTCGCCGAACGCGTAGAGCTCGTAAGAAACCACATTAAGTGCCTTACGGGCGATTGCGCTTGCGATCCCCATGGCGCGCGTCAGCGGCGCGCCGCTCGCACCGCGAACCTGTGCGACCGCATCCTCGAGTCGCGAGAGTCGATGACGTGCCGCGTGTCCGACGCGCTTTGCAGCCTGCGGCGTCGCGCCATCAAGGATTGTGACCATCTGGACGCGCTCGCCCGCGCTCACGAGGCAAGCAGCCATCTGATATGCTATGACGCCGCCTGCGCACATTCCACCCAGCAAATAGGGCCCCTGTGACTGAATCTCACGGATTTGGTCGACGTAGAATGCAGCCATCTCTTCGATAGAGGCATGCGCGAGCGGAATGCCGCGCAGACGCTTGGGTTCAATGCCGTATACGGTCATGGCTTCCGGCAGACGCCTCGCCAGATTGAGATAGAGCAGGGTTTCTCCCAGACCATCGTGAACTAGAAATAGATTCTGCGGACCTCCGCGCCGCAGACATACCATTCCACTCCGCTCCCGGACGGTAGAATCTTCGAGTAGGTGCGCGAGGCTGCGCACCGTGGGCGCACCGAGGATCGCGGTCAAGCGCCATTTCACATCCAGCCGACGTTCAATTTGCGCGAACAGTTCGACTGATAACAACGAAGTACCGCCCAATGCAAAGAAGTCATCTTCGACTCCGAGTCCCTCCAGCTGCAGTACCTTTTCCCAAATCTGCAGTAATTCCGATTCGACTGGCGAGGTCGGAGGGATTGCTTCTCCAGGGATCGGTCGTGCGCGACGCGGACGATCTGCCATTTGTTCGCACGCCGCCTGCCCAGAAATCAACACGTGGGCGAAGCGAGAATACCGTTCTGATCTATCCGGAGCATCCTCGGATGCGACGCTCACACTCTTTTTCTCATCGGCGATGCGCGCTTCAATGACCTCGGCCGGATCGCGGCCCGGTCGATGCACGATGGCTGCGGCGCGCGCTGCCGGTATGCGATATAGGGCCCCTTCAGATGCCCGTTCGGCAAACTCGGCTGCTATGCTGTCGGCGAATGCAGCGGCAGGTACGTTGCGCGGCGTGGTGATGTAGGGCAGCGACACATCTTGAAGTCCTAACTCCTCGGCGAGTTCCCCAAGTCGCCGCAGCATCGCATGTTCGACGCCGCGGCCAAGCACTCGACAGCTGAGCATCAAATTATCGACCAGTAAGGTGGTGCCGGCACTCTGCGCGACAATGACACCGACCAGACCGTAGTCGCCGAATCGATCGGATACCCGAACGCGAAACACATGTGCGCCGTTCGCGAGATTGGATTTCAATTCCTGAGCCGTCCGCCGGCGTGTGGTGAAATTGAATTGATTGGTTCTTTGCGTCAGTTGCTCGAGCCGCCCCCATTCATCTTGGGAAGGAGCTGCAATGTCGATTTTGAGATCCAGTGTGGCGAGGAACTCGCCAATGTCAGCAACTGTTGACTCTAGCGCGCGCCGGGCGGAGTCCTCCTTATACATCCGTGTGCGACTAGCGTCCTCGGCTGTAGCGGTCAGTTTGTCGAACATCCACAAGCGCGTTAAAAACGCCGGGATCTCATGTTCAGGCGGAAGCTGAATCGTGACTACTTGCGGTAATTTTGCACGCATCTGCGCGCACTCGAGAGGGTTATCATCAAGGAAGACGAAGGCGTCGAGTCCGAGATTCAGTTCCGCAGCAAGCGAGAGAATGTTCGTAGACTTCGGCTGCCAGTTGATTCTGTGCGCCACTATGTGATTTGCGTTGAGGCGCATATCTGGGCGCTTCTCGAGGACTTCCAGAACGTCCGCCTCAGAATTCTTGCTGGCGAGGCATACCAGAACCCCTTTCGCCTGCTGCGCGATCGCGAAATCCTGCACTTCCAAATAGGGTTGCGAGATCTCGAGACCGTCTACGCCGTCCTCACCAACCACACCTCGCCATAATGTATTGTCGCAGTCCAAAACCAGGACCTTGGCCGCAAGCGCTCTAATCGCGTGGACCTTGCGAGCGATTACCAGCGCCAGAGCAGCAAAGAATGCCTCAGTGTATGGGATATGGGCAAGTTCATCGCGTGCTGCATCATAGCGATCCGCGCCCGCTACTCGTCCGACCTGAGCATCATCAAGCAAATGAATCTGCGGCAGAGCACGCGCCCGCTCTGAGAGCGAGCCGCCGGCGTCAGTCAGCGCGCCGACAAGTTCGGACTGAGCCCGGGGTCCCGGCGGGAGGATCACCAATATGACCGCACCTTTAGCGTGATTCGAAAAGTTTTCAAGCGCGTCGCCAAGTTCTTGCGTGAGGCGTTCGATGGCTTCTCGGGCTGCGGTTGGCTCCGTAAGATCACGGACAAAGTCCTCGATACGTACCAACACCACACTCACGCCACTGGTGTTGAGTGCTATCTCACTAGTCGGGGTAAGCAGCTGCTGAAAAATCTGGTTGTAAGGTGCGAAACTAATCTCATCCTTGAAGCCAAGTTCCTCCAACAGCCAAGCAAGAGGCGTCTCCAGCGGTTCCGCAACGAACGTGGCAGCAACGACGATCACCGAGATGCCCTAGAGCGGGTCTTTGCAGGCGGACGCTGAACAAAAAGCCGAGGCAAACGCCGTTTTTTACATTGTCCCATTAAGCCCATCGCTGTCTTGCCATCCTTCGCTCCGTTCTAGCGTATCTTGATTTAACATATGCATGTGATCCGGCGCCCGTTGGAAGAGCAGTGCATCCTCCGATTATTTGCGCGCCGCCGCTTCGAGGTGGGTCACAGCATACTGGGATTGCGCGGCATATCCACGCCCCAATAATTCAAGTACCGCGCGGGCGATTTTTTCGAAAGCCGCGGGCGTAAAGTGTCCGTCCCCCACGAAGTTAGCCGAATCATCCGGACTCACGATCGTGGATGTTGCTAAAAATTCAATATCATTTGCTTTGAGTGTGGGAACTGCAATGCTGGAAAGCGATTTTCCATAGCCCCGATCCTCAATGAGAATCACTATCGGCCGAGTTCCCCTGGCGCGCGCTTTCTTTGCGAAGTCGACCAGGATGGCGCCAAGGACGCGTGGAATATCGGGGGCACCTGAAAATCCATCCGCTGCGCGAAGCGCGTCAGTTCGCTCATTCAGAAAACGCTGACCCCACGCGCGACGGATCATTCGCGCGATCACGCTGTGGTCAAGGACATCTGCCTGGAACACCGGCGGCGAGTAAAAATAGTCATTGCTCGCGAGATCCTGCTCGAGCGCGCGCCATTTGTCTGAATCGTTGAGCGCCACGCGCAGGTCATTTGCGGACTCGATCGACGGCATGTGACTCAAGAGGCGACCGTCTCGGCTCAAAGAGTAGCGCGGGTATGAAAACGGCATTGGACTCTCGAAACTCGTGGTAAGGCCGCTAATGGTCTCCATCCTTCGAACGCTCGATGCCAATACGCCCACGATTTGAATTGGAGTGAGATCGCGTTTCGCTTCGAATCGCCGCAAAAAGCACGCATAGGTGTGATTGGCGGGAGCGGCCGGACCACCGAACTGTCGGCTCGCGAGGCCAGGATCGAGAGCTGTCATTTTATCCGCTATATAGCCAGAGAAAGACATTCCATAGATATCGAAACCCAGCTTGCCAGCGGGAAAGCTCCTCTCTACGTCACAGTCTTGCAGCCAACCCGCCTTAACTATCGGAGCATCTTCTTCAGGCGTCCTTCCTACCAGATACCGAAGCTTCCCCTCGATCGATCGACCGTAGTTAAAGTAGTTCTGCAGAGAAGATCCTTCACTTCGCGCATCGGCCGGCATGCGGAAAGTCAAACCGACGGCAACATCAATCACGACCAAGCCAGCAATCGTCCACAATAAAACAACTAATACTCGTCGACGGAGCCGAGCGTGACCATATTGCCGATCTCGGCGTGCGGGTTCAGAACTGGAAGTAGATGAACTGGGCGGGAGCATTACTTGTCCCCATGATCAAGATGAAAATGAGCGTCGCATAAAGCGCGCCTTGAAATGGTAAGCGCCATCGTTTGAAGCTCTCGAGGCAATCATTTCTGTAGTCGAGGAATTGCAAGAGACTCAAGACCGCAATCCCCACAAGCGCCGAGGTAGTTGGCTTTGTAATAACTGACGGTCCGCTCGTGCCAAAACCAAGCAGCTGCGCCGTGAACGCTTTAATCTGTCCAAATGAATGCGCCCGGAATAGCAGCCATCCATAACAACAAAAAAAGAAGAACACCGCGATTCGAAGTGGCGTCGAAAGCCAAGCGGGAAGTAATCGCGAACCGCTCACTGCACCCCCATGCAGCGTGCTTGTGCCTCTGATTGCCTCACCGGAGGTTGGTAATGTCTCGCGGCCGTGAGTCATTAACCGATGGCCGCAAAGCAGCACTCCTTGGTATCCACCCCACAACACGTAATTCCATGCGGCACCATGCCAGAGGCCGCCCAGTAGCATGGTGAGGAATAGATTGCAGTACGTACGGAGGGAACCGCGCCGGCTTCCTCCGAGAGGTATGTAGAGATAGTCTCGAAGCCACGAGCTAAGGCTGATATGCCAGCGTCTCCAAAACTCACTTGGGTTCCTCGAAAAGTAAGGCAAGTCGAAGTTCAAGATTAGATCGACTCCAAACAGCTTACTGACCCCACGCGCAATGTCCGAATAACCCGAGAAGTCACAGAATATTTGAATGGCAAAAAAGACGGTAGCAAGCGCGATGTCTGACCGAGAAACAGCTCCCGTCGAAGCGAAAACCGAGGCGACCGCAGGCGCAATGCCATCGGCAACCGACACTTTTTTAAAGAGGCCTAAGACAATGGGTCTTCCGGACTTAGTGTGGGTAGAAGTTGATCATTTGTCGATCAAAGCTTA
>JBEPVT010000072.1:0-21146 GCA_041690895.1 Gammaproteobacteria bacterium
TGCGCTAAGAAATCGATGCGGAAATCTACGTAGCTCAAGTGCAAAAATGCGGATACCGCTTCCATCCCCGAAGCGCGAATATGGAGATGTTGACCGGCGCCGCCGGTCGGAAACCAAGGAGAATAGCCATGAGCCTAATTCGATGGGAACCAATTCATGAAATGGACGAGTTCTTTCGGCAATATTCACCGTTCCTTGCTCGCGGCCGCCGCGAAGAAAACAAGGAATGGACACCCACGGCGAACATTAGCGAGACGGAGAAGGAGTACTTGATTAAAGCGGACCTCCCGGAGGTCAATAAAGAAGATGTGAAGATCACTCTGCATGATGGGGTAATGACCATAAGCGGCGAACGCAAGCGGGAAAGGGAAGAAAAGGGTTCGAACGAAATTCGCATCGAGAGCTTCTACGGCACATTCTCGCGAAGTTTCTCGTTACCCGACAACGTGGATACCCAGGCAATTCGGGCGGACTCCAAGGACGGTATACTACGAGTCCATGTTCCTAAGACGGAAGCGGTAAAGCCGAAGTCGATTTCTATCGACGTCCAGTAGCCAGAGCTGCGCATTCCGGCGGGCATTGAACGATGCTTGTCGGAATTCGGAATTGTCTTTCCCGCGCCCAGCGCCGCCATCTACGGCGCGACGAGCCGGCACGCAATTGACATTGCTCGCCCGTGACCTACGGGCACGCCTCATTGTGATGGGCGCGGTCTCTCGCGCCTGCCATGCGATGAGAACATCCTGGGAAAATGAGGATTAAGTGCAACCGTCCCGACTCGGTTACACGGTTCCCACAGGAATGAGCGGGACGGGAGGTGCACGCCGCCAATTGCTTTGGACGAGAAATAGCGCGACGAACGCCAATGAGCCATTTACTAGAAATGCGCCGCGTATCCCGATAAAGCTTATGGCAACGCCGGTGAGCAGCGCGCCGAGGGACACACCTCCCCTGACGGCGAGCATGAAGAAACTGATGCTTTGGCCGCGAATGGCCGCCGGCGCAGCGGCCAGGATCAGGGCATTGAATGACGAATTTCCGGCGGTCATGGCGATGCCTGCCAGCACGAAGAGCACGGGCACTGCCCAAAACCAGGGCGCAAAAGCGATCAACATGAGGACGCCGGCATAGACGAGGGCCAGCGATGAGCCAATTGAGCGCCGGTCGTGCTCCGGATCCACTGCTAACAGTGCGACCGCACCGGCCAAGCCGCCGGCGCCAAAGGCTGCAATTACCACGCTAAAGTGCGCCACATTGCCCTTGAAGCCTAGCGTGACCAACAGGGGTGCAAAAGTCAGCAGCGGAGCACAAAAGGTGCTGGTGACAAACACGGTCAAAAGGCTACCCCGAAGATTCGGGTCGCGGGCGATCTTGCGAAGCGCCTCAAAGAGGGTGTGCCGATCAAATCGCTCCTGGCGGGGCAGCACAGGGGGAGAGCGTGGCAGGACCCAAAGCGCCACTAAGATGAAAGGCACATAGGACACAGCGCTCACGATGAAAGCGCCCATGGCGCCGCTGCTTGCCATCAGCGCCCCGGCTACGACCGGACCCAAGATTCTGGAGAGATTGAATTGAGTGGCATTCAGCGCTATGCCAGCGGGCAGTTGCTTCGGTTCCACAATGGAGGGCACGATGGATTGAAACGAGGGCATCGACAGAGCATCGGTAATGCCCACGATCAACGAGAGCACGACAATGATCCAGGCTGCAATCGTGCCCTTCCATAAGAGAAACACGATGAGCGCGGGGCACAGCATCTGAATCGACTGAAATAAGGCAATGACGCGCCGCCGATCCGCTTTGTCGGCGAGAACGCCGCCGACGAGCGTGAGCGCCAGAACGGGCGCGCCCATCGCAAAGGAATCCAGGCCCAAAACAAAGGAAGAGGCCCCGAGACTCAGCAATAGCCAAGGTTCCGCTACTTGCTGGGCCCAAGTGCCAATATTCGACAGGAAACTCGCGAACCAAAAGGTACCAAATTGCCGTGTTCTTAGGAGCCGCAGCGAGCGAGCAAGCGTGTCGGTGGCGAACAAAGAACTGCCTTATTCGAGACCCAGATTTGGACAATGTGTGCAGTTGTGCGCAGGCGGTAAGGGAGCAGTCGCACAGATTGTCTGCCAAAAAACTACTGAGTTGCACATTGCGGCCGCGCGGATTTTTCAGCAATCCTTTAATGAAGCGGGATATTGTAACTCAGCATCCAACCGCCCATTGCGGCTCTACTGCAATCTGCGCATGGTTGCCATTCTCGCGATTGAGTACGAAGCGAGCCGTTGCGATGCCAAGTGCGGCGCCGGCGACGGTGTCTGAGGTCCAGGGCAAATTTCCCTTAATTCGGATGTACGCCGTACTGGCGGCGACGGAGTAACCGATGATGCGGCGCGGCCAGCGGTATTCGTCGTTACCTAACTCCGCGAACGTCATTCCGATGGCAAATGCAGCGCTCGTATGTACAGAAGGAAACGAGTCGCCTCCTTTACGCCATTGATTGGGTGAGGTTGAGCCATCGGGACGTTCGCGTCCCGCGGCACGGGACAAGATCTCTCCTGTCGCCCTACTGAAGACGCCGGCTTCCAGCAAGCGCCAAGTTTCTCGATAACCATAGGAATCACCGAGCAGGCCCGCCGCGGCCCAGGTGCCGGCGATGATCGCCAATGCCGGATACGCATCCCGAGCAACATTTTTGTCCTTACCTCCGTTTAAAAGGGCATCGGAGCCAGTCGCAAAATCGGCGCGCACCTTTGAATCGAAGGCATGCGCCCCGACTACCGCAGAAACAGTAATTCCAAAGTAAGTCCAATCTTCGGCGTCCCAGCGGAGAGGGGCGGTAAAGTAGAACTTGGTATCCTCAAGTGCGACTCGAATTGCGGATGGTTCATAAGCTGCCGCGATTCTGGGTATCCATAGGGCGGCAGTCAGCCTGGAAGCATCGATGGAACGAAGATTTGCCGCGCCGCTCGCGGGTTCAAAAACGTTTGTTAAAGCCGACCGACAAACCGCGCGGTAAGATTTGCACCGAAAGCGGCGACTCGCGAGTGGTAGCCCAATACCCAATGCGGTGCCGAGTAAACCGCCGGCAATGACGTCCGTTTGCCAGTGAGCCTGCACTTTTAGCCGCGCGATCGCGTCATAGACCACTGGTTTGCCAGAAATATACCGAATAGAAGCGTGTACGCTCGAATTCGCCGTCTCGCATAGGGTGTATGGAGCTGGGACTTCCAAGTGGACATAGAAATCCCAGGGATTAATTTGCGTTCTTGACTTACTTTGCTATACAAAGTTCCACTTTGCGGAGCAAAGTAATAGAGTAAAACAGCTTGTTATCTATCACCTCTATTCATGATTCCTAAAACGTCGCTCGCCGAGGGGGCGTGCCTTACCCGAGGGCAGCGCCTATCAGTTAAGTTTTGCTTTGCAAAGTAGCGGTAGAACTTTGCTTTACTTGAGGCCAACATGAAGGTTTTCAACTCGCAAAGGCGGATTGATTGAAAATGCCCACCGACCCTCTAGATACAGCGCAACCACTCCAAACTGGCAACGCCTATGGAGCGGGGGCTATCGCGTTTCATTGGACAATGTTCTTACTTGTCGTCGTTGTCGGCATTTTAGGTTTGTTACACGATGACTGGCCAAAGGCAACACAAGGATTTTGGATCAACGTTCATGCACTGCTGGGCTTATTGTTTTGGTTTACGCTCTTTGCGCGACTGTTCTGGCGCGTCCGTCATGCTCTCCCTGCACCGCCCGAGGGAATCGGCGCCATTTCTCGGCGACTTTCCAGCCCGGTCCATTGGGTGCTGTACGCGCTCATGTTTCCGACCCCGATCTTAGGCGTAGTGACCTTTATCTGTCACCGTCGTATCTTTGACTTCGGGCTTTTCCATATTGATTTTGGGGTTAAAGAAGCCACGCAATATTTAGTCCGACGGAAGATATTCACGGCTATTTGCTCTATGCGCTATTCGCCCTTGCAGGCGTGCACGCCTTGGTGGCACTGCGCACCTCCGCGCGCTCGCCAACTTTGTGCGCCGTACATGCGACCTGCTGATGCTGGGTCGGCGAAACGCTAAGATCAATGCGAACCATTCGTCTCACGAGAGTTGCGCTTTTCTTGGGGATCGCAAGCGCGCCGCTGGCCTCTGCGCAAACCGACGAAATTCAAGTATACGACGCTTCCATTGCGCCAGTCGGCATTTTCAATCTGACATTACACGATAACTATACGCCGAACGGGAACAAGGTCCCGGAGTTCCCCGCCGCCATCGTTGCCGACAAATCTCTCAACGGCGTCGCAGAATGGGCCTATGGCGTCGCTCCCTGGTTCGAAGCCGGACTTTATGTTCCCCTCTACTCCATCACCCGCAACGGTAGCGTCTTATACAATGGATTCAAGCTCCGAGGCTTGTTCGTCACGCCGGATGCAGTCGAACGTGACTTTTTCTACGGCGTCAATTTCGAATTCAGTTTCAATACCGTCCATTGGGATCAGCGCCCATACACTTCTGAAATTCGTCCGATCATTGGCACTCACCTTGGTCGTTTCGACTTGATCTTCAATCCCATCTTGGATAATTCGTGGAATGGGTTTTCGAGACTCGAGTTCGTCCCAGAAACTCGCGTAGCGATGGCTCTTTCAGAAACATATAAGATCGCGCTGGAGGAATACGACGACTTTGGCAGCGTCAGTCACTTCTTGCCAGCTGCGAGGCAAACGCATTTGCTTTTCGGTGCAATCGACGTCAACACCAAATTGATCGGTATTGAGATGGGTATTGGAGCAGGGCTTAACAGTGCTTCGGATCATCTCGTACTGAAACTCATTTTGACACGCGATCTTTGAAATCTCATTACAATCCTCCGTTGTCCCCACAGGCCCCGCCCCGGCGCCTGGCGCGCCCGCGAGCGGCAGCGCAGCTGAGCCAAGTAACGTAGCCAGCGGTCGTTTTTAGATCGGACCGTTACCCCAATCAGCTCGCAAGAGTTGGCCGCCGACAGCAGCGCCTCAAGTGGCCTCATTCTAGAACGGCACTTCTCAAGCGAAGGCCTGGTGTCGCCGTTGCGGCCACACTACCGGACATACGCCCAGATTGACTTCGCGAGCCTGGAGCGTGGCGAACGCAGAACGCTCTGGATTTGGCTGCCGCGTATCCACGCGAATGACATCAACGAGTTCATCGGCGCCCAGCGGCACGAATCCTTGAAGTTGATCGTCAAGCACAGCAATGGTCGCATTGGATGGGCCGGTCGTCTGGGCAGAGCGACTTGCTATCCTGCGCGCCATTTCTGCCCTGTCGGCGACGCAGGAGAGAATAACAAACGACGACCCTAGTCGTTCCGCAAGCGATCTGAAGGGTTGCCGATCCTCCACATTCAAGAATGCTGCGTCGACAATGACATGGGTCCCTCCCAGCAGGCAGCTCTCTGCGCATTGAAGAAGCCGTGCATAGGTTTGGGCGTTGCGCGCTGGGGCATAAGGATCAGGTGCCGTTACAGGGTAGGAGTCGCGTGGCAGCGGTTCTTGACTCGCTAAGCGCTTACGCTCGAGATCGGATCGCAGACGCACGGCGCCCACCAAGGGTACCAATCGTTCGCTCAGCCAGGATTTACCGGACCCCGAGGGTCCGTGCATGATGAATAGCGACGGACGCTCAGGATGCATAAACTGCAGCGCGGTCGAGATTCTTCCATGCAAGCGCCCGTTCCAGTCCAGCCGTTCCGCCGGTCTTTCCTCGACACTCAAGGCATCGGCCATGGCACGAACTAGCGTCCGGTATACGGCGTAGAAGGACAGCAGGCGGACTCCTTGATAGTCGCCGGTGCACTCCACATAGCGGCTCAATAATGCGTAGGCCAGGTCTTTGCGGTCATGCCCGACTAGATCCATGAATAGGAAGGCAACATCGTTCATGACGTCGATCCAGCGCAACTTTGGATCAAACTCCAAACAATCAAACGGCGTCAGCTGACCTTGCCAACGTACGATGTTATGCACATGAAGATCGCCATGGCATTCGCGAATGTTGCCGCCTGCCTGGCGCATGCGGAAGCACTCGCGCAAATCGTGTAGCGCATCGTGTGTCCAATCAATGAGCTGTCCCATCGCAGGGAACTCTTGGAGCGATTGCAAGTGCGCCAGCAGGGTCGCGATGTTGCCGAGCACGCTATTGCGAAGTTGCGCCACATAGTCGAACGTTGCATCATTGGTTGCGGCAGCGGTGCCGCGATGAAAATCCGCCAAGCGTTCGGCAAGCGCGAGTATTTCTGGTGTTGTGACGTCTGCACGGGCCAGCAGCGCGGGCAACTCTTGCGCGGCCTCGAATTGCCGCATTTTTACGGCGAAGTCAACCATGATGCCCGCCCCTCCCATATGCAGGCCATTCGAGTCTCGTGTTATCGCGATGACCTCAAGATAGACGTCTGGCGCAAGTCGCCTGTTCAGCCGCAGTTCCTCTTCACAGAGAAAATGGCGCGTCGCCAGCGCCGTTGTATCCAGAAACTCAAGCTCGAGGCGCTTCTTGACCTTGTAGGCGTATTCGCCGGTGAGGATCACCCAGGAAATATGCGTTTCATGCAGTTTGATTTCGCTTACCGGATGCGCAAAGGCTGCCGGGTTCAGCAGCTCGTTGATGTTAAGGACGGGCTCCGAGTCGGCAGCAAGCGCTTTGAAGGTATCAGCGTCGGCCATGTTGACAAATCCAACAGTTAGAAGATCTATCTCAAGGTAGCAACATGCCTGAGACAACGATATCCGCAATTACCGGCCGCGCCTACGGATTGTTCCTGCGCGTGTCCCGGCACGCCATAGACTCGCGGCGAAGGGATGCGGTGTGATTCCATCGCGCAAAGTGCGACCCGCAGTCGACGATGGAAATGCGGCTGCGTTGCACGGACTCGGTCGTGAGGCCGCGACCGAGCGCGTACAGCTGCACCAGTAAGGCTGTCTGCAATCGGGTGAGGGTCTCCTGTATGAGATCTGATTGGCGACCCTTAGATGTCGTCGTATTCGCGATGTCAGCATCGGCGGCATGCGAATTTACGCCAATAACCAGCCACCCCAGAGAACCGCCAACATCCCTACGATGCTCGGCGCCAGTCGCAAGACAAACGGGCGGCCTCCTCCTACCACAGCAGCGCCAAGCTTCACCAGTGCGTTGGCGCTAATCGCCAGCAGCGCTGCAAATGCGGCTGGCGCGACGGCCAGTGTGCCCGAAGATGCCAAGCGCGCCGCCGAGGCTGCGGCAGCGTGGGTATCAAAGAGGCCTGCTAGAGCGATTGCGACCTGTGCAGCCGAGGAGCCGAGACTTCTTTGCAAGAGAGCGGCAATTGTGAGCAACAGCGCGAATCCGCCGGCGAATACGATAGCTAGCTTCAGTTCAAAGGCTCGTCCTGTAATACGCTCGGATGTTGACGCGGGCTCGCGAGGCTTGAGCGCAAACGCTAGGCCGTAAACGGCTGCCAATAAGCCCATGGCGGTGATGCCGATCGCTAGACGGCGCAGCACGTCGATATTGGTGATAGCCAGAATGATGAGCAGCTCGATCGCGGTGGCAATCGAGGAAAATGCCGCGCCGGCAACGGCCGCATTAACTTGGGAGGGCTGAACGCGCGCTTGTCGGCCCATGGCGGCAATTGTCAGGATACTGGAGACGAAACCACCGCAAAATCCGGTGATCGCAAGACCCAGCCGTTCACTGGTCGTGCGCCTCGCGACATATCCTAGGGCGTTAATCAGCAGTATGAAAATGGTCAGCCGCCAAATCACCCGCAAATTGATGACGCCCAATGGATCAATGGTGCGATCCGGCAGCAGTGGCAGGACGATCAGTGCTGCGCCGGCCAGCAGCGTCGCATCGCGCAGTTCTCGTTCGCTCAGTTGGGAGAGCGCGAGTTTGTGCAATCGCGACTTAGAACTCAGCACCAGGGCGATGAGTACACCGGCGGCGGCGGCGAGTTCCAAATGGCGAACGCCCGTAAAACCGATCGCGAAGGTGGCGAGCAGGGCGAACGCCGTCGTCTGACTGGCGCGCCGCACCGTATTGGTATAAGAGAACAGTACATTCAAGGCTACAACGCCGGCGCCCAACACAGCGACCATGGTCTCCGACTCCGACAAGCCCGAAATGGCTCCGAGTAACGCCACCAAGGTGAAGCTGCGGACGCCCGGCGCCTCGGACAGGGAACTAGGGTCTTTGTGCTTTTCTCGATCCAGGCCAATGAGCAGGCCCACGGCCAAGGCCACCGTGAGACTCGCGGCGTTGGTGTACCAAAGGCTTAACATGCATGCATCGCTTGGACTGTCCAATTGGGATGTGACATGGACTGCACTATGCCGCGCTCTGCGCCGACAGAACATACGGGGTAATGCGTACCGCAAACCCCCAAGTGCGAGTTGGCACTCGACCGTAGCGCATAAGGGAAACTACGGATGGTGCGCCGGGCGGCGAGGGGAGATCCTGACACTACGGCGTTTCACTTTAAGGAATGAACCTCAACGAGGACGGCCCAGCGATGAATGCACAAGACAACGAATTCGGTACGCCCGCCAAGATCTTCCGGGCACCTCTGGTAGCGCCGTGTCTTGAATCGACATCGACTTCAGCGGACGAATTCGCGTCAAAAACCGCTGACGCCATGGGATTGGCAGGAGAAATTGGAAGAATTCGGCGCGCCTATGATGACCGGGTCGCGGAGACAGCCTATTTCTTGGCGCACCACCGTGGATTTGAGCCCGGCCACGAAGTGGAGGACTGGATCGCCGCTGAGGCGCAGATTGCGAGCGCATTAAAGCAAGCGGAATCGACTGCAGAGTAGCCGGTGTCGTGAAGGCCGATTTCGAGATTCCGCGCGATGTCCACAACGTCAGTTGCAGTGCGACCCGCGCGTCGGGTGAATCGAGAGAGTTTCTGCGATCGCGACAACTTACGCAGTGTCAACGGCGCGGTCTACTGCACGACGTTAAAGCCTGCGACTTCGAGCGCCGATGTGCTGCAAACCATTGCGGACGCACTGCAATTTCGCGCGGCTCTCGAAGCGAAGGATATTGTCCTTGAATTTGAAGACAGTGTAGTGGCCTTACGTGCATATATGCAGTCGCACCAAGAACGCAACGATGCTGCGTTTGCCGCGGGCTCGATACGGAAGGTCTCGAAGGTCGAGAACTTGCCGGCTGTGCAGCGATAGTGATTTTTACGCAAATTGAACCGGCGCCAAGAGGAAACCGTCGACCTTTGGAAAGACTCAATCTAAACAGGTGAATCGTGGCCGAAAATAATTCCAATAGCGTTGGTTCGCCTGCACTGGTCAGTCAGCTTATGGAAGTCTCGCGCATTTCGGCATTGACCGAATTGGCGAGCGCCATTGCGCATGAACTTAATCAACCGCTGGGCGCCATTGCCACTTACGCTCAGGCAGGCGAGCGAATGCTAAATCGAGCAGAGCCGCTTGTTGGCGAAACCCTCGATGTGCTTCGGCAGATTAGTGAGGCGGCCTTGGGAGCGGGGGAGGGAATTCGTCGGATCAGGCGACTTTTCGATCAGGATGCCTCGGTGCGCACGAGTTGCCAGGTCCTGGATCTCATCGATGAACTCAAACCCGTACTGGAGTTGTTCGCGAAACGCGCCGGGGGCGAGATTCAGGTCGATATCGGTTTGGGCGTGCCCGCCGTAAACGCAGACCGATTGAGGATACAGCATGTCATTGTCGCCCTGGTACAGAACGCGTGCGATGCGAGCGCCCTCGGCGCGAGCGCGCCTAGAATCAGGATTTCGGCGACCAGTGATCGATATATGGTCGAGACCAGCGTCAATGATTCAGGTCCCGGTGTACCGGCGAGCATTCAACGCCAATTATTTCGGCCCTTTTTCACCACAAAGCAAAACGGCACGGGACTCGGGCTCGCTTCCAGTAAAGCAATAGTGGAGGCACACGGAGGTACAATGGGTTTTGACAATGTGTCCTCAGGCGGCGGCCGCTTCTGGTTTCGCTTGCCGGTGGCTGGCGATTAGAGGGTTGGCAATGTCTCAAGATAAACAGGCGCCCACCGGCACAATCTTCGTGGTCGACGACGACGATGGGATGCGACGTGCACTCGGTACATTGCTTGGCACCGTCGGCTACAAGACCGCGTTGTTTGCGCTGCCGAGAGAGTTTCTCGCCCGCTTCAAAGCGGACGAGCCGGGCTGTTTGATCTTGGACATCAGAATGCCTGAAATGAGCGGCTTAGAAGTTCAGCAGCAGCTCAATCGCCTCGGTGCCATGCTGCCAGTCATCTTCATCACCGGCCATGGTGATGTACCCATGGCCGTGCAGGCGATGAAGGAAGGCGCCTTTCAGTTTATCCAAAAACCCTTCCGTGATCAGGACCTTCTTGATCATATCAACCACGCGCTGCAGTCTGATCGAGACAATCGCGAGGACGTCGCGCGACGTGCCGAAGTACAGCGCCGCATGGAGACTCTGACGCCGCGGGAAAAACAAGTGATGGACTTGGTCGTCGAGGGCGAAGCCAACAAGGTGATGGCCATCGACTTAGGCTTGAGCGAACGCACAGTCGAAATTCATCGGGCGAAAGTAATGGAGAAAATGGGCGCGCGGTCAGTAGCACATCTTGTCAAAATGCACCTAACGCTGAGTGACCAATCTTAGATTTTCTAAAAAGGCAAGCAATCGGCGAACTTGGTCTCTTTGACGACCAGAACATCACAAGGAAGATGCTCGAGCAGACGCTCTGCCGTGCTGCCGATCAAAGTTTGCTTTAGATGACTGCGCGAGATGGCGCCCATCACCATCACGTCAATCGCCCGCTGCTCGGCAATCTCCGACAGATACGCGCTCGGCATGCCCATCTCCACGTACACGCATTCTTTGCGTATGTGGTAGGGCGCCAAAAACGCTGCAATTGCAGCTTGATGGGTGGCTTTTTCTGCATCCAGCATTTCGGCAGTAACGCTGAACAAATTCGCTGGAGGACAAGTGGCGGCGGCCGAGACAATACCCGGGAAATACGCGTGCAGCGCGAGTACGCTCGCGTGCATCGAGCTACCGAGCGACACCGCGCACTCAACGATGCGTTGGCCTAAGAAGTCTTCTTGGTTCGGGGAGGTGGGAGGATCGATCGCTGCGGCAACTACCGGCGGCTCGCGCCAGCGAGTGGGCTTGGTAAGCAACAAGGGCAATGGACACTCACGAATCAAATGCCAATCGGTATTGCCCAAGAATGTGCGCTTGATTAAGGAGTGATGATGGGTATCTTTCATGACCAGGTCTGCCGGGCTATCTTTAAGCCATGACAGCACGGTGTGAACCATGGGGTCGCCGGTGATGACGCTCGTTGACACCTCAATATCCTCCAAGCGCAAAGGTCGCGCGAGATCCTCCAGCCACGCTTGCAAACTCGATGACGTGAAAGCGTCGCGCTTCGCCATTTGACTGGCTATGCGAAGCTCGTACGAGGACTTGGTATCGCAGACCAGCAGTTCGAGGCTGGCGTGCAATCTAGACGCCAAAATGGCGGCCTTGTGAACTGCGGGCTGATCGGATGCCGTGGGATCCACGATGGCCAAGATATTCTTGATGCTGTTCATGAGTAGCTCTTCCGCCAGTGAGTTTCAATCGACCACTGTGCCGTCCTCGCGCATAACTTGATGACTCTTGCCGAGCGCATGTCGTCTCGATAAGTAGTCGGCAACGCCCTCGATCTCTTGCTCATCGAAACTGCGCAAAAACCGCTGCAGATCTTCGTCCACGTTGTGCCGGCGGTCGGCGGCCAATTCGCGCAGTTGGCCGACCAGATAAGAGTAGTGCTGCCCCTTGAGCGCGGGAACCAAGCCGTCCTGGTCACCGCCGGCATCAGACTGGTGACAGGCGGCACATTGCTCGTGAAAGATGCCCCGGCCCAGCGCCAGGTGAGAACCGTCTCCGGTCTCTGCCGCGGGATTGCTCGGCATCCGACTCACATAAGCGGCGATATCGGCCCAGGATTGCGCCGCGCGCACGTCCCGCCGAGACACGACATGATGCATCGTGTCGTTTTCGCGTTCATCACCGGAAAAATTCGCCAGCTGACGAACAATATAAGCAAATCGTTGGCCGGCAAGCGCCGGAATGCTGCGACTGCGCTCACCGAATCCTGCCCGCCCGTGACAACTGACGCACTGCGCGCTATACAGGCTGCGACCGTGCTTGAGGTTCACGTCTAACGCCAATGCTGCTTTCGTCGCTTGATCCACGGATTCTTCTGAGGCGTGAGCAGCCGTCATCAGGACCCATGAAGTAGCGGTGACGAGCCCAAGAATCGAAGTAGCAAGATTTCTGTTGGATGCACGCATACGATGAGAGTCTGGCGAGCGAACAACGCTCTGTGAATAGGGAGTTACACGTAGCTGAGGATCATGGACTGCGCGTAAGCGCTTCTTGGAGCTTATCCGAAATGCTGATTCGGAAATTACCGATCGATAGGAACGCCTATTGCATTATGCAACTTGGTAACCGACATTTCACAAGTCAGGAGACAAATTACGCAATTGGTAACGCCATGGCCAAGTCGGCCCTCGTGCCGCGGAGCTTGCGCAGCGCATGCTCCTGCAGGCAGTCGAGAATTTATCTGCGATCCGCGCTTAGGGTCGATGTGGCCGTTCGGGGTCCGCCAGCGGCTCAGTGTTTCCGAGACGCGCGATATAGTCGGCGAGCGCATCCTTTTCGGGTTCGCGCATACCGCGTAACGCGCTGCTCATTTCGGGAGGTGCGAGATCGCGGTGCAATCGCGCCGCCTCTTCGAGCTGCCGCCGCAGATAAGGATAAGCTGACCTGCAATCCGCGGCACACTGTTAGTTGCCTGACCCCGTCCATCGGCGCCATGGCAGGCGGCACAGATGTGCGCATAGATCTCCTGTCCCACCTGCAATTGTTTTCCGGAGCTTGTGACAGGCGAGGGATTCAACCTCAGCGCAGACAGTACGCAGCCAGCGCCGCAAAATCAGCATGATCGGCGGTTTTTGGATGCGCCGTAACCACTTCCATGGCGGTGTCCCCGCGCGCTCCTGATCGAAACAAGCCGAGCTGCTTTTCCAGATAGCGCTTTTGCTGGCCCGCGAGACTAGGAATTTCGCCATCGGGTGAGCCCCACGCTTGCGGGGCGTGACAGACCACACACGGTCGATAGAGCAGATGTCCGTCGACCAGATCGGAGGCAGCCTGCGCAACAACGCCCACTGCGCTCACAAGAACCAGTCCGGCGCACGCCCGAGGCCGGCTTCGCTCCTTTCGCTCAGCTATTTGCTCTTCAGTTCAACGAACATGAACCCTCGATCGCCATTCGCGCCGAATCCAAATTATTTCGCTTTCTTTGGCGACAAGACGGTGCTTGACGCCTTCGATTTCTGCTTCAGTCTTTCGGTCTCTTCGCGCCGCCGCGCCTCGAAGAGCGCCTTTCCCGCTATCTTGTCGATCGCATCGTCGATGCTGACTAGGCCAGTGCGAGGCTTTGGCCGATTCGGTTCACTCATAGCTCGCTCGCTTTCATGCGGCTTCCAGTGCCGCGTGCCGATAAGTCGATACTGCTCGATCTGAAAGGATTGCCTGCAGCTCATCGGTGCTGCGATGTTCTGGTGTCAGCCACGCCTCGACATGCTCGGGACGCAGATTGATGATGCAGCGATCGTGCCCGGCGGCCGCGATATCCATCGGCGGCTCATCGGTTATCGCCGCAAAACCGCGCAAATCCGGCTCTTTCGGATCCGTCCAATGCGAATATAAGCACGCGATGAGCATGTTCTGAGGCGGCTCGGGCGTAAATTGCAGCACGAGGTTGCGCTCATGCTCGTCCGACGCCAGCGAACGGTGCTCCTTGATGTGCAGGCGAACATTTTCATAGAAACTTTCGGCGACCATGAGTGCGTGGTGTTTGCCGAACTGCTCGCCCCAGAACTTTTCAAGATTGTCGCGTCGCGCGTTGTACAAGCCAGGAAATTTCTTGTCGTAGAACGCGGGCTGACCGGCGGGGCGGCAGAAGTAGCGCATGGGGGTAAGAACGTTTTCGCCATCCTGCCTAACGATGACGCCTGCGTAAACCATGGGAAAAATGCGGTTGTCTTCGGATGTGGGCGCGCTGCGGCGCAGCTCGGTGAGCTTCGTCGTCAACGACTGTATTTTGCTCGAGGCGATTCGAACATCTTCGCGAGCCTTTTTTGTTTCCTTTTCCTTGAGCGATCTCTCGGCATTGACCAAGCGTGTCTTCTGAACGAAAAGGTTCTTTTCTAGTTTGGTGGCGAGGCGCGAGCGATGTTCTTCGATTGCCCCGAGGATGCGGCGCTGCTGATCGGTTGCTGGATCGGCGAAATTGGCTTCGAATCCCCGAGAAATGACGATGCCAGGATCGTCCAGGCGGCGGAAAAAGAGTTTTTCGGCCTCATCGTAGTCGAGCCTGAGGCCAAATTGTCGGCGCAGCTTGCGAGCCATCTGGACGACTTGGGCGGAATAGCACATTCCCGCATTTTACGCGAAAACTAGTGCGTGGCGCGAACCGGCTCCGCCGCTGCGAGCAGAGCCCAGAAAACTTCGAGCCAGCGCGGCGATTTCATCCGAACTCATTGATCACCCGCATCTGGCGCCCTACCTAGATCGCTGCATCAGCCGCCCGGGTTTTAGGCGCGCGCTTGATGCGCAGATGAGCGACTTTAAACCCTCGCAGTCGTGATGCCTGGAGTAGAAAATCGTTTTGCCACCAGCGATGGGTGTCTTAGTGCGAAGACGCAATTCATCAAGATTGTTGCCGCGTGCGTGTGATCCAAATATTTGTAACGCACACGGCCTGTTCCTCGGGCATTCAGCAGGCGGCGACGCCATACCAGAAGATGTTTCCGCTGGAACAGTACTTGAAGTCGGATAGAGACTCCGAAATAGCCTTGTCTCGGCCGGTGGTCCGACGGTACCGTTGCGGGGATCGGCGGAGACTGACGGTTGAAATGCACGTCAGTTTCGGAGCTTCGTCCATAATTTGGCACTAAGGTGCGTAGTGGGTGAACACGAAGTCGCGAGCCTTGATGGGCACGTGGCAGGGGTAGCATGTTTCAAGTTTCGCCTCATGCGCAGGCGTACGATCCTTATCAAATTGCGCATACCCTCAACCGCCCGTCACGGCATACTTTTTTGAGGCCTTGACCATAAACTGCAGGTACCAAGCCGGAGCTGACCCCGGAACGAAAGACTAGGCGCGGCCAAAGACTTTGTTATTTTTCTCCGACGAGACATAGTTCCAGCCTCCAATCTCGGTATCCGGCCGGAATGGGATGTCGAAGATCGGAGATCCAGTACTCGAGTTAGCAACCGTGCCAGCCTGTTTTTGCGCGTTCTTGCTGTTCTGCGCATCGGACTTGGTGATGGACAGAGTGCAGAGGGTGAGGGTGGCGCAACTGCCTAATGCCCCAAAGGGTTTGAGAGCACGTGCAGTAGAATGGCGCATAAAATTTCTCATTCGGAGTAATACGACGATGATTCGCGGTGACTACTCAGCAACTGCTTAATGGCAGCTCTATGCTTCGAGCCTAAGGTTACACCCGCTGCAGCGGAAGCCGCCAGGACGCCAAGGCATTCGCCAGCTCAGATGAACACTCTATGACTAATCGCCAACGCCAATCCCGATCTGCAATTCAAGGCAAACAAGCCGGCTCCGAACACCGACCCGTCAATGTGCGTCGCGTTAGGGTCGGGAAACGCGAAATCATCACCGAAGGGAATGCCAGGGCAGTCTTTCAGGATTTATTCCACTATTTCATGACTGTCAGTTGGCCCCAGCTATTTGCTACATTCGCGGCGTTCTTTCTGGTCTTCGACACTCTGTTCGGCTTCATTTACTACTTGAAGCCCGGATGCATCGCGAATCTCAGCCCGCCCGGGTTTGCCGGCGCGTTTTTCTTCAGCGTCGAAACACTTGCCACGGTGGGCTATGGCGAAATGCATCCGCAGACGCTTTACGGCCATAGCATTGCCATGGTCGAAATCTTCGTCGGTCTTATGTCTCTCGCGCTGATCACCGGCATCATGTTCGCCCGTTTCTCACGTCCCCGGGCACGGTTTATTTTTACCAAAAACCTGGTGATTCGGCCGCTCGATGGCCGCACCACACTACTCATTCGCGCCGCAAATCTACGACAGAACGTCGTACAGGACGCCTCGGCACATTTGTACATGATTCGCGACGAAGTGACCGAGGAAGGCTATCGAATTCGAAGGGTGATCGATCTGCCGCTGATCCGGTCGCGGCATCCGATGTTTGTGCTTGGCTGGACAATCATGCACGTGATTGACGAATCGAGCCCGTTAAATTGCGAGACTGCCGAATCACTGAGAAAGTCAGATGCGTCGTTGGTGCTTAGCATGAATGGCAGCGATCAATCCACGGGTCAAACACTGACGGCGCGGGCTGAGTATTCCCACTTGGACATCCGATGGAACGCCACCTTTCGCGATATTCTGGAGCTGGCCCCGGATGGAACCTTGCATCTCGATTACACGAAGTTTAACGAGGTGGACTCATTGTCGAGCGCCGAGTCGGACACGCTCAGATCTGATCTTCGCTAGGCTTGCTTCGATACGGTGTCGCTGTACGGCAAGCGCAACACTTCATCGCCGGTTGCTACCACCGAGTGTCCTCAGGAACCCATACGCAGCGGTGAGTAGCACTTTGACGATCATGACGATGGTCGGCGGGAAGGTAATCTACGATGCTCACTTGCTCGCAAACCAATGAGACAAGCTGATCCTGATAACGACATTCCCGCTTGATTGCGTCCCGCACTTAGCAATGTTTTCCAAACGAGGCGGACAACCGGGCGCACAAGCGGCGCACATCTAAATCCACTTCAGAGCCGCCTGGATTGTCTGCATCGCTCCGATCTGCGCGCACTGAACGTGGGCGATCAGCAACCGCTCTGGTTCCATCGCAGCACTTTCTGTAACGCGGCGCGGGCGGGTCCACGCCGCAGAAAGCTAGCGCGCCAGTCGCCGGGTGTACCCCCATGCTCACCCACCAAGCTGATCCTGCATACGCCGGCTCATCGTGGTCAAGGTTTCCAGGGCATCGTGATCACCGATTCCAGCACAACGTGATCAAGATTCCGGCGTCATCATGATCAGTTTGGGGGTGTGCCGGAATCGAACTCGGCGAAACGGCGAACGAAATCAAGTCTCGGAAGGATTGCTCGACCGACGCAACAAAGTGAATCCCCGGAGCCTTCAAAGAAAATCGAACCCATCAATGTGGGTTGCTATCCTGTCTCGTTCCGGCAAACACTGGCCCTTCACCTTAGATAGTCAATTTGCGCCGAAGCGGTCATTCGTTACGGCCCGCGGGCGTTCATCCTATGTCGTTTGACGCCATATTTGACCTATGGCACCATACGCCATATGAAAGCGGTGCTCGCTTACCACGACAAGCAAATTCTGCCTGATGGCGCCATCGTGGAGATGAAGATATGGCAGGTCGCGAAGCCGGTGAAAGGTAGCGGACACGATTTCAAGTACAGCCTCTTTTACGGCCTGCCCGGTAAGCGGCTGTTGGGCTACGACAATGAGCGCGGCAAAGGTGATCACCGGCATACAGAAGATCAGCAGGCGCCGTACAAATTTGAGACCGTGGAACGATTGGTTGCGGATTTTCTAGCGGACGTGCGCCGCTTGCGAGGTGAACAATGAGTAAGAGAATCAAAGTGAACGTCGGGTCACTCGATGACATGGGTCGACGCTTTATTAGCGCCTGGCACCGCATTGAAAGTGGCGAAAAAGTGCGAGAAAGACATATAACTTTTCCGGATCTGCGAGCAATGCTCAGTGCGCTCTCACCCAAACGGCTGGAGCTGCTGCGCGATGTGCACCGGAAGCCAGCCCCGTCTGTGAGGGCACTGGCCGATCGCCTGGGTCGTGACTACAAACGCGTGCATGAAGATGTGGAGGTGCTCTCCGAGTCTGGTTTGCTGCAGCGGAGTAGCGACGGCTTGTCAGCGCCCTACGACGCAATCACAGCTGAAATGCGGCTGTAGCCTGCTTAAGGATTGAGTCATTGCGGAAGAAGCTATTGAAAGTGCGATCGGCACGGAGGCCGAGCGCGAGGAGGCTTCCGGACAGGCCAAGGCTGATGCTTTCGCCGCTGCCATCGCCATGGATGAAGCGGCAAGGAGTCCCGCTGTTGGGGAAAAGGCCTCAGGCGGCCTTCAGCCAGTCCAGCGCCTTTACTTCGTCGGAATACGGGAAGTGCCTAATTTCGGCAGTCGCAAAGTGTTTGCCGAGAGATTCCGCGATACCACCGAAATAACTATCCGTCACGACAGCCACGCGTCGCACTTTCTTCTCGTGCTCGCGGACAAAGTGCATGTGTGCGGTAAACGCCCCGAAATTCTCCCACCCGGGAAACCCCTTCGCAACTACCAACACGCCCTGCAGCACACCCTGGTCTGCAAGATAGGAATCGATTGCAACGGTGAGACGGCCGAAGTCACCTTTGCTGAGCGGTGCGTCGGGTCTGAGTATCAGAATGCCTTCTGGCTTAATTATCGAGTAGTCGAGCATATGATCCTGGTCACTTCCGGCGAGCGTAAGCTACGGCTATCAAATACTTCGGTGCGACAGGAGTTCGTGACGAAGGTGAATTTTTCCGCTATCTCGAGGCGCGCGTTCTCGACTTGTACTAACATCGCCGGGCGACCCCCGCGGATCGCCTGCAATGATCACGCGATTCACTAGCCCATTGGCCTAAGAGTTATGCCCGATATTTGCGGTGAAGGGCTCGACGGATGGGGCGTGCGGTGCGACATTGCTTTGCGGAACCGGCACGGCGTGACCCAAGTCGGTATCGTCGACTTCTTCGCTGCTCGGTTCAAGGTTTTGATTCATCGGGTGTTCGTTGATATTCATTATCGGGGCTCCGCTAGGTCGGTGAAACGGGTTGGCGTCAATGCGCAATCGGAGCATACACCATGCCAAGCGGGCCGCGCGCGCGACCTCGGCCAGGTCGCACGCGAGCGGTCCACACGGCATTCCTAGCCAAAGCCCAAGTCTTGTTCCAAGCCGCGGAACCGCCGGTCGGAACGCAGCGAATCTAGCATCGGATCCGTATGCATGTAGAGCAAGCCAGCATCGCCAATCTTTTGGGCACGCAGCAGCAAGATAATGGCGGATTCCGGATCGCCCCACTGGGCTTTGACCTGGGCCTGTTGATAGAGCGCGCTGTCGCCGATTTTGGAGACCAGTTGATCGTTGGCCGCATTGGCTGCCGCGTCGTTGCGCAGGCGGCGTTCGGCGATGGCGAGTCCGGTGAATCGAAACGGGTCCCCAGGTTCGGCGGCATACGACTCACGCGCCTCGCGGACCCGGCCCAGCAGCAAATTGGCGTCGCCGATGGATGCATGCGCATTCATGATGTTGGGATTGAGCGCGAGCGCATGCTGCAGGGGCGGTATCGCCTCAGCGTAGTGGCGCGCGGCATAGGCGACCCAGCCGGCGCTGCGATACGCGTTCGCGTTCAAGGGATCGAGGATGAGGGCCTTTGAGATGGCCGCGGCCGCCTCCCGCGCAAGTCCGGTCTGCGCGTAGTAGAAGGCTACTGCGGAGAGTACGGATGCATCGCCTGCGCCGAGTCTATATGCGCGTTCGTACGGATCACGAGCCGCGCGTACGTTCAAGCGGCCGGAGAACTCGAGATTGCCAAGCGCGGTGTAGGGCGCAGGCATTTCGCTCGCGAGCGAAATGGCGCGGCGGGCCTCGGTTTCAGCTTCTGCATACAAGCCAGCCAGCGCGTTCGCGGGGGCATATTGCTGAGCGATCAAGGTAAGCGAGTTCGAGCGTGCGGCATGCGCCGCTGCATAGTTGGGGTCGGCCGCGATCGCGGTTTCGAATGCAGCCAGTGCTTCTCGATCGGACTGCTCGCCGGCGTCCGCTCGATAAAGTTCCACGCCGTGCCAATACGCGTCGAACGCGGCGAGGTTGGTGGTGCCGCCGGCAATGCTGCGCAGCGCCGACAGCTGCGCCGAAATACGCTGCACCACGGTGTTGGCTATTTCGCTCTGCAGCGCAAAAATATCGTTCAAGGTTCGATCGAAAGTGTGCGACCAACGGTTGAAACCGGTCGCCGCATCGATCAGCGCGATGCCGATTCGAACCATCTCCGCGGATCTGCGTACGCTGCCGTCCACCAGATACGCGACGTGCAGCTTCGAGGCGATCGTCGTCGCATCCTCGCGCCGCTCGCGGAACACGTTCGAGGAGGTTTGTGCCGCGACTTGCAGCTGCCCATCGCGGGATAGGGCGAGCCGCATCTCCTCGGCAAGACCGTCGGAGAAGAAGGCCTGGGATGAATCGCCGCTCAGATTTTGAAAGGGCAACACCGCGACGCTACGCGCCGAAGCGACATCCGGCCGGCTGCGGCGCCACAGAAAATACCCTCCACCGGCGACCGTCGCCGTGGCCCCTGCAGCAAGGAATTCGCGGCGGCTGAACAGCGTAGGTGATGCGTGTACGGGCGCGACGGCGGCAGAATATTTCGCCTGAACTCCTGTCGTGCCCGCGGCCAGGGCGGCGACCGCGCGCAAGATGCTCGACCATGCGGGGGAAGCGCGGTCACCGCGCCACGCCGATAGGTCGATTGCTTGGTATTGACGAAAGCCCAGCGGGGACTGAATGCCGTCGAGTGTCACCGGGATGAGCTTTTTCTGGTCCCGGGCGTGCATCGCCTCATCGAGCACCCAATCGGACTCGACCGACGCTTTCGACCAGACGACGAGCACCGCCGAGGACGCGTCCAGGGCCGCCGCGATTGCCTTGGTGAACGCCGAGCCGCCCTCGATGAGCGTGTCCCACCACACCTCGAATCCTTCGGCTTCGAGTGCCGTCGCGATAGCCGCTATCCGAGGTCGATCGATATGCGCATAGCTCAAGAAAATGCGCAATTCTCGCGGCTCAGCTTCGGTTCGATCTTCCACGTGACATCAGTCTACTCTAGGATGCCGCATACTCTCCTAACCAATGAGTTTCATTCGACGGTGCGCCGAATGATCGGTGACCGCTCAAAGCGAAA
Organism: Gammaproteobacteria bacterium; assembly: GCA_041690895.1. GTDB lineage: Bacteria > Pseudomonadota > Gammaproteobacteria > Steroidobacterales > Steroidobacteraceae > Bog-1198. The sequence continues at coordinate 21,062 of JBEPVT010000072.1, forward strand.
TTCGGTCGCATTTTCTGCAAGTGTTTGCGGTGCACTAAACGCAGAGCGTGAGCAAACGCTCAAAAACCCTATATTCAGGGGTTTA
>JBEPVT010000073.1:0-20215 GCA_041690895.1 Gammaproteobacteria bacterium
TATTAAGGAGTATTGCCAATGCCACAAAGAACCCGGCCACTTCCCAGATGGGCTCTGCACGAAAGTGGGGCGCGTGTAGTAGCACCCCGAAGAACAGCACGATACCGACGCCTGCCAACGCCGCCGCTACAAGGAGCGTGGTCAATGGAGGTATGAGCACGCTCAGTGCCAGATGCAGGGCAAGCCGGGCGGACCGCGACGAGGTGTGCTGCGCCATCAAGCGACTCAGGAGCCACCGAATGACCCCTGCTGCGAGGCCCACGGTCTCAAGGACGGCGAGGCTCATCGTGAGGCACCGCGTCGCATCGTGAAGCATGTCGATGCATGGTGAAGCATCGGACGATACGGTCGTGCTTTAGAACGGGACGTTTGTGCGCAAAGACAGCACATTTGCGCGCTGCGTTCGCTTAGGTACCTGTGGTTCGATCGCTCTCCGGTAGGGAGGAGAGCGCGATGAGTATTACACTGGCCACGTTGATCAGCGTCTGTGCACCCCTGGTGCATCCGTTGACCATGAACGCGCTGATTGGCGTCGAATCGGCCGGTAACCCTTACGCGATCAGCATCAATGCGATCCATGCGTTGCAGCAAGCTGGTCTCGAGGTACCCATCGTTGACCCGCAGCCGACCAAAACTACCGATGCGGTGACTCGGTCCCGCGCACTCGTGGCTCACGGCTATACGATCAGCGTTGGACTGGCGCAAATCAACAGCACGCACGTGCCGGCGTTGAGGCAACAGGGCGTCGCATCCTCGCTCGCGGATCTGTTCGATCCTTGCACGAACCTGCGTGCTGCGCAGTACGTGTTGTTGCAGTGCTGGGCACGCGAAGCACCCTCTGGCGCAGAAGTTCTGGTCCGGACGCTTTCTTGTTACAACTCGGGCAGTCCCACGATTGGTGTAGCCAACGGCTACGTCGGGCGCGTGACGCAGACGGCCGCATGTCTGCTCCGAGTGCGGCCAGGCGCTCGCTCGCGTTCGCGGTGCGGATACGAGCGCAATGCACATGTCCATTCATAAATCCAAAGAAGAGGTGGCGGCAATGTATCGGAGTTCCAGAAAGTTCGTGGTTCGAGTCCCGCTTGTCCTCGCGTGTGCGTTGATGTTGCCGGTTGCCGTGTGGGCACAAACATCACCGTTCCAGACCGGCGCCACGGCGTTGCAGACCAACATCCTGGCGCTGATGACGCCAGTTGCGGTCATTCTGATCATGGTGCTGGGAATTGTAGCGGCCACCGGGCGCATCAGCTGGGGTTGGCCCATGGCCGCCATGGTCGGAATCGCGATCATGTTCGGTGCGCCGCAGATCGTGGCCTGGGTTCGCGGATTGTTCGGGGTATAGCGTCGTGTCAGACGCTGAAACGCTCTTGATCGATCCGCTTTTTGTGGGGGCCACGCGCCCGGCCATGAAGTGGGGCGTCACTTACGGCGCGATCCTGATGAATATGGTTGTGACGATGGAGCTTTTCCTGCTCACGCGCAATCTCGTCATGCTGTTGGTGTGCGCACCGATCCACGCGCTGTGTCTGCTGGCGTGTGCTCGCGATGTACGCACGTTCGAGTTGCTCGCGATCTGGGCGCGCACCAAAGCATTGGTGTGGACGGCACCGCGTTGCTTTGGACGAGCGCACAGCTACGGCCCTCTGTCATGTTCGCGGCCTCGCCGCGTCCTTCCCACGCCCCGGGTGAGGTGAATCATGCGCCATGCACGTATTCGTTCGAACGGACGGCCTCAGGAGACGTCGGTCGCCACTCGCATCCCGTACGCGATTCAATTGACGTATTCCGTGGTGCGCACCGGGGGCGGCGCCTATGTGATGGGCTTCCGCGTGGGCGGGGCAAGTTTTGAATGTGCGGACGAATCGGATCTCAACAATTGGCATGAACGCCTCCATGCCGCGTGGCGAAATCTTGCCAGTCCCCATCTCGCACTGTGGACTCATATCGTGCGCGAGCGCGCAAGGCTTCCGGGTACGGACGGATCTGGAATCGGTTTCTCGGGCCGCTTGGCGAGGGCGTATCACGAGCAACTCGCTCGGCAAACGTTGTGGCGCAATACGCTGTATCTCACGATCGTGTACCGAGCGCAGACAGAGCCCGTTACGGCCCTGCTGGCGCGTTGGGGCGGCAAGGCGAGTGCTGAATCACTGCGTCTGGAAATGCTCGATGCGCTGGAGGCGACGGACAAGTTCCGACAGAACCTGCTGGCGGCGCTTGCGCCGTACCAGATCGAGGTACTGGATTGTTGTGAACGCGGTGGACAGAAGTACTCGCGGTTCCTGGAGTTGGCGGGCCTTCTCATCAATGGCGAGTGGCAGCACATCCCATTGCCGGAGGCGCCCATTGATGAAACGCTGGCCACCAGCCGTCTGTTCTTTGGTCATGAACTAATCGAGTACAGACAACCAACCACCACACGATTGGGCGCGATGCTGGCCATCAAGGAGTACGCCACTCCGACGGTACCCGGGCTCTTCAATGCGCTGCTGTCAGCGCCCTATGCGTTCGTGCTCACGCAATCCTTTTCGTTCCTGACGCGTGCCGCGGGCCAGGCGCTCCTGACGCGCCAGCTTAACCGTCTCGGTAACGCCGGCGATCTGGCACTCAGCCAGGCAGAGGGCCTTCGCGCGGCGCTCGATGCGTTGAGTTCGGGGGATATTGGCATGGGTGATCATCATCTGTCGTTACAGGTGTTGAGCGATGCGGTCGCGCCCCAGGATCGTGCGGCTCTCGACTTGGCCGGACGCAGGCTTAACGATCACATCGCCGATGCGCGCTCGCGTCTGGCCGATACCGGGATATTGGTGGCACGTGAGGATCTCGCGCTCGAAGGCGCGTTTTGGGCCCAACTCCCAGGTCAGTTTTCACTACGGCCACGCGTCGCACCGATTTCTACCCGCAACTTCGCCGGCATGAACCCGTTGCACAACCATCCACAAGGATCGCGGCGGGGACACTGGGGTGCGCCAGTCGCCATACTGCCTTCGGGCGGCGGTTCCCCCTACGCGTTCTCGCTCCATCGCGCAGACATCGGACACACCTTCCTCTGTGGGCCGACGGGGTCTGGGAAGACCGTGCTGGTGGCGTTCCTCGTCGCGCTCTACCACCGGCGCGGCGTGACGCAAGTGCTGTTCGACAAAGATCGCGGACTGGAAATCCTGGTGCGCGCCCTTGGCGGGCAATACCTGACGCTGCGTAACGGTCAGCCCACGGGCTGCAACCCCTTGGCGCTGCCGGTGACTCCGTCGCATATCGAGTTCTTACGGCAGTGGCTCCGGATTCTGGTGCGGCCGAGCGGCGTGCAAGTGGATGTGGAGCTTTCAGCACAGGAAGAGGTCGACCTCGACCAGGCGTTGCGGGGAACACTGGCGCTCGATCCCAAGAGTCGACGACTCTCGCGTCTTATCGAGCACCTGGACCGAACGAAACCGGAAGGGTTGCACGCGCGCTTGCGTCGCTGGTGCATGAGTACGAATGGGGAGTACGCGTGGGCGTTTGATCAGGCGGACGATCAAATTCTCCCACTGCTGGCCGGCAGCGGACCGTTCGCATTCGATGTCACCGAGTTCCTCGATCATGCCTCGGTACGCACGCCGCTGACGTTGTACCTGTTTCACCTGGTGCGCGAACTACTCGATGGTCGCCCGCTGCTGTGCTGGCTGGATGAGTTCTGGCGGATGCTCTCGGATCCCGCGTTCGAACAGTTTGCAAAGGACGGGCCGAAGACCTGGCGCAAGCTCAATGCCGCGATGTGCCTGGCGACGCAGAGCGCGAGCGATGTGCTGGCCTCGCCCTTGAGCCACACGATTGTCGAGCAGACGGCCACCAAGATCTTCTTCCCGAACGTCGATGCCGACGCGGCCGACTACCGGGAAGGATTTGGCCTCTCGGCCCGGCAGTTCGAACTTGTAAAAACCGAGCTCTCGGTCGCGACGCACCAGTTCTTGATCAAACAAGGTCATGACAGTGCGGTGTGCCAGCTCGACCTGGCCGGAATGGACGAAGAACTGGCTGTTTTGTCGGGCCGTGCCGACTCGTTGCGATTGCTGGACACGCTGCTGCAGCGCGTGGGCACGGATCCGGCAGTGTGGCTGCCAGCGTTCTTGAACGCGCAGCGTACCGATTCAAACGCGAACGGTACCTGAACCTAAACCCCATTAAGGAGAGTCTCATGCGAACCCCTATCCGAGCTTTGTTGTGTGCCGTGGTGCTGTCCGGCGCGGGCCTTCCGGCGGCACAAGCGCAGTTTGCGGTGATTGATGTCGCGGCCGGCATCAAGATGATTTCGGAACTTCAGACGCTCGAGCAGCAACTGACCACGCTCCAAAGTCATCTTGCGCAGGCACGCTCGGCCTATGCCGCGATCACCGGTCCCCGCGGCATGGAGCAACTGCTGGGTGGCACGGTACGCAACTACCTGCCGCCCGACTGGGCCAGCCTCGAGGCGGTGGTGCAGCAGAGCTCGGCGACCTACGCGGGACTCTCGGGCCAGGTTCGAGCACTTATTGCCGGCAATGCCGTGCTGCCTGATACGGCTGTCGCCAATCTAGGACCGCACAATCAGCAGTGGCTCACGCAGCAACGCCAGAGTCTGGCGGCGAGCCAGTTGGTGTCGCAGAGCGCACTCGCCGCCACCAGTGCGAGGTTCGCATCGCTCCAGCAGTTGATTGATGCGATCCCGCGCGCGAACGATGAGAAGGCAGCGCTCGATCTTCAGGCGCGGATCGGCGCCGAGCAGGGGATGCTACAGAACGAAAACACCAAGCTCTCCTTGCTCCTCGCCGCCGCCGAATCTCAGCGTCAGGTCGTGCAACAACAAAACCGGGAACGAGCGCTGGCGGACTACGGCTCGCTCCGCACTTTGCCCGCGATGGGCCTCTAGGCGACCGGAGCGATCATGGGATTCTTCGCGGAGTTCAGTCAGTGGTTGGGGACGATCCTCAACACGTACATCGGCAGCACCACGGCCACGATGGCCCGGACGCTGGAGCCGGCGGTGGTGACGCTGGCGGTCCTGTACGTCATGGTCTGGGGATACCTGCAGCTCACCGGACGGGTCGAGGAACCATTGATCACGGGGCTCCGGCGCCTGTTCATGCTGGCGATCATCCTGGGCGTCGCGTTGCGCCTATGGCTCTACAACAGCGTGATCGTCGATACGGTCTACAACGCGCCGGGAGAACTCGCCGCGGCAGTCATGGGGACGTTCAGCCCAGTGACGATCGTTGATCAGATCATTCTGGATGGAGGCGATGCCGCGAATCTCCTGATGCAGAAAGGCAGCATCCTCAGCAGCGATTTTGTCTATTACATCGCCGGTTATTTTGTGTACCTGTGTGTGGGCGTGACGGCGGTCTACACGATCTTTCTGCTCTCGCTCGCGCGGATTGCGCTTGCCGTGCTGCTGGCCCTCGGACCACTGTTCATTGCGTTGCTGATGTTCGAGTCCACAAAGCGCTTCTTCGAAGCGTGGCTCGCGCAGCTGTCGAACTACGCGCTCATCACGATCCTCACAGGCCTCACCGCAGCGCTGATGATGCGGCTTCTGACCACGGTGGTGCAGCAGGCGAGCGCCGCAGGCGATGCGATCCAGATCGCTCACGCGGTGCGCGTGTGCATGGCGGCAGGCCTTGTGTTCCTTGTCATGCGCCAGGTCATGCCGATGGCCGCGAGTCTGGCGAGTGGTTTAGCACTCAGCACGTATGGCGTAGTGTCCCGATCGATCCTGTGGGCGTTTGGCAAGAGCGCACATCACAGCGGCCAGTTCCTGCGTGGGGCGGTGCTCGATCGGCAAGGCTCCCGCTACGACGCACTCACGCGTCAGGCGGGCTATCAGATGGGGCGAGGTATGGGTGCCACCGTGTCGGCGATGACCTCGCGCTGGCGGCGGAACTCCATGCGATCGACGGGTTAGTTCGGTTCTGTGCTGGGGAGGACATCATGTCGAAGACTCGGAAAGTGGCGTTCGCCTTGTTCCTCTCGTGCCCGCTGTGGACGGGATGCGCGAGTGATCCGTTGCACGCGCCGCCGTGCGATGGCCGGTTCGAACCCATCAATGACCCCACTCCGATCGCTGCACCCACAGGAGTCCATCATGGGCGATCGCAGCCTTGAAGGGTATTTCCGGGAGTCAATCTCCTGGGAGACCGACCGGGTCCTGGCAGCCGAGCGCTCTCGGCGCTGGGCGAGTTGGGTTGCGGCGGCGGGCTGGGCCGCGGCCGTGGCGGCTTGCGTGGCCTTATCGCTCCTCATGCCGCTTAAACGCACCGAGCCGTACGTGATCCGCGTGGATCGAACCAGTGGCGTGGTCGATGTCGTGCCGGCGTATCGCGGGACCTCGGATGCGCAGGAGGTGGTGACGCGGTATTTACTGACGCACTACACATCGATCTGCGAGCGGTTCAACGCGGCGATGGCGGAGAGTGACTATGAGGAGTGCGGCGCGCTCAACTCCTCGGTGCGCAATGCCCGCTGGTCGGCATTGTGGGCGCTCGGGAATCCGGACTCGCCCCTCAATCGATATAAGGACGGCACTACGATCCGCGTGCAAGTGCAGGCGGTGAGTTTCTTCACGCGTGCGAACGGACTAAAGGACTTGGCGCAGGTGCGGTACCTGAAGGCGCAGCGCACGGGTGAGGGCGCTGAGCAACTCTCGCAGTGGATTGCGACCGTGCAGTACGCGTATGGGCTACCCTCAGAAGACCCGCAACGCCGCTCCTGGAATCCGCTCGGGTTTCGGGTCCTCGAGTTCAATACGGAGCCGGAGGTGCCCACGACTTCTAGCGGATCGGCGAGTACCGTCGCGCAGACGCTGCCATGAATCAGCGGGGGGTGCGAATCGTGGCGATCCTTGGCCTCACGGTGATCAGCGCAGCGCGATCCGCAGAAATCGTAGCTGTGGAGCCGATGGACGCTCGCATACAGCAGATCGACTACGCGGCGGATGCGGTGTATCGGTTGCAGGGTGTCCCCGGCTTCGCGGTCGATTTGCAATTTGCGGCGGATGAGCGGTTTGAAGGCGTTGGCGGCGGAGACCTGGAAGCGGTGAGTGTGGTGGCGCATGGATCGCACCTGTTCCTCAAACCGAAAGTGGCGCGCGCGGCGACCAACCTCACGTTGCTGACCACTCGCCATGCATACCACATCGATTACCGGGTGGAGGGGATGCACTCGTTGGCTTCTCCGGTGTACGCGATTGTGTTCCGCTATCCACATGAGGAATCGGCGCTTAAGGTGAAGAACGCCCAGGAAATGCAGATCGAGAGCGCATTCGCCGCACCTGCGCGGGTTGTAAATCGCGCTTACGGCTTCTGCGGTCCGGCGGCTCTCAAGCCCACCGTCGTGACGGACGATGGTGTGGAGACACGCATCCGCTTTCCGGCACAGGCGGACCTGCCGGCGGTGTACGTGCGAAATGATGATGGCACGGAAGCGCTGGTGAATTTCACGGTGCAGTCCGACGGGCTGCTGGTGCATCGCGTGGCGCACGCCTGGGTGTTGCGTCACGGGCGGCTCGTCGGCTGCATCGTGAACCTGGCGTACTCGGGAACCTCAGCGCTCTCAGGCGGCACGGTGACACCCGCCGTCACGCGCGACAACGTTGTTGGTTCGCCATGAATCGCGAGCCACCACCGTTGACACCGCCCGAGACCGACGTGCCCCCTGAGGAATCAGGCCTGGGAAGGGGACTCCCCTCGGTCAATGCACTGGCCGGTTGGCCGCAGCGCCTCAGTCGATGGCTGGCAATGGGGTTGATGGGCGCGATCGGCTCCGCGCTTCTAATCACCTATTACGTTCACGCGATACATCGACAGACACAAACACCATCAAAGGCAGGTAGTCGTCCGATGGGCGACATGGCGTTGCCGCCACTCCCGCGAGTAGCGACGCCCGGCCGACCCGCGGATGCATCGCCTTATGTGATTGGCAATGTGATGGGTGAAGCGCCGCCGCTCGGGAGTCTGGCGGGCGCCGAACTGCTGGATCCCGCCGCGGCAGCGGGTGGCGCCACTGCGCTGACTCCCGCCGTGACACCACCGGTCGATCGACGGCTCATCGGTAGTGCGTTTGAGACAGCGGGCGGTATCACTGACCCTGTCGCCGAGTCCGCGACCTCCGAAGTAAACGGAGCGGGCGCCGAGTCCTCGGTGCACAGAGAATCGGCGGGACTATCAGCGAGCTACCAGACGGCCCTGACCACGGCGGTCACTGCGCGACGTCTCCCCAACCGCCACCTTTGGATGCCGCGGGGCGCGACGCTCGATTGCACGCTGCTCACCGCGATCGATTCATCGCTCCCGGGACTGGTGACCTGTCTGACGGCGGGCGATACGTTTGGAGCGGATGGGACAGTGGTGCTTCTTGAGCGCGGCACCATGCTGGTCGGTGAGACTCGCAGTGAGATGCGCGCTGGAATTGCGCGAATCGGCATCGTGTGGACCGAAGCCCGTACACCGCGCGGAGTCGTGGTGCCGCTTGATTCGCCGGCCACCGATGCGCTGGGTCGTGCAGGTGTCGATGGTCAAGTGGAGCGGCATTTCTGGGAGCGGTTCGGCGCGGCGATGCTGCTGTCAACAATCGATGAGGCGCTGCAGGGTGCGAGTGCGCGAGGCGGTGGGAACACGGTCGTTTATGGCGGCGGAGCGTCGAACGGCGTGATCGAAGAAGTCCTCAAAAGCACAGTGGCCATTCCACCCACGGTGAGGATCGCTCCGGGCACGCGAGTGCAGGCATTGGTCGCGCGCGATATTGATTTTCGGGACGTGTATGCGTTGAGGCTCGCCCGTGGCGGCTGACCTTACGCTCGTTCGCTCTTCGCTCGATCTCACCTGGCAGGCGTTGCGCCCTTGGCTGTTGGATGAGGCCGTTACCGAGTTGTGCATCAACCGGCCCGGGGAGTGCTTCATCGAATCCCCCTCGGGCTGGCGACGGGAAGCGCTGCCGTTCGCAGATTTCGACTGGTGCGTTCGACTCGCGAAACTCATTGCCAATCACACCCATCAACGGATCGATGCCGCCTCGCCACTCCTGTCAGCGGCACTCCCGACCGGTGAGCGGGTACAGATTGTGATACCACCGGCGTGCGAGAGCGGGACCGTGGCGATGTCATTCAGGCGACCGGCGGCGCAGTGCTGGTCACTGGCCGAGCTCGCTCAGCGTGGCATCTTCCGTCGGACACTGCGCAGTGGCGCGGAGCATTCCGGAGTAGAGGAGGAGCTCTCTCGATTACTTGCGGCCCATGAGTTTGAATCGTTCATGCGCCTTGCCGTGCGGAGCCGACAGAACATCGTCGTGTCGGGGCCAACCGGGTCGGGCAAGACGACCTGGGCGAAAGCGTTGATCGGTGAGATTGCACCAGAGGAGCGTTTGATCACGATCGAAGACGCGCGCGAACTGGTGCTCGATCGACACCCCAATCACGTGCGGCTCTATTACTCGAAGGACGATCAGGGCGAGGCCTCGATCCGGCCGCGGCAACTGCTGGAGGCGTGCCTTCGGATGCGGCCCGATCGTGTGCTGCTCGCGGAGCTCCGGTCCGATGAAGCGTTCGATTACCTCCGGAACGTCAACTCCGGTCACCCGGGCTCGATCACCAGTGTTCACGCGACGAGTGCGCCGCTCGCATTCGAACAGCTCGGACTCCTCGTCAAACAAAGTCCGGGGGGTCAGGGACTCGCGCGAGCAGACATCCAGGCGTTGCTCCATCAGCTCGTCGATGTCGTGATCCAGTTTGGGGTCGAGCGGCAGCAGCGCTACATCCAGGAAATCTGGTATGAGCCGGGGCGCAAGCGCAGCGCCGTCTGACCCGCCCTGGTGGCCGTGGATCCTGGTGCCGGTGCTGGCCGTGGCGATCTGGGCGTACGCGGCCGGCGTAACGCTGCTCGTCACGTTGCATCTGCCACCGCGTGCGGCGACGCCGCTCACCTGGCTTCGGTATCTGTGGTGGTACGGGCAGTGGCCGCCAATCCGCTCACACTTGATCGGTTCGGCCATGGTAGCGGCGGCTCCGCTCGTGGCACTCGGTGTGGCGCTGCTCAAACCCAAGGCGGAACCGCTCCATGGTCGTGCGCGCTTTGCCTACTGGAGCGAGATCCGGCGTGCGGGACTGTTAGGCAAACACGGCATCGTGCTCGGTCGCATCGGGTTCCGCTACCTGATGCTGGATGGCCAGCAGGGCGTGGCGCTGGCCGCGCCGCCTCGCGCCGGCAAGGGCGTCGGGGTGGTGATCCCCAACGCGCTCAACTGGCCGGGATCGCTCGTGTGCGTCGACATCAAGCGCGAGAACTGGGACGTCACCGCCGGGTACCGAGCGCGCGCCGGGCAGCCGTGTGTCTTGTTTGACCCGCTCGCACAGGACGGTCGCACGGCACGCTGGAACCCGCTGAGCTATGTGCCTGAGGATCCCTCACTTCGCGTCAGTGCGCTCCAGCAGATTGGCGAGATGCTCTATCCCGATCCTTCCGGCGGGGATCCGTTCTGGACGGCCTCGGCGCGCTCATTGTTTTTGGGGATTGCGCTGTATCTGTTCGAGACGCCGGGGAAGCTCCGAACACTGGGAGAAGTGCTGCGCCAGGGTATGGCAAGCGAGGTGGAGGGGTTTGAGGAGCACTGGAAACGGGTAGTGGAAGGGCGCCAGAGCGGGAGCCTGCCGCTCTCGCGCGTCTGTGTGCAAGCGCTCTACGATGTGATTCGTCTTTCGCCAATCACCTGCTCGAGCATCCGCAAGACCTTTACGAGCCGATTGGACTTGTGGTTGAACCCGATCCTGGATCGCGCCACGGCCGGTAATGATTTTGATCTGCGGAAGCTTCGCGAGCAGGCCATGTCGATCTACGTCGCTGTGCGGCCCGATGATCTGCACCGGCTCCGTCCCGTCCTGAACCTGTTCTTCCAGCAGGCGATTGGACTGCAGACCCATGAGCTGCCTGAGCAGAACCCAAAGCTCACCGTGTCCGTGCTGATGCTGTTGGATGAGTTCACGGCGCTCGGTCACATCCCAATCCTGGCTGAATCGATCTCGTACCTGCCGGGCTACAACCTCCGCGTGTTGCTGGTGATCCAGTCACCGTCACAGCTGCGCGAGGTGTACGGCCCCAATAATGCCGAGACGATGCTGAAGAGTCTCGCAGCTCGTATTGTGTTTGCGCCGAAGGACCAGGCCGATGCGCGGGAGATCTCGGATGAGTTGGGGACGGTGACTGTGCGGCGCCGATCCAGGGGACCTTCATTTCCGTTCGGCAAGGCGATGGGCGGCGGATCGGATACGGAACTGCGCAGGCCGCTTCGGTTGCCGCAGGAGCTAAAGTCCTTGAGTGTGCGGCGCTCGATCGTGTTCTGTGAAGGGTTGCCGCCCATCCTGTGCACCAAGATCCGCTATTTCAAGGAGCGTGCGTTTCGCGCTCGGATCCTGCCGCCGCCGCACGTGTCGCCGCTCCCAGGTACCAGCACCGCCGCGTCGGAAGATGTCCACGTGGCCGGTGGCGCGATCGCACCGGATGACGCTCCGGCGGAATCCAGCGAGGAATCCGGCAGCTCTGCCCTCGAGGCGGCCATTGCGGCCCTTCGGCTTGAAGACTTCGACACATCGGTGACCACGGCAGCCGTGCTGAGTGAGCGGAGCGAAGGCTCGGACAGCCAGGCGCTCGCGGATGAGTTCCTCTCGACGCTGCGTATAAAGGAGTGAGTTATGGCAAATGAAGGCACTGACCCGGTCGGAGTCGACCCCGAGAACGAAATCCGCCATCCGCGCTCGCGCACGCGTCAGCCCAGACCTGCCGATCCCACGGCACAGGTGGGTTCGACCGAAAAGAACGAGTCCCCGAAACGCTCACGCCATCCCGTCCCGTCGCACGTGCGTGAGCGGTTCGTGAATGTCGGGAAGGTGTATTACTTTCCGGATGGCGCCAAGGCGTTCGAGGATCATGGCCGGCGGTTGTCGACACCGAGCGAGAACACCGAGGTGATCGCGAGTTTGATTGCGATTGCGGAGGCGCGCGGCTGGCAGCGCATCACGGTGAGTGGGTCGGAGAAGTTCCGGGGCGAGGTGTGGCGGCAGGCAAACCTCAAAGGCATTGCAGTGCGCGGCTACGCCGCGACCCCCGTAGAGAAGGCGCGTCTGGCGCAGCGGCTCGCCCACGTCTCAATCGCGCCAGAGGCCACGGACCAGCCTAAGGCACAAGAACAGGCAAAGCCGCCTGACACGCCGGCGCGCGAGGCGAGTGGTGAGCTCCTGGCGTTCGGCACCGATCGGTATCGCCACCATGCGCAGGGGCCCATGTCTTATTTCATGAGGATCCGTACGGCCGAGGGCGAGCGCACTGCGTGGGGACGGGATCTGGAGCGCGCCGCTCGAGAGGCGCACGTGCGTGTGGGCGACTCGGTGCGCCTGATCCTGGCGGGGCGCGATCCGGTGACAATCAGCACACGAGATCCCGACAGTGGATCCATCCGGTCGGAATCCCGCTACCGCAATCGCTGGACGCTGGAGAAGGTCGGTCCCGTGGCTGCCCAATCACCTCTCGCGCCCACGGCCGGCGCCGTCGATGACGCGCTGACCGTGCGGCAGGCCGAGCTGCTGGCTGCGGCCCATCTAAAACCCGAAGAACGTATGGCGTTTGTCCAGGCGGTGCGCACTACGTTGGAAACCCAGCGGGCCTTGGGCGACGCGTCTCCGAGCCCGCGTTTGCGTGATCGCGAGCCGCCGGAGCCGTCGCGAGAGCGCGCGCTGTAGCACTCTAGGCGAATATCCAGATCTCGCAGATCCTCGAGCCGCGTCCGATCTTACAGCGATCGCCGCGCTACACCCTTCGGCGCTGGAACAGAGAGTGTGCACGAATCGCCATGCAACGCACCTCTCACGAAGACCCTAACCGATAACCGCCGGGAGCTGGCGTGAGGGCAAACGGGCCTGGTGGAAGTTCAAACCGTAAAATAGGGCCATATACTACGAAATCGACGGTACTTCGATACGGTTGGCTGGGTCGCTGCATGTTCTTCCGGCGGAGTTCCCAAATCTGCCGGACTGGATATGGCGCGCATACGAGTGGAGCGAAAAGATCATATTCGAGCACGACTTCACAGCCGTGCAGGACCACATATATCTGGAAAGAGGCGAGTCTCTAAAGAGTGTTTTGCCCGCGCCTCTCTGGCAAGCGCTCAATGAAGCGTGGCCCATTGGCCATCCTCTTGGACCGGTTGGTTCTTTGAAATTGTGGACGGAATTAATGCTGCTTTCATTAGCACGAGTAAGAATTGCAGATGGCGTCGAAACGCAGGTCCTCCAACGGTCGCTACGAGATAAGAAAACCATCACCTATTTAGAAGCAATCGCTGAGTTTGCGGAATTGGCGGATGAGATCCCTGTTGCAACTTATCTGGAGGCGTTATCGATCTCCCTTGCCGAACTGCCAAACGTTGAACAGAACTTTGTAGATTTACATCAAGCATGGTTGACAGGACGGATCGAGGAAGTCGAGCGAGTTGTTACCCGCTCAGCCGTGTTCCAGATTCCTCAAATTGCCTCGCGCATAGTTGATGTTAGAAATGAGAGGTGGATCCCCAAAATTCTCGCTGCCACAAACTCGGAACGGCGGACTCTCATTGTCGTTGGTGCCATGCATTTGCCCAGGGAGAACGGATTGTTGGCGATGCTGCATCGAGCTGGTCATCGTGTTCAGTTGGTGACCTAGGCAATGCGCCCACCTCGAATGCATTCATCATGTTGCAGCGATAGAACTCGCCGCCACTGTGGGAGCGCTGCGAGGTCCCTCGAAGCAAGACGCGCGAGCGTCGCATTTCAGGACAAAATTAAGTGAATTCGTACTGGCTCAGTGAGCGTTACGGCTAACGGGCAACCGACAGGATTTCCTCGAGGGCATATTTCGTTTTGGGCGGATATCGCTCGATCGGATAGTAGCGTGCGAGAATCTCCCAGGCCTGATCGATTGACGTCACATTAAGTGTGCGCAGGAGGAACCGGACATCTTCCTCGTCGTGAAATTCGGCGCCGAGACGCATGGCCAGGCATTTCATCGCGAGCAGGTATTGCGGTTCCGCAATCAAGACCTTGAGGTGATCGAGTTCCAGGTACGGCGCGTAGTCGCCCCGATCGCTCAAGTACCCCTTGACACCATCGTTGAGCCAGTCCGGATCTGAGGCCGTCTTGGCCGCGACGCGCCTGGCCGCTTCACGGACTTCCGCGGACGGTTTGAAGAGGGCATCGACGTCCTGCGTTGAGGCGCGCGCGCCATAGGCGAGGCACATGACCGCGCCACCGACCACATAGACCTCTGCGCGTGTCTTGGTGGCGCGCAGTTCTTCGTTCAACAGTTCAAACCGTCGACGAATGTCGGGTGCGGTGAGCGGCATGGGCACTACACGCGGCTGCCGACATCCGAATCCACGAAGAGGTTCCGTCGTCGGAACGCCGCGGGCGCGCTCGTCAGAAGGTACTTTCGGAGTGAAAACAGGTTCGAGGCGAAATACGGCTGACGGAGCGGTTGGATCCCACGCGTCCAGGCGGGTATGGGTATGTTCCGCTGGCCACAGGCGGACTCGACCAGTGCGGCCAGGTAGTTGCCTGAAAAATCATCGAGCGCTGCGCCGGGCGCTGCCCCGACTGCAGTCTTGAGTTCCGGGGTGCCCAGGTTCGCGAGCAGCGAATGGAGTTCGGCCAGCGCGTAAGAGGGATCCTCCGACCTCGCGAGCTCGCGGGCGGCTTCCTGAAATTGTCCCGCCGCTGGCGGGAACACCCGTTGCAGCACGTAGGTGGACATGTCGAGGCCCGATTGACGGGCGAGACGACGGAGCGCTGCCTTCTCGGCTCCGGAGATCCGGATCTGCAGCTGGGTCGATTTGGAGCTGTTAGCCATGGCAAAGGAAGGTTAGGGATGTTAACTGACATTGTCAATACAATGTCATGACATATATGATCCAATGTGACGGACCTCCGGAATTGCACTATTTGGGCGGATTTTGCGTGTGTGCACCCCAAATGGGGCCTGGCCATGGACGGGTATTCCTGCTCATGCGATATCGAGGAATTGCAGTGCCTCGCATCGCGCCAGGACAAGAAGCGTTTGACGCGAGGCGCCTGCCGGCGCCCGAAACGTCACGACAAGTCGAATGCGCGCTCGCGCGCGCTCACAGCAGAGTGTGCGCGAGCGCGCCGTGACCAGGGCCTGCCATGCCTTTTTTCTTGACAGCCGCCGCAAGCGATACACGCGAACACTCATGCGTTCCATGGGTTGCACTGTGCCCGGAAGGGGAGTTTCAGGCGATCCCACTATGGTGCGGAATCGTGCACAAAGGCGCGATTGCAGCGGATAAGACGGGAGAAAGATAAGAAAGGCGGGATTGCCCGTTGATCGATGAGGCTACCACGCCGTGCTCGCCGTCAAGGCGCTGCGCGGCGCACCTGAAGGAAGACCGGTGCGCCGCTCGCCGGAGTCGCTACGCGAGCCTATGACGGCTCCGCTGCGGCGTGCCCTGGGAGCCCTCGAGGGCAATCCCGCCCTCGAACCTCGGAGACTTCCATGACTACTGCACGAAAGTACTTTGTCCTTGACCAGCAGAATGGGTTTCGCGCGGCGGATCCTGAAGAACTCATTCAGGGCGCGCGCGAGGCCTTGAGCCATCGCATCCGGCGAGGCATTACCATGGATACGCCAGCGTCGGCACGCAACTATCTGGCGCTGCGGCTCGGTGCGCTGGAGCACGAGCTGTTCGTCGTGATCCTGCTCGACAACCGGCATCGCTTGATCGCATGCCTGGATTTGTTTCGGGGCACGATTGATGGCGCCAGTGTCCATCCTCGCGAAGTCGTCAAGGAAGCGCTGCGCCACAACGCAGCGGCGGTGGTCCTCGGACACTGCCATCCTTCTGGTGTCTGTGAGCCCTCACAGGCCGATGAGCTGATCACCAGTCGGCTGCGGGACGCCCTCGCGCTGGTGGACATCCGGGTGCTCGATCACCTGATCGTGGCCGGGGGCGATGTGCTCTCGATGGCGGAGCGGGGACTCCTGTAGCAAACGACTTGTCAGGGAGCGGTGGAAACGCCGCTCCCTGATTTTTTGTTTTTTTAAAGAGAGGCGGTGGGTCGGGGATTGCCGGGCTCGTCGCAGCGTATCACGCCGTTCTCGCCGTCAAGGGCTGCGCGCCCCAAGGGGGCGCTGGCGGCCGTGCGGCCGTCTTCGACCCTTGACGGCTCCGCTGCGGCGTGACGCACGACTCGCGAGGCAATCCCGCCTCGATTCTCTCAAACGTATCAGGAGCGCTTATGAATCTCATCGAATCTCACGCGGTCGCAGGTAGTCACTCGCAGGCGAACCGGCCGGTACTGACGGACCACGATCTGCGACACAGGGCACCGGCGGTGTTCGCGGCCGGACCGGCTACCGGCACGAGTGCAGCGTATACGTTCATCTCCGCATCACGGGTCCTCGCGGGACTCCGCGAGGCCGGGTTCGAACCGGTGGCCGCCCACCAGGTGCCGGCCCGAAGGCGCCCGGCTGATGTAGGACGGCACGCGATCCGGTTCAGCACGCCACTGGCCAACGTCCAGCTGGCGGATGCGATACCGGAGCTGGTGCTGCTGAACTCGCACGATGGCTCGAGTGCGTATGAGTTGCGGGCTGGACTGTTCCGGCCGCTGTGCACAAACGGGTTGCTGGTGGCGTTGGGGGAGTTTGCGGCGATCCGGGTATCGCACCGGGGCCCGGTTGTCGAGCGGGTCGTCTCCGGGGCGCTGGAGATCTGCGGCCGGCTGACCAACCTGCGACCGGTGGTGGAGCGGATGGTCGAGAAGCGGCTGACGTCTGGAATGCAGGTTCATTTCGCCGCGGAGGCGATGGCGCTTCGGTATCCGGTTCTGGCCGAAGCCGGCTGTGCGGTGGAGCAGCTGCTCAGGGCACGCCGGGCGGCGGACGCGGGGAGTGATCTCTGGTCGGTCTACAACGTCGTGCAGGAGAATGTGATTCAGGGTGGGGTGCTCAGGCATGCGGCCAGCGGAAGGCTGACGCGTACGCGCAAGATCCGGGCGATTCGTGAGGATGTGCGGATCAACGTGGGACTGTGGGCGATTGCGGAGCGGTATCTGCAGGCGGCGTAGTCGGCCGTCGACAGGGGGAGGGCGCTTCGGCGTCCTCCCTCTTTATTTGTGACGTACGTGGAAGGGAGGTGAAGAAAGCGGTGCGAGAAGGGGCAATTGTGGGCGTATTGCTGAGGAATGCAGGATAGCCTGCGGCTTGCTGTTGGGGCCAAATTGGTCCCATGGGTGACAGCGAAGTATTGAAGACCAGAATCGCTTCGGAGTTGAAACTCCAGGCGAAGGCAATTGCCGACAGCGAGTTCCTGTCCGAGGCGGCGTGGCTGAAGCGAGTGGTTATCCGGGAGATTCGGAGCGTTCGCGGAACGGATGAAGGGGAGCGCGAGTCCTGCCGCGCGGCCAGCGTCCGCAAGCCGGGCCGGGAGGCGCGCGGCTCCGGCGGGTGTAGCCGACCGATATTTGTGCGCTTGAAGCAGGACGACCGGATCTTGCTGGACGCGCGATCAGAGGCTCGTGGGATGCGCCCGGCGACCTATGTTGCGGTCCTGACCCGAAGCCATCTCCGTCGGCTGGCACCGCTGCCGAAGGACGAATTGCTGGCGCTCCGACGCAGCATCAGCGAGCTGGCAGCAATCGGTCGGAACCTCAACCAGATCGCCAAGGCAGCCAACGACGGAGGCCGTCTACCGGGCTCCGCGCGCGCGGAGTTCCGGGCGATGCTCAAGGTCTGTGAGGCGCTGCGGGACAACACAAAGGCGCTGCTGAAGGCGAACGTCATGAGCTGGGAGAGCGGGAATGGCGAAGACGTTTAGGCTCCCGAAGGAAGAGCCGTTGCTGAACATCGCGAGCTACGCGCGGGGCGGGACGCGCGCGGCAGATCGGCTGACGCCGTCGCAGATCGAGCAGATCCGCCTCACCGTCAATCGCGCGCCAGAGGCGGTCGTGAAGGTACTCCCTCGGGGCAGCAACGATCTGAGGGCCGTCGGCAAGCACATCGACTACATCGGTCGGCGCGGTAACCTGGAACTGGAAGGGGACGACGGACAGCGGCTGCAGGGGCGCGTCGCGGATGCATTGCTGGAAGACTGGGATCTCGACGTTGATGACATGAGACGGCAAGGGAGTCTCACCGCCGCGAGCAAACGGACTCCACCGAAGCTGGTCCACAAACTGATGTTCTCGATGCCGCCGGGCACGCCTCCGCAGAAGGTGCTCTCGGCAGTTCGCAACTTTGCGCGCGAGGAGTTCTACGGTCAGCATCGCTACACGATGGTATTGCACACCGACGAGCCGCATCCGCATGTCCATCTGGTCCTCAAGGCAGTTAGCGAGAAGGGCGTGCGGCTTAACATCAAGAAGGCAACGCTGCGGCATTGGCGGTCGCAGTTCGCGTGTGAACTGCGCAGGCTGGGAGTAGCGGCCAATGCGACCGAACGCTCGGTTCGTGGTGAGAGTCGAAGCGCAAGAAGTGACGGGATCTACCGAGCCAACCGACGCGGGGAATCGAAATTCTTTCGCGCGCGGGCGCAAGCGGCGGCAAGAGGCCTATCTAGCCGGGCGCTCAGTACGGAGCCAGGCAAGAAGACATTGTTAGCGACGCGTGCCGCGGTTCTAGTGGGATGGCAGGGAGTGGCGGAGCGACTCTCGGTCCAGGGAGAACGCCAGTTAGCTACCGAGGTTGTCGCGTACATTAGGCATATGGCTCCCCCGCAAACGGATCAGGAACGGCTCGCGCGCAGTCTGTTGACAGTCACGCGGCCGCCTCCAAAACAGATCAGGAATCGGTAGCTGCCAAGTTCAATTGGAAATGTGTATCCATTGGAGCTACACTCAAAAGGATGGGAGTCAAAAACGCGGGCGTTCGTATTCGAGTTGAGAAGGAACTTCGGGACGAGTTTCTCGAAACGTGCAGGCGTCAGGACACGCCAGCCGCTCAGGTGCTGCGCCAATTCATGCGCGAGTATGTTGCCGTGCACGGCGGCGACGCCGGTGAATCACGCCGCAAGACCCCTAGGACGTCGAAGGGGGTCAAGAGTTGAACGCGGTAGAGATCGAACAGGCCGTATCGGCGATCGCGGAGCAGACATTTGAGGCGGCTGAGTTTCCTTTCGCGTTTCTGCAAGCGTTTGGCAACAAGGAGACCACACTCAAGAAGCTGCGCAAGGGGGACTCGAATAAGTCCGACCTCAACGGAGTGCTGCAGGCCAACAACATCCATATCGCAATTGCGCCGGCCGGAGGTGTCACACAACGGCTCGGCGAGCTCAAGGCTAGTCCCGCGACCACGCGGTTCAGGGCGAAGTTTATCGTTGCGACTGATGGCGACACCTTCGAGGCCGAGAACCTTATCAGCGGCGACACCGTCGCGTGTGCCTACCAAGACTTTCCAGATCACTTTGGATTCTTCCTCCCCCTGGCCGGCATCACGACGGTCCGGCAGATCAGCGAGAACGCGTTCGATATCCGCGCCACCAGCCGGTTGAACCGCCTCTACGTCGAACTCCTCAAGAACAACCCGGAGTGGGGCACTACGGCTCGGCGTCATGACATGAACCATTTCATGGCGCGGCTGATCTTCTGCTTCTTCGCTGAGGACACGGACATCTTCCCGGGTGGAAGTCTCTTCACTCGGACCGTCGAGCAAATGAGCGAGCGGGATTCCTCCAACACGCATGAGATGATCTCAATGCTATTCCAGGCCATGAATAACAAAGCGGCGGAGCGGCAGGCCGCCGGCATCCCCCGGTGGGCCGACGCATTCCCGTACGTGAACGGCGGCCTTTTTTCCGGAAGCCTGGACGTGCCACGTTTCAGCAAACTAGCGCGCTCCTATCTCCTACACATTGGCGGCCTCGACTGGAAGCGGATCAACCCGGACATCTTCGGATCGATGATCCAGGCGGTGGCGGAGGATGAGGAACGCGGGGAACTTGGGATGCATTACACCAGCGTCCCGAACATCCTCAAAGTGCTCAATCCGTTGTTTCTCGATGACCTGCGGACGAAGCTGGCTGAGGCTGCTGATAATCCGCGTTCTCTCCTGAACCTACGCAAGCGTCTCGCGCGCATCCGCGTCTTTGACCCTGCCTGCGGCTCCGGGAATTTCCTGGTCATCGTGACCTGCTAGGCGATTTTCGTACCAGTTGATTCTTTGGGAAGATGGCCCTCCGG
>JBEPVT010000074.1:0-19660 GCA_041690895.1 Gammaproteobacteria bacterium
CGCCGGTACTTGCCGTGCCGCCGGTACTGCGTGTGCTTTCGACGCAGCACGCGTTGCTGAACCATCAGGCCCGAGCGGGGCATTGACGACGCCGAGCGCGGATTCCGAGAGCGCAGTCTTGATCGTTTTAAATGACTCGCTGTCTATCCGGCCGAGGCGAAAATATTGATCCAGCTGCGACAGCACTTCCCAGTTGCCGTCTGGATCGGAACTGAATTTGTCCTGCATCGCCAGCAGAAAAGCCGGTACGTCGCAGCTGCCGCCGGCTAAAGCGTCCAGCCACGATTTAATGGCGGCTTCATCCGCCATGTCGGGTTGCTGAACAGCAGCGGGCCGCATCACAGGGCTCATCGAGGTCTTTTCCCTACACGCATCCAATCATTGTACCGGTTCGACCGGCACAGGATGGGATGATGCGGTGCAATTACTTGTCGGAAACCGCCCCAAAGTTAAGGTCTGCACTTAAGTCTGCGCAGCGTGCGAGAATCGCGGCGGCAATAATTACAATGAACGTTCACATGCCCCGGATAAGCAAAGGAAAATCGTCGCATGCCGCAATCTGATCCCATGCCTCGAGCTGGTCTGATAATGGATCGCCCGTTGCTCATTTCCGATGTCATCGAGCACGCTGCCGCGCAATTCGGCGATAGCGCGATTGTGTCGCGAGAAGCAGACGGAGGCATCTTTCGGTACACCTATGCAGGCTGCAGGAATCGGGCTTTGCAACTGGCCAATGCGCTCGCCGAGAGCGGCCTGACCTCAGGTACTTGCATCGGCTCGGTAGCGCTGAACAATCATCGCCACATGGAGACCTACTACGCGGTGTCAGGCAGCGGCATGACCCTTCACACCTGCAATCCGCGCCTGCACGCATCGCAGATTGTCTACATTATCAATCATGCTGACGATCGCGCGCTGTTATTCGATCCTTTCTTCGCGCCCTTGATCGAAAGCATTGCGGCGCAGTGCCCGCGGGTTCGCTATTGGATCTGTCTGACAGATGCCGAAAATATGCCCAGCATGAGCAATCCGCAGCACGTGCTCTGCTATGAAGAATTCATCGGCGCTCGAGGCACCCAGTTCGCTTGGCCGCAGTTCGATGAGCGTACGGCCGCGGCGCTCTGCTACACCTCGGGCACCACCGGTAACCCAAAAGGTGCGCTGTATTCGAATCGCTCAATCGTGCTCAATGCGCTCTCCGCATGTTTGCCGGGACTGATCTCGCTGTCCCCAAGAGACACCATTCTGCCCGCGGTGCCGATGTTTCATATCAACGGCTGGTGTGTGCCATATGCGGCGCCTATTGGCGGCGCAAAGTTGGTGTTGCCTGGACAGCGATTGGATGCGCCGAGCCTTTACGAGCTGCTTGAAAGCGAGCAAGTAACGGTGACCGCGGGCGTGCCAACGATCTGGATTGCCTTGATGCGCCATCTCGAGCAGGGCAACCTTAAATTGTCCAGCCTCAGGCGAATTCTAGTCGGCGGATCAGCCATGCCGCAGTCGCTGATCGCTAAATTCGACGAAGAATTCGGCATCGAGGTACGCCAAGCCTGGGGCATGACGGAAACCGTGGCGATTGCTACCATGAGTTGCCTGAATTCCGTGCAGGCCGCAATGCCCGCAGCCGCTCGGCACGCAGCGATGGCCAAGCAGGGCAAGTCAGTGTTCGGTGTCGAGATCAAGGTAGTGGACGAGAGCGGCTGCACACTGCCTCGCGACGGCCAGTCTCAGGGCCAGCTGATGGTACGCGGCCAGTGGACGGTCTCGGGATATTTCAAGCTGGACCAGGCAGTGCTCATCGATGGCTGGTTGCCAACGGGTGATATCGCAACGATTGATGCGCAAGGAACCATGCAAATCAGAGATCGGTCCAAGGACCTGATTAAAACCGGCGGAGAGTGGATCAGCTCGATCGATTTGGAAAGCGTCGCGATGGCACATCCGGCAGTCGCGATGGCCGCCGTCGTCGGCGTCAAGCACCCTCGCTGGGAAGAGCGCCCGCTGTTGTTAATCGTGCGTAAGTCAGGTCAATCGCTCGAGGGCGATGAGATATTGATGTTTCTCGCCGATCGCGTCGCGAAATGGTGGATTCCGGACGCAGTGATCTTCCTTGACTCACTGCCGGTGGGTGGAACCGGAAAGGTGCAGAAGGCGCTGCTTCGCGAGCAATACGGCGATCACTTCTGCTAGTCGTTGCCGTACTTAAAGACATCCTAGGGACAACCTGCCATGCTCGATCTGTTATTCTCATAACGCTTTCTTTTGGGCCAAGCTCGGCACTTTTGCGGCCATTGGAATACTGTCACTGCCGCCAACCCTGGCCTTTGTACGGTGGCGAAAGTTGGCGATTCAGCCCAGAGAGACGGATATACAGACTGTCAGGCGATATCTGCACTTGGAGCCGGGCCTGTTCGTGTTTCTGCCGATATTTGTCGCGGCAATGGCGCACGGCGACGGGCAGTTCTAGATTTGTCGCTGCGCGCCTGTCGGGGAACCCGAGAGCCCTCTCCGAGTTCAAAGCTTCATTCGCGAGTCCGCGCGTCTCAAGACGGTTTCGAGGCCGTGCTCGCCCTCGTTTGCAGGTTGTCATGAAGGATTTTGTTCAATGAATCAGAAAGGTGTCCCGCCGCTCAACGAGCAAAACACGAAGTACCAGCCCGCCGCCGCTGCGCGAGACTACACCCCAGCGCCGGTCTCGTTGGACCCCGCGATGCGCGCTGCTCGCGAGACGGTTTCCGCAAGCTCAACCTGGATTCGCCCGCTGCAACTGGAGATGGCGCGCGTTATCGTCGGTCAGAGGCACCTGTTGGACCGGCTACTGATTGCGTTGCTGAGCAATGGCCACGTTCTGCTCGAAGGCGTGCCAGGCTTGGCCAAAACTCTCGCGTTGAAGACATTGGCGAGCTGCATCGCACTTCAATTTAAGCGGCTGCAGTTCACGCCCGATATGCTTCCCGCCGACATCGTCGGGACGATGATTTACAACCCTCAAGACGGGGCATTTCGCACCAAGCACGGGCCGATTTTCAGCAATCTCATCCTCGCTGATGAAATCAATCGGGCGCCGGCGAAGGTGCAAAGCGCGCTACTGGAAGCCATGCAAGAACGGCAAGTGACGATTGGCGATGAAACTTACTCGCTGCCGAATCCTTTCTTGGTGCTTGCCACGCAGAATCCCTTGGAACAGGAAGGGACCTACCCACTGCCCGAGGCGCAGATCGACCGATTCATGATGAAGGTGATCGTGACGTACCCGAACCGCGCTGATGAGCGCGCCATTTTGGATGCAATGGCGACGACGGAAGCGATGCTTGTTCCACGAGCCGTGGTGAGCGCAGCGCAAATTGTCGAGGCTCGCCATGTTGTCAACACGCTGTATGTGGACGACAAGATACGCGATTACATTGTGGATCTGGTTCTCGCGACGCGCCCGCCGATCGCGGCGTCCTTGAAATTAAACGGTTACATCCAGATCGGCGCCTCGCCACGCGCAACCATCGCGCTGACTCTCGGGGCACGCGCCATGGCGTTTCTAAATGGCCGTCACTTCGTCATTCCGCAGGATGTCAAGTCGATAGCGCTGGATGTGCTGCGTCACCGCGTTGCGGTGACGTACGAGGCGGAGGCGGAAAATATATCGTCCGAAAATGTCATCGAGAAAATACTCGATGCTCTGCCGGTGCCGTAATGGCGCGGGACAGCGGCAAGTCCAACAAGGCCATCATGAGCGGCATGCGACAACTCGAGATTCGCACGCGTCGCCTGGTCAATGACAGCCTATCAGGATCGTATCATTCGGTGTTCAAAGGCCGCGGCATGGATTTCGATGAAGTGCGCGAGTATAGCCCCGGCGATGAAGTGCGAACCATCGATTGGAATGTAACGGCTCGCGCCGGCAGACCCTTCGTGAAGAAATTCACCGAAGAGCGAGAGCTCACGATTTTTCTGTTGGTCGATATCAGTGCATCCGGAAATTTTGGATCGGGTGCCATGAGCAAGCGGGATCTTGCGGCGGAACTTGCCAGCGTCTTGGCATTTTCAGCCATTCGCAATAGCGACAAGGTTGGTTTGCTGCTTTATACCGACCGGATCGAAAGATATCTGCCGCCGAAGAAAGGCCGCCGGCACGTTCTGCGCGTCGTGAGGGACATTCTGTACCACACGCCCGAGGCCATTGGGACCGACACCGTCAAGGCGCTTGATGTCGCGAACCGGCTTCTGCACCGCCGCGCGGTCGTATTTCTCATTTCAGATTTCGAGACGCCGAAGAGCCCCGCAGCCGAGCGCATCGAGCTGCGGCGCGCGATGCGCCGCACGAATCGTCGCCACGACTTAATTGCGGTACACGTTGAGGATCCGCGCGAGAAGGAACTTCCGAACGTGGGTATCGTGGCGCTCGAGGATGCCGAAAGCGGCGAGGTGATCGAACTGGACACGGCCAGTGTCGCCGTCCGAAGGCGCTTCAAGGAACTGTCCCTGGAAAGAGGCCGCCGGCTGGTAAGCGACTTTCGCTCAGAGGGCATCGACACCCTGCAATTGCAGACGGATGCGCCCTATCTGCCTGCTCTACAGCGATTCTTTAAAACCCGGGAGCGCAGGCGCGCATGACGGGACGGCTCGGCGGTATTTGTGGCTCAGCAATTGCGGCATTGATTGCGCTGATTATCGGCGCAAGCGGGCATGCGGCTCCTGCGGCGGAGGACATTCGGGACATCCGCGGCCCACAATACATCCTCCCGGAGTGGGTTTTGCCTGCTCTCATCGCGGCGGCGGTGCTCATCGCGTCAGGCATCTATGGATTCTGGCGATGGCGCCGCAATCGCACTGCACGCATCTTGTTGCCGTACGAAATTGCCCTGCAGCGGCTGGAAGACATCCGCACGCTCATGCAGCCTGCGAGCGCGCGGGAATTCTCCATTGCGGTATCCGATATCGTCCGCCGCTATATTGAGCTGCGATTCGATGTGACGGCCACTCGCCGCACCACCCAGGAGTTTCTGCACGCTTTGCTTGCGAGTTCCAACCCGTCGCTCGCGCGTCACCAAGCGCTGCTGGGTGAATTTCTGCATCAATGCGACTTCGTTAAATTCGCGGCGTCATCCTTGACGCTGCAGAGCATGGAGTCGCTGCGCCAAAGTGCGCGCGCATTCGTTTTGGCCACCGCCGGACCAGAGGAAACATCCCCGGCAGAGAAGACCCATGACTCGATTCCTGCAACCTGAGTGGTTTTGGTTGCTGACATTGCTGCCGATCGTGCTGCTCTGGCGGGGCAGACGCGGCCCCGTCGCCGCCATTGAATACTCCGATATCAGCTTGGCGCGCGACATCGCTCGGCGCGGCCGCAGTCGAATCGGCCTCTTGATATGGCTGCTGCCGATACTGGCCGGCGCCTTGATGATAGTGGGGCTCGCGCGCCCGCAGCGCGCCCATGGCCGCACCGAGGTCACCGCCAACGGCATCGATATTGTGCTCGGGCTAGATGTCTCAGGGTCAATGCAGGCGCTGGATTTTCAGATCGATAACCAGCGGGTAAATCGTATCGAAGTGGTCAAGTCCGTGGTCTCCAAGTTCATCGATGAACGGCCTGACGATCGCATTGGCATCATCGCGTTTGCTGGAGTCCCGTATCTGGTCAGTCCCATTACTCTCGATCATGATTGGCTGCAGCAAAACCTTGAGCGAGTCACGGTCGGCGGCGCCGACGACGGCACGGCGATCGGCTCGGCAATTGCCGCCAGCGTTAACCGGCTGCGCCTGACCAAGGCGAAATCCAAGGTGGTGATATTGCTCACGGATGGTGTGAACAACACCGGAAAAATATCTCCCATCGCCGCCGCAGAGGCGGCCCGGGCCATGGGCGTCAAGATCTACACCATTGGAGTGGGCGTGCGAGGCGAAGCCCCCATTCCTGTCAGAGATGCGGCCGGAAACGCCCGCCTGATCATGGCTAAAGTTGACGTAGACGAGAAGACGCTGCAGTCGGTTGCCGATGAGACGGGCGGAAAATTCTATCGCGCAACGGATACGTACTCCTTGCAGAAGATTTACGAGCAGATCAATCGGTTCGAGAGAACCGCGCAAACGGTGCAGAAATTCGAGCACACGGAGGAGCTGTACGCCTGGGCGCTGATTCCAGCGCTGGGCATTCTGGGGATGAGCCTGCTGCTGCAACAAACGCGGCTACGGAGACTGCCTTGAATTTCGCCAGCCCAGGGTGGCTGCCGGCCGGGTTGTTGGCCGCTATTGCGCTTGCCTGGCTGTGGCGTCGCTACGACGTGCGCCAGCACGCTGCGCTGGAAAAATTCGTATCGGCGCACCTGCGGCATCAGCTAACTCGGTCGATATCTGCCGTCCGGCGGCGCGTACAGCGCGGCTTGTTCCTAGGTGCGCTGCTCTGCCTTTTCGCGGCCCTCGCGGGTCCGCAAGTGGGATTCCACTGGGAGCAAGTTAGCCGTCGCGGCAACGAGATTATTTTTGCGATCGATACCTCACGCAGCATGTTGACGACCGACGTAAAGCCCAATCGGCTCACGCGCGCGAAACTCGCGATCGATGATTTCGCAAAGAAACTGGACGGCGATGCTGTGGGCATCGTGGCGTTTGCCGGTGCGGCTTTTCTGGCCTGCCCAATGACGCTGGACTATGGGGCTTTCCATGAATCTCTTGGCGCCGTCGACACCAACACGATCCCGCGCGGTGGCACCAACATTTCAACTGCCATTCAGGCTGCGCAAGTCGCGCTGCGCCGCCGCCCAGGCAGCGATAAAATATTGATTCTTGTGACTGATGGTGAGGATCTGGAGGGCGGCGCCTTCGAGGCAGCCGAAGCTGCGGCAAAGGCGGATGGACTTAAAATCTACACCGTGGGCGTCGGAACCGCCGCGGGCGACTTGATCCCGATTTCGCCCGAGCAGGGCGGCGGCTTTGTGAAGGACCAGACTGGCGCATTCGTCAAATCGCGGCTCGATGAGCAGGGACTGAAGGCCATTGCTGGTGCGACCGGCGGATTTTATGTCCCACTTGGCGTCCAAGCGGACGGCTTGGAACTCATATTCCAAACCGTCCTTGGCTCGATTGCAAAGCACGACCTGGCGTCGCGGCAGCAGAAAATATATATCGAGCGCTTTCAATGGCCGCTCGCCGCCGCTCTCACGCTGCTGCTTTGCAGTCTTCTTGTCGGTTCGCGCCGGCGGCGCAGCGCACCGGCCGCAGCGCTTGCTGCCGCGCCCCTGGGAGTTTTGCTGCTGGCTCTCTGGCTGCAGAGCGCTCATGGCGCATCGATATCCGACCCAAAGGCGCCCGTGATTGAATATAACGCAGGCACTGCGGCGTACCGAGCGGCAAAATTCCCGCAAGCTGCGAAGTCGTTCCAACAATCAATCAGCCACGCCCTTTCCGATGATCCAAAGCGCCTGGCCATCCAAGAAGATGCCTACTACAACCTTGGAAATACCCTGTACCGAGCAGGACAGAAAACCGAGCAAACCTCTCAGCAGGAAACGCTGCAGAAATGGAACGATGCCGTGAAGGCCTATGAAACGGCATTGCAATTGCGCCCGGATGATGCGGACAGCAAATACAATCGCGATTTGGTGAAGCGGAAAATCGATGCATTGAAGCAGCAGCAGAATCAAGACGATCAGCACAATAAGAATCAAAACGAGAATCAGAACAAGGATAAAAATCAGAACAAGGACCAAAATCAAAGCAAGGATCAAAATCAGAATAAGGATCAAAATCAGAGCAAAGGTCAAAATCCGAGTCCAGAGCGGCAGAAAAACAACCAGCAACCAGACAATCAGCAGCAAAACAAAGATCAACCGCCGGACAAAGGTTCGGGGCAACAGCGAAGTCAGCCCCCGAAGCAGGATCCAAATCCACGTCAGGGCCAAACGCCGCCTCAAACGAACCCCAATGAGCCAGCGGGCGATCAGCCCCCGCGCAGCGCGGCACAGCAACCTCAGGCCGCTCCGAAGGATGGCAAACAGCAAGGATCGCCTGAGGATGCGCGGGCGGCCGACAATCAGCGCGTTCCCGGCCAGATGACTCGCGAGGAGGCACGAGAACTGCTGGATTCGGTAAAAGGGGACGAGCACCAATCCATGGCGATTCCATGGGTGCAACGCGGCGCTGTGCAGCCGCCTGACAAACCCTTTAAGAACTGGTGATGAGCAGGATCCAAATGCGGGGCATTCGGCTGATCGCCACGCTTGGGATATGTCTGATGTCGGCAGCGACGGCGTCTGTGGACGATCCTTTGGTCTACGCGACTATTCAGCCCGCGCAGATCGCTCTGGGCGAATCGGCGCAGTTTACGATTACGAATTTAGGTGATGGCACAAACCCCATCACCATGCCTGTGGTCTCAGGTTTGAAATTCGAGATTGTCGCGCGCACGCGTGAGATTCAGATCATCAATGGAACCACGCTGCCATCAACGTCGATCGTGATGCGTGTGACGCCACAAATCGCCGGCATTTTCACGATTCCCGCGGTGACGCCGAAAGCGCAGCCTCTGGTGCTGCAGGTTAGCGCGGCGCGAGGCGGCATAAATGTACCGAAAGCCAGCGCGCCGGGCGCGCCGCCTCCGCCGCCCATCCTGTCCGGCGCAACGATACCGAAAGGCGTGCGTTTGACCGACGACGGATCCGCCTATGTTCGACTCAGCGTACCCAAGCGGGAAGTGTATGTAGGCGAAAGCGTTCCGGTTGAGATAGAGGTCGGCATGCGATCCGGGTTCGTGTCCTCGCTGAATGGCTTGCCCAAGCTCACTGATGACAACTTCGCGCTCAACAATCTCTCGCATCAACCCGAGCGCAGTGAAAAACTGATCAATGGGGAGCCATTCGTGCTGTTCACTTGGCGCAGCATTCTCGCCGTGGTCAAGCCGGGCACGTACTCGCTCTCGGCCGAGGCGCCGCTCACCGTGAAAATCAGAACGCGACCGAAGCGAGACTCCGAGTTGGACGACAGATTTGGCGATCCGTTCTGGCAGAATTTGTTTGGCGCGACGGTACCGAAGGACCTCAACGTTACGAGCCCGCCGCAAGAGCTGGAAGTGCTTGAACTGCCGGCGGAAGATCGTCCCGCAGACTTTCACGGAGCGATCGGCAAGTTCAGCATCACCAGCGATGTCTCGCCCGTCAAGGCCGACGTTGGGGATCCGTTGACATTGCGGTTGCGCGTCACTGGATCGGGGAATTTTGATCGTGTCGATAGCAGCATGTTGGATCATGTCGATCAATGGAAGACCTATCCCGCGAAATCCTCGTTCAATAGCAGCGATCCCATAGGCTTCGGCGGCATGAAAACCTTTGAGCAACCGGTGATCGCCTCGAAACCGGGTGCCCAAGAGCTACCCGGATTGAGCTTTAGTTACTTCGATCCCAATGCACGACGCTATGAAACGGTTCGAAGCGCCCCTCTCAGCGTGTCGATTTCACCATCCCTTGCCGACAGCACTTTGACCGCCCCTCAAGCGTCCGCCGGCGCCGCGGCGCTACCCGAGAGCAAATATTCTGCGGGACTACGGCCCGATCATGTTGAGGCAAGCCGAAGGTCTTCTCTTATTCCGCTGTACTTGCAAACGCGGTTTATCGGAATTCCCTCATTCCTGGTGCTGGCGTTTGCCGCCGGGTGGGTGGGGGCGAGACATCGCCGAGGCTTCGGAGCGAGGACGGCCAAGTCTGTTCGGGTTCCATCGAAGGCCGCCAAGCGCGTGCTCGAGCAAATGCAAGCGGCGGCTCGCGCAGGGAATGCGGCGATCTTTTTCGATTCGGCGCGCACAGCGCTGCAACCCATCCTTGCAGCACGCTGGCAGCTGCAGCCGGCAGAGATCACCAGCGCCGAGGTTGAAGCCCGTGTCGGAGCACAGGATGACATCCGCCAATTGTTTGCCCTCGCGGATGAATCGAAATATTCCGGGCGCGAAATCAATGCCACGGATTTTGCACGATGGCTGCGAATTGTTCGTCAGCACTTGCTGAGCGAGGGATCTGCATGAATGGCTGTGTGCGAAGCGCGTCGTTGATTCTTGGCCTGCTGGTCGCTGCGGTTCAAGTTCACGCAGAATCTAACGCCAATGGTTATTCTGCCGCAGGCCTTTACAACCTCGCTAATTCTTATGCGCGCGCAGGCAAGCCGGGAATGGCGATTTTGAACTACGAACGCGCGAGCCTGCTGGCGCCGAGTGATCCTGACGTTGAGGCCAATCTGCAATACGTTCGTGCATCGACCCACTTGCCAACCGAAACGCGCGGTATCTTCTATCGAGTCTCCAGAATCGCCAGTCCATTCTGGCTATCCTGGATCGGAGCTTTGGGATTAGCTGTCGTGGGCCTGAGTGTAATCGGCGGGCAATTGTTCTCGCGATATCGGCTGGCGCGCGGCTCGGCCATGCTGCTCGGCCTTTTAATGATCGGTCTGACCCTCTGCAATGGACTTGCGCTATGGCCGATACTGCACGAAGGCGTGGTCATCGCGGCCGTGACTCCGGTTCGAGTATCGCCAGTGCCCATGGGAGATTCGCTGTTTACGTTGCCGGAAGGCGAAATGGTAAAGATTGAGGCCGAGCACGAGGGGTTCGCTCTCATTGAAACGCGAGCTGGACGCACCGGCTGGATGTCGGACTCAAATCTGGCGCCGATCGTGCCTCGGAACTAGTAAATCGTCTAGTGCGGTCGGCTCCGCTTCGGAGCGCCGATTTGCAGCGGCAGCTTGGTCGACGAATCGTCCGATTTTCGCAAGGGCCCGCGGCCGTCCTTCGGATTTGTGACGCCATCTTCCCGCAAATTTTTCTTTGGCTCAGCCGGCGACGAATCAACCACCTTTGTCGGCATGGGGTGTCTCCAATGGGTTTGTAAATGATAAGGCCATTGAGCCTCCAGGAATTTGCTTGTAGCCTGCTCTGACCACCGCATGAGCATCCGCTATAAGTACTCGCGACATCGTGTTATCCGGTGTTGTTGGAGGTTTCCAACAAAGTTATGCTCCTATGTCCGCAAGGTGCAAGGCGCAACCACTCAAGTGCGCGTCGGGATCGTCCTACGTTGTGTGACGCAGCCGTGGGGCCGAGACGCCATGATTCATGACACTCTTTCACGTCAAGTTGGCGATGAACGCCGCAGTCCAGGCGTGATCTAAAGGGTGTGGGAATTACACGCCGGCGGACAGGACGGCAGATGGCGCACCGTGTAAAGTCTTAGCGGAAGGGGTGCTGAGTACGTGACAGATCCGACGACGAAAAATACGGGTGCTGCAAGAGAAGCCAAAGTAGTTCAACTGGGCTTCCTGCGCCAGCTGTCCATTATGACCCGTGCTATCTCGAGTTCGCCCGTGGGCGGAAAGATTGTGATTTTGTTGGTCGCAATCGTCGTTGTCATCGTCGCAACAGCCTACGGCCAGATTCGTCTCAACAGCTGGAATAAGCCGTTCTACGACGCGTTGTCGCGCCGTGACTTGCGCGACTTTCTGTTTCAACTCAGCGTTTTCTTCTTCATAGCGGGATTTATCCTCGCTCTCAATGTTCTGCAGAGATGGCTCGGCGAAATGCTGCAGGTCAGGTTGCGCGAGGGCTTGGTTCGTAGTCTCTTGCGCGAATGGCTGCTGCCGCGCCGGGCATTCTGGCTGGCGAATACCGGCAGCATGGGCGTCAATCCAGATCAGCGCATCCATGAAGATGCAAGAAAGCTCTGTGAACTCTCGGGCAGCCTGGGCATCGGATTGTTTCAGGCCTCAATCCTATTCGGTACATTCGCCGGCATTCTCTGGCGACTCTCAAG
The DNA here is from genome assembly GCA_041690895.1 of Gammaproteobacteria bacterium. GTDB lineage: Bacteria > Pseudomonadota > Gammaproteobacteria > Steroidobacterales > Steroidobacteraceae > Bog-1198. The sequence goes on from JBEPVT010000074.1 coordinate 11,781, forward strand.
CAATTTTAGCTTCCATTTCGAAGATCGGGACTATGCAATCCACGGTTTTATGCTGTGGGCCGCGATCATTTACGCCAGCGCCGGCTCGTTGCTGAGCTACGGGGTCGGTCGAGGGCTCATAAATCGCAACGCCGATCGGTATGCGCGCGAAGCTGACCTGCGTTTTTCTCTGGTGCGCGTCAATGAGCATGTCGATGCCATTTCACTCGCCGCGGGCGAGCAAGATGAGAGACGCCGCATCGAACGGCGTCTGTTCGATGTGCTGCGCGCGACTCGACGCATCGTGTGGGGTCACACAAATCTTGAGTGGGTCACCGCCGGGTTCGGCTGGGTTACGATCGTCGCGCCGATACTGGTGGCCGCGCCGCTGTATTTCACAGGAAAAGTCTCATTCGGCGGAATGATGATGGCCGCGGCGGCGTTCACCCAAGCGCAATCATCGCTGCGCTGGTTCATTGATAATTTCAGCGTAATCGCCGATTGGCGCGCGACCTTGCTGCGCGTTGCGAATTTCCGCCATGCCGTCATTACAACGGACGAGCCTCGTGGCTTCGAGAGCCGTATCGCCTACGAGGAGGGCGATCCGGGCAGAATCAGAATTGAAAACCTCCACAGCGTATCGTCCGCGCATGCCGACATGCTCAAAGAACCAAAAGTCGTCATTGAGGCTGGCGCGCGCGTTTTGGTGCTCGGTGCGCCCGGAACCGGTAAAACGCAGCTTTTCCGTGCATTGGCGGGCTTGTGGCCATGGGGTTCCGGACGTATTACTCGCCCACGAGGCGAACCAATTTTCTACCTTCCCCGCGGTACGCCCTATCTGCCCAGAGGTAGCCTGCGAGAGGTGCTCGCGTATCCCTTGAAAGCGGAGAATTTCAGCGCTGATGCCTATACTCGAGCACTTTTCCGTTTGGGGCTCGAAAGACTTGCGCGACTGCTTGATGAGACTCGTCGTTGGGATCGTGAATTAAGCCAGGACGAGCAACTGTGCCTGGTGTTTGCGCGAATGTTGATTCAAACGCCGCCTTGGGTGCTCATCGACGGGACCTTTGGCTCCCTCGATGACGATGTGCTCGAACTGGTCATCGATGTGTTTACTAAGGAACTCAAGCATACCGGCATAATCCATATTGGCGGTCCGGGGGAAGCCCACGATCTGTTCTCGGCGATCCTGCACCTGGTGAAGGCACCGAGACCCGCCTCAATGAAAGAGGAGCGCACAGGGGATGTCGAGAGGGCGGCCTCGCGCATCGAGCGCGGAAAGTCCCCATGAGGCAGACAGCGGCGATTCGAGCGCGGCTTATCGGTGCCTTTGGAATTGCGCTGCTTGTGCTATCCATGGCGCTTGCGCCGGCGTGGGGTGCGCAGGTTTTTGACTTTCGGGCGCCGTCATCACCGACGGATGCGGCGGCCGCCGCCACGATGAGCGATCTGGCCTCACGGCTCATTCCCGTCTACCAGGATCCTGATGCAGAGCGTTATCTTGCAAATCTGTCGGCGCTGCAAATGGCGGTCGGCGAGTATGCGGCCGCGGACATTTCGCGGCAATCACTGCGTGAACGGCGGCGAAAATCGGATTTTGGGCATCCGGTCGGCCGTTCACTGATCTTCGACATCTACGCTCACGCCAAGGCCCTCGAGATCGAGAATAAAGTTACCTTTGCAGATGCATTCACGAGCTCATATCGAGATACGATTCGACGCCTGGAGGATCGGGACGCATTTGCCGTCACACGCTGGCTGAGTCCGTCTCCCTTCATTAGCCGGGACGCGCTGCAAAAGGCATTCGATCAGTTTCGCGCCAAGGACAGTATTGACGAATCAGAAGCCATTGAACTGATCTGGAAATACGTCGCGTTTGATGCCTACAAGAACTTTGGCGCGCTTGTCGTCTTGCTGAACGCTGAAGATGATCATCGACGCTACAGCACCGATGACAACATATCACTGAAAGCTCCGGGCGGCGCGAGCATCTCGGTTACCGTGATTCGGCCCACAAGTTCGAGCAATCCGCTGCCGGCGTTGCTTGAATTTACGGCGCGCGACGCACAGACCTATGCGAAGGAGTGCGCCTCCCACGGCTATGTGGGCGTCATTGCCTACACCGCGCAGAAACGACATTCCTCCGCAGGAATTGATCCCTTTGAATTCGCGGGCGCTGATGCGATCCAGGTAATCAATTGGATCGCCAAACAGACTTGGAGCGATGGCCGCGTCGGAATGTATGGTGATGCTTACAGTGGCTATGCGCCTTGGGCGGCCGCCAAGCGGTTGCCCAAAGCGCTCAAAGCCATCGCGACATCGGAATCGGTAGTGCCGGGAATCAATTTCCCGATGGCAAGCAATATCTTTCAAAACTCCGCATACGGCTGGTCATTGCAGATGACCGACGCCTCTCGAGCGGACGACCCGGACGCTCCTGATGCGGCCCAGTGGCGTGCGTTAAATGAGAAATGGTATCGGAGCGGCAGGCGTTATCGCGACCTGGGCCGGCTGTACGGAAAGCATAATCCGGTATTTATTCGTTGGCTCAATCATCCAAGCTATGATGCCTACTGGCAGAGATTCGTACCCTATCGCGAGCAGTTTGCGCATATCGATATTCCAGTCCTGACGATGACCGGATACTACGCTGCGAGCCAACCCGGCGATCTGTATTTCTTCGCCCAGCATCATCGATATGATCCGCACGCGAACCACACCCTGCTCATCGGTCCTTATGATGAGGGCATGATGAATACGGGAGCCTCGGCCAATCTTCATGGTTATCAGGTTGATGCGATAGCGCTCATCGATTTTCGCGAACTGCGTTATCAGTGGTTCGACCATGTTTTCAATGGTGCCGCCGCGCCGGACTTATTATCCGACAACGTGAATTACGAGGTCATGGGAGCTAACGAATGGCAGCACGTGCCGTCGCTTGAGGCGATGACCGACGGCTCGCTGAGGTACTATTTGGACGCAGCAGTCTCAGGCGGAGATCACCGCCTGAGCTTGCACAAGAAGACAAACGATGCGTTCGTCCAGCAGACTACGAGCTTTGTGGATCGCCGCGATGCCGCCTGGACAGCCCCCACCGACCTGATCAGCAAAAGTCTCGCCCCCCGGCATGGCACGATTTTCGTAAGCGACCCGCTAACCAAACCGAGCACGTTTAATGGCTCGTTTTCCGGTCGTCTCGATTTTGTGCTCAACAAGATGGATATGGATTTAAACATCACTCTTTACGAGCTGCTTCCAACCGGTGACTACATTCGGCTGTTCAGCCCGACGAATGAGGTGCGCGCGAGCTACGCGCAGGATCGCGTTCATCGGCATCTTCTGAAGGCAGGCGAGCGCCAGAGACTCTCGTTCAAGAGTGAACGAATGACGAGCCGCCAGCTGCAGACGGGCAGCCGAATCGCGATGGTGCTGAGTATCAGCAAACGGCCGGATCGTGAGATCAACTACGGCACTGGCGGTGATGTGAGCGAGGAATCCATCGCAGACGGCAAAATTCCCATTAAGATCCGCTGGTACAGCGATAGCTATATCGACATTCCGGTGCACAAATAACACCGGCGTGTCCGCGCTTCCGCGTACCTAACCCAGCTGCTTGATGAGTGACACGGCCGCCGCCGGGTTAGCTACCTTGTGGCCACTGATCACGTACAGATAGACGTCTCGGGGTTGATCGTTGCCTTTGCGCGGCTCGACATACTCGAGGTGATCGGGTGTTGAGCCTGACGCCCACGAGTGCGCGCGTGCAGCCCAGAGTTTAAGAGAGGCAGCGGAATAGCCCGCAGTTTCCGTCGCTTGGGTACCCATGATGCGGGCATAAACGTAGGGCGCCGTGAGATCGGCGATCTGCGGGTAGGTGGAATCGCCTGCGATGACCACGGCAACCGAGCGCTCGCGTGCGAGCGCGATGAACTCCGGGGTGCGAAAACTCTCATGTCTAACCTCAACGGCGTGGCGCAGCGGTATTCCCGCCGCCTCGCGCGGCAGGAGTTTCAGGAACGCTGAGAAATCGGCGGGATCGAACTTCTTGGTAGGCAGGAATTGCCAATTGATCGGGCCGAGCTTTTCCTTGAGTTCGGTAACGCCGCTGGCGAAGAATCGCGAAATGGAGTTGCTGGCTTCGGCGAGCACAGTGCGATTCATCGCGAAGCGCGGTGCCTTCAGCGAAAAGACAAAATCATCTGGTGTTTCAGCATGCCATTTAGCGTAGCTCGCGGGTTTCTGCGAACCGTAGTACGTGCCGTTGATCTCGATCGACGTAAGTTGCCGGCTGGCGTGCTCGAGCTCGCGCTTTTGCGGAAGACCCTCAGGATAGAACGTGCCGCGCCATGGTTCATAGGTCCAGCCGCCGACACCTATTCGAATTTTCGCAGCGCCGCTACGCTTCGGCATGGTAATTACGCAATCAGCGTGTTGAGGTAATTAAAACTAGCAGCCACGGACTCGAGCCGTGGTTTGCTAAACGGCGGCTCTTGCTCAACGTAGAACTGGCGCACATTGGCCAGATAGCCTTTTGGCAATAAGGTCTTCCAGTCGATGACGCCTTTTCCCACGTCGCAAGGGTCTAGCTGAAAGCTGAAATTAGGGTGCGTGCTGGCTTTGAGGTCTTTCACGTGCATTGCCGTGAATCGGCCGGGATAGGCCGCCAAAAGCGCCGCCGGGTCTGCGCCCGCTGCGACCACCCATCCTGCGTCCATCTCGAACGCGACGAGTGCAGGATCGGTATCGTGTATCAATTGAGCCAAACCGGTACTGTTGCCTACCGGTGCGAGTTCAACGTTGTGATTGTGATACGCAAAGCGCAGCCCGTACTTCTTCAGCTGCGCGGCTTTCGTATTGAGGAAATCAGCCGTCTCCTTCCAATCATCCAACGTCATCGATGAGCTTAGGCGCGCCAGCATTTTTCCTGTTTCTTCGCCCGACAACGGCTCGACGGAGAAGCGCTCCGGAATCCTAAACATGGGACAAACGATCGTTCCGATCCCTAAGGTATGAGCGCCTTCGGCGAGCGCTCCGAGTTCCTCGAGACTCATGCCAGTCTTAGCGCGGGGCGGGACATGAATGGAGGGACACTTTAATTTTGTGCGATCGAGCGCCTGGCGCCAATCGGCGATACTGCGGTCCGCCAAACCGGCGAGTTCGACGGTTTGATAGCCAATTTTTGCGACTGCGGCCAAAGTGCCATCAAAATCGCGATTCAAGTCATCGCCGACGGTGTAGAGCTGCAGCCCGATGGGCAAGCCCGTACGCCGAAAAAAGGGTGGTGCGTTGTTGGCGCCGACCGCTTGAACAGCACCCATGTAGGTTGCAGCCACCAAAAAATCCCGCCGTGACAAATTAAGCATTGGTGCCCTTTCTATTACACACAAGTTTGAAGGATATATCGCTGGCGGTCGATGGTCGACGCTCACGCTAGGCTATGCGGTACAGAGATGGCGGCGGAAGTCAGGGACGAGAGGATAGACCCAGACGCTTTTTATGGGTTTATTGCGACGGTGCAAGGTATCGAGCTTGCCGCGACCTTGAGTATCACCGAGATGTTGCCAGTTCGCCGCTTTGTAGCAAGTACCGGTAAATCGAGGCTTTTCGACGAAGGTTTCAAGCAGAACAGGACGATAGGCGTAGCGTGCTTGCCAGTCGTCGGCCAAGCGGCGGCTGATTAGGGCAAGAACGCGGGAGGCAAGATTATGGCAGCGGATCCACGGCAGGATGAGGAAGCGTGCGTTGTTGACGATCAGATGCAGGTTGCGCTGGCGCTGCACTGGATTCCAGCCGATGAGGGCATCGCGGGGTTTGGTTTTCCAGGCGCTCGCACCGAAGCTCATCAGAGTAACGACCTGGTCGGCGGCGCGCACAAAGTAGCGCAGCTGCGCGCCCGGCATTAATTGATACCTCAGGTAGTGATGCCGTTCGATGTAGGCGTTCCACAGCAGCGAGTCGCGCTTCTCGGTGACCAGATCGACGCTGAGCCGAGTCAGGTCGATGCGCGGGACGCTCACGGGTTCGCCGACGGCTTGCTCGATATCCGGATGCGACCGGTACGCCACAGGCCTGGGTCTTCGCGGCGGTGGCAGCGTGATCAGCGCGTCTTTCTGCATGCGCAGCAAGGCGACGCGGCAACTCATATCTTTGAGCGCCCCATCGGGTCGGCGCCAGTCCAAGCGTTCACAGACTGTGCGCGAGAGCCGGTAACGACTCAAGGGTGGACATACCGTCAGCAGTTCACGGATGACCTCGAGGTCGGCAGCGCCGAACAGACGTCCGCAGTAGCGCATCGCTTAACTCGAGGACAGGCCCAAGGCCTGCTTGTGGGCGCGCAGTATTTCGACATCTTCGTACAGCCGCAGCCAACCGCGCCACAGTACCGTGACGCCAGGCTCGCCATCGCCCTTGCGCCCGAGGTGTCCGCCGAGGCGACCGACCAAGCGGACCGTATCGCGCAGCGTCGGCGGCTCTGCGGGAGGCAGCTTCTTGTGCACCCGAACATGCAGCGCCTCGATCTCCTCCGGCGAGAACACCTCGGTGGCCGGCGCCTCTGGCTGCGCGCGGGATCGATAGGTCACATGCATCAAGCGCACGGCAATGATGCTGAAGAGCGTCAGATAACGCTGCAGCCGAGTGGCCTCCTCCAGCAGGCAGTCCTCGACCTTGCAGCCGGATTTGAGCACCTTGTGCCAGGTCTCGATGCTCCAGCGCTTGCCGTACCACTCGATGTTCTCAGCAGCGGCAGCAAAATCCGGGACCGGACGGTTGCTGAGCAATACCCAGCTGACCGCCTCGATGCCCGCCGGCGGCGCGTGTTCGGTGGCGCCGATCAGGTTCACGGTGATCGGCTCGCTCGACCCGGATATCTTGGCTTTGCCGCGTCGCTGTGGCGGCATGATCGTCACTCGAGCAGTGCGCACCTCAAGATGCGCCGTGCGCGCGCGACGGCTACCGTTGCCGGGGATCTGCACCGACAATTTGCCCAGCGCCTGCACATTCGCGAGCGCTTCGATCATGCTGGCAGCCCCTGCGCTGTCCTCGAAGATCAGACGCCGGTCGGTGCGTGCACGGATCAGGAAGTTGGCACGCAGTTCTGTCGCTTGAGTCAGGAACTCGAAGAAGTCCGATTCCCGGTCAGCGACCGTGATGACGGTAACGCCGCGGGGTGTGCGCGCGACCGTCTCGCGCAGTGCCAGCAGCCACTTGGCGCTTTCTTTCTCATCGATTGCCATGCACTGCAGGCGCTCGATCTTCTCCTGATAACCCTCCCCCTCGGGGACTTCCTTGCGCGCCCAGATATTTTGGCTCAACAGGCCAAGCGGCACCCCCGCAGTCGTCAGGGCGAGTGCGTTGTGCATAATCAGCCCGCGATTACCCACCTCGTTGCTTTCGCCGATCGGACCGAGGCCGCGTGTCTTCGGATGCGTGCCGTACGAGAAAAACACGGTGTCTTGCAACACCAGCACCGGACTCGGACAGGCGCCCATGCGTTGCACGGTCGCCTCGATATGCGGTTCGATCAGCGCCTGCGGAGTCGCCTTCGGATTGTTGAACAGCCGATACGCGGCCTGGGTACTCGCCCAGTCTCCACACGCCTCGTTGATCGGCGCTGTCGGCGATTTCGCCAATTGCTCCATCACCTTGACCGCGCGACGGTCCAATCGCTTATCCGACAGGTCGACGCCGCCAATTTCCCGACGCACCCAATCGACATCCTGCGCCGAGGCGTCAAACCGGGCATGCACGTCAACGCGTGCGCATCGCAATGAGGCCGACACATTGCCTTTGTACTTCCGTCGCGGTGTGCGACGGAATCAAACTTATCAGTCGGCGAAGATTGTGTCCAGCGTTTCCGGCGGAGTCCTCAAACGGGGTCGCGGTTGACGCCTACTTGTGTG
>JBEPVT010000075.1:0-19502 GCA_041690895.1 Gammaproteobacteria bacterium
AGAAGTGTATAAGAGACAGAATCAGGACGCCGCCGGGCACGGGGATGAGACGGCCACCGGCGAGTGCATTCACTGCGGAAACGAACGCGGGAGCGACTGAAGCCCGCTGCGCGATCGCCCGGCTGCCGATCCCCATGCCCAAGGCGCCCCAGGCTTTTGCTTGGGCAATTTCGGGGCGTAGCAAACTCGAGCCATCCTCGCGCTTGAAAGAAACCAGGCAGCCGCTGCCATCCAGAACGGCGACCGTCAACGGAGGCAGCCCGAGGCTTCTCCCCAGAGCCAGGGCCTTGTCAACGATGATGGTCGCATTGGCAAGATCGATCATGTCAAAGCATCCGCATTCAGGAACGTTCGGCGAGTTTCCGCAGTCTATCCAATTGCGGTCCAGGTTTGTTCGGTCCAAGGAACTGCATCATTGATTCGCCATCGAGCGCATTTTGAGCAATAACCTTCAACGCCACCAGAACGGGAGTGGCGAGTATTACGCCCGCGACTCCCCAAAAAACACCGCCAAACCACAATCCGAGAAAGATCAGCAGGGGGTTCACCTCCAGGCGCCGGCCCACCAGCAATGGTTGAACGATCTGACCCTCTACGATGGCCAGTCCCACGTAGCTCAGCGCGACACCGGCCGCATGTCCAAGTCCATTAAAAGACACGATTGCCACCAACGTCACGACGATGAGCGTGGTCGTGGCACCGGCATAGGGAATGAAATTCAGAAGCGCGGCCAGCGCGCCCCACAGGTATGGCGTCGGCATTCCCCAGGCCATCATCACCAGCGTGGTTGCGATCCCCAAACCCAGATTGATGAAAGCGGTTATCACGTAGTAATGACCGATTTCAGCGCGCACTTTTTCAATGTAGCCCTGCACGTGATGAGCCTTGAGGTGACCGAAAAATGCAGCGGTCATGCGTGCAACCATCGGCGGTCCACCCGCCAAGAGAAACAACGTAATGATCACGAAGGTCGCCAGGCCGATCGCCCATTCGCCCACCGTTGAGAGAAGCACGCGCGAGGTACTTTCCTGCGGCAGCGCCAGCGGCGCAGGTTCGGCGGAAGTGGGCGCGGTGGGCGCACCAACCTTTCCTGCCCGGTCTGTCAGTTCCTCAATGTGGCTCATCGCTCGCGCCACAGGCGTGAATCGCTTCTGGATAACGGAAAGGGTGTGCGGCGCCGATGCATACCACTGTTGACTAGGCGACCACACCAGCGCGACCAATCCCCCAACCGCCGTGAGCGCCGTAATCAAAATCAACACCGCGCCGAGGCTTCGAGGGACCCCCAGACGGAGCAGCACTTCTACCGGGCTCGACAGGATTAGACCGGCTAGCAGGGCCAGCGCGACCGGAATGAATGCGCTGTGCCCTACATAGAGCAGCGCACCGATCAGAAACAATAGAACCCCTTTGCCGGCGTTAAATTCCCTAACGCCTCTGAGAGGCTTCGGCAGACGGTCGAATTTTGAAGGTCCGGAGGCCATAGGTGCACCCTTTAGGAGCCTCACTCTAACCCTTTGTGGGCCCGGCCGGCTTATTTGAAGTGCGAGGCGCAGATCGAGACGATTGCGACGCTGTACTTGCTGAGGAGTTTGATGTTTGAAGCTGACACGGTTAGGACGCTGGCGCGCTGATCGTGGACGGTTTTACGTCGAATGATGATTCCCTGATCGACAAGATTGTTGAGCTTGCGCCGCACCGTGCTGCGTGACGAAATATCGAGCAGAAAAAGCTGCTTTAACGTAATCGGCTGTCCCAGCTCTTCGGCATAGCCAATTTCGATGACGATGTCGTAGTCCAAAATTGAGTAGAAAAAGGGGAGTTGCTCCCTCTGGAATTCTCTAAGTTTTCGCAACCCGGCGAAGAGCTTCATTATTGTCAACTTTTGGAATAACCCGCGATCATGTGACCCGGTTGGGAGGCTGGCAAGCGAAATTGGGTATCAAGTTGGAGCAGCAACAATAGCGGGCTTTCACCCCGTTAAGGCAGTTTCGCGTTGTTTCGCCGCCCAATTCCGCGCATCATTTGTGCGAGAGCTGGTACAAGCGCTACATAAGAAGGGGCGTTCGACCAAAGCACAGGGGGTTTTCTCATGTCACGAGTACTCATCGCCGATGACCATGCGGTCGTGCGCGCTGGATATCGGCAGTTTCTCGAAGCCGACAGCAACATCACCGAGGTCGGCGAAGCGGCGAGCGGCAACGAAACACTGGATCAGCTGCGGCGCAAGGACTGGGATTTGCTGCTGATGGACATACGCATGCCGGATCGAAGCGGCCTCGATATTCTCAGGCACGTGATCTCCGGCTTCCCCGACGTGCGGGTGCTCATCATGAGTGGATTGCCCGAGGAACAATACGCGCGCAATGTGCTGCGAGCCGGAGCAAGCGGTTATCTATCGAAGGGCGGCTCACCCGAAGAAATGCTCAAGGCCGTGCGCATTGTGCTGAATGGGCGCCGGTATGTCAGCGAGTCGCTCGCGGAGGCGATGGCCGGCGACTTGGAATCGAAACATGATCCGAATAAGCCGCTGCATTCGGAGCTGTCGGCGCGCGAATTCCAGATTTTTTGCAAGTTGGCGGCTGGAGTCAGTGTCGGCGAAATAGCGCTGGAATTGAGCTTGAGCGTCAAGACCGTAAGTACCTACCGAACCAGAATATTGGAAAAAATGAATTTCAAGTCGAACGCGGACATCACTGCGTACGCTTTGCGTAACGGAATCATTCAATAGAATTTGGCCCCGCGTATGCGCATCGCGGCTTGCTTCGCCAGTTGCGGATAATAACCCAGGGTGCATGAGTGTTCAGGGAGAGCTGCTGAAACGAATACTGGTAGCGTTCGGGCTTGGTCGACTTGCAAAAGCCGATCTGATCGGGCGCGATCACGCGATAGCCGGCAGCTGTAAGAGTTTCGATGGTGGTGCGCCATGTCGCGGCGCAAAACGTCTTGCCATGTCTTACAATCCGCCACTATGAAAACACTCACCTTATTGCTGCTTTCTTTGATGGTGCTGCCGGTGGCGCATGCTGCCGAGGAACGCCTTGGGACCGTAACGTTCGCGGTGTCCTGCGCGCCTGCGGTTCAAATCTCCTTTATTCGCGGCGTCGCGCTGTTGCACGATTTTTGGTACCAAGAAGCGCAGCGCCAGTTCGAACAAATCGCGAAGACTGATCCAAGCTGTGCGATGGCGCACTGGGGCGCCGCGATGAGCTTGTATCATCAAATCTGGGACCGGCCCGACGATGCAACCGTTGCGAAAGGCTGGCGAGAAATGCAAGCGGCGCATGCGCATCCGGCGAAGTCTGCGCGCGAGCGCGAGTACGTTGCCGCGTTGAGCGAATTTTATCGCCCAGGTGCGCGCGACTATCAGGCTCGAGTCGAGGCGTACGCGGCCGCGATGGGCAAGCTCTACCAGGATTATCCCGCAGATATCGATGCGGGCGCGTTCTATGCATTGTCGCTGCTTGCATCTCAGGCACCCAACGATGACAGCTTGACGCTGAATCACAAGGCAATGGCCGTGCTGACGCCGCTGTTTGCGAAATATCCGGACCACCCGGGCGTGGTGCATTACATCATTCACGCCTGCGATACCCCTTCGTTGGCGCAAGATGGACTTGCGGCCGCAAAACACTACGGCGAGATCGCTGCAACCGCTCCGCATGCGGTGCATATGCCGAGCCATATTTTCGCGCGGCTGGGAATGTGGCAGGCCGACATCGATTCAAATGTGGACTCGGTGGCCGCGTCGCATGCGGCAGAGGCCAGGAAGCAGAGCGGCGCCATGGATCAATTCCATTCGGATGACTTCTTGGTGTACGCCTACCTGCAAAGCGGTCAAGAGGCCCGGGCCAAGGCCGTACTCGATGATTCGGCCGCCACGATTGCACGCTTCGAAACGATGTCGGATATGGGCGAGCATTACATGACTGGCATGTTTCCCTACTACCGCACCAAGCTGCCGATTTTCTATCATCTGGAGTTGCGGGATTGGAAAACCGCCGCCGCCGCGCAAGCCGTCGCGGGTGCACCACCGGAAACTCAGACGTTGACTTATTGGGCACGCACTGTGGCAGCGGGACATTTGCATCAGCCGCAGCAGGCGCGAGGCAATCTAGCCGACTACGATGCGTTGATGACAAGGATCAGGCAGGGCAGGCATGCTTACTTCGCGGACTCGACCGGGTCGCGGATCGAACGGGGCGAGATGCTTGGATGGATCGCATTCGCCGAGGACAACTCGGCCGATGCGCTGAAGCGGGTGCAAGAGGCCGCGGATCTTCAAGACAAGGTCGGGCAAGGTGAAGTCGATATACCCGCACGCGAAATGCTCGCCGACATATTGCTCGAGCTGGGCCGTCCGCAAGAGGCCTTGGTCGAATACCAGAAGGCGCTCATCTTAAGTCCGAATCGCTTCAACGGACTGTTCAATGCGGGCAAAGCAGCCGAAGCGGCGGGAGACAATTCCCAGGCGCAGATGTATTACGCCACCTTGCTCAAGATCACCGACAATGGCTCGCAGTCCGCGAGGCCCGAGTTCGATCATGTCAAAAGCGTGGTTTCATCCGCCAAGCTCGCGGTAAAGTGACGGGCGCCGCCACACGGCGGCTGCATTTCACGCTCGAAGCCACGGCCTCAGGCTCGAGTGCCCGGGCCGCGCGTTTTACCACTCGGCATAACGAGGTGCTCACGCCCACCTTCATGCCCGTGGGTACGCACGCGGCAGTCCGCTCGCAGCGCCGTGAAGATCTTCTCGAGAGCGGCGCTCAAGTGCTGCTGGCCAATACCTATCACCTGTTATTGAGACCCGGCACCGAAATCTTCGAGAAATTCGGCGGCATTCATGCATTCATGAATTGGCCGCGATCGGTGCTGACGGATTCGGGCGGCTACCAAATTTTCTCGCTGCCCGGAAGCCGCACACTGCGCGAGGAATACGCCGAGTTCACCAGCTACATCGACAATACGCTGATTCGTTTGAGCCCCGAGAGCAGCATCCAGGCGCAGAAGGTCATCGGCGCCGACATTATGATGGCACTCGACCAATGCGTGCCTGCGACGGTAGAGCATGAAGCCGCTCGCGCCGCCATGCAGGTAACACATCGTTGGGCGCAGCGCAGCTTGACGGCGCGCGGCGATTCGCAGCAGGCCCTGTTCGGCATCGTCCAAGGAGCCAGCTACGCGGACCTGCGCACCGAAAGCGCCAAGACCATTGCGCAAATGCCGTTCGACGGGTACGCCATCGGCGGCCTTGCCGTCGGCGAGAGCAGTGCGCAGCGCGAAGACTGCACAGCCACGGTCACCGAACTATTGCCGCACGATAGTCCGCGATACTTGATGGGCGTTGGCACGACGCGCGATCTTCTGGAGGCCGTGCACCGCGGCGTCGACATGTTCGATTGTATTCTGCCGACCGCGCTCGCTAAGCAGGGCGTGGCATTCACGAGTTTGGGACGGCGAGATCTTAGGCGCGCGGCTTACAGGGGCATTGAAGGGCCGATTGACCCTAACTGCGTTTGCTACACCTGCAAGACCTACTCGATTGCGTACCTCTTTCATCTGCAACGCGTGCACGAAACCACGGGATGGCAGCTGCTCAGTCTGCACAATATCCATTTCTATATGCGGCTGATGCGCGCAATGCGCGAGCACATCCTCGCCGATACGTGGCTGCCGTTCTACCGCGAGCAACGCGACGTGCTCGATGCCCGCGACAGCTACGGCAAAGCCGCGAGGCACGTAACGAAGGCGGAGCTGCGCGAGCGCAGACGAAAGCTCGGCCGATACGAAGTGATCGTGAAAGAGGACGTGGGATACATTCGCGACACAGTATCCGGCGAAGTCATGCATCTGGGCAGCGATCCGTCGCAGGAGGCACGATCCTTGTATGTAGAGCAGTCGCGGCTCTTGCAGCGTCTGCAGGATCATTCGCCCGAACCGCTGGTCGTTTGGGATGTGGGACTGGGCGCTGCAGCCAACGCCATGGCAGCCATCCTTGCGGTAGAGAATTTGACGCCTGCGCCGGGAATGCGACCGCTGCTGCTCGTCAGCTTTGAGAATGACTTGGATTCCCTGAAGCTTGCATTGGATCATCCGGGCTGGTTCAAACATCTGCGGCACGCGGCTCCGCGAACCCTTTTGACCGAGAACCGCTGGACCAGCCGCATCTCGTCCATAGAATGGCTGCTGCTGAGCGGCGACTTCGCGGTGCGCAAGTTCGAGGCGCCAGCGCCCGACATCATTTTCTTCGACCCGTTCTCGTTCAAGACGGACAGCGCCATGTGGACCTTGCAAGCATTTCGCGAACTGGCGAAGGCCTGTTCAGAAAAACCCGTGGAGCTGTTTACCTACACCTACTCCACCAGCGTTCGCGCGGCGATGCTGGCGGCCGGCTTTTATGTCGCCAAGGGGCGTGCGACGGGCCCTAAAGGTGAAACCACCATCGGCCTGTCAGAACGTGCGGCAGACGCAACCCATGGCCACGAACTGCTGGGCGCGGAATGGCTGGCGAAGTGGCAGCGCAGCGACGCGCAGGTTCCCTTCGGCAGTCGGATGGATGATGATTTGTGGCGCGAGGCAGTTCTAACCCACCCGCAATTTCAGAGCTAGCGTTTGCTTGGATCCGACGCGGTGTCAAAATTTCTTGTAGAAGCCGATCGACAGGCCGCGCGGCAGAATTTGCACCGAAAGCGGTGTGCTGCGCGTGCTGGCCCAGTAGCCGACTGCGGATCCTAAAACCCATCCCGCAATGACATCGGTCTGCCAGTGCTCCTGGCTCTTCAATCGAGCAATCGCGTCGTACGCGGGCAGTAGTTCCAGCGACCATAGCCACGGATAGTCGCGCGCGTAATTCACGATGAAGGGTGTGACGAAACTTGCTTGCAGCGTCACCTCGCCGCTCGGGAAACTGTCGCAACAGCGCCCCTTGAACCATTGGTTGGGATCGTTGCCCTGGTTCGGTCGCGCGCGACTTAAGCTCAATTTGAGCGCCTCGGCGGCGATCGAGGAGACGGCCATCGAATCTACCGTTTGCCAGAGTGTATGGCCCAATTCATCGTCGTTCCCCAGCCATAGGCTGCCGCCTATGCCGGCCGCCAGCACGCCGTATTCGAGCGCGGTTTGGTACTTGCGCGCCCAGATGCCGCGCTGGTCAAGATCGATCTCATGATCGATTCCTAAAAAGCCGTCCGCGGCGCGCGCGTGCATCGGCGCAGCGAGTAACAGCGGTACGAGCAATGCGCAGCACAGCCAACGAGCAGCTGCTTCGAGACGCTCGGCTCGAGGCATGCGGAAAATAATTGCGTTCATACTTTGTACTGCAAAGTACGCGCATTCGAGGGTTCACGGCAAGTTATTTTTCGAACCAGGATCAGTCGCTGATTGCCATCGCGACGGGGATCAAGTCCGTCGAGAACGGCGAGCCGGTTAGCGCGCTGAGCGCGCCGGACTTGGGGTTGATCCCATATGCGGACACCGTGTTGGAGTTTGAGTTCGCGGCATAGGCAAACAAGCTCGTAGGATCGACTACCACCGCCGAAGGCTGCATTCCCGCAGCGAATGGCGATCCAACTATGGCTGTGAGTGTGCCTGAGGCGCCGTCGATATTGAATCCAGATAGAGTGTTCGCGCCTTGGTCGGCGACATACACAGTATTCACCACCGGGTCCACCGCAATTGCAGACGGCGTGAGTCCCGTCGCGAAGGGCGAACCGCTGATCTTGCCCGGAGGAGCAGTGGCGCTGACAGGAAGGCCATTGATGCCGGTCAGCGTGTTCGCTGCGGAATTCGCCACATAAAGATTATTGCCAGTGGGGTCGAGCGCCAGCGCGGCGGGACTCGCTCCGCATTGAAACGGCGAATTGGGTTCGCTGGTCAGCGCGCCGCTGCTTGAGGAAATTGAAAAGGCGGAAAATGTACCATCGTGCTGATTGGCGACGTAGAGCAACTCTCCCAGCTGATCGACCGTGACCGCAGACGGCGATCGGCCGGTCGCTGTAAGCGATCCGGCCATCGGTGTCAGTGCGCCGGTTGCGGCCGTAATGGTATACAACGACACGCTGCCGCCGTTGCCGCCGGCCGTCACGTATACATAGGAACTGGTGGGATCAATGGCTACTGAAGTGGGGCTTGATCCCGTTCCGACCGGTGTTCCGCCGACCGGCGTCAAGGTGCCAGTCGTGCGATTGATGGTGAAGGCCGAGATATTCGCGCTCAACTGATTGACGACGTAGGCGTAGGCGCCGGTAGGATCCACAGCGATTGCAACGGGATTGCCGCCGGCCGCGAACGGCGAGCCGGCGATGGGTGTCAGGCCGCCGGCGGCCGGGTCAATCGCATAGCCCGACACGTCGCCGGAGCCGCGATTTACGACGTACAGAAAGCGCGGCGGGTTTATCGTGCAGGTCACGTTGATATCGGTCGCAGCTGCGTTGCCGGCAGTTCCCATGCCGTTTGTGACGGCACAGGTTTGCGATGGACTAGTCGGTTGGGTTGCAACCGTAATGTTGTAGCTCGAACCCATGCTCACCATGGCCCATACTTGACTGCCGTTCGCGTCTGGACCATTGACCGGTATGTTCAGGAGAGTCGAACCATTCTGCAGCTTCAGACGGAAGCCCACGAGGCCGCTGACGCTGCCACCCAAGCTAACGCTGGTAGGCGTGCAATTCGAGCAGCCGGGTGTGCTGCCGTTGCAACTGGCAAGCGCTGCTGTAACTAGGCAGAAAGCAATGGCACGATGGAAGCTCATAAGTTCACCATTTGTCATAACGAAATCACGGAAATGGCCATGCGTCAGAGTATAGCAACACGGAAATGACCCGTTTCCCGTAGCGCGAGTCGGTGCCGACGATGCGCCTGCTTGACTAGCCCAGCGCGTTGCGGCGCTCTTTTCTCGTGGACGCGAACTTGTACCTCACCTTCGATCTCGACCGCCTTTAGCGCCGATCGCGGACACGAACTGCCTTGCCTGCCGAGCGCGGCAGCGATCCTGCGGCTGCGATCTGAATCTGTGCCGAGATGCCGATGAGATCCTTGAGTTTCGCGGCCAAGAGCACCGCCTCCTCAGTTTTGGCTACCTCGGCAAGCTCGGCGCGCGCTTCCACCACAATTCGAATTTCATCGAGTCGATCCGGCCGAGTGACTTCGACCTCGTAATGGGGCGCCAAGCCGGGACAACGCAGAATCATTTCTTCGATTTGCGAAGGAAAGACATTCACGCCGCGGATGATGAGCATGTCATCGCAGCGGCCGCTGATTTTGGCCATGCGCCGCATTGCGGTGACGCTTCCCGGCAGCAGGCGCGTCAGATCGCGTGTGCGATAACGGATCACGGGCATGGCTTCCTTGCTGAGCGAGGTAAACACCAATTCGCCTTCCTCGCCCTCGGCGATTCGCTCACCGGAGCTTGGGTCGACAATTTCGGGTATGAAGTGGTCTTCCCAAATCGTTGGACCATCCTTGGTCGCGACGAATTCTTGCGCGACCCCCGGTCCCATCACCTCCGATAAGCCGTAAATATCACAGGCGTCTATTTGAAAGGCGCTTTCGATTTCGGCGCGCATGCCCTCGCCCCAAGGTTCGGCGCCGAAGATACCCACCTTCAAGTTTGTCGAGCGCGGGTCCTCGCCCTGACGCCTGAACTCATCGAGGATGGCAAGCATGTAGCTCGGCGTCACCATGATGATTTCTGGCGCGAAGTCACGGATCAACTGCACCTGTCTTTCGGTTTGGCCGCCGGACATCGGGATCACCGTGCACCCAGCCGCTTCTGCGCCGTAGTGCGCGCCGAGGCCGCCCGTAAACAATCCATAGCCATAGGCAACGTGCACTTTCATGCCTGCACGCCCGCCCGCGGCCCTGATCGAGCGCGCCACAAGATTGCTCCAGCAGCCAAGATCGCTGTGAGTGTATCCCACCACCGTCGGCTTGCCGGTGGTCCCGGAAGAGGCATGAATTCGCGCTACGCGTTCCATCGGCACGCAGAAAAAACCAAAGGGATAGGCGTCTCTTAAGTCCGCTTTGGTAGTGAACGGAAAGCGCACCAAGTCATCGAGGCTGCGCAACTGATCGGGATGCACGCCGGCGTCGTCGAATTTTCGGCGATAGCTGGCATTATTTGCGTAGGCATGGCGCAGCGTCAATTGCAGGCGCTCGAGCTGCAGAACCTCTAGTTCCGCGCGCGAGAAGCTCAAGACCGGCTCGGCGGCGACCGATGCTTGAATGCCGCTCACGGCTGTTTCGGTACGTCGAAGTTCGGCCGCCGTTTCTCCCGCGCAGCCGACAATCCTTCGCGCACATCCTTGAGCCGGAAGCCCAAGAATTCCAAAGCGAGCGAGGTATCGAAGCTGGGACCCGCCAGGCGCAGCCAATTGTTGAGCGCGTGTTTGGTCCAGTGCATCGCCGTCGCGCTGCCGGCGCTCAGAGTGCGGGCAACGTCGAAGGCCGTCTCGATAACCTGCGCATCGGGCACGACGACCGAGACCAGTCCAATGCGTTCCGCTTCGGCGCCGGACAAGGACTTATTGGTCAGCAAGTGGTATCTGGCTTTGGCCAGTCCGCACAGCAGCGGCCAGATAATCACGGCGTGATCGCCGGCGACCACGCCCAACTTGGTGTGCCCATCGAGAATGCGCGCATTGTCCGCCGCCACCGAGACGTCGGCGAGCAAGGCGATAGCGAGTCCCGCGCCCACCGCGCTGCCGCGGATTGCCGATACGACGGGTTTTGAGCAATTGATGAGGTTATAGACCAGGTCGCTGGCTTCTTTCCACACACGAATCAGGGTGGCTTCGTCGTCGATCATTCGATCGATCATGTCGAAATCGCCGCCGGAGGAAAAATTCGCACCCTCGCCGCGAATCACGACCACGCGTACGGCATCATCGCTGTCGATGCCGCGCCAAACTTGCGCCAGATCGCGATGCATATCCTCGGTGGCGGCATTGAGCCGGCCCTTGTTGGACAGCACGAGCTCTAGAATACCGGCCTGCTCGCTGAAGAACTGCAAGCTGGGGAATTCCTTGGCGTAGCGGGCGAGGTTGATGGAGGTCATCAGTTCCTTTCCACAGAGTCAGGTACCGCATGAATACTGACCATGGTCAGTACATTGTAAGAAGCCACGGTTTCGCCATTTTGGTTGGTGATCTGTGTATCCCAGGCGACTTCGCCCCAGCCTTTGTCGGCACGCAGGCTTTTGCGGGCACAGGTCAGTCTAACCTTGATTTTATCGCCGGGTTTTACCGGTTTCACGAAGCGCAGCTCATCGAGGCCGTAATTGCCGAGCACCGGGCCGTAGTCAGGATCGACGAACAACCCAGCGGCGGCTGAGATCAAAAAGTAGCCGTGCGCGACGCGGCCGCCGAACAGGGGATTGCGCGCTGCTTCAATTTCGCTCATGTGCGCGTAGAAGTTGTCGCCCGTCAGCGCCGCGAATTGTTCGATGTCAGCTACCGTGACTTCGCGCTCGGCTGACTTCAGCGTGTCGCCCAACTTGAGCTGGTTAAAGGGGATGCGGAAGGGGTGGCGTCCCGGATCGAGCTGCCGGCTGCCGCGGACCCAACGGCCGCTGATTGCCGTAATGGTGTCGGGTGAGCCCTGCAAGGCAGTGCGCTGCATGTAGTGCAGCACGCCGCGAATGCCGCCCATTTCCTCGCCGCCGCCAGCGCGCCCGGGTCCACCGTGAATCAGCGGTGCCAGCGGTGAACCGTGACCCGTTGATTCCTTGGCGCAGGACTGCTTCACCACCAAAATTCGACCGTGGTACGCTGCCAGCCCGAGGACGATCTGGGCCGCGAGCGTGTCATCGCCGGTAAAGACCGACGCCGCGAGACTGCCTGCACTGCGGCGCGCGAGCGCAATGGCATCGGCAGTGTCGGTGTAGGTCAGTACCGTGGCGACTGGGCCAAAAGCCTCGACTTCGTGTATGGCGTGCGCCGCCTTGGAATCGTTGCACAACAACAGCAGCGGCGGCACAAAGGCGCCGCGCTCGCGGTCGGCATCTCTAACTTCGAATCGGCCCAAGTCGCCCGCGACAATTTCCGCCTCCCGATGCAATTCGGCGACGCGCTCCAACACATCGGTGCGTTGTTCCTGGCTCACCAGCGGTCCCATGCGCACGCCCTCAGCACGCGGATCGCCCACGACGATTTTTTGCAGCACCGCCTGCAACGCTGCGACTACCTCTCCGGCCGCCGAGACCGGCACCAGCGCCTTGCGGATCGCAGTGCATTTTTGCCCAGCCTTGACGGTCATTTCACGCGCGACTTCTTTGATAAAGAGATCGAATTCCGGTGTGCCGGGTTTGGCATCCAATCCTAAGATGCTGGAGTTCAGCGAATCGGTTTCAGCGATGAAGGGAACGGCATTTCGAACAATCGAAGAGTGAGTGAGCAGTCGCTCGGCAGTGTGCGCGGATCCGGTGAAAGAAACCGCGTCCTGGCAATTCAAGTGATCGAATAGATCCCCTAAGCCGCCGCACACCAGCTGCAGCGCGCCCTCCGGCAAGATTTTCGCCGCGATGATGCGTCGAACGACAAGCTCGGTCAGGTACGCGGTTGCCGTGGCGGGTTTGACGATGGCCGGCATGCCGGCGAGCAGTGTGGGAGCCAGTTTCTCGAGCATGCCCCACACCGGAAAATTGAAGGCATTGATGTGGATGGCCGCGCCTTCGCGCGATATGTAAAGGTGCTGGCCGACAAAGGTGCCCCCCTTAGACAAGCCTTCGACGTCTCCGTCCACATAGACATGTGAGTTGGGCAGATCGCGCGATCCCATGCTCGAGAAGGCAAAGACGGTGCCGATTCCGCCATCGATGTCGATCAAGGCGTCGCTCTGGGTTGCACCGGTGCGAAAAGAGAGCGCGTAAAACTCCTCTTTGAGATCCGACAGTTGTTTTGCCAGCGCTCTTAACATCGTGGCGCGCTGATGAAAGGTCAAAGCGCGCAGCGCTGGGCCGCCCTTGCCGCGGGCGTGATCGAGGACCGCGACAAAATCGATGCCGCTCGAAGAAGCCATGGCGATGAGTTCTCCGGTGGTGGCATCGCGCATCGCAATGCCTTCGCCGCCGCCGCTGTGCCATTGTCCGCAAACATAACTCTGTAGATTCATGAAATTACCCCATTGGGTGTGGGCAGCGGCGCGGTACATCGATTGAACCGCGGATTGCGCAAGGCTGAGCTTGTCTGCTGCGCTCGGTGCAAGATCAGGAGACCCTTTAGCGGCCGGTGAAGCGCGGCGTGCGCTTCTCGGTGAACGCCGCGACGCCTTCCGCATAGTCACTCGAGCGGCCGAGATCGCGCTGTACGTCCCGCTCCATGTCGAGCTGCTCATTGAAGGTGTTTTGCCAACTACTCCGCAGAGCGTTTTTCGTGGCGGCCAGCGCGCGCGTGGGCGCGACGGCAAGTTGGCGCGCCATGGCATCGACCGTGCTCGCGAGCTCGGCATCCTCCACGCATTGCCAGATCAATCCCCAGGCAGCAGCTTGCTCGGCGGGGAGCTTATTGCCCAGCAAGGTCAACCCCATGGCGCGGGCCTCGCCGACCAGCCGCGGCAAGAACCAGGTCCCGCCGGAATCGGGAATAAGCCCAAGCTTGGAGAAGGCCTGCACAAAATTTGCGCTTCGTGCCGCGATGACGATATCGCAGGCGAGGGCGATATTGGCACCCGCACCGGCGGCCACTCCATTGACCGCGGCGATAACCGGCATGGCTAAATTCTGCAGCGTCAGCACCAGCGGGTTGTAGCGGTTTTGCAGCGATTCGCCGAGATCGACGCCTTGCGAGCCGGGAGATACCGCGCGATCGCTCAAGTCCTGTCCTGCACAAAAGCCTCGGCCGGCGCCGGTTAGCACCAGCACCCGCGCGCCGCTCGCCGCGATGCCCGACAGCGCTTCGCGGACTTCACCGTGCATTTGCGTATTGAAGCTGTTGAGCTTATCGGGCCGATTCAATGTCAGACGAGCGACGCCGCTGTCCACATCAAATAAAATGGTCTCGTACGCCATGTTTCCCCCTTAAGGCTTGTGAGCAATTATTTCTGGTCGTAGCTGATTTCTAGCGTGGGCGTGGTGGGCCGCACCTGGCAGCAAAGTACGAAGCCTGCGTCGGTCTCCCAGCGCTCCAGCGCTATGTTATGCGTCATGACCGCTGCGCCCTCGGTGATCCGCGCGCGGCAAGTCGCGCAGATTCCCGAACGGCAGGAGAAGGGCAGCTCGAGGCCGGCGCGCTCCGCGGCATCGAGCACCGACGGATCGCTCGGCGACATCGGAAAGCTGCGCCGCCGCCCGTCCATGGTTACCGTAACGGTCGCCAAGATTTCCGGAGGCGTGGGTGCGTCGCTCTGATTCGTCAGTATTTCGAGCGGCCGTGAGTTCGCGGTGGCAAAGCGCTCGAAGCGCATGGGCGCAGTGCCGTTCAGCGTCTTGAGCGCCTTGCGCACTTCATCGACCATGTCGCCAGGGCCGCAGATCAAATATTCATCGGCGCTCGGAATCTCTACCAGCTGACGCGCCAGCTCGATGACTTTTTTGCCGTCGATGCGGCCGTTCAGCAATTCGGTCTGCTGCGGCTCGCGGCTCATGACAAAGTGCAATGACAGGCGATCCAGGTAGCGATTCTTCAGCGCCAGAGTTTCCTCGAGAAACATAGTGCGTGAAACGCTGCGATTGCCGTAAATCAGCGTGAAGCGACTGTTGAATTCTTTGGCGAGAATATCAGTCGCGAGCGACAGCACGGGGGTGATGCCGCTGCCGGCCGCAAATGCCACGTACGAAAATTGGCGTTGCGGATCGATCGCCGTGCGAAACCTACCGAGGGGCGTGCCGACATCGAGCATGTCGCCGGGACACAGATTCGTGCCCAGATCGCGCGACATCAGACCGCCGGTTTGGGTGCGGACTCCCAGCTTGAGAATGCCGGCGCCGGGCGCGGTGACGATGGAATACGTGCGACGTTCGTCGCGATCGTCGATCATGCGGCGCACCGTGACGTACTGGCCTGCATGATGCGCAAAGGTCTCGCGCAGCGCTGCGGGAATCTCCACGGTCACACAGGTCGCATCCTCGGCGGCGCGCTCGACAGCGGTGACTTTCAACGGATGGAAGCTTAAGCCCGCCATGTCATATGCACTTGAAGTATTCGAAAGGCTCGAGGCAGGCGCGGCAACGATGCAGGGCCTTGCAGGGCGTGGAACCAAATTCGCTCAAGGTTTCGGTATCGACGGAATGGCAGCGCGGGCAGGCCAGCGGCCGATTGCCGCGCAGCACGTCGCGCATGTTCGACACGCTGCCATCAGGCGGAACGATGCCGTACTCGAGTAGCTTGCGTCGGCCATCAGCCGTGATCCAATCGCTGCTCCAAGCAGGCAACAGCATGCTCGTCACCTTAAATTCACCCACGTGACCTTGCCGCAGCGCATCCCGTACAGAGCGCCGGATTACTTCCGTTGCTGGACAGCCGACATAAGTGGGAGAAAGACCGACTTCTAGAGCAGCGTCCGGCCTTGCCTCAACGAAACGCACAAGACCTAAATCCACGATGCTCACGGCGGGGATTTCCGGATCCTCCACGGACGCGAGCAGCTGCCATGCCGCCGCCACGCGTGCTGCGGCAACTCGCTCTTGTGCGCCCGAAATCACGCTGCTCACCAGCGGGCATCCGGATAGGTGCGTTGCAGGTACTGCATTTCGGCGAGTATGTAGCCCAGATGCTCGCTGTGCTGTCCGCGCTTGCCATGCCACGCATTCGGCCGATCCGTTGGCCGCTTCAAGGCGGCCTCGGTCAAAATCCCATCGATGCGCGCGGACCAGGCGCAATAGACCTCCGGCAAGCGCGGCGCGATTCCGCTGTCAGCCATTGCCTGATCCAATTCATCTGCCGCAAACAGCTCAACGGTGTACGGCCACAGCAACTCAAGAGCGGATTGCGCGCGGGCATGGCTTTCCGCGGTTCCGTCCCCCAGTCGCACCAACCAGTCACTGCTGTAACGCAGGTGATAGCGGACTTCTTTCACGGACTTGGCGGCGATGCCGGCCAAGCGCTCGTCGCGCGAGGCCGCCATGCGCTCGTACAGCTCGAGTTGGAACGCGTCGATCAATACCTGCCGAACAATGGTTTGGCCAAAATCGCCATTGGGTTGCTCCGCCAGTATCGCGTTGAAATACGCGCCCTGTTCACGTAGATAAGCGAGCTTGTCCTCATCGCGGCCCCGGCCTTCGATCTCGCCCGCGTAAGTTAGAAGCAGCCGCGCCTGACCGATCAAGTCGAGCGCAATATTGGCGAGGCCCAAATCCTCTTCGAGCGCGGGAGAGTGGCCCACCCACTCACCCAATCGTTGTCCAAGCACCAAGCTCAAATCGCCGAGGCGCAGCACATAGCGAAATAACGCCTCCGAGTCGAGTTGCCGCGGAGCCGTGCTCATAGCGTCTTGACCTCGTCCGGGATTTCATAAAACGTCGGGTGTCGGTAAATTTTGTCTCGGGCGGGCTCGAACAAGGAATCGGTCTCCGCCGGATCGGATGCGACGATGGCATTGGAAGGCACGACCCAAATGCTCACGCCCTCTTGGCGACGCGTGTATAGATCGCGCGCGTGATCGATGGCCATGCGCGCATCGGACGCATGCAAGCTGCCCACGTGCTTATGATCGAGGCCGCCACGAGCGCGGATGAATACCTCGTAGAGAGGCCACTGGCGCTTATCTTCCATTCGTGTGCTCCATAGGCTGGCTGTGCTTCAGGGCATAGGCGCTCGCCGCTTCCCGTACCCATGCGCCCGCAGCATGCGCATTGCGGCGCGCGGCAATGCGCTCAGCGTTGCAAGGGCCATTGCCTTTCAACACCTGCTCGAACTCGCTCCAGTCGATGGGACCGAACTCGTGCTGCTGTTTGGATTCATTCCAGCGCAGCTGCGGATCCGGCACGGTAAGGCCCAGAAATTTAGCCTGCGGCACGGTGAAATCAACGAACTTTTGCCGCAGTTCGTCATTCGAAAAGCGTTTGATTTTCCAGCGCTGCGAGTCGCCGGTATGCGTCGAATTCGCATCGGAGGGCCCGAACATCATCAGCGCCGGCCACCACCAGCGGTTCAGCGCCTCCTGCGCCATGCGCTTCTGCTCAGCACTGCCTTGCGCCAGGTGAAGCATCAGATCGTAGCCTTGGCGCTGATGGAAGCTTTCTTCTCGGCATACCCGCACCATGGCGCGCGCATAGGGTCCGTACGAGCAGCGGCACAGCGGAATCTGATTCATGATGGCAGCGCCGTCGACCAGCCAGCCGATCGCGCCAACGTCGGCCCAAGTTGGGGTCGGATAATTAAAGATGCTGGAATACTTTGCTTTGCCCGAGAGCAACTGTTCGACCAGCTGGTCGCGGCTGACGCCGAGGGTCTCCGCGGCGCTGTATAGATACGCGCCATGGCCGCCTTCATCCTGCACCTTGGCGATCAAGATCGCCTTGCGCTTCAAGGTGGGCGCCCGCGTGATCCAGTTTCCCTCAGGCAGCATGCCGACGATTTCGGAATGCGCATGTTGAGAAATTTGCCGAATCAGAGTGTTGCGGTAACGAGCAGGCATCCAATCCTTGGGCTCGATTTTCTCCTCAGCGTCCACACGCGCCAGGAAGCGCTGCTCGAGTGCGCTTTCGTCGAGAGTGGCGATGTCCGCGTTTTGAGCGTCCAAAGCTTGCGTGTACATGCCTAGCCCCTAAAAGTTTAGCCAATCATATGGTGATACAAAAAATGTAGAATGGCAAAGAGTTGTGTGTCATAAAGGCGGCGTCCCAAAGAGCTGCAAAAAAATGGCTAAAAACGCTCGCCCCGCTCGCCCCGCTCGCCCCGCTCACGCAGTTCAGACCAGGCGCGCCGTTCCGACGGTTCGCAGTGCCTCCGATGCGGCCGCCGAGCTGGTGGCCCGGTTTCGCAGGCAACGGCCATTGCGGGGTGGATCGCTGATCGTGACCCTGTTTGGCGATTCGATCATGCCGCGGGGCGGGTCCATCGCTTTGGGCAGCTTGATCGAGCTGGCGGCGCCGTTTGGCTTGAACGAACGTCTGGTGCGCACCGCGACTGCCCGACTCGCGCATGACGGCTGGCTGGAGGGGCGCCGCGCGGGCAAGCTCAGCGAGTATCACCTGTCGAAGAATGGAAGTGCCCGCTTCGCGGAGGCGACCAAGCGCATCTACAGCGAACCGGATGGGGAGTGGTCCGGCCGTTGGACCCTAATCGTCGTGCCGTCGATGCCAGCTGCCGAGCGCAAGGAAATTCGCGAAGAATTGATGTGGCGCGGGTTCGGCGAGATTTCTGGCAACGTGTTTGCGCATCCGGAGTTCGATTCGAGGGCGCTGCATACGCAGCGCAGCATGAGCGGACTCCTGTCCAAGATCGTAACGTTCGATGCGTCGTTAGGAGAGGACGATGCCCCGCAACGCTTGATCGACCTAGGTTGGGACCTGGAAGACCTCGGCCTTCGATACCGGCGCTTCGCGGAGCGCTTCGCGACCGTGCAGGCAGAGATTCAGCGCCATCGCGACATTGCACCTCAAGACAGTTTCTTGGTGCGCACGCTGCTGATCCATGAGTATCGCCGCTTGCATCTGCGCGACCCTTTATTGCCCGCTAAGTTGTTACGGGCCGATTGGCCAGGAGTACGCGCGGCGGCCTTGTGCCGAGACATTTATGCACGCGTCTTCGTCTCTTCGGAACTCTATTTATCGAGCGTTGCGTCCCGCCTCGCGGGTACCTTGCCGGCGGCCGACGCCTCAGTATTGCAGCGCTTCGGCGGTCTCGGGCCACTGCTCCAACGTGCTGACGACCAGGCTTAGGAAGGCGTTCGCCACGAATGCGTCCAGCGCGCGATGGTCGATGGTTAGAGTGAGATAGCACATCGAGCGCACCGCAATGGATTCGCTGCCATCCGTGTTGATGACGCAGACGCGGCGTTGGACCTTACCCACTCCGAGTATGGCTACTTGCGGCTGGTTGATGACGATCGGTGTCGCGAGCAGGCTGCCGCCGACGCCGTGATTCGAGATGGTGAACGTGCCGCCTCGCACGTCCTGTGGCGAGAGTTTGCCGGCACGCGCGGCTTCCACCACTCGATGCAGGCGTTGCGCGATATCGAACAAGTTGAGTGTCTGCGCGCGATGAATGACGGGCACAATCAGACCCTTGTCGCCCAGCGCCGTGCCCACGCCGATGTTCAAGTCGCCGTGCATTTCCATGGCGTCCTTTAGAAACGTGGCGTTAACTTCAGGATGCGTGCGCAATGCTCGAACGCAGGCGCTGATGAAATAAGCCGTCAAGGTCAACCGCGCGCCGCGCGACTCGTAGCTTTTGGCATGGACGGCGCGATGCTTGAGCACGCGCGTCAGGTCTGCTTCGAATAATGTGGTGACGTGCGGCGCATCCACCAGACTGCGCGCCATGTGCTCGGCCACCCGGCGCCGGATGGCTGTGTGCGGAATGAGCGTATTCGCGCTGTCGTGAGCGGCATCCGCTCGAGATGCCGGC
>JBEPVT010000076.1:0-19485 GCA_041690895.1 Gammaproteobacteria bacterium
AAGAGACAGGCGCTACGCCGAGCGACGACGGACACCGCGCCGTCGATCGCTGTCGACGCCCAGACGATTGAAGGGGAGACAATCAATCTGGTTGACGATGGGCGCGAGCACCAGGTCGACGTGACGGTGCCTGCCGCCGATGCACCTGTGCCAACGTATCCATTGAACAGAGGAGTAGAGCCATGAGAGCGCGGACCCTTTTTGCCGTACTGACATTTGCCGTTGTGGGCGTATGCGCTGCACTAACGATTCAGGGTGTCCGGTCAACACGGCAACGCAAGCGGCTCGACAAGGAAGCGCTGTCGCGCTGGGAAGGAGAGGGCGGGCCGCCGCCGCCACCGGATGACGATCACGACATGTCGGCAACGCGATGAAGGACGCCGGCGCCCACAATTAGTCGCCCTTGGTCAATTAGCCGCCCCTGGTCAATGCTTGAAGGGCGTGAGATCTCCGGGCCGGCGCAGCATCTTGTTCACCTCGTCGAGGTGCAGCTCTTCCTGAACAATCAGGTCACGGGCGTATTCCTCCAGCAGGACTGACTTGCCCTCGACGATCTTCAGCAGGTCGTAATAAGCCGCAAGCGAAATCTGTTCGTGCTCGAGGCTTTCCCGCAGGATGTCGCCGATGTCGTGCTTCTGCGTTTCCAGCAAAGAGCCGATTTTCAATGACGGATGGCCACCCAGCAAGGTCACCAATTCTCCTGCCTTGTGCGCATGCATGAGGCCTTCCTGCGCATTGTCCTTGAGCCAGGACACGATCGGTATGCGGTTGTACCCGTAGACCATCAACGAGTAATGCGTGTACTTCACTACGCCTGCCAACTCGAGTTCCATGATGCGGTTGAGCGCATCAATCGCGGACTTGTCGTCTGCGTTTCCCATGCTGTTTTCCTTCAATTCTTGGCAGGCCGGACCTGACGGTAATACTTTACACCCTTGCCGGCGAGCGTGAACACGACGGTGAGGATCAGGGAAAACTTGATCGCTCGATCGCTCTCTGGAGTGACGAAGATGGGGCCACCCAGGATCGTCCAGATCATGACCGCGCTACCGGCCAGGGCCAGGCCCAGTTCAAAGCGGCGCGCGTTGTCCGACCACCTGCCGGCCGCGATCACCGTGATCAACAGCGGAACGTTGAGCATGATGACACCGAGCAACCAGGGCGCCTGGTGCTTGCGAAAGGTATCGGT
The DNA here is from genome assembly GCA_041690895.1 of Gammaproteobacteria bacterium. Taxonomy (GTDB): domain Bacteria; phylum Pseudomonadota; class Gammaproteobacteria; order Steroidobacterales; family Steroidobacteraceae; genus Bog-1198. The sequence continues at coordinate 1,190 of JBEPVT010000076.1, forward strand.
GTAGGTGAGTGCGGCGTAGGCCGCGGGATCCGCCTGCCCGCCCCAGAAATAATCCAGTACCCAGCGCGGATTGATCAACAGAAATATTCCGCACAGGATCCCGACGAGTGCCACCACTTGACCGGCGCGAGCCACCTGAGGGCGATCGCTCACAGGCACTTTCCACAGTGTCTGCGGCTGGCGGCGTCGAGTCCACGAGGCCAATGCGAAAGCCACGACCAGCGCGCCCGGCCACCACAACGACGGAATCACCGTGCCGAGCCACCACTTTCCAAGCATCGCGGGAATGTCCCAGCCCGAGTCCGCGGACTGCCACAGGTTCACGAGCAGACCCACACACCAGATGATCGCCAGGCCGATGACGGATGCACGCACGAACGCGTGTCCGTCGGCGGGATCGATCACGGTCAACGTGGGCCGATACCGTGCCGCGACTTCCGCGGGCCGACCGAAGGCGTTGACGAACTCGGTCGCCATCGCGGCGTCGACATCGCGCCCCAACGATGCGGACTTGTCCTGCAAACCTTCCGTGAGCAGTGTCCGCAACTCAAGCGCCACATCGTTGCGTTGCTTGCGCGGCAACTTCACGGCCACATCCGTGACGTAGCATTCGATCACGTCATTCGCGTTCATTGTCCGTCCTCTTTCAGGAGCCGGTCCATGGCGTCGTTCATGCCGCGCCAGGACTGTGTGAGTTGTTTCAGGAGTTTCCGGCCGTCCGCATTCAGCGCGTAGTAGCGCCGCGGCGAGCCGCCATCGACCTTCCATTCGCTTTTCAACAAGCCCTGCGCTTCCAGGCGGCGCAGCAATGGGTAGAGGGTGCCTTCTTCGATGGACATGCCCTGTTCCGCCAGCGCTTGTCGCAATTCGTAGCCGTAGCGCGGCGTCCGCATTTGCGACAGCGCGGCCAGCACGACCACTCCGCGCCGGAGCTCGAGTTCCAACTTGCCGAAAGCGTCTGCATCACCCATGTAGCGTACTGTACTGTGTCTTACACAGTACGTCAACAGCGATTGGAGATTCGAGTGGTGCGATAATTGCGCAGCAGGAGAGGCGGTATGCAGCGGCACATTATTCCCCGGGTTGATCTCAGCGCACTGTTCTCCGATGACACGGCGGCGCGGTCTGATATCGACACTGCGATTCTGTCCGCTGCCAGGACAGCAGGCATGATGGTGGTCGCGGGACTGCCGCAATGGGCTGCGCTGACCGGTCCGGGCCGTCGCGAGCTGCTCAGGATCTTTTCGCTGCCCGAATCTGAAGTCCGCAAACTGTGGCGTTGGAACTTCGACCCGGATCGACCGAACGTTTACCGCGGTTGGTTCCCATTGCAGGTGGGTCACGCGACCTACAAGGAAGGGATCGATCTGGGTCCGGATGTCGCCTACGGGCCCAGCGTGGTCGACACCCGGGATCCGCTGCGGGAAGCAACGCCCGTACCGCCTGAAGCGATTCTCCCGGGTTGGCACTCGCAGATTCGCGACTATTACCTGGCAATGACGAAGCTCTCGGCAGCGATGATGCGCTCGATAGCGCGCGCACTGGGTCTCGCGGAAAGCGCCTTCGACAATTCGTTCCAAGGTGGTATCTCCACACTGCGTTTGGTCCGCTACCCGGTCAGGGCCGCAGCATCGTTTGAAGGCGGTGAACACTCGGACATGTGGACCACGCACCGCGGTGAGCCGCGGTATATGCTGGGTCATGCCCATGTCGACTCCGGCTTCATGACCTTGTTGGCGCAAGATGGCGTCGGCGGCCTGCAGGCGCAACATCCCGACGGCACGTGGGTCGATGTCCCGCCAGAAGAAAACACGTTGGCCGTCAACTTCGGGAAAGTCCTGGAGCGCTGGACGTCGGGTGCGATCAGGGCAACCGTGCATCGTGTGCTGGGTTCAGGGACCGAGCGATTCTCGATTCCGTTCTTCTATGAGGCGCGCGTTGACGCGGTGATCGCGCCGCTGCCGATTCCAGGTGCGGAGCCATTCGACCCGTTTTATTACGGCGATCATCTTTGGGAGGCGACCACCCAGTTCGTCGAGCAGCGTGGCATTGCACATCTGCGCAAACCCACTGGAACTCCGAAGCCACCGCTGCAGCCTGAGCGCGAACCATGAAATTCAAAGACTACTACGCGAGCCTGGGACTCGAGCGCGGAGCGAGCGAGGCCAATATCAAGAAGGCCTACCGCAAGCTCGCACACAAATATCATCCGGACGTGTCCAAGGAAGCCGGCGCCGAGGAGCGCTTCAAGGAAATCGCCGAGGCCTATCAGACGCTCAAGGATCCCGAGAAGCGGGCGGCCTACGATCAGCTCGGCGCGCACGCGCCCGGCGAGGAAATCCACCCACCACCGGATTGGGGTCAGGGGTACACCAGCTCGGCAGAATCCATGGAAGGACTGGATCTCGCCGAGCTGCTGGCGAGCCTGGGAGCCGGTCGTGGGCGTGCAGCGGGCGCGGGAGCGAAGCTCTCTTTTCCGGGTGAAGATTATGAAGTGCGCGCCAGCATCAGCGTTGAGCAGGCCTATCAGGGCGCGCTGTTGGAAATGACCGTCAGTATGCCGGGCTACGACGCGTCAGGCCGCCTGGTTCGTGCACCGCGCACACTCAAGGTACGGGTGCCGAAGGGCGCCATCGACGGGCAACGTTTGCGGCTGACTGGACAGGGTGGGCATGGCTTTAACGGCGGGCGCAACGGCGATCTGTATCTGACCATTGCGCTGGAGCCGCATCGACTCTACCGCGCCACCGGGCACGACCTCTATCTTGATCTGCCGCTCGCGCCCTGGGAGGCGGCATTGGGCGCCTCGGTCGCGATACCGACGCCGGGCGGAACTGTGCGGATGAAAATTCCCGCTGACACGGCGTCCGGGCGCGCGCTGCGACTCGCCGGCCGCGGATTGCCGCGGCCTCACGGCGTTGCCGGTGACCTGTATGCCGTCGTGAAGATCGTCATGCCATCCAACATGAGCGAGCGCGAACGCGAACTGCTCAAGGACCTGGGCGCCGCCTCTGATTTTGATCCGCGCGCTGGGATGATAATGCAGGAGCAAGCCAATGAGTCCTGAACTGTCGGAATTGATTGTCCTGGATGAACGCGTCGAGTGCACGCTGGTGGATCTGGCCGAATGTTCGCGACTGAGTGAGTCCGATCTCCAGGAGCTCATCGATTGCGGCGTCATTGCGCCGCGCGATCCGGGGGCGACACCGCAGCGATTCGCAGGCACGGCGATGTCGGTGGCCAGGGTTGCGGCGCGCCTGCGGGATGATTTTGAAGTGGACCTCCGCGGCGTGGCGCTCGCGCTGGCCCTGCTTGAGCGCATCGAGGCGCTTGAAACGCAGCTGCGCGCCGCGATTGCGCCGTGAACTGCGGTTGGTAGCGCCAACGCGGGTCAGTTCGGAGCCGCACCCCGTTGCTTTTGGCTCAGGTTGAGTTGCCTGCCCACGATCACATGCACGGGCAATCCCGCCGCGGCCACGAGCCCGATGGTCCAATGCACGAGGCTGACCATTGCGCGGGCGCGATCGTCGCCAATGTAGTACAGGCCGTACGCGGTCAGCGTCAGCGCGCACACGGCGACGATCATGATGACGCCGGTCGTTCGATTGAGGTGCTGCCGCCAGCCGTTGCGCACGTGCTGAGGTAGCAGCGCGCCGAACGCGATGAGAAACCCCATCGCCGCCGCGCCGTGCAGGCGCAGCCACCACGCTTCGGAGGCATTGGGTGCGCCCGGGAAATCAGCTGGCCCATGCAGAAAATAATGGCCGACCAGCCAACCGACGCCGGAGACGAGCAACACCACACTGCTGAAGTAAAGCCAGCGCCGATGGTTCGGCCGCAATTTCTGCGGCGGCCGGTGGTGATGCCGTCTCACTGCGTGGCGGTCCTGCGTGACTCGAACTTCAGCACGGTCGCTACGCTCCCAGTTTCGGGCGGCGGCCGCAGCCACTGGCGGCCACAGGCGCGCAACCCGTGTCGATCAATGACCACGGCCTGGGCATTCAGGCATTGAAGCATGCCCGGCACCGACCGCGGCGCCAGCCGCACGACCTTCGTCAGGGCATCGGCCGTCATGCAGTCGGCGGCCAGCACACTAATGCTGCGCTCCCACGCAAGGCAAGTGCCGCGACCGGGATCAACCAGCGCATCGACGCGCCCGTTGTCGATCTGCAATCCGCAGTAGTAGCCGGCGGATGTGGCGATCGACGCGTTCTCGATCGTGCCGAGGTACAGCAACGCAGCCGGTTCGTCGGGCGCGCGCACATGAATGGGCTGTGGTTCACCAAAACAGCGCAGGTCGCCGCCGGCATTCACCACTGCGCTCGTTATGCCGTGCGCGCGCAGTTCGTCGATGGCGCGATCCACCGCGTAACCCTTGGCGATGCCGCCGAGATCGATCCACCCCGCACGGCGCCAGCGCACCTGCGCATCGGGGAGAAGCTCGAGATCTCGATACGTGGCGTCCGGATCCGGCGCGCGCGCGCCCGCTCGGCTTGGCGGCTCCGGCAGGAACTGGTTGCGCACCAGGCTAGCCGATGTTGCGACATCGAAAGCCCCCGCGCACAAATCGCCGAGCGTGCGCGCCGCGCTCAGGACCTCGTAGGTCTCGGCGTGAATGCTGACCACTTCGCCGGCGGCCGCGGCATTGATGCGCGAGACATCGCTCCGTTCATCGTGGAAGCTCATGCGCCGCTGCACACGCTCCACCGCCGCAAAGGCTGCGTCAATTGCAGTGTGGAGCGATGGCAGGTCGGGCACTGCCCTGTCGAATGCCGCCGTGGCGCGCACTTCCACCAGCGTGCCCAGGAGCGGGCGCGCGCGGCGCAGCGTGCGTTCAGCGTGGGGCAATGGCGATTGCATAGGTGGCCAGCAGGCGACGGATGCCATCCGTCACGTGCGTGCAGGAGAGCGTCGCGCCGCTGATGTTCTGGATGTCGCGGCCGGTCTGCACCGCATCGCCATGGTGACGGCCGACGAACTGACCGCGCCAATGCGCGTTGCGCACTTCGCCGCCGTAGGCTTCGCGATACTCGAGGATCTCGACCTGGCGCACGGCCCCGTCCGCGCTGAGTGCCACTGCGTACGTGATCAGGTCGTGCTTGCCGATGACCTGGTCGACAAAGAAATAGCCGTCGTCGCCTTTCCATGCGCGCAGCGAACCGGCATAGACCTTCACGCCCGAATCGCGCTCGATCGCCGCGATCTGCTCAGGCGTAAGAGTTAGCGGCAGAGGCGCTAACGTGCGCCCCGCGAACATCAGCTGCTGCGCCTGGTCGACGCTCATGTACACGAGCGCGTACGCAGGCTGGCAAAGCGCGACCGCGGCGACAGGCAACACAACGACGCGGGTGTACGGGATCATTGGGGTTACCGCAGCTCCTAGTAGTTCAGTCCGAGCCCAAGGTCATAGCGCGTCAGGTCGGTGTTGGTATCGAACTTCTGGTAATCGGCCTTCAGTACGACGTGCGGCGTCAGGTAGAAATTCGTGCCCAGCGTCCACACGCGATCGTGCGGTTGCGGCCACGGCAGGCCATCGCTCGCGAGGCCGGTCGGCACAGTCGTGAAGCCCGCGGGAATGCCTTCGTACGAATTGCCCATGTCGTAGTGTTCCCAACGCACGAACGGCGCGAGCCTGTAGCCGCCTTGCTGCCACACCGTGTACGCGCCCTGCAAATAGTAGCCGAGGAAACTCGACGGCACGGGGTTCGATGCGCCGGCGTTGACGAAGTTGTACGTCGCAGAATTCGAGATCGAACCGTGTGCGTACACCGCTGACAAATCCGCGGCGCCCGGTGTCCAGCGCACATGGCCTTCCCACAGCGTCACGCGTTGGTCGGGTAATCCCGCGGGAATGGTCGGCACCGCGGCCTTGCCGGTGAATACGCTTGCGCCGGCAAGCAGGCCCGGCACGCCACTGTAGTTCAGCGACAGGTACTGCGAGAGATTCCGCCCGTTGGCGAGGCTCAACTCCTGGTGAGTCGCCGCGAGCGGACCGACGCCGTTGTTGATCAGGTCGAGCGCGGTGCGATATTGCGGGTCTTCCGGGTTGATGTCCCAGCCGCCGAGATTCATGCCGGTGGTAAGGCCGACATCCCAGGTCAGGCCGCCCTGCGTGCTGCCGTGCACGGCGACGCCGCCCTCGCGCCACGTGCTCGGGATGATCAGTGTCTCGACGAAGTTTCGCTGCACGCCGTAGAAATTGGTCGGCTCGTGATGCTCGTTCAGCAATCCGGCTGGAATCAGGAACAATCCCGCCTTGATGCTCGCAAGTTCCGAGAGCTGGTGGTCGACATAGAACTGCTCGACCTCGAATTCACCGACGTCATCGGCCGAGGACACGCCGTGCTCGATTTCGTACTCGGAGTTGAACACCGTGCGATCGTCGAACCGGTAACCGATACCGAACACCGCGCGCGCCAGGTCGAACTGCGTCAACGCGCCGTCATGGGTCGGATGGGTGTAGTAGATCTCCCCGTAACCCCACAGGCTCAAATCATTTGAGATGCCGCCGGATGGCGCCGCCATCTGTGCCTGCGCCGCCTGTTGCGATTGCTGAGCTTGCGTAGCCTGCTGCGCCTGCGCGGTCTGTTGTTGCTGCGCGGCGAGCGATTCGTTCTGCGCCTTGAGCTGCTGCAGCTGCGATTTCATTGCATCGAGCTGCTGCTGCATCAGCTCGACCTGCTGCTCGAGATTCTGTTCCGTGCTGGAGCCGGCGCCCGACGCATCGGCCGCGTACGACGCCCCGGCGGGCAACAGCGCGGCGACGATCAGGATCAGCGCAGAGCGGGTGTTCAATGCGGCGGATTTCATGGATGCAATCCTCAAGAGTGCAGGGCGGCGGGGGCCCGCCGCGGTGACTAATAGAATGAGTAGCGCGCGAGCGCGTGAACGCGAGAAAGGCTTGTGGTGTGCTGTCACGGTCATCGCTGTCTCGCGCCGCAGGGGTGTGCAATTGAGTTTCAATCTTATATGCGAATAGTTCTCATTTGCAATATGGCGACATAATGCCCAAGCGGGAGCCCTGCGGGCCGACTGGCAATCCCTGACCGGATTGGGTGTAATCCAGCGGCCGGCAGGCCTAAAACAACAAGATTTGAGGAGGGGACATGAGCCGCTACAGCACCCGATTGGCGATCCTCGCCACTGCCGCGCTGACCGCCACGCTTGCCGGCTGCGGCAAGGCACCCAACACTGGCGAGTTCGTGCAGGCCTGCGTCAAGACGCAAGCCACACAGAAGATGTGTGAGTGCGCGGCGAAAGAGGCCGCCTCCAAGCTCTCCCCCGACTTGTTCACTGCGATGGTGTACGACATGCAGGGCAAACGGCAGGAGCTCGCCGTGATCTCCGACAAGATGAGCTTCGATGAGCGCGCCTCGTTCGCGCAGAAGCAGTTCGAGATCATGGGCATGTGCATGAAGGACAGCTGAGTCGTCCGTCACGTGCAACAGTGAAGCCATCGCAGTTGCACGATTCGCTGATGCCAGTTCGCTGGCTGTGTTGCGCGATCGCAATCGCGGCGGTGCATGCGGCGCACGCAACGCCATCTGCGGCAGCGCCCGCATCGCAGGTGGTTCCGTTTCCAGGCTACACCCTGCACGATGAGTCGCAGCACGGTCGTTTTCGCGTGCAGCGATGGACCAGCGCCGATACGCCCGAAGTGTCGCCCGCCGGCACCTGCGACTGCATCATCGAGGTGTATGTCGGCAAACGCCTTGTTATCAAGCTCGGCACGCCCGGCGACATCACTGCGATCAATATCGATGAAGCCACCGGCCGCGACCTGGATGGCGATGGACGCGGCGACCTGGTTGTCTCCACCTGGAGCGGCGGCGTGCACTGCTGCTACTCGGTGCGCGCGTATTCAGTTGCACGCGAGTTGCGCACACTGTTATCGCTCGATACCGGTGATTGCGGACCGGGCGAGTTCAGCGACCTTGATCACGACGGCGACATCGAATTCCTGACCTGCGATGAATCGTGGAAGGATCGCTACTGCAGCTTCGCGCTCGCGCCGTTCCCGACTGTCGTGTACGCGTACGACACTGCGCAACGCAGCTACAAGATCGCGACGCCCAGGTACGTCCGGCATTTCGATGCGGAGATTGCAACCGAGCGAGCGGAGGCCGAACTGCAGTCTGAGGCAGCGGCCGCTCCCGACTCCGGCGAAGCCAAATGCGCTGTGCTGCCCCCGGCCCTCGGATACATGTTCACCGGCAGGGTGGAGGAGGGGTTGAGACTCATCCGCCGGCTCTATCGTGGGGCCGATCTGGATGCGTTCTTGAAGGAAACCGAGGCCACCGTCCGCGCAAGCCCACTATGGGTGCCCAAGTAGCCGTCGGCCGACCGGTTCGCAGTTGCCCAACCGGGCTCTTTCCGCTTTAATGCGCGCCCTGCACCCGGCACCCGTGGCCGATGCAATCCGTCTCGTTTTCGGCGCGCCTGTAGCTCAGTTGGATAGAGTGTCTGGCTACGAACCAGAAGGTCGGGAGTTCGAATCTCTCCAGGCGCGCCAATAAATCAAGGTCTATTCCGGTCACATTGCTAACGTTTTATACCGGACACATTGTTGACACTTTAGCGGTAAAGAGATTTGGGGCGCATTCGACTCGTCCGGGCTGATGATCGAGGAACCCCAGATCGTAGTGCATGAAGCTAGTCCATTATCCTCTTGCCACCCCTGATCCCTAGGCCGGGCGTCAACCCGGATAGAGGAAAGGCTTTGTTGGTCACAGGGAATGCTGACCGATCGTACTAATGCACATAGCCGCGAGCAGACGCGATAGCCTCGACGACGCGCTCTCTGAGCCTTTCAATCTCGCGGTCTCGCCCCCGATACCAGTCAGTCGACCAAATTCGATGTAATTTCCAGCCCAACCGCTCAAGAATTTCCTGACGAAGCCGATCACGATCTCGGGCGCTCTTGGCGGAGTGGTACGTCGCCCCATCGCATTCAATGCCCAGGACGTAATGGTCGTGCATCTGCGGATGGCGAACAGCAAGATCAATGTAAAATCCGGCAACGCCCACCTGAGGCGCGGCGCGAAAGCCGAGCTGGCTTAGAACCTGTGCGACCTCAGCCTCAAACGGACTGTCGTGCCCTGCGCCGGTCGGCACACCACTGTCCAGCCGACCGGATCGCGCAAATTCAAGGTAGTCCCTCAGGGCCTGTACGCCGGGCGGCGAGGCCGGGGTTGTCTTGATGTTCTCCGCTTTCAGGCTGGTGACCAGCAGCACAGTCTCTTTGGCGCGCGTAAACAGTACGTTCAAGCGCCGGTGACCCACCTTGGAATTAATCGGGCCAAATCGCTGAAATACCGGCCCACCCAGAGTCTCCGGTCCATAGACCGTTGAAATGACGATCACGTCGCGCTCATGCCCTTGAACGTTTTCGAGGTTGTTGACGAAGAAGTCCTCCAACGTGCCGCTCCATTTGGCCCGGTAGTCCTCCATGACTTCGTCTTCGGCAAAGAGCCGATCGAACTCGTCCGAAAGCAGATCGCGCTGGGGCTGATTGACCGCCACGACGCCTATTGATCGGTTCGGATTTTCGTGTACCAACGCCCGTACTGCTTGAACTACCGTCTCAGCTTCCTTCTGGTTGAGGCTCGCCCGATACAGTCCTTCCGGCACCTGCAGCAACTGCACGCCCAGGTGCGAAGCCTTGGCTACCGGTGACGGAAAGACGATGAGGCGGTCCTGGTAAAACTGGCGGTTCGAGAAGGCAATTAGAGATTCGTGGCGCGAACGATAGTGCCAGCGTAAATCTCTAGGCGGACGAAGCTTCGAAAGGGCAAGATCCAGAATGGACTCGGTGTCAACACTCAATTCCTCATCATCTTCGCTTTCTACCGTTTCATCCTGGATCGAGTCGAAGAATGTTGTCGGCGGCAACTGCATCGGATCACCCACCACCACAATCTGCTTGGTCCGGGCGAGGGCAGCCAAGGAATCCTCCGGTCGCATCTGCGAAGCCTCATCGATGATGACGAGGTCAAATGTTGCGGGAGATTGACGGAGAAATTGAGATACTGAGGCCGGACTCATCATGAAGCACGGCTTAAGTGCCTGTGCGGCCTCGAAAGCGCGGCCCATCAGCGCCCTGATCGGAATATGCCGCGATTGCTTTCCCACTTCGTTCTCGATCAACGATCGTTCCGTCAGGTCCTTCTTCGGGCCGCGCGAAACGCCCACAGGTACCGATGTCGCGGCTAGCTTCCTTTTGAGCAATGCGGTGCTCTTGGACATAAATTCACGATCAAGCTCCACGAGCCGTGTGCGCAGTTCCTGCATCTTGGTGCCCGTCCAGCCTCGGAATCGCGGGACCCGTTCCCCTACCGCATGAATGAGAGTCCGGAAATACAAGCGCTCCAGGCACTGCTCGGCGCGCTCTAGGCGCACCCCGCCGTCCAGCACCGCCTGGCAAAGGTCCGTGGCGCCTCCCCCAAGGAGGTAATTTCGAGCTTCGCATAGAATAGCCCAATCCCCGAACTGCACCTGTTCCACACGTCCGGCCTCGCGGGCACGTTCCAGATGCTGAACTAACGGTAGCGAATGTTCGGGCATTCCCAAACACCAGTGGTCGAGATTCAGGCCCACCTCGACTTGAAGTCGCTGGACAGCCCGGTCAACGTTGTCCACTGCCTGGCTAACTAACGACGCAAATTGCCTGAAGGCAGCGGCCGCCTGCGTGGTCTTGGCGGACATCAAGAGATCAATAGCGTTCGTGGGCAGGCCGCTCTGAAGCACCGTTTCCGCATAGTCCACCGTGCTTCGGAGCCGCTCCAAATCTCCTTGGGCCAATAGCCGGCCGCCGGGCGTCATCAACTCGGCCACCCGAGATCGTGACAGGTCTGCGAGCAGTGTCGCCGCCATCTCTCGGTCCTTGGCGACTCGGGCGACGGTGCTCAGCGTCGGATCTATACACCAACCGATGGTACTAAGCTCGCGGAACAGCAGCGAAGCGGTCTTTAGCGCGTGTTCCCGTGCCTCGAACACGTGTTCGACGGAACTGGATTTCTCCTCCAGCAGCCATTCGTGGAGAGATTCGAGCAATGACACGTCTTCAGAAGAGAAGGAACCGCTGGCACCTTCCAGCGCCGCCAAGTCAGCTTGCAGCAAGGCGTGCTGTATCTTGGCCTTATCGCTATCCAGCAGGGGCCACGCCTTACGTACCGCGGCGCAAAAATCTATCACGCCACTCATCGTGGTGAATGGAGTGGTCAAACCTGAAAACGCCGGCCCCAGCGAAGCGGCAAGAGCGGCATCCTGCGCAAAGTCTTGATGTTTTTGGACTGCGCTCGCCCAGACCTTGAGCCGTGCGGGCGCGGTCTCGCGGTGCCATTTGTGAAGGCTCAAGCTCCGATACAGCTTGACGCTGGCACGATAATCCCCGGAAAACAGGCGCAGCCAAACGCTTGTGCCCTCTATAGTGGCGGCCGCTGCCGTCAACGCCGGGCCGCTTTCCCGATAAGTTAGCTGCGCCTCCGTAGCAAGCGCTTCTTCATTCTTTTTCAGGGACTCCGCTGTCTGAGAGGTTTTCTTGAGTAACGCGGGTGTTTCGCTGCTGTAGAGGGCACTGTGCCGGAGCTTGAGAACTTCTGGCGGCGTCTGATGTAGCAGTCGCAAAGCCTTTGCGAGGGAGGCGATGTCCTCACGGTCCATGGGCGCGATCAGGCCAATCTGCTCACCCCATCTTGAAAGTAGGTTCAGCACCTTGCGCTGGCGCGTCAGCTGTTCTGCCTGAGCCCGGACGGCTCGCGGCACCACACTAAAATTGATGTCGTCCCACCCCAAGGAGCCGCCGAGCGTCTTCAACGCCGCGGCGGCCACCGCGGTCGGGCCCGCCGTGTTCAAGTCCTTGTGGGGATCCATGAGATTCGCAGCGAGTCGCTCGAAGAGCGGCAGTGCGCGTGCGGCCGTGTCGAGTGCTTGTTTGACCTGCTTGGCCTCGTCGACGCTCGAGATGCGCCCAAGAAGATCCGTTCGCGGCGCATTGATTGTGGGCATAGCCGCAATCCGCTCGCAAAAACATTTTGCCGATCCCGTCGTCTCCCCAAAGTCGACATGTAAGCTCGATTCCACTCGTGCGCGCACCGAAGCCACCGAAGACACCGCCGTCGCCAGTTCGTCGAGCCATTTACGCACAGCCTCTTGGGCGGCCGGGTCCGTGGACACCCCCCAAAGACCGTAGAGCGCGTGTCTCTTCACGTTTCCTTCCGCTCCCGCACAAAGCCTGAGACTCGCTACGAGCTGGCGTGTCGCGCTGCGGCTGGCAGCCAGCGCCGAGGGCGGCTGAAGCGACACATCAACGGTTAGTTTCGCCGCGGAAAGCGCCGCCTCGCGTAGGTTCAGGCCATTTCGGCGGCGTTGTTCGTGCCACAGTGCATCGTGCAGCGAAATAGCGGACGCGCCAACTTCACTGTTCAGCAGGTTTGCGTAATGGTGCAGCTGGGCACGTGTTCGCCCGAGCTCCTTCAACTCCTCGGCCAGATCCTCAGCTTTGGACGTTCGAGGTGACTGGATGGCCAGCCGCGCTTCGAAAGACTGAATGAGACGTTTTTTCTGGCTCTTGGTCGAGTGCAGCTCCAACATGAACGGGCCCAATCCTGCATCGGCAAGGCGTTTCGAGACAACTTCCAGCGCCGCTAGCTTTTCGGCGACAAACAGGACTTTCTTTTGGGCCGCCAATGCCGCCGCAATGAGATTCGTGATGGTTTGACTCTTTCCCGTGCCTGGCGGTCCTTTCAGCGCAAAGCTACGCCCGCGCATGGCGTCAACGATGGCCGAGTACTGACTCGAATCGGCATCCATGAGAAGAACTGGTACTAGCGCCTCAACCTCGGGCGCTTCAGTTTCATAGTCTTCCGCAAAGGTAGATTCGGGGGCCGCCTCGGCTCCGGCCAGCAGGTCCTGAATCAGTGGCTGATCTTCTAGCGCCGCGTCGCCCCAGCTTTCGGGTTGCAAATCCTGATACATCACCAATCGCGCAAACGAAAAATGCCCTACGACGACAAAGCGCCGGACTCTCCACCGCGGCATGATCCGAATGGCCCGCTCCACCGCACCCATATACTCTTCCGGACCCTCTGTTTCGTTCAGTTCGGGAAGCGCGAAGCCGAGGTCCTTCTTTAGCCGTTCACGAAGTGAGATGTTGCTGGCCGGATCTGCCGCTTCGCCACACTCCATGAAGTAACGATACTGATGGTTCTTCAGTTCGCGGTCGATCTGCACTGGCAGTAATAGAAGGGGTGCAAATCGAGCCTCTTTGCTGGTCGCGTCCTCGTACCATTCGAGGAACCCAAACGCTGTGTGGAGGGTGCTTATTCCTTGCTCCTGTTCCGACAGCCGCGCATCGTCACGGATCCGAGCCATTTTCGCCGACAAGGTCTCCGGCAACATTAAGGTCTGGATCTTGTTATCTGCGTGATTCTCGCGAGCCGCGCCTGCTGGCGTCGGAAGATCATAAGTTGGATCAATGCCATTCTTGCTTGCCCAGTCCGCCAGGTTGATGCGCTCCTTCGCTCGGCCCTGGGGTCGTTGTCCCCAGGACGACTTGCGACCTGATGCTTCCGATTCAGAGTACGCTTGATGCGCGTCAAGGCCTGAGAGTGACTTCGTCACGCCGGTATCTTCTGGGTTGACGTCGTCGCCGCCCATGATTGGCTCGGGGAGCGCCTCAAAGTACATCTTGCCGCTTGACCCGCTCTCACCGGTGAGGCGGTCATAGAGCAGTCCAGGAATCTCATCTATGACCCGCACGAACTTGCGCGAGGAGTCGGAGAATTTGAAATTTAGTAATCGGTTGCGATTGCTAAGGTCCAGGAGTTTGAGCCTCAGTTTTTCTAGTGCGTCGCGAACTAGTACTGAGATTGGCATTACCTGGATGTCCATAATTTTATTGCGTTAGTCGCAATCGGTTCCAAAGAAAGGAACGAATTCTGCGCCTTATGCCGCCGTCGCATCTTCATCAGTAAGTGCCAAAGTACGTTCAACACGTTCGGCTTTTGGAGCGAGTCACCGCTCACCAGATTGGCATCGTGCTGAGCTTCGTTCGCTCTACTATCCTGCTCCTCCGCCCACCGTCCGGCCGTTCCGTCGGTGGATCGGCATTGGCCCACGGCGAGAACACGCTAAATGTCCTCGCCTGTTGAGCTTTCCGCTATCAATTCCAGTGTTGGTAAAGATTCTTGAGCCAGCCCTTGAACATTGCCGGCGAAGCTGAGGAGTTCTTTCATGCCAGTTGTGATTTGTTTTTCGCGGCGGGAAAACCGTTGCTCGGCGGAGGCGCGTTCCTTGGCGAGATCCTCCTGGAGTGACTGGAAGGCACCATAGACCGCCTTGAGTTTCTGGGCAAATTGGGGCGACGTGAGGTAATCGTACAGCGCTTCCATTTTTTCACCTTTCCCAGCCGACACCAACCGTTGCTTGTCCACATCCAGTAATCCTGCACGGAGTACTTCCGCGAGCTGCAGAGCCGGGCCCCAGGTCGTAACCCACAAATCCTCGTGCAACCCAAACGGCTGCCCGGATGGCCAATCCTTCGGAATAGCCGAAGGCATCGTGACCAGCACGCCCATCTCGGCGCCGCACATTCGCATGTCTTCTTTCAGCTTACCGATCCACGCGGGACTCCAGTCCTTGGCTCGTTTCGTTTCCCACAAAATGATCCCGGCCGACTGCCCCGACCGCGACACCACGCGTTGAATGACATCCCCACCTCGCGCTCCTTTCTTCACTTCTTCTATCGTGTCTAGTGGGAAAGTACGTCGTAGGCCCTCCTCGATGGCGAGTTCCAGGACTTCTCCCTGTAGCTGCTGGGAGCCCTGAGCCATCTTGCGCTGGGCATCAGCAAGCTGATTCGACACATCATCCAGCTTCTTCTGTAGTTCCGCTTTCTCGAGTCCCGTCCGTTCCTGTTCCTGCGCGCGGAGCGCTGCTTCGCGCTCGGCCACTTTGGCATCGAGTTGCCTCTGTACTTCTAGCGCCATTCCGTGCTTTTCGTCCTTGAGTCTCTGGCGCTCCTCGCGCAGCTCCACCTGCTCCGCACGCAAAGACTGTAGCTGTCCGGATTGCTCCGAGAGCTGCTTCTCGTACGCCTGCCGGTCGCTAGCTACAAGCTCCGCAGCACGCTTCGCGGCGGCCTCAGTCACACGCGCTTCAATGTCCTTTTCGCGGTCGGCTATAGCCGCCTCGCGTTGGTCTATGGTGATGAGTTTAGACTGGCTTTCGGCCACCTGTGTCTTAAGCGCTTCCAATTGTGGCTGAAACGCTTGTTCAGTGACTTTCCGTAGATCGGCCATCGCCTTCGCATGCGAATCCGCCTGGTCCATGACGAGTTTCTGGAGATCTTCCGCCTGCCGCTGCGCAGCCTTGACCTGCTCCCTCGCAAACTGGTCCGCCCGCTTCTCGGCCACCACCCGCTCAGCCTCACGAAGGGCATCCAGCGACTGGCTGCTCGTCGTTTCAATGCTTTCCAACGCCTGTTTCGCAAAACCCTGCTCCAACGAGAACTCCTGCTCGCACTCTGGACAGGTAACTCGAGTGTCGGGTTTCAACAACAGCTGCTTCATTGTCCTATTTTTCCCTGCCAATTGATGGGTATGCCAATGACGAACGAGTCATTCGAAAAGAGCCTTTGCGGTCGGTATCAGTCATGCGGATCCCTGCACTGCCGCTTAAATCTCGCATTGAGCGACCGTGCGACGTCGCCGGCCATTACGTTGGTTCATCACCGTCCGCTCGAACTCGTAGTTAGGCAGCGCAACCTGCACTTTCGAAAAGTCTTTGGACAATCTACTCATGCGAAGTTATCCCGGACTTCGCTTACCCTAACTCAATCCTCGCGCTTCGCAGCATGCAGCAGATCCAGCTGCTTCAATGCCCGCTCCACGGCTACCCGAGCAGCTGACAAGGAGCAGCTGAATACCTCTCCAAAAGGGGCAGCCCTGTCCAGGTGCTCTGCTAGGAACTTGTGGGAGAGCAACTCTACTTGCTCCGCACTCTCAGTGTAATAGACGGTAACAATCTTCCATGTTCCAATCCCGCGACTGTGTTGGCGGCGCAGCTGAATTCGCTCTTCAAGTGTATTGATCTGCCGCGTTATCGATCCCTTCTCGCTACCTTATGACTCACGCACCCGGAGCCTCAGAGTCTGCAAGTGGGACTCGGCAAGTCCGGTGTCTCCCTCTAGGGGCAGCGCATTCCCCCCAGGGCATTTGTTTCCACTAACGACATGTATAGGCACTAGTCTGGGTGCGAAACCATTCAACTTGGCCAGACGGCGCGTTCCGCAGACTTGGCACGTGAGCTTGTGCTCAAGCCACATGTCATTGGCATCTCTGAGTCGCAGCGCGACGTCACTTATCGTCATGCCAACTTTGACTCGTTGAGCTGCAATGTTCTCAAGAATGTACACAACCCCACGCATATATCGAAAGCCGGTCATTTCAAGCGCCGCCTAACGCTCGCATTGAGCGACGGCGCGATGTCGCCGATCGTTGCATTGTCTCATCACCGAGCTCGATCGCTTAGTTAGCGCTCCCTAATCTCCGCGACATACGCTTTGTAGGTTGAATCGGTCTCATTAATCAAGCCCAAGCCCGTTTGTAGCACCCCGATGGAAGCTCGGAATCAACTGCAACAACCTGTCGCAATTCAGCTGACTCGCCTAATGACAATAGCACTGCTTTCTGGAGCGCCAGCAAGTGCAAATGGTTAAGAACGCAAGTGGGCTCGCCGTTGTGGGCATGAATGAGTTTCGAGTTCATCAAGGCAAGCGACGCTATAAACGGATGCATGGACTCGTGAAATGCTGTGTCTATTTTGTACCGCAGCGGAACTGGATTTGCCGTAAAGCTGTGCAATGCAAATCGCATGTTTACGACGGGGCCCGAAAAGGACTGCGAAGGGGTGTCGCACAGCGTTAATCGGATTGGCACAGCGTATGTATCGGTGTGCTTACCGGTAAGTTTGGACGCTGTATCGAACATTTGTGGGGCGTTGGATTTCCATAGCTCTTGCGCAGCCGGTAAGACTTCGTGCAGTTCCGCAACCCATGCAGTCTCAATCTTGAAGCCCCTTGAGAGCGCACACTGCTGGTCTTCGGGCGCCCCGTAGTAGAGCTCGACGGCAGGCGATTGGTTGGTGGCAGCACCAAACGCAACTAAGCCAACGCACATCGCTACGAGAGTGCGCCCCATAGGAGGGCCTAATGCTCTCGCTGAGCGGCGGCGCGGTGACGCCGATGATTGCGTTGCCTCATTACCGTCCGATCGAACACGTAGTCAGGCGACAGCGTCAATGATTTCCTTCGCCAGGACACGCTGCTCCGGCATTGATATCGGTTCAAACTGCGTGTGCAGATATATCCTCGTAGGATCGCTACCCGAGTACCGCGGCACAACGTGCATATGGTAGTGCGGAAAGTGTTGGTTGGCGTCGATTCCATTGTTCGGGAAGATATTGACTCCAGTAGCACCGAAGCCCTGGACCAATGCGCGACTCAGTATCTGCGATTCAACGCCTATTGCGGCGAGGATATCCTGACTCAGTTCCAATATGGTTGGCAGGTGACGATTTGGAATGATCAGTAGACCACCGCGCTCGTACTGCGTGCGGTTTACGATAGAAGAGATCAGCGGTCCGCGGCGTATGAAGGCGCACTCCCTAGTGCCGGCGATGTACTCGCAGAAGCCGCAATTCTCAACTGTTGGCAGGGTGATAGCCACCGAGACAGAACTCCTGTCGCCTAACGCTCGCGTTGCACGTCGGTGCGATCAAGCCGAACATTGCGTTGCTGTTTGCACGTCCGCTTGAACGCGTAGTTAGACCGCACGGTAGTCACTCCTGAAGTGCGCTAAAGTCAACGATTAGGCCTGTGTACCCTTGCGATTGTGGCGATGCCATAAACGCGTCCAACGCTTTGCGCGAACTACGGCACGGCGCACACCACGACGCGTAGTACTCGACGATCAGATACCTGTGTGGCGGCAACCGCGCCCGCTTAAGCGGGCGCTCGCTTCTGTCCACGAGCCCCTGAAAATGCTCGTTGATGTCCTCGCCATGGACGATAGCCTTGCAGTCTGGTGGTGGACCCGATTGATTCGGCTGGCGCGGCCCTTCCGACACGCAGCAGAACGCGTCACCTGCGCTGCCCCGAATTACGTCAAGAACCTTGGGCCAGTGCTTCTTCTGTATTGGAGACCCGCTAGCGCTATAAACTAGAACCCGCGGGAATGTGAGATGCGGGATGGCCCGCATGTTCTGTGACCGCGGCGCGAACCGCTTCGACAATGGGG
>JBEPVT010000077.1:0-19351 GCA_041690895.1 Gammaproteobacteria bacterium
GGAAGGCACCGCGCCGGGACTTGTATGCCTGCAGTACCACTTGTTTCTCGCCAGTATGGGCTTCGTTCTGCTCGCCGACGACGCGTACGCATTCATGTTGGCGTGGGAGACCATGGCACTGTCTTCGTACTTTCTGGTCACAACGCAGCACCGTATCGCTGAGATTCGCAAGGCCGGGTTTCTCTACATGGTGATGGCGCACTTGGGCGCGATTGCCATTCTTTTGAGCTTTGGCATACTTCAGGGCGGTAGCTGGCATCTCACTTTCGATGTGATGCGCGCTGCGCATCTCGGTACCAATTGGGCGACAGCCGCCTTCTGTCTGGCGCTGCTAGGCTTTGGTGCGAAGGCGGGCATCGTACCGGTGCATGTTTGGTTGCCGGAAGCGCATCCGGCCGCGCCTTCACCGGTGTCTGCGCTGATGAGCGGCGTCATGCTTGAGACCGCGTTGTACGGAATGATCCGAGTGAGTTTTGATCTTTTGGGTCAACCCCTCTGGTGGTGGGGGCTAATGCCGCTGTCTCTTGGCCTTTTCAGCGCGCTGTATGGGGTCGTCTTCGCAGCTGCCCAAACCGACATGAAGCGTCTGTTGGCCTACTCGTCGATCGAAAACATTGGGATCATGTTTACTGGCTTGGGGCTTGCGATGGTCTTCTCGGGCGTGGGTATGCGCGCGTCGGCGGCGCTTACGTTGATTGCCGTTATGTATCACGCACTCAATCATGCGTTCATGAAAAGCTTGCTGTTTCTGGGCACGGGTTCCGTCTTGCACGCAACTGGGGAACGCAATCTAGGGCGCCTGGGCGGCCTGATCCATCGCATGCCCTGGGTCGCGTGGCTAAGCCTCATCGGTGTGCTCGCCATTGCGGGATTGCCTCCCCTCAATGGATTTGTGTCGGAATGGTTATTGCTCCAGTCCTTCCTGCTCTCATACAAGGTGCCCCACCCATTCATCAACATGTTGCTGCCGCTGGGGGCTGCGTTGCTCGCGCTTGCCGCTGCACTTGCCGGCTATGTCATGGTCAAATTCTTTGGCGTGATCTTTCTCGGGCAGCCGAGGGAGCCTACCTTGCAAAAAGCCCATGATGCTGGATTTGCGGAACGTCTCGGACTCACGTGGCTTGCGATTGGTTGCGCTATGCTCGGATTTTTCCCAACGACCGTTATTTCGTTTTTTAGTATTGTCACGAAACAGCTCGGGTTAGGTGAATTACCTTCGAGCAACGCGCCCTGGTGGCTACTCCTGCCGATTCCCGAACGAGAGGCTTCGTACGCACCACTGATCTTCTTTGCAGTGATCCTAGTTGTGGTGGGGCTGGCTATTGTGGGCGTGCGTTTCTTCTATCACCAACGAGTGCGAAAGGCTGCGGCTTGGGATTGTGGATTGGGTGAGCTCACAAGTCGTATGCAAGACACGGCGGAAGGATTCGGTCAACCGATTCGCCACCTGTTCCAGCCGCTTTTCCTCATGGTCCGCGAGCTACCAGGCCCCTTCGATGCTAAGCCTAAGTACCGTTTAGAGATTGGTGATCGCTTTTGGCGCGCCCTGTATCAGCCTTTAGGTCCGCTCGTTCGGCGAGTGGCAGATAAGGTGGCGTGGCTGCAGCAGGGCCGCATTGCGACGTACTTGCTTTACAGCTTCGTCACACTGGTCGTCCTGTTAGCGCTGATGTTATGAAAGTAGTCGACTGGATTGTGCAGGTGCTGGGAATCGGGTTGGCGTTGGCCGCGGCGCCCGTATTCCTCGGCTGGGTGAATCAGTGTCGAGCGTGGCTGCAGAATAAATCCGCGCCCAGCATCCTGCAGCCGTATCGTGGTATCCGAAAGCTCTTTCACAAAGATGCGGTGATCGCGCAGAACGCCTCGCCACTATTCCGGCTCGCGCCATACGTGGTATTTGGTGCGATGGTGACAGCCGCCGCCGTCATTCCCTCGATTGCGACCCGTTTGCCTATTACGCGAGCCGCGGATGCGATTGCACTGGTTGGCCTTCTCGCAACGGCGCGCGTATTTATATCACTGGCTGCGATGGACATTGGGACTGCCTTCGGTACGCTGGGGGCGCGTCGGGAAATGATGATCGGTTTCCTCGCTGAGCCCGCGCTGCTGGTCGTGATCTTTGTCGTCTCCCTGACTTGCGCTACCACAGCATTGCCGATCATTGCGGAACGTCTCTCTGCGCAGGCCTTCGCGCTCAATCCGAGTCTTGCCTTTACGGCGGTGGCGTTTACGATGGTGTTGCTAGCCGAGAATGCTCGTATCCCGGTTGACAATCCCGCCACGCATCTTGAATTGACCATGATCCACGAAGCGCTGCTGCTCGAATATTCCGCACGTCACCTTGCGCTCATGGAATGGGCGGCGGCCTTAAAGCTCTTCAACTATGCGTGTATCGGATTTGCGGTATTCATTCCCTGGGGCATTGCGACCAGTGACGCCCCATTGGGCTTAACCCTGGCGGTTTTTTTGCTGAGCGTGAAACTCACCGTCGCGGGCGCCGGATTGGCGCTCATTGAGACGGTATCAGCAAAACTGCGCGTCTTTCGCGCACCGGAATTTTTGGCAACAGCCTTTCTGTTCGCCGTGCTGGGCCTGCTCGTGCGGTTGTTGTTGGGAGCATGAATATGAACGCGCCGACATGGGATCTGCAACTGCTAAACACGTTGGCCGCGCTATTATTGCTGCTTTCCTTTGCCATGCTGTCGCAGCGGCGCATCGTCGCCCTGGTCAATATGCTCGCGCTGCAAGGAGCTCTGTTATTCGTCGCGACCTTATTACTTGCTTGGCGGACTGGTGATCATAACTTGTACATTTCCGCGGGTCTGACCCTCGGACTGAAAGTAGTTTTCCTGCCCTGGCTATTGCACCGCCTCATCCGTCGCCTCGGTGTTTACTGGGATACCGAACCGTTGCTCAACATCACGGCGACGATGCTCGTTGGTGTGTGCGTCGTCATTTTCTCCTTCGGATTGGCCCAGCCGATTTCGGCACTGGGAAGCACGGCTACACGTAATTCCATCGGCATTGCCGTTGCCGTGATTCTCATTGCTTTCCTCACCATGATCACACGCCGAAAAGCAATGTCGCAAGTCGTCGGATTCTTATCGATGGAGAATGGGCTGTTCTTCGGCGCGATGAGTGCCACTTATGGCATGCCGATGGTGGTCGAGCTGGGGGTTGCGCTCGATGTGTTGGTGGCCATGCTGGTGCTCGGAGTATTTTTCTTTCAGATTCGGGAACAGTTTGACAGTCTGGACCTGGAGAACTTCGAGACTCTGAAGGAGGATCAATAAGTTGGAGTTCATCGTTCTCCTGGGCACGCCGCTGCTGGGCGCTCTGACGCTCGTTATGTTAGGGGGCCGGCGCTGGGCACCCGAAGCCAATGTGGTCTTTTCACTGGTCACGTTTTTCGCGGCATGTGCGCTCACCGCAAGAGTGGTTGCACACGGCAACTTGTCGGTCGGACATGAGCAATTTTTTATCGATGCCTTTAACGTGTTTCTGGTGACGCTGACAGCGTTCGTCGGTCTAACCACCTCATTGTTCTCGCGCCCGTACATGCGCATCGAGGCTGAGCATGGACGCGTGACTGCGGGGCAACTACGTCTGTATCACAGCATGTACCAGATGTTCATAGCGACGATGTTAATTGCCCTCACGACCAATAACATGGGGCTCATGTGGGTGGCGATGGAGGCCGCAACCTTATCCACGGTGCTGCTGGTGACACTGTATCGAACTCCCGCAAGCCTTGAGGCCGGTTGGAAGTATTTTATTCTCTGCGGCGTCGGTATTTCACAGGCCCTGTTCGGCACCATTCTTTTGTACTTTGCGGCCGAGAAGGTCTTAGGCTCCGAGGGCGTTAGTGCGCTGCTCTGGACCCATCTTAATTCAGTAAAAGCGCAACTTGAACCGTCGGTTCTCGGCTTGGCATTTGTATTCCTGCTCGTCGGCTATGGAACGAAGGTAGGCCTCGCACCGCTGCACAACTGGTTACCGGACGCGCACGCGGAAGGCCCGACACCCATTTCGGCCGTTTTATCAGGACTGCTGCTTAACGTGGCGATGTACGCCGTCGTGCGCTGCAAGGTGCTCGTCGAGGGCTCGCTGCAGTCGACCCTACCAGGCCGAATGCTAATGGGTTTTGGTTTGCTCTCGGTAGTGCTCGCAGCGTTTTTCCTGTGGCGGCAACGCGATGTCAAGCGCTTATTCGCCTACTCCTCCATCGAGCATATGGGGATAATTGCCTTCGCGTTTGGCATGGGCGGGCCGGTGGCCAACTTCGCCGGGCTCTTGCACATGACGGTACATTCACTGACGAAGTCATCCATTTTCTTTGCCGTGGGTCACGCGACGCAGAAGGCCGGCTCGCAACTCATGGACAACATTCGCGGTCTTATTACTTTGAGCCCTACGGTTGGGTGGGGTTTGATGATGGGTACGCTCGCGATTCTCGGCACGCCGCCGTTCGGCGTCTTTGCAAGTGAATTTCTTATTTTGACCACCGCCATGAAACAGCAACCCTGGGCAACGCCCATTTTGCTGTTGGCGCTCGGCGTGGCATTTGCGGCAATCTTTGGTCGTGTGCAATCGATGGTGTTTGGCGACACCACCGCCAAGCGTTTGCCGCATCCGCCTGCGCTTATCCCCGTGTTCGTACACTTGGGTTTGGTGCTGATGCTGGGGTTTTTCATTCCACCTTACCTTGCTGACTGGTATCGCGCCGCTGCGCGCTTGATTGGCGGAGAGTGAGGTGGCGCTGCAACGATGGTTCCAGCGAGCCGCTCAGAACTCCGAATCCAATGAAGGGCGCGTGATTACGGGCGCAGTGAAAGTGCTTGGCCTTACGGTCTCGCGCGAGGAATGGCAGCGAGCCGCCGAACACGTAGCGACCGGAGGAGGCCGACTACAGGCTCTTTGGGCAAGTCGCGACCGAGAGGGACACGATCTCGTCCGCGTCGCGTTTATCGCTGAGCAGGGTGTGCTCGTGCTGAGCTTGGAAGTAGCGGCAACGGAGGCTCGTTACCCGGGCATCGAGCAATGGTTTCCGAGTGCCAATCGCATGCAACGGGCTGTTGCGGATCTGTCAGGATTGCGATCTACGGATCCGGATACGCGCCCGTGGTTACGTCATGCGGCGTGGCCGGAGAGCTTTCATCCGCTAATTGAAAACCACGCACCCACCTCTCCTTCGGTCCCCGTCATTGATAACTACACGTTCATCCCTGTGGAGGGGGATGGAGTGCATGAAATTCCTGTGGGACCCGTCCATGCGGGGATCATCGAACCGGGCCACTTTCGTTTTTCGGTGGTCGGCGAGAAGGTTCTCAGGCTCGAAGAACACCTTGGCTATACTCACAAAGGTATAGAGCGGCGCTTCACGGAATTCCCGCTGCTCAGTGGCCACCGCTTGGCGGCGCGAGTCTCCGGTGATTCTGCCGTCGCTTTTTCTTGGGCTTATTGCCAAGCGATCGAAGGCATGGCTGCGGCGCAGTTGCCCAATCGAGCCACATGGTTGAGGGCACTCGCGTTGGAGTTAGAGCGCCTCGCCAACCATTTGGGAGATCTCGGCGCGATTGCCAATGATGCTGGCTTCGCCTTTGGACTCACCCAGTTCTCGCGGCTCAAGGAAGAACTGCTGCGCGCGACCGAACAAACACTCGGCCAGCGTTATCTCATGGATTTCGTTGTGCCAGGCGGCGTGCGAGCGGATCTGTCTTCAACCGGAGTACGTATCTTGATTGAATCGATCGAATCGATTACTCCTGAGGTGAAAGAACTGCGTGCGATCTACGACGATCACGCTGGTTTGCGCGACCGGTTTGTAGGCGCGGGCGTCGTTCTGCCCACCTTGGCCGCCCAATTAGGTCTGACCGGCCTTGCGGGGCGTGCGAGCGGCCAAGCATTTGACCTTCGCTGTGACCTGCCTTGCGAGCCGTATGGCGATCTCGCGCCTAAGAAAACCGTGCGCTCCGAGGGCGATGTCGCGGCGCGAGTGGCCGTGCGCTTTGATGAAATCACTGAATCCGCACGTCTCATGTTGCAGATACTGCGAGAGCTTCCTGCCGGGCCGCATGACGTGGCAATTTCACTACCCGAAGACGGCACTTTAGGCATCGGAATGATCGAGGGGTGGCGCGGCCCGATATTTCTCGCGCTCGAAGCAGGCGCGGGCGGAATGATTCGACGATGTCATCCGCATGATCCATCATGGCAGAACTGGCCGGTGATTGAGCACGCCGTCATCGATAACATCGTGCCAGATTTTCCGCTGATCAATAAATCCTTCAACCTGTCCTACAGTGGACACGACTTATAAGCATGCTGAAAACACTGGTCAAAATCTGTCGTACGGGGATCATAACGGAGCCCCCTCCATTAAGCGACGAGTCGCTGCGAGTCTTGGACGCGTTACAGTCGCGCATTATCGATGTCCTCGGTCGGGCGCTGTGCATTCGAGCCGTAGACGCCGGATCGTGCAACGGCTGCGAGTTGGAAATTCAGGCGCTCAATAATCCACTCTACAATATCGAGGGGCTCGGCATCCGGTTTGTAGCAAGTCCGCGGCACGCAGATCTACTGACGGTAACAGGGCCGGTATCCAGGAATATGGAGGTGGCGCTGCGCCGTACTTACGATGCGATGCCTGACCCGAAGCTCGTCGTGGCAATTGGCGATTGCGGTTGTACCGGGGGAATATTCGGCGAAAGCTATGCCACGTGCGGTCGCGTCTCCGCTGTAATCCCGGTCGACGTGGCGGTGCCAGGATGTCCGCCGAGTCCGCGTCAAATCCTCAGCGGTATCTTAACGGCGATCACCCCGGTGGTGCCGGAAACTTCGAGGCTGCGGCAAAAAGTGTGATCTTAGAGTCGATAGAGTCGAGTTGCGCTCACGAAACGTGTCATGAAATGATTCCTTTTTAATTCGTGCCGAATCGTTTGATCGAGAGAGGAGACCGGCGATCGATCGTTCCTGGAGGGCTGCGATGCAGGGCAAGCGAACCCCGCCACGTTACGAACCAGTTTTGTTGCTCGATCCTGAAATGGATCGGGCAACGCGCCTTGCGACGCAACTGGAATTGATTGGCATTCCCACCCGCACTGAGAGTGGCGGGGCTGCGGCGCTAGCGGCTATCAAGGACGACTACTATGCTACCTTGATTGTGACTGCGGACCTTGATGACAAGGCGTGTCTTGACTGCAAACTCATTTATCGCCACGGCGGGGATGCATGCATGACTGCGCCGGCGTCAATTGACGATTTGACCGGCCGTCTCGCGGCGTTTCAGTTGAGCTCTCGGCCGCTCGTCTAAGCCCAAGGGGAGGTCGAACAACGAGACGATCATATCTCTGTCACCGTAAATCAGTCAGCGTCAAGAACGCTTATCATTAGCGCGAGCCGCAGCGGAAGGATTCATGACGATGGGTTAGAAAATCGTCAGACCCTGAAGCACAGACGACTTGGGGTGAGGCAAAAATTCAAGGCCGTAGCTTCTCGCCCGCCGGTCCTGCACACTAAATGTTGTGCCGATCCAGAAACCCACCTCAAGCTCGCAGGAATCGAGTGCTCAACACTGACCCTAGTTGCGTGCCTTATGAGGTACGGCATAGTTATGTACTCGCAGATCGCATTGGCCATCGGGCAGCGGGGTGGGGATTTCAATACCCTGATACCGAGCCTTGCTATCGAGTCGTCGAGCTGTTCGGCGAAAATACTGTCGCGGTCGTGAAGCAGATATTCGTATCGGCTTTCGAGTCCGACAGCCTCGCGCAGCTGCTGCATCGTCCAAGCAGCAGTCGGATGCGCGGAAAGGTTGCAATGTACGAGGCGCCGGCTGCGATGTTCGATCACCACGAGCAGTAAAGCAACCGGAACCTTGCAGTCACAACGACCAAGAAGTCACAGGCAATGATCCCTTGGGCATGCAGGCGCAGAAACGTCGCCCAACGCAAATCTCCCCGCGGTTGGCGTGGCGGTCGAGGCGGCAAGTACTTCCGTATGGTTCGCGGTGACACCGAACTCCCAGCTTCAACAAGAGTTCATTTGCGATACGCTCCTCGCCCCATGAAGGGTTCTCGTTCGCCATGCGGCGGATCAGCGCTTGTAACTGCTGTGGAATCAGCGGCCGGCCAGGCCGGGATTTGAGCCGCCAGAACAATCCCCATCCCGCTCGGTGCAGCCGGATCATTGTTTCGGGGCGCACCACTACAAGAGCATCCCTCCAGTTGAAGAATCTCGAGAGAATGGCCAGTAAAATTCGCGATGCTTGATCGATTCGTCGCGGCTTGACACCACGTTCAACGTATAGGGCAAGCTGTCGACGCAGGAAAAGGTTCTCCGCTTGGAGCGATCGCGGAGCGAAAGGCAAGTCCCCACCAGCGCAGCAATGAGCTCGCTACATCGATCAGGACGTCTAGGCCGATGAGCATCGTTCAATAATGCCATAACGCGCGTGAGCGGCGATCCCGCTAGAGGCATCAAACGAACTACTGCATTTTTGTGGAGGACAGCAGCACTTCATCTTAAGTGTACAGGGCCTGGCAATAGAACTGACTCGCTCGGTATTTGGTCGGGTCGTTCTTCTTCATGCGCCACGACGGATTAAGAAATTTGCCACCGGGACACTGATAGCGGTTCTGCGCCGGATCGAAGGTAAACTCCGAGTTACTGAAAGTGCCGTCGGTGAGAGCTGATTTGTCCCACACCGGCTTGATCAACGATGTGAAAGCAATGTCGGATCCTGTATTGACAACGCCGGTACAACTGTGTAGATTGCGTCATAAGGAGCATCTATGGCGCAATCGGCACGAAAAGACGATGTCATTCAGATACGCGCATCCGCTGAGACGAAGGCGGTTCTGAACCGGGCGGCGGCGCTTCGCGGTCAGAAGCTTTCTGAGTTCATGCTAGATAGCGCTCGCCGTGAGGCGGAAGAGGCACTGTTGGATCAACGAGTGTTTTTTCTGGATTCTAAAGCGCACCAGAAATTTCTTGCGTTACTCGACTCACCCCCCAAGCTCAATAATCGTCTCAAGGCGCAGATGAAGCGGAAGCCCGTTTGGGAAAAATAACTGCGAGGTGTCGGCATTTTCAGTTTGACCGCCGCGCATGACGCAGCCCCTGGTCCTGGCGCCGGAGCGCCTGCATTCGCGGCACGATGTCTCGCGTTTCGCAACTGGCAAACACTCATCGCTAGATTCCTGGCTAAAGGATCGGGCGCTCGCCAGCGAAGGAATGTCCGCAAGGACTTATGTCGTTTGCGCTTGTGAGCAGCCGCAGCGCGTCGTTGGCTACTATGCGTTATCGACGGCCATGGAACTGCGAATTGCCTTGCCTAATGCGAAGCTTCGGCGGGCTATGCCTGATCAGGTACCTCTGTTACTCATCGGTCGGTTGGCCGTCGATCGCCAATATCAGGGTAAAGGGCTGGGAGCGGACTTATTATCGGACGGCCTGAGGCGATGTCTGGAGGTATCAGAGATCGCCGGTGTACGGGCGATCATTACTCACGCGATTGACGACGACGCTGTTCGGTTTTATCAACACTTTGGCTTTATTAATTGTCCTCTTGGGGAACGAGTCATGCTCCTGCTGATCGAGACTGCTCGGGCAATGGCTTGAATGCCGTGCCTTATTCGGTTTCTCGTAGCATGACGCGATTGTGCCGGAATTGTGCCCAACTCAAATTGTGTGTGCCCAAATTGTGTCTTGAATAGCCGGGGTAAGGGGATGGCAAGCGCTGTAAGTGACTGATTTAAAAGATCGTCATTACCGCGACACGTGCCTCATAACCCGAAGGTCGTAGGATGAGTTCCGAATCGGTTGTGTCGACGCGGCGCTGTGGAAGGTTTGTCACCGATCGGCATAAAAGAGCCGGGCATGATCGGCTTATTGGAGCCAGTTTTAGGTAGCTAAAACAGACATCCCAGAGGGGCTAAGAATGGGCAGATGGTGGGGTGTTGGCAAGCTTCGGTTTTGGTGGAGGGGGGTGCGACTTTGGGGTTCGGCCGGATGGCGCTTCGAGTTCGATGCAGTAAGCGTTGTGCCGAAGTCGGTCGACGGTCGCTGAGGCCGACAGCCGATTGTTCAGGAAGGCCTGGTCCCACTCGGGGATACCGCGAGTTGGATCTCGTTGCGGTGGACGCGCAGAGGAGAAGAGGTATTGACTTGACCCGCTTCGGTGGACAGGTGGTTATTACAACTCTTCTCCGTCTCTTCGCTGCTGATCATGCTCCTGTGTTGATGGCTTTGTCGATGTCTTGATTCCCGGTTTGGCGCATATTCCATTGAACCCCATAGAACGTCTGACGCGAAGCGCCAGAAGCTCCGGCTTTTTCTCGACGCCTCGAGGAGTTCAACGAACTGAGAACCGCTGTGCACCACGATCTGAGTCGTAGCGCAACCGTCGTACTGCGTGGTTGCGATCCGCGTGCATGATGGCTTCTCTGGCCTCACGGCGTGGATGCGCGAGCGCGTGTCGCTCGTAGTTCATCGGTGTGAACATGAACTGTCCACCAAGACGGGTCAAGTCCAGTTCGAAAGCCAGCAAGAAGAACTTTGCCGGAGATCGACTTCCCTGCGCAACGGTATTCATCAACTTATCGCGTCTTGCTCGAGAATGCATGCAGTCACGCCGAATGTCCTGCGAGGAAATGTTGTGGCACGTGCCACATAAGTCTCCACGGGGTATACCACCATGACGCCTTAGGATAATACTCAATCTTTTTCAAATCCATTTTCGCATATTGCCCTCCACCAATTGCGGTTCGCTTAGAGAATGATTTAAGTTTATCGCCGCACTGGCCTCACCTACGCGCGACCAGGAGTTTTAGCATGAATTTTCCGAGATATATGGGAACATGTTTCGAATCGTCACGCCTGTGGGCGTGAAGCTGAGTTTATCGCAGGTGCTTTAGGCAACCTTAGGGCCTATCGTTCTCGGGAAAATTACCCCAGACTTACATAGAATGAACGCCGCGTGCGATTCGTGTGCGAATAAGACGCTTATGTACCAAACGAGTTCCGGCCCGTGACCGGCTCCCAACGGGCTGTTTTCTTAAGCTATGCGTCGCAAGATGCAGAGGCCGCGGGCCGCGTGTCCGAAGGACTGAGAGCCGCCGGCGTCGAGGTTTGGTTTGATCGGAGCGAACTGCGGGGCGGAGACATCTGGGATCAGAAAATCCGCCGCGAGATTCGCGACTGCGCTTTGTTTATTCCGATCATCTCTGTCAATACACAAGAACGTGCGGAAGGGTATTTCAGGCTGGAGTGGCGGCTCGCTGATCAGCGCACCCATCTCATGGGCAAGAGCCGCGCATTCGTGATGCCGGTTTGCGTGGATGACACTCCCGATGCCGACGCAGACGTCCCAGACTCGTTCCAGGCAGCTCAATGGACGCGGCTGTCGGGCGGGGAGACGAATTTGGCTTTCGTCGAGCGTGTCTCTCGGTTGCTGGCGCTGCATGATCGAAATACCAAGAACTCAACCCCGCTGACGCGCACTTTGGATCCAGCGCTAAGAAGGTTTGAAGCAACTTCGAGGTTCAGGCGCGTGAGTTTCCTGGCTGCGGCAGTAGTCACGATTGCAATCTGCTTCTTCGTCGCAAACCGGACGATCTTCTCGAGGCGAGGGGCAGAAGCTACCGTCAACCCCGCCTCTACAATGCCATCAACGTCGTTCGTTGCGAATTCAATTCCGGCGGCGTCCATTGCAGTGCTGCCCTTTGTGGACATGAGCGAGAACAAGGACCAGGAATACCTCTCCGACGGTCTGGCGGAAGAGGTGCTCGATCAGCTGGCTAAGATCCCCGGTACCCACGTTATCGCCCGAACGTCTTCGTTCTCGTTCAAGGGTAAGGCAGACGACATTCCGACGATTGCCAAAAAGCTCAATGTCGCCAACATTCTCGAAGGTAGCGTCCGTAAGTCGGGTAAGCGACTGCGTGTTGCGACGCAACTAGTGCGCGCCGACACCGGCGAAAACCTCTGGTCGGAGACTTATGATCGCGAGCTTAAGGATGTATTTCAAGTGCAGGATGAGATCGCTGGCGCGGTGGTGTCGGTACTGAAGGTCAAGCTCGCTGCGGAAAAGCCGGCATCCAAGGTCTACCGCACTCCCAGCACCGAAGCCTACAACCAATATTTGATCGGTCGGAGATTTCTCGATAGTTGGAAAATCGACGACTACCGCCGCGCAGCGGACGCCTATCGCAAGGCCATCGAGCTGGATCCAAGCTATGGTGCGGCATATGCGGGACTCGCGCGGTCGGAGCACCGGATTTCGGGCGGTAGCGGCGACAGCAGCAAGGATCCGTCCTTCGCATTCGCGGACAAGGCAGTAGATCTAGCGCCGGACGAATCCAACGGCTATGCAATTCGCGGCGCCCTGCGGATGATCGACCGCTGGGATTGGGACGGCGCACGGACCGATCTCGAAAAGGCGGTTTTGCTTGATCCGAGTGACGGCGAGTCTCGCCGCCTGTACGCCCAATTGCTCGCAAGGCTTGGCCATCTGTCGGAAGCGATCGGCGTGACCAGAACGGCAACTGAATTGGACCCGCTTTCGAGCAACGCCTGGTTCAACCTGGGTACGCTCCTCACCGCCGATCGGCAGCTGGGAGCCGCCCGCATCTCGCTTAATCGGGCGCTGGAGATACAACCCGATTCGGTTGGCGCTCTATACGCGAGCGGTAGACTTCTGCTGCTCGAAGATAGAGCCGCGGAGGCGCTATCAAGTTTCCGCCCCATTGGTGCAGAGGTGCCGCGTCTGCTGGGCATCTCGATGGCCGAATTCTCCCTAGGTCATATCAACGAATCGCAACATGCACTCGACGATCTGATCGCCCACACCGCGCAGCATGCCGCCTTCCAGATCGCAGAGGCTTTCGCTTGGCGCGGCGATAAGGTGCGCGCGTTCGAGTGGCTAGATCGGGCTTACCGGCAGCACGACGATGGTCTCTCCGGCATCAAGGTCGACCCGTTGCTCGCCGCGCTGCACAGCGATGGCCGCTTCGGGACGCTACTACAAAAAATGCGGCTCCCACCCTGATCGGCTGTCGCGCGGTTGAGCATTTACAGCACTCCAATAGCGTATATACGTCAATGGCGTATAGATTGAGCGGGGCGTCCAAATAACTCTAGGGGTTTGTTTACGGACTTATGAAAAGTCCGTAAATTACAGGCTTTCGTTCACCCATTTAGGGCTCATAACCCGAAGGTCGTAGGTTAAAATCCTACCCCACCACCAATAACCCCTTCTATATCAACGGTTTGGCCTGGAGCGCTACCATCGTGAAAGAAGCCATCAGGGTCTCGGCAGCCGGCTGATCTTACCATTGCCGATCCACGGCCGGGAACCGAGCGAATTCAGTGTCGGTCGCGGCCCGGCGGAGTACTGCGCTCCTATGAACGGGGCCGCCGCGTGAGCAAAATAATTTTCGGACAATACGGCGTGCGAGTACACCCGGTACGGCGCCCTCTGTGCGGCGCGCACTTAAGTGACATCGGCGTGCGCGCGCATGCCCAAATAACCCTTGATCGATGCAATCACAAGTGGAATCGCGCCAAAGATGATGAAGACCATGTCGCCCGGCAGGCGGAGCCACTCAATCAGATGCGCGCGTCCACTACCGATATAATCGAGACTGCGCGCATGCCAGTAGCCGTGCTGCACGACGTCCCAGACTTGCAGCACGCCGCTTGGGAACAGGCTGAACATCACCATCATCGCCAAGCCAATGTTGGTCCCGAAAAAAGCAGTCTTGACGTATTTTTCGATGCTCGCCCAGCGAGCTTCGTCGCTGGTCTGACGCAGCACGAAAACCATTAGCGCAATCGCCAACATGCCGAATACGCCCATCATGGCTGCGTGACCGTGGTTAGGCGTCAATTGTGTGCCAACCTCGTAATAACTGACGATCGGAAGATTGATCAGGAATCCGAACATGCCGGCGCCGACGAAGTTCCAGAAGCCAACCGCCATCAGAAAGTAAAATGTCCATTTGTGCGGGATCGTAATCGGCTTGCCCGCCACTACGCGCTCGCTGCGCGTCGTGCGCACGAAATCCCAAGCGTCGAGCGTCAGCAGAGTCAAGGGCACCACTTCCAGCACGGAAAATAGCGCCGACATCGCCATGTTGAAGCCGGTTTGACCCGTGAAGTACCAATGATGGCCGGTACCGATCAGTCCGCCGAGGAAGTACAGGATCGCATCCAGATAGATCACCCGTAATGCCGTGTTGCGGCGGGTCAGACCGAGCTGGTAGAGGGCCAGCGCCACTATCGTCGTTGCGAAGAACTCGAAGAAGCCCTCAACCCATAGATGGATGATCCAGAAGCGCCAGGTGTCGACCACCGTGTAATTGGTTTTCGCACCGAAGAACAGCGCCGGCAGGTAGAACACCGGGATGGACAGAGCGGCGACGAAAAACATCCATACGATCGGCCGGGCTTCAACGTTTTCCACCTTGGCAGGACGGGCCACCCACCAAAGCAGCGCAAACCAGACCAGCAAACCAATCGCTAGCAGGTATTGCCAGATGCGGCCCAGCTCCAGATATTCCCAACCCTGGTTGCCGATCCAGAACCACCAGCGGCCAAGCAGTTGCGAGATGCCGGCCCATTCGCCGAGTAGACTGCCAACAATCACCGCGACGAACGCGACGAACAGCAGGTGCGTACACATCGCAAGACCGTGCGGTTCGTCGCGGCGCAGGGTGCGACCCAGGAACAGCGCGGCGGCCACGTATGAAGTGGCGATCCACATGATGGCGCTCTGCAGATGCCAGGTACGCATCAAATTGCTCGGAAAGATGTTCGCGAGTTGGAAGCCGTAGAAACTGCTCGGGTCTGCGCGATAGTGCGCGGTGGCTCCGCCCACCAGGGTCTGGAACAGAAACACCACCGCGACGACGACATAGAACTTAACCAGTGCGCGTTGACCGGGACTGGCTTCGCCGGGCTGCACGTAGGGGCGGATCACATGGTCGCGACTCATCCAGCCCAGATAATCGAATTTTCCAAATGCCAGGAGGACCGCGGCGATACCCGCCAGCAACACCAGCAAGCTCAATGCGCTCCACAGAATCGCGCCAGGGATCGGTGTATTGCCAACGCTGGGATCGTATGGAAAGTTGTTGGTATAAGAATGATTCTGGCCAGGTCGATTTGCCACGGAAGCCCATGCCGCCCAAGTCACGAATGCGGTGAAGGCCCGCAGTTCAGCCGGGTCGCTTATCAAGTTCGGTTTCAACCCGCCGTTGCCGGCGGGTTGCTTGAAGTAGTCGGTCCAGTAGCCGATCTGCTGCCGCCACGCCTGCGCTTCCGCTGAAGTCAGCGTCAGGACGCCGCTGACGGGATCGTAGCGATTGGTTTTCAGCACCAGCGCAACTTCGGCTTGCAGCCCTGCGTGCTGCATCGGGTCCAATTGTCCGAGCTGCTTATCGAATTGCGCCTGCGCCAGCGCCGCCGCGGTATCCTGTCCGATCGAATGCAAGGCTTCTGCCGAATAGTCCGGGCCGAGGTAGGCGCCGTGACCCCAGATGCTGCCGTTATCCATCAATCCATATTTCAGGAACACCGCCTGGCCATCTCCGATGTCGGCGTCGGTGAACAGCGGCCTGCCTTGCGTGTCGGCAACAATGTGGGGAATCGGCGGTGCGTTGCGATAGGCGAGTGCCGTGATCGCAATCAGCACGGTGAAACCGATCACCATTACGATCACGATCGCACGAAGCCACCAGGGAGAAAGCGGACTCTCGTCCACAGGATTGACGATCGCATTGCTTGCGGGCGCTACCAAAGTCTCGGTCATCACTGTTCCCTCTGGTCTTTATTAAGACGACGAATACGGCTCAATCGGCCGTCGACAAAGGACTCTAGACTCACAATGAGGCCGCCTCGACGCCAAGCGCTTGTGGAACGGAAAAATACAGTGGCTCACTGCTGCAGTCGGTGCGGTTCCGTACAGTGTTCATGTCCCGATCAACGATAGAATCCATGTTTTCGCAGTCGCCGGAACGGCCTACGCGGGTATCGCAGGTGCCGGCCAAGATCCAAGTGGCGAATGAAACTATGCAATCGATCCGGTCGGCAATTTAAGGACAACCAGCTCTTTATGACCGATAGACTGCCTAATACCGTAAGCACTGCAAAAATGCGCCATAGAGCGCTATCGAGGTGGGACAATGAAGGCGGCGCAACGCTCGGCGCACATCAAGAAAGCATAAGTTCGGCCGCGGCTCAATCCGAGGTCCCTCCGTTGACCAACGCCGAGCTGGTGCAGCTGCGCGTTCGCGTAATTGCACTGGAGAACTTGGTGATCTCCTTGCTGGTGCAAAGCTCTGATCGGCAACTGGATCTTGTGCATGAAATGGCGGCCTACATCTCTCCACGGCCGGGGTTCACACCTCATCGTTTGACGATCCGCGCGGCTGCGGAGATGATCCATCTGGTTGAACGAGCCGGACATTTCCGTGATCTACCGCGCTGATGAGCTTAATCTGTAACAAAAGCGTTTAGGCGCAGTCCTCACATATGGTGACCGCCGAGTCTGACTGCGTGCAATGAAATATTGACCGCCGCACATGAGTCAGCCTCTTATCCTGGCGCCGGAGCGACTGCATGCGCGCCACGATGTCTCGCGTGCACGGACGTATGTCGTTTGCCCCCGTGAGGAGCCGCAGCGCGTCGTTGGCTACTACGCGTTATCGACGGCCATGGAACAGCGAATTGCACTGCCTAATGCCAAGCTTCGGCGGCTATGCCTGATCAGGTACCGCTGTTACTCATCGGTCGGTTGGCCGTCGATCGCCAATATTGGGTAAAGGGCTGGGAGCGGACTTATTGTCCGACGGACTGAGGCGATGTCTGGAGGTATCAGAGATCGCCGGTGTACGTGCGATCATTACTCACGCCATTGATCACGACGCTGTTCGGTTTTATCAATCAACACTTTGGCTCTATTCATTGTCCACTTGGGGAACGAGTCATGCTGCTGCCGATTAAGAGTGCTCGGGCAAGGGTTTGACGCCGTGCCTTATTCGATCTCTCGCACTTTGAACCGATTGTGCCCGAGTTGTGCTCAACTCAAATTGGGTATGCCGTAATCGTGCCTTGAATAGTCGGGGTAAGGGGATGGCAAGCGCTGTAAGAGACTGATTTAAAAGATCCCATTACCCCGGCATGTGCCTGTGGGAGACGAATTACCAATCAAGCCGCGACCGGCGTCTTTGATTTCCTCGACCTCGAGGACTCGCAGGTTCGCGAGTCACCGGTGAAAGCGAAACAGCGGATCGTGGTCGGTGCTTATCTGCTTCGGCTGCGCCTTACCGGCAATTGCCTTGTTAAACATACGGCATAGGGACCGGCCGTCGATGTATTGACTTCCGATGCCGAATCCGATGATGCGGCGGGTGAACATCCATGACCACAAGCACCCAGTGGCTACGAAGGAGGATTGATTCGCAGCGAAAGAGATCCGCGCTCCAGAGGCTATCTTTAGATCTGCGCGAGAAAGCTCAGCCAAGAGGTACCCATGGGGTCGTGCTGCTCGGGACGATAGTGCATTGCCAGGACCCGGCGCACGACGTCCTTTCAATCTCGAGGCCGAACGCATGAGAGATCTGCTCGGCGATGCGCTGATAGCCGAAACAGGGGTTACGAAACTTCAATTCTATGATGGCCGTGACGAGGGCTTCGCTGGGACCCTTTGGGCCGGGCTTGCGTCGGGTTCCGGCAGATGAGAACAGTTCGCGATACTTTCTATCGACAAGCGCCCGTGGAATCGCACAACGTAGCTGGTTTGAGAATCGCGGCTAGTTTCGCGACGCGCCGAGGACTCACGAACAGTATAGTAAATCCGAGTACAAAGCGGTCGACGGTGGTCAGCGGCGGAGCGGGCCGTCTGGAACGGCGGCTGGCTAGCAGCTGATGCTTCAGAAGCAAAGACTCAGCGATGACGGCGCGGACGCCACCGGGGCGCATAAGCCTGGCAAAGGTAGCGACCAGTTGAACTGCGAGCAGAAACAAATTGCGCATAGTGAATGGAAGCCACCAGGGTCGCTCTTTAGCGCAAGACTGCTCGCACAGCGGGAGTCACGCTATTATTTAGGAATCCGCACCCCACAGGCGCTGCCGGACCTTTATTTCGGTCGTCCACGATCTGACTTTGGCAGTCTCACGCAGAGTGCCAGCGCGCTTGTGAAAATCATGAGATATTTTTGATCGCTCGATCAGTCGGTTCTGGTGTACCCGAGCTAATGTACCAGCGCACGCACAGCACGATGATGTCGACGTCAAAGACTCGTTTCCGCAACATCGGGCCTCGCGCAATCGGCTTCGTCATGCACAGTCCTTTGATCAAATCGCGTAGCCTACCAAGCGGAACCCGCCGATGCACCAGAACCCGCAATCTGGTCTTCAGGCCTAAGTTGCTGGTAACAAAACCAATTTTGGCTCGACCCTCGCGATTGCCACGAAATCTCGGTCGTGATGCAGGAGAGGCATGCGACCAGCAATGGCGTGCACGGCAATTAGGCAGTCATTGGCGGACCGCGGTGTGACGCCAGCCCATCGACATCGCGCGTACAGATGCGCCGCCGCACGCGCGGCCGCCGTGGAATCCTTCTCGACAAGCATAGGTAATTCACTCATCACGCGATCCCATCGCGCAAACCGCTCTGGGCTATCGGCGCCCTGTAGCACTTCTTGCAAAATCGGTGGGGCAAGCCACACCGGGTCTCCTCGCTCTAGTGCTGCCGCAAGTATATCGACCTCGGGCATTGAGTCACCGCGCAGGAATGAAACCCACACTGAGGAGTCAACAAGCATCGGGCATCAGCGCTTAGGGTTAGCGGTCTTCGGGTCGTAATTCTCCGCGACCCCACCCGAGCCGCGCAGCATGAGCAATTCCGAATAGTCGCGACTACGCACGTAGTGTTCAAGCGCCACCTGAACTGCCTCGCGTGTCGTCTTGACGCTCGCGAGCCGCTTCACTCGGTTGACGAGTTTCGCATCGAGTACGATGTTGGTGCGATCTGCACTAGATCCGCGGGTTTGCTTCACCAAGACCTCCATACACATTGAATGTGTATGGATTTTATGGCAAACGGCGAGTGCCCGCAACGGTTGATTGCGGCCGAACTTTTTCTCTACCCGGTGCGCCGAGAACGTGCCGAACTCAGGCTGGATGTGCCCAAATTGCGCCTGGAATAGCCGGGGTAAGAGGATGGCAAGCTCTGTAAACGACTGATTTAAAAGCTCCCCATTACCCCGACATGTGCCTCGGCTCCGGTGCAGCACGGGATTTGAACGCAAAATGACGCCGGTCAGCTTCCAACGTTCACGTCAGCGC
>JBEPVT010000078.1:0-19067 GCA_041690895.1 Gammaproteobacteria bacterium
TTTTCGGCGTGCTCAAGGCGCATGCGCGCAAGGGCGAGGACATCTACGGCGACGGTGTCCTGGAAATTCTGCAGGACGGGTTTGGTTTCCTGCGTTCTTCCGACTCCAGTTATCTCGCAGGTCCGGACGACATTTACGTGAGTCCGAGCCAGATCCGCCGCTTCAATTTGCGCACCGGCGACTCCATCTCCGGCTTGATCCGACCGCCAAAAGACGGCGAGCGCTATTTTGCGTTGCTCAAGGTGGGCGAGATCAATTTCGATTCCCCGGAGAGTTCCCGCGGCAAAGTGCTGTTCGAGAATCTCACTCCGCTGCATCCTACCGAGCGGCTGAAGCTGGAACGCGGCAACGGGTCGACCGAAGACTTGACGGCGCGCGCCATCGATTTGGTCGCGCCCATCGGTAAGGGCCAGCGTGGACTGATCGTCTCGCCGCCGAAGGCCGGCAAGACCATGCTGCTGCAGAATATCGCGACCGCGATCACGGCGAATCATCCCGAGGTGTACCTAATCGTGCTGCTGATCGATGAGCGGCCCGAGGAAGTGACCGAAATGGCGCGCACCGTGAAGGGCGAGGTGGTTTCCTCGACGTTCGATGAACCGGCCAGCCGGCACGTGCAAGTGGCCGAAATGGTGATCGAAAAGGCCAAGCGTCTGGTCGAACACAAGAAAGACGTGGTCATTCTGCTCGATTCCATCACGCGCCTCGCGCGCGCCTACAACACCGTAGTGCCGAGTTCGGGCAAGGTGCTCACCGGCGGCGTGGACGCAAATGCACTGCAGCGCCCGAAGCGCTTCTTCGGAGCGGCGCGAAACATCGAAGAGGGCGGCAGCCTGACGATCCTCGCCACGGCGTTGGTCGATACCGGCTCGAAGATGGACGACGTTATTTTCGAAGAGTTCAAGGGCACCGGCAATTCAGAAATCCATCTGGATCGGCGCATCTCCGAAAAGCGCGTGTTCCCGTCGATCAATATCAATCGTTCCGGCACGCGTAAGGAAGAACTCATCACCGAGCCTTCGGAGCTGTCCAAGATGTGGATTTTGCGCAAGCTTTTGCATCCGATGGACGAGCTGGCTGCCATTGAATTCTTGCTCGACAAGATGAAAGACACCAAGACCAATACGGATTTCTTCGACGCGATGAAACGCTAACATTTACCGGGAGTCTTCTTCATGCAATGGTGGGCGTGGATTGCGGTCGGCGCCATACTCTTGGGAGCGGAACTGACGCTGGTCAACGCGCAGTTCTACCTGGTATTTCTCGGGATTAGCGCGTTTCTCGTGGGTCTTCTCCAAGTCGGCGGCTTGGTGAGCGCCGATTGGCTGCAATGGGCGATTTTTGCGGTGCTTGCCGTGGGGTCGATGTTCACCTTCCGCCGGCGGGTCTACGAAAAAATGCGCCATAAGCTGCCGCCCATGAGGAGTGGCCCGGCGGGGGAGACCGTAACCTTGCCGACCGTGCTGCCTCCGGGCGAGACCTGCCGGTTGGAATTTCGCGGCAGCTCGTGGAGCGCCATCAATGGCGGCAAATCGATTATTGAGGCGGGATCGTCGGCGCGGATTGAACGCGTTGAGGGATTGACCCTGGTCGTACACGGCGACGCTAAGGGCTGATAAACCAGGAGAGCGTCTTGCAAATGTCCTTAAGTTACGCCGCTATTTTCGTTGTGTTGCTCGCGGTGATTCTGATTTTCAAGACCGCAACGGTGGTGCCACAACAAAGCGCCTTCGTGGTCGAACATCTAGGCAAATACAGCCGCACGCTGTCCGCCGGATTTCATATCCTGATTCCCTTCATGGAAAGGATCGCTTA
Source organism: Gammaproteobacteria bacterium (assembly GCA_041690895.1). GTDB lineage: Bacteria > Pseudomonadota > Gammaproteobacteria > Steroidobacterales > Steroidobacteraceae > Bog-1198. The sequence goes on from JBEPVT010000078.1 coordinate 1,816, forward strand.
CCGCCATAGTCTCAAGGAAATTGCCATCGATATTGCCGAACAAATCTGCATCACCCGCGACAACGTGCAGGTGGGCGTCGATGGCGTGTTGTACATGCAGGTGATGGATCCACATCTGGCCTCCTATGGCATCACCAATTACGGTTTTGCTATCTCGCAGCTCGCGCAGACCACGCTACGCAGCGAGATCGGCAAGATCGAGTTGGATCGGACTTTTGAGGCGCGCGGACAAATTAACGCCAATGTGGTGAGCGAGTTGGACAAGGCCTCGGCTCCCTGGGGCGTGAAAGTGTTGCGCTACGAGATCAAGAACATCACGCCGCCCAAGGACGTGTTGTCGGCGATGGAAAAGCAGATGCGCGCGGAACGTGAGAAGCGCGCCGTCGTGCTCACCTCCGAGGGCGAGCGCGACGCCAAGATCAACTCGGCCGAGGGCGACAAACAGCGCGTCATCAAGCAATCCGAAGCCAACAAGCAGCAACAAATCAATGAGGCCGAGGGCCAAGCCCAGGCGATTCTCGCGGTCGCGACCGCAACCGCCGAAGGCTTGCGGCAGGTGGGCATCGCCTTGTCGGATCGCGGCGGCATCGAGGCTATGCAGCTGCGCATCGGCGAAGAATACGTGAAGCAGTTCGGCAAGCTGGCGCAGGCGGGAACTACGCTCGTCGTGCCCGCGAATTTGACCGATCTGGCCTCCATCGTCACCATGGCGACCAGCATCGCACGCAAGCCTGCTGCGGGCTCGCCACCGGCAGGCTCGCCCGTCATCTCGAAGAGCTAAAGCTTAAATTCATGGCTGAGACGCGCGTCCCCCATTCGATTGGGTTCCTGGAGTTTGTGGTGCTCGCGGCCGCGACCATGTCGACGCAGGCCATCGCCATCGACGCGATGCTGCCGGCGTTTCCGACGATCGTCAGGGTGCTGAACGTCACCGACCCGAATCGAGGTCAATGGATTGTTACCGCCTACATGACCGGTTTAGGCATAGGCCAGTTGTTCTGGGGCATGCTGTCCGATCGGTTCGGCCGACGGCCGATCCTGCTCGGCGGCCTGACGTTGTACGTCGTGGCGGCGCTGCTGTGCAGCTTGAGCGGCAGCTTTCAGGCGCTGCTCGCATGGCGTTTCGTGCATGGTCTCGCGGCCGCCTGCGTCACCGTCACGCGCTCGGTGGTGCGGGATTTGTACTCGGGCCGGCAGATGGCGCGGGTCATGTCGCTGACCTTCGTGGTGTTCCTGACTGTGCCGATTCTCGCGCCCAGCTTGGGCCAGTTGATTCTATTCATCGCACCCTGGCGCTATATTTTTGTGGTGTTCGCGCTCTTTGCGGCGATCGTCGCGAGCTGGGGGTTCTTGCGACTGCCGGAAACCTTGCATCCCGAGTACCGCCTGACGTTGACGCGCGAGCACGTGCTGAACGCGGCCAAGCTCGTGCTCGGTACGCGTGCCTCGATCTTCTACACGCTTGCGATGACGGTGATGTTCGGAACCATCATGGCCTACGTCGGCATGGTCTCGCAGATTTTCTCTGAAGTGTTTCACCGGCCCAACATCATGCCCAGCATGTTCGCGCTGTGTGCCATTTTCATGGGTATGGCGGCCTACTTGAATTCGCGCATCGTGGAGCGATTGGGCATGCGGCTGATCTCCCATACTGCCTTGCTGGTGTTCATTGCCGTTACCGGACTGCATCTGCTCGTCGCGGCGTTGGGCCGGGAACAGATTTGGACGTTCGTGGTTTTGCAAGCGCTGACCATGGCGAGCTTCAGCTTGTCAGTGTCGAATTTCGGCGCCATGGCAATGGAACCCATGGGCTCGATCGCCGGAATCGCCGCATCCTTGCAAGGCTTTATCTCAACGTTTAGCGGCGCGTTGGTCGGAATTCTCATTGGCGAGCAGTTCAATGGCAGCACGCTGCCGTTGGCCGCGGGTTCTATGTGCTGCGGCTTCGCTGCCCTCGCCTTTGTTCTGCTGGCTGAGAAGGGTCGCCTGTTCCAGGCACATCATTCGAGCAGCGATCCGAAGTTCACCCAGAGCGCGCTAATCGAAGTCGTCAGGTCGCAATAGGGAGTCTGCAATGAGAATCCTCGTCTAACTGAGCCGCAGCAGCATGCGCACCGTCACCGCGAGCCGCTATGTCACGCCTTTGCGAGAAGGCGGATCCTTGCCAGCCATCGTCGAAGCCGACGACGACGGCTTGTACGTGCTTAAGTTTCGAGGCGCAGGCCAGGGCCCCAAGGCATTGATTGCGGAACTGCTGGCGGGCGGGATGGGGCGGCTTGCCGGGTTGCCGGTGCCCGAAATCGTTCTCGTCAATCTGCCGCCTGATCTTGCGCGTACGGAGCCCGACGCTGAAATTCAAAGTCTCATCGGCGCAAGCGGCGGTTTAAATCTCGCCTTGGACTACCTCCCAGGATCAGTCACATTCGACCCGTTGGTGTTTCAGCCCGATGCAAAGCTGGCCTCGGAGATTGTCTGGTTCGACGCATTCGTCTGTAACGTCGACCGAACGGCGCGCAACGTCAATATGCTGATGTGGCATCGGCGGTTGTGGCTCATCGATCATGGCGCAGCCCTGTATTTTCATCACGCCTGGAAGCAAGGCGACGAACACGCGCTAACGCCATTCTCGTTGATCAAGGATCATGTGCTGTTGAAATTCGCAAGCAGGCTCGAGGAAGTCGATGCCGAGATGAGGTCACGTATCGGCATCGACAGTGTCGCAAGTATCGTCGAGCTGATTCCTGATGCGTGGCTGGCGGATGAGCCAGCCTTCGGCGGCAAGCCTCAACAGCGGAATGCCTATATGAATTATTTCAAGACGAGACTGGCGGCATCGGAAATCTTCGTCAAGGAGGCCATGCATGCGCGCGCTTCGCACCTATGACTATGCCGTGCTGCGCGTGGTACCGCGCGTCGAACGTGGCGAGTTCGTGAATGCCGGCATCATACTTTCCTGCGACGTCGAGCGTATTTTGCTGGCAAGCATCGAACTTGATGAGAAGGCGCTGCTCGCCGTCGATTCGCGCGCCGATTTGGAGGTTGTTCGAAGCGCGCTGGCGAGCATTCCAGCGCTTTGTGCCGGTGGAGACGCTGCGGGAGAGCTCGGAAAGATGTCGGCGCGCGAGCGCTTTCACTGGCTGGTCGCGCCCCGCAGCGCTCTGCTGCAAACCTCGCCCGTGCACACCGGCCAATGCGCAGAGCCCACTTTGGCACTGGAGCATCTGATGCAAACCATGGTGAGGCGCTAATTACCGCCGGAGCGCAGCGCCGCGGCGGCATCCGCAAGTCCGAATCCGTAACCCGGGTCCCACGGCGCGGTTCCTAAGGGCACGGCGGTGCCGCGCAGCGCCTTGAGGACCTGGGCCCGGTTGAATCCCGCACTCTCCAGCAGCGCCGCCGCGCCGGCAATCGACGGTACGGACGCGGAAGTCCCGCAAAACTGATTGTTAGTGAGCGTCTTGCCGTCGCTGAAGGGCGTGGTCACGCAGTCAGGAGACACCAGATCGGGTTTTGCGATCCGCATTGGACTTGCGCGACGCGTGTAGTCGAACCCGTCGGGCGAAGCCGCGTCCGCGCTGGCCTGGAAATCGATACGGAACGGGCCGCGGTTGGACCACGCTTCGAGCACGTGCGGCGACATAGCGAAAGTCGCACCGATGACCAATGCGTCCGGAATATCGCCAATCGTGCCGCCCGCTAGCCCAGCGCTTGAGTGCGCGAGCGGCTGGCATTCGATGTTGCAGGTCGCGCTGCCCTCCGTGACTTGCACAACCAAGCCCTGAGCCGAACCGCCGTCCAACGATACCGCGAGTCGCACAACTTGCGCAGCACCGCTCGTATTGGTGTAGTCAAGAAGCACTGTCGGATCCGATTGACTGCTGGCCTGGGCCAGCACCTGCGAGTTGCCATCGAGCAGGTAGGCAGTGAGCGCGCGGTTAGCGGCATCGTGCGGCGGATCGTTCCAATTCAATATGAGCCGCAGATGATCTGTCACCGGCAATGTGAGCGCGTTGAACGCATCGCTGGGTCCGCCGCTCGCGACTCCAAAGTCGAGCAGCGTCGTCTGCGAACCGGCGATAGCCGCCGTCGTGGGGACAAAGGCGCCTTGCCAGTAGCCGCCCTGTTGTTCGTTGCCGGAAAGGTGGATGAATACCATTCGATCGTTCGCGCTCTCCAACTGAGCGATGCTGGCGGCGGTCGCGTCGGGATAGAACTGGCCGGAGAATAAAATGTCGTCCACGATGATGTCGGCGTGGAAGTTGTTTCCCAAATCCTGAACGCAGCCATTGAAGTCCAGGTCGATTCCATCGCAGAAGCCGAGCACCGAGTCGGGCGCATGTTGGTGAACGAGCTCGAGCATCCAGCTGCCCTCATCAAGGCTGCCCGCCATGTTCTGGCTGATGTAGATGCCTGTGGGCAGTACACCGGCGACTTGATAGGAGGCAAGATTGACGACGCCGGTGCTGATAACGCCAACGCGCACCCCGCCGCCGCGAAAGCCCGCGGCGCGTAACTGGTCCAGATGCAGGATCGCATCCGCCTCGCTGGTCACGACAGGTCCAGTCTGCGCCGGCGGAGCAGCCATCGTGTTTGTGCCGCCCGAGCCGCCGCCGCATGCGCTGAGCGCCAGCGCCGCCGCGGTGATGCAGATTGCAACGCGCATTATTTAAGTCCGCCATTCCCAGACATCGCCCGCATCGGGATCGCGGGCGTTGCCGAAAAGAGTAAAGCCAAGACGTTGCAGGATTGCGGTTGAGGCATTGTCCTCTTGGAGCGTTAGTGCCGAGACAATGATCCCGGGTTCTAACTTTCGGGCGATGCTCACCAGATGCGCCGCGATTTGCGTGGCGTAGCCTCGGCGCTCCAGTTGCTTCAGCGTGAAGTACGCGATTTCGACGCGGTTGTCGCGGGGCGGTCCGACGAACGCTCCGCCGCCGACTGCCTGATCGCCATCAACGGCGACATAGCTCACCCAGGGTTCGACAAAGCCTACCCGCCGATAGAGATCGGCATTCGCCGGATAGGTGGCGGCAATGGCTATGGGCACCGTCGCGATCGGCGTCACCGGCCTGCCTTCGGCGTCGCAGCGGATTAGCGCAAACTGCATCTACACCTCGCAAGAACCTCGTTATTTATTGCGATCCACCCCCACGGCCACGGCCGCATTCTTTGCGCCGCCGACCCTACTGCTCATCGGACAGCGCTCAACAATAACCTTAAGTCTAGCTTCCGCGGAATACCGTGTTCAGTGCACTGCCGGATGCTGCATCCGCGAATCCATCGAACTTCCCTTGTTCAATGATCAGTTTGGCGGCGCGCATGAATCCGCCCCAGGCTGCACGCGCCAGCGCGCCACCCACGCTTACGCGGCGCACGCCCAATGCAGTGATCTGAGGCATGTCCAGCTCGGCGTTGAACCCGATCAACAAGTTGACGGGCTTGGGTGCAACGGCTGCGACAACCGCAGAGATATGCTCCACGGTGCGAATCCCGGGCGCGTACAAACAGTCGGCCCCCGCGTTGCTGTAGGCCTTTAGTCTGGCGATAGTTTGCTCGATATCCGGCTGGCCAGCGAGAAAGCATTCGGCACGGCCTATCAGCATGGTGTCGCTGCCGGCTTTGTCGATGGCTTTGCGGGCCGCGCGGATACGATCGACTGCCGTATCGAACTCGAACAGCGGTTGGGAGGCGTTGCCGGTTGAGTCTTCGATGGACAGTCCCGCAACACCCGTTTCTACCGCAAGGCGGACGCTTTCCGCTAACACAGCCGCGTCGGGCGCAAATCCGTGCTCGAAGTCGGCATTGATGGGCAAATCCGTCGCCTCGACCATTTCGGTCAAATGATCGAGCACTCGATCTCGAGACATGCCGCCATCGTGATGGCCGTGCGACCACGCAAATCCGGAACTCGTGGTAGCCAATGCCTTGAAACCCAAGGACTGCAAATAGCGCGCGCTGCCCACATCCCAGGGATTGGGAATGACGAAGCAGCCGTCTTGATGCAGGCGACGGAATGCGCGCCGCTTATCGGCGATGCTGGGACGAACATGGGACATGGGGAACTCCTAGCGCTTGATGGCGCGATAGCCGATATCAAGCCGGTACTGCACTAAATTCCAGTGTATGGCGTGCACCAGATTGTATGCCTGAATCTGCGCATCGCTCACGCTATCCCCTAGGCCCACGGCGCATAGCACGCGGCCGCCCGCCGTGACGATCTGGGTGCCTTCAAGGCGGGTGCCGGCGTGGAACACTTTTCCTGGCAGCCGCGCGGCTGCGTCGAGTCCTCTGATCGGATCGCCCTTGCGATACGCATCTGGATAGCCGCCCGCGGCCATGACCACGCCGAGTGCCGCGCGCGAGTCCCATCGAACCTCATGCCCCTCCAAGGTGCCGTCAAGTGCCGCTTCGCATAAATCGATGAGGTCGCTTTCCAAGCGCATCAATATCGGCTGCGTTTCCGGATCGCCGAATCGACAATTGAATTCCAGGACCTTGGGCGTGCCGTCTGCCGCGATCATGAGCCCGGCGTAGAGAAAGCCCAGGTAAGGATTATCGTCGCTGTGCAGGCCCTTAAGGGTGGGCACGATCACTTCGCGCATGATGCGCTCGTGCAGTTGCGGCGTGACGATTGGTGCCGGGGAATATGCGCCCATGCCGCCGGTATTCGGACCGCGGTCGCCGTCGTCACGACGCTTGTGGTCCTGCGATGTCGCAAGCGCAATAACTTGTTGATCGCTCGTTACGACGATGAAGCTCACTTCCTCGCCTTGCAGGAACTCTTCGACCACGATGGTGTTGCCGGCGGCACCAAAACTTCCGCCGAGCATGGCGCGGGCGGCGGCAGCGGCTGAGTCATGCGTCTCGCAGATGACCACGCCTTTGCCCGCAGCGAGTCCGTCCGCCTTGACTACCAACGGCAGCCGCTGCGCGCGCACGTAGCTTTCGTCGAAGTTTGCTGCGGTGAAGGTAGCGAAACTTGCGGTTGGAATGCGATGACGACTCAGGAAATCTTTGCTGAAAGCCTTCGAACCCTCGAGGCGCGCTGCCTTGGCGGTGGGACCAAAGCAACGCCGATTGGCTGCGACGAAGCGATCGACGATGCCTGCGACCAGAGGTCCTTCCGGCCCGATGATGGTGAGATCGATATCTTCAGCGATTGCAAATTGAAGCAGGGCGCCAATGTCATCCGCCGCAATATCCACGTTGCGCACCTTGGGCTCGGATGCCGTGCCGGCGTTGCCGGGCGCAACGAAGACTTGCTGAACCCGCGGCGATGATGCGCATTTCCATGCCAATGCGTGTTCGCGGCCTCCGCCGCCGACGATCAACACTTTCATACAGGAATCTCTAATGTCGGAAATGGCGCATCCCGGTGAACACCATGGCGATGTCGTGTTCGTCCGCAGCGGCGATGACCTCGGCGTCGCGCCGCGAGCCGCCAGGCTGAATTACGGCTTTGATGCCGAATTCGGCGAGCGCATCCAAGCCGTCGCGAAAGGGAAAGAACGCATCGGAGGCAACCGCGGCGCAATTCAGCGTCAGGCCGACGTCATTGGCCTTCATGGCGGCGATTCTGCTGCTGATCACCCGGCTCATTTGGCCGGCACCAATTCCCAAGGTTGCCTTGTCCTTTACTGCGACAATGGCGTTCGATTTGACATATTTAGCAACTCGCCACGCGAAAATCAGGTCATCGAGTTCCGCCAGAGTGGGCGAGCGCCGCGTAACGGTTCGCAGCTCCTGGGCGCGGATCGCGCCAGTATCCCGCGTTTGCACCAACAGGCCGCCGGCCACGCTCTTGTATTCGAGCAATTGCGTTACGGGCAAGGAAAGATCCCCGGTGATGAGTACGCGCACATTGTCTCTCGGCGTCAGTACCGCCTTGGCCTCCTCCGTGATGCTCGGCGCCAAAATCACTTCAACGAATTGTTGCTCGATGATGGCGCGCGCGGTTGTCGCGTCCAGTTCGCGATTGAAGGCGATGATACCTCCATAGGCAGAGGTCGGGTCGGTGCGGTAGGCATGAGCATAGGCGTCTGCAATGCTGCTGCATCGCGCAGCACCGCATGGATTGGCATGCTTAACGATGACGCAACCCGCCGTATCGAACTGGCGCACGCATTCGAGCGCCGTATCGGCATCGACGATATTGTTGAACGACAACTCCCGTCCCTGGATTTGCTGGGCTTGCGTGACCGATGCGCCGATGGCGCGCGGATCGGTGTAGAACGCCGCCTGCTGGTGCGGATTCTCGCCATAGCGCGAGTCAAGGTGCTTTCGAAAGGAAAGATTCAAGTCGTTCGGAAAGGTGGGGACTGTACCGCCGATAGCGCCGGTGAAGTACGCGGACACCATTGCGTCGTACTGCGCCGTATGCGCAAACGCCTTTGCGGCGAGCTTCCTGCGCATGGTCAGATTGGTGCTGCCCTGATTGGCCGCCAATTCGTCCAGCAATTCACGATAGTCGTGTGGATCGACCACAACGGTGACCGCGTCATGATTTTTTGCGGCAGCGCGCACCATCGCCGGGCCGCCGATATCGATGTTGTCGACGGCCTCCTCGTAGGTGCAGTCGGCGCGGCTCACGGTCGCGGCGAATGGATAGAGATTCACGGCCAGTAAATCAATGGGCTCGATGCTGTGCTCGCGCATGACCGCCTCATCGAGTCCGCGCCGACCCAACAAGCCGCCATGAATTTTTGGATGCAAGGTCTTGACGCGCCCGCCCATGATTTCCGGAAAGCCGGTATGTTCCGCGACTTCCTTGACAGGGATGCCGTGACTCGTCAACAGTTTTGCGGTGCCGCCGGTCGACAACAACTCGATGCCACGCTCCTTCAGCTCGCGCGCAAATTCAACGATGCCGGTCTTATCGGAAACACTGAGCAACGCGCGACGTACGGGCGTGAGCACTTAAAACTACTCGCTAATGCCGAACTCTTTGAGTTTCTTGCGCAAGGTGCCGCGATTGATCCCGAGAATGGTCGCCGCGCGGCTCTGGTTGCCCTGGACGTGGCTCATCACGACTTTGAACAGCGGCTCTTCCACTTCCCGCATCACGAGGTCGTACAAATGCGCGGGCTTGTGGCCGTTGAGCGTTTCAAAATAGCACTGTAAGGCCTCTTCGGCCTGCGAACGCAACGGCACACCCTTGCCATTGACCTTGAGATTGCGGCCATTGAACGCGGCCGCGATTTCCCGACGTGATTTCGATTTCTTTTTAGCGACCATGGCCTTAAGTCTAAATCCCCGCTGATTTTTTCTTGTCCAAATGTACGCCTATGCAGCGCGCTCCACACCCGTATCGTAATGCAGCAGCAGCGTCGAAAGTTGTTCCTCGGGCGTCTCGATTTGAACGAGACGATTCCGCAAGTCCTCTTGTCCTGGATGCTGCCGGAAATACCAACTCAAGTGTTTACGTGCCACTCGAACACCGATTTGATCGCCATAGAAGACGTACAGGTCTTCGAGGTGGGCGCGCATAATATCACGGACTTTTTCCAGCGCTAGCACGGCGCGAATTTTTCCCGTCGATAGAAAAAAATTGACATCGTCGAAGATCCATGGCCGGCCCTGGGCCGCTCTGCCGATCATGATGCCGTCGCAGCCGGTCTCCTCGAGAATACTTCGCGCGCGCTGTGGAGAATCGATATCGCCGTTTGCGAATACGGGAATCTTTACATAGGCCTTGATGGCGCGTACCGTCTCGTGCTCGGCATCGCCCTGATACATGTCAGTGCGTGTTCGACCGTGGATGGCGAGTGCGGCAATGCCGCTGTCTTCCGCAATTTTCGCGATGCGCAGGCCGTTCTTGTGAGTCGGATCCCATCCCGTGCGCGTCTTCAAAGTCACAGGCACTGCGACGGCTTGCACCACGGCACGCAAAATGCGCGCAACAAGCTCCTCGTCCTGAAGCAATGCAGAACCTGCCAATCGATTGCAGACTTTTTTGGCCGGGCAGCCCATATTGATATCGATGATCTCGGCGCCTGCATCGACATTGCGCCTCGCCGCATCCGCCATCATCCCGGGGTCGAAGCCGGCAATCTGCACCACTCGCGGACTGGGTTCACCGGTGTGATCCATGCGGCGGCGCGATTTGGGCGTGTCCCAAAGCCGCACATCGGAGCTGAGCATTTCAGATGCCGCCAGGCCTGCGCCAAAACGACGGCAAAGAATGCGAAAAGGACGGTCTGTCACGCCGGCCATAGGCGCGAGCAAGACGTTAGATGGCAAAGTATAGGGACCTATCTTGACGCTCATCGCTTGGCTTGCGCTGGCGCTTTATCGTTCGCGCATGCAACTCGTCGATCCGCGCCGCGCAAACACACATCGATTTCAAACCCTTCCGCACTTTTGCCCGGGTCCAGAATATCCAAGGTCGCATCGACGCGTTCGCCGGGCGCGAGAAGCTTGGCAGTCGGCTTGCCCAAATATTCGGAGGGCTCGAAGTCGCGCGTACCGATACTACCGCCGAATCGGTTGACGAGCGTGACGCGGAGCAGCGGGTAGCGCTCGAGCTGCGCCGCCGTATTGAGGATGCTGGCGCGCACGCGCAAGGTGCCGTCGGCGGCTGCGTCGCCCGTAACACCCCACTGCCTTAGTTGATACGCGGAAAGATGCGCCGGCGGCGCGACCGGCGCACCCATCTTGGAGTACAGAGCACCTAACGACCCTCCGAGCGGTGCATGCGCTGCGAGCCACTCGCGATTTTGGTGAACAACTTGAGCGATGAGCAGCACACCGGCGGCAATCGCGGCGCCGAGCCACGCCCTGTATGAGCGAGCGGATTCCTGCGGCGCCTGCTCAAACGGTGAGTTGGCGCGTCTGTCGGGCCGACCCGACCGCACCAATCCGACGATCGCTTCCTCTTCAGCCGAAGATTCGATGCCTGAGAGCATTTCAGCCCGAACATCTTCTGATACCTCGAAGCCGCTCGGCGCTGGAGTGGGACTCGCAGCCGCCACAGCAGGCCCGGCAGGTGCGGCTTTTGCCGAAACGGCAATCGGATTTACGCTGCTCGGTGCGGCGGCGTTGAATACTTCAATTTCTTCGACTTCGACGGCTTCTTGCACGGGCAGCCGCGGCCGCGCGCCCTTCTTGGTCTCGACGAAGATACGATCGAGTTCTCCTGGCGGCAGCGTGAATTCCATCGAGGTCTCGCCGGTTGCCCCCGCGGGTGGATCGTCGGCGGGACCGGACGGTGCACCGGCCGCGGCGTCCTCACTCCAATCAAGGATCTGCAAGCGCGCTATTTCGACCCCCGCAGGAGCAAAGTCCTCCGAACTCGGCGGTGCGCCGTGCGCAGAGGGCTCGGTGCGCGGAGGCGGCGACGACGGCGCCGGCGATTCCAAAATGCTATCGGCCCGGGTTTCCAAATCGAATGCGCTTTCGCCTGCGGTAAATGCGTTTGCATCCTCTGCAAGGTGCGCCAACGCGTTGAAGACTTCTCCGCATTTGCCGCAACGCACCTGACCGCCTGCCGCGCGCAACACTTCCGCGGACAACTTAAAGACGGTTTCACATTTTGAACATTGCGTATACACGCTAGGGATCTCTCCGCGCGTAGATGCAGCACCATTCATCTCGCTCTGTGACCTGCACCATACCAAAACCGCAGGCGTATGCTGCCTTTACGGCGTAAGCCTGCGTTGTTAGTAAGCCCGACAGCAGCAAGTGCCCTCCGGGCTCGCAGGCCGCGGTCAGTTTCGGCGCCAATTCGATCAATGGTCCCGCCAGAATGTTGGCAATCACACAGTAGGAGCTTGGCACGCTGTCTTCAATGCCTTGCACGGTGATGCTCGAGGAGACGCCATTACGCATTGCGTTATCGCGTGTTGCGAGAAGCGCCTGATTGTCCAGATCGACAGCGATGACGTGCGTCGCGCCGAGTTTCAAGGCCGCGATGCCCAAGATTCCCGAGCCGCAGCCGTAATCCATCATGCTTCGGCCTGCGATGGGCAGTGAGTCCAGAACCTGCAGACACAGCGCCGTGGTGGGGTGCGTGCCGGTGCCAAATGCGAGGCCCGGATCCAACCGTACTACGACGGCTTCGGGATCTTGCGGTGCTTCGGCCCCGCGCGGACACACCCACAGTCGACGTCCAAAGCGCAGCGATTGCCAACCGGTGAGCCAGGCACGTTCCCATACTTGGTCTTGAACCGCGCGCACGCGAGCTGTCTGTGTGACATGGGGCCCCAATGCTGCCGCCAGGCGATCGAGATTCAGCGCCGCATCGCTGGACTCTTGAAACAAGGCGCGCACCAGCGTATCGCTCCACAGCCGCACTTCGCCCGGCTTGGGTTCGAGCACCGGCTCGTCGCCGCGGTCGACGAATGTAATGGAACTTGCGCCGATCTCGAACAGGACCGCTTCGACCGCCTCGGAACTCAAGGTTGCGAGCGGAAATTCGATTTCATAAAACGCCATGGATGCAACATCCTGCGAGATGTTACTTCAGCCCCAGTCGTCGCTCGAGATAGTGAATGTCGGTTCCGCCTTGCTTGAAGGCGGAATGATTGAAGATCTCCTGATGCAGCGGGATGTTGGTCTTGATGCCTTCGACCACCATTTCGGCCAGTGCGTTGCGCATGCGCGCAATCGCTGTATCACGGGTGTCGCCATAGGCAATGACCTTGCCGATCATGGAATCATAGAACGGCGGCACGTTGTAGCCGGTGTAAACGTGACTATCGACCCGGATTCCCGGTCCTCCGGGTGAATGCCACAGACGGATTGGGCCCGGGCTCGGCGTAAAGTTCTTCGGATCCTCGGCATTGATACGGCATTCCACCGCGTGACCGCGTATTTGAATGTCGTTCTGTCCGTACGGCAGCGGTTCACCGGCCGCGATCAGCAACTGCGCTTTGACTATGTCGATACCCGTGACCAGCTCGGTCACAGGGTGTTCGACCTGAATGCGCGTATTCATTTCGATAAAGTAAAATTCGTTGTCCTGGTACAGAAACTCCAACGTGCCGGCGCTGCGGTAACCGACTTCGCGTACCGCCCGGGCACAGCGTTCGCCCATGGTCTTGCGCTGCTTGGCAGTGAGGCCCGGTGCCGGCGCTTCTTCGATGACTTTCTGGTGACGGCGCTGCATCGAGCAATCGCGCTCGCCTAGATGCACGACGTTACCGTAGTTGTCCGCTAGCACTTGAAATTCGATATGCCGTGGCTTCTCGAGAAACTTCTCCATGTACACTTCGCCATTGCCGAACGCAGCCAGCGCTTCCGACTGCGTCACGCCAATTGCATTCAACAATGAGGCGTCGGTGTGCACCACGCGCATCCCGCGACCGCCGCCGCCGCCCGAGGCTTTGATGATTACCGGGTAGCCGATGTCCTTTGCAATGCGGAAGCTTTCATCTGCGTCTTTACCCAAGGGCCCGCCCGATCCGGGTACGCAAGGAACGCCTGCCGCCGTCATGACCTTTATGGCCGAGACCTTGTCGCCCATGAGGCGGATGGTTTCCGCTCGAGGTCCGACGAAAATGAAACCGCTTTTCTCGACCCGCTCGGCGAAATCAGCGTTTTCCGACAGAAATCCGTAGCCAGGGTGAATCGCAACCGCGTCCGTCACCTCGGCCGCGCTGATAATCGCCGGCATATTCAGATAGGAGAGCGCGGATTGCGGCGGCCCGATGCAGACAGTCTCGTCTGCCAGCAGCACATGTTTGGTATTGAAATCGGCCGTCGAATGCACGGCCACGGTCTTGATGCCGAGCTCGCGGCACGCGCGCAATATGCGAAGAGCGATCTCGCCGCGGTTCGCGATGACGACTTTTTCGATCATCGCAAGTTATTCAATGATAAACAGCGGTTGACCGAACTCGACCGGCTCGCCGTTCTTCGCGAGCATTGCGGTAACGCGGCCTTCCTTGTCGGATTCAATCTGGTTCATCATCTTCATCGCTTCAATGATGCACAGAATCTGGCCCACCTTGATCTCGCTGCCGATCTCAACGAATGGCTTCGCACCCGGAGAAGCCGATGCATAGTAAGTGCCTACCATGGGAGAAGTGACTGTGTGCTCATCGTTGCGCGGCGCTCGCTCGCCCGCGGAGGTGGCGGCCGCCGGGGGCGCGGCGGCTGCGGCCGGTACTGCCTGCATAACCGGCGCAGCCTGGGCAGCTACTTGCATGCCTTGCCGCGGGTGGCGGCTGATACGCACGGATTCCTCGCCCTCCGAAATCTCCAGTTCCGAGATGCCGGATTCCTCGAGCAACTCGATCAACTTCTTAACCTTGCGAATATCCATCCGCGAACCCCTTCAAATATCGTTTTAGGTCTTGGTCAGGCGCGCGATCGCGGCTTGGAGCGCTAGCTCGTAGCCGATCGGGCCCAATCCATAAATGCAGCCGACCGCGATGTCGGACAGATAAGAGTGATGACGGAACGCTTCGCGCGCGAAGACATTGCTTAGATGAATTTCAATGAACGGTACGCCCACCGAGAGCAAGGCATCGCGCAAAGCGATGCTGGTGTGGGTGAAGGCGCCTGGATTGATAATGATGAATCCAATTGCATCACGCTTGGCGGAGTGAATCTGGGCGATCAACTCGTGCTCGGCATTGCTCTGCGCGGCGAGGAGTTCATGGCCCTGTGCCGCGCACTGTGCCTTGAGCTTGGTTTCGATGTCTTGCAGCGTGGCGCTGCCATAGATTGCAGGCTCGCGCGTGCCGAGAAGGTTCAAGTTGGGACCATTCAAAAGTAAAACTCGGGGCATCTTAAGCATCCGTTCCAAGCGCCGCTGCGTATAAAGGTCCGCGATAATAACCAGAAATTGAAGTGATATGGCAAGCTTCGGCGCCGAACGTCGCGCTAATCAGCTATCCGGCGTGATTGTCTGACAGCGTCGCAAGACCCTCGGTGATGGCACGCTGCGCTTCCGAGAGCCGCACACGGTCCTGATCGAGATTTTGGACCTCTGACAGGATGAAATCGGCCTGCGGCCGATGCAACTCGCCTACGAACAAGGCCACGACCTCACCGCGTCGATCTGTAAAAACAGTGAACGGAAAGGCCGGCGAATCCATGCCAAATCTAGCGGCGACCTCCAGAGCATCCTGTTCCCCGACGAGCACCGGGTAGTCAATTTTGAACTGCCCGACGAATTCGCGAACTTTGTCGGGATAGTCCACTGCAATCCCGATGACGGCCAGATTCCGGCCGGCCCAGTCGCTCGCCAGGGTCTTGAGAAGTGGTATTTCCCTGCGGCACGGAGCGCACCAGGTTGCCCAGAAGTTGATGATCAGAGATTTGCCTTTCCACGAGTCGATCGAGGTCGACTTGCCTGACAGATTTTGTAGCGAGAAATAGGGCAGTTGTGCTGGGATGACGGGGTGTGACGCGATTGCCTCCGAGGCAGAATTCTCTTTCGGATCAGGGGCACTGGCCAAGCCCGCGGGCACTGAAACACCGGTCTCGCGTGCTCTATGCAGCGCATTAAATTTCAATCCTGCCCAAATTCCCAGCAGCACGAGCAACGCGGCGCCTAAATAGCGCAGTCCCGGCGCGCTCATGCGGGAATATCGAGCTTGCGCCCCTTTCGCAGCACTAACCCTGCGAGTAGAAATGCGCAGGCACCGGCGATGATGGCGATGCCTTCCCACCGGTAGGGCGACAGGCTAACCGCAGCGGGAGGCGAGCCGACGGTTGGAAAGACTACCTTCGTGATCGGGGGGTAACACAAGCCCGCTTCGGCACAGCCCTGGTAAGTCACCTTGATTTGAATGGGATGGGCGCCGGCGTCGATACGCGAATAGGGCACCATCGCTTCGACCTGCTGGATAAAGATTTGTTGGGTGCCGAAATAGGGGTCGGTCTTGAGCAGGCCCGCGGGCAGTTGCGGCGCAGATACCACCAGATCCGGGCTTTCGGCCTGCACCTGCATTTTTTGACGATACAGATAGTAGCCGTCGGCGATCACCCATCGTACCTTCAAGACATTGCCGTCGACCCGCGCAGCAACCCGGAAGGCAATATCAGGCGGCAGAAAATCGGTCTCATTGGAATCGATATTCCGCATCCACCAGGGCTTGGCGTGCGCCGTTCCGGCCAGTCCGAGCATCGAAGAGAGCAAGAAGAAGGTGATAAAGACAAGGGGTTGGGTGGGTTGCATGCAGGCACTCTAGTGGCCACAACGGATGCGCGCCAGTTACTTAATGTTGCTGCATCGCCGCAAAAATTCAGGCGCTTAGCTCTTGAATCGCAACAATTCGCCGCTATTATTAGCAGCCTCGATGGGAGAGTGCTAATAGCGCCACCCCTTATTTTAACCCCAACTCAAGCATTAGGAGTCTTGTCTTATGAAGATTCGTCCCCTTCATGACCGTGTAATCGTGAAAAGAGAAGAAGAGGAGCGCAAGTCTCCAGGTGGAATCGTGATCCCGGACACAGCGACTGAAAAACCGATTTTCGGGAAAGTGGTCGCCGTCGGTAAGGGCAAGATTTTAGAGAATGGCGAGATTCGCCCGCTGGACCTCAAGGTCGGCGACAAGATTCTGTTCGGTAAGTACAGCGGTACCGAAGTGAAGATGGATGGCGATGAGCTGGTTGTCATGCGTGAAGAAGACGTCATGGCCGTTGTGGAAGGCAAGTAAGCCTCCGCAATCCGAATTTACTTCCCGCAATTCAAATTTAATTTAGAGGTATCAGCAAATGGCAGCTAAAGACGTACGCTTCAGCGACGACGCTCGGGCACGCATGTTCAAGGGTGTGAATATTTTGGCGAATGCCGTCAAGGTCACACTAGGTCCCAAGGGCCGCAATGCCGTGCTCGACAAGAGCTTCGGCGCTCCCACCGTCACTAAAGACGGTGTCTCTGTTGCAAAGGAAATCGAGCTCAAAGACAAGTTTGAGAATATGGGTGCGCAGATGGTGAAGGAAGTTGCTTCCAACACGTCTGACGAAGCCGGCGATGGCACCACCACCGCGACCGTTCTCGCGCAGGCGATTATTCGCGAAGGCCTCAAGGCTGTCGCCGCGGGCATCAACCCGATGGACCTGAAGCGTGGTATCGACCAAGCGGTCCTGGCGGCGACCGAAGAGCTCAAGAAGCTCTCCAAGCCCTGCAAAGATCCGAAAGCGATTGCGCAGGTCGGCACGATCTCCGCGAACTCCGACGAGAGCATCGGCAAGACCATTGCGGATGCGATGGCAAAGGTTGGCAAGGAAGGCGTCATCACAGTTGAAGAAGGTTCGGGCCTCGAGAACGAGCTCGAAGTGGTCGAAGGCATGCAGTTCGA